>NZ_BANT01000028.1 GCF_000333015.1 Gordonia hirsuta DSM 44140 = NBRC 16056 | reverse complement strand
GTCGCCGAACGCGGACGGTCCCTGGGGGCCGCCCCGCAGACACGGCTGGCCGACGCCGGGGACGGCCTGCGCCTGCACGGGACCAAGACCGGGGTCGCCTTCGCCGGGGGGGCCGCCGCCCTGGTGGTGACCGCACACGGCGGGGTCGCCGTCGTCGACCCGCAGGCACCCGGGGTGTCGTCGACCCGGACGCCCAGCTCGAGCGGCGCCGCCGAATACACCGTCGTCTTCGACGATGTCGTCGTCGGACCGCAGGACGTCCTGGCCGCCGACCCGCAGCCGGTGACCGAGCTCTACCGCGTGCTGCTGGCCGCCTATGCCGACGGACTGCTGGCCGGGGCGATGGCGATGACGGCCGGACACGTCACCGACCGCGAACAGTTCGGCAAGCCGATCGCCGCCTTCCAGGCGGTCGGTCAGCAATTGGCCGATGTATACGTGGTCTCGCGCACCCTGAACCTGATCGTCACCGCCGCGGCGTGGCGGCTGGCGACCGGCCGCGATGCCGCCGAGGACCTGGCGACCGCCGACTACTGGCTGGCGGCCGAGCTGCCGGCGGCCCTGCGCACCATGACGCACCTGCACGGTGGTGTCGGCGTGGATCTGAGCTATCCGCTGCACCGCTATTTCTCTCTGGCCAAGGATCTGGCCCGGCTGACCGGCGGGCCGGGGGCGACCCTGGACGCATTGGCCGAGGTCACCGTCGAGGAGGCGATGTGTTCGTAGATCTCACCGATGCGCAGCGCGCGCTGCGCGACGAATTGCGCGCCTACTTCTCCGGGCTGATCAGCCCCGAAGACGAGACGGTGATGCGCACCGAGCGGCACGGCCCGGCCTACCGCGGGGTGATCAAACAGCTCGGCGCCGACGACCGCCTGGGTGTGGGCTGGCCGCGCGAGTACGGCGGCCAGGGGTTCGGGGAGATCGAACAGCAGATCTTCACCAACGAGGCCGTCCGCGCCGATGTTCCGCTGCCAGCGGTGACCCTGCAGACCGTCGGACCCACCCTGCAGCGCTACGGCACGGACGAACAGAAGGAGAAGTTCCTGCCCGGCATCCTGACCGGTGACGTGCACTTCGCCATCGGCTACACCGAGCCGGAGGCCGGCACCGATCTGGCCGCGCTGAACACCCGCGCGGTGCGCGAGGGAGACCACTACGTCGTCAACGGGCAGAAGATCTTCACCACCGGCGGCCACGATGCGGACTACATCTGGCTGGCGGTGCGGACCGATCCGCAGGCGCCCAAACACAAGGGCATCTCGATCCTGATCGTCGACACCACCGACCCGGGATACTCGTGGACCCCGATCATCACCGCCGACGGTGCGCACCACGTCAACGCCACCTACTACAACGATGTGCGCGTTCCGGTCTCGATGCGGGTCGGCGACGAAGGCGACGGATGGCGCCTGATCACCACCCAGCTCAACCACGAGCGGGTGATGCTCGGTCCGGCCGGCCGGATCGGCGGACTGGCCGACCGGTTGCGGCAGTGGGCCACGACGGCGACCTACGACGCGCGCCCGGTGATCGAGCAGCAGGCCGTGCGCCGGGTGCTGGCCCAGATCGGCGCCTACGAACGCCTCAACGAGCTGCTCAACTGGCAGGTGGCCGCCCAGGGCGAGATCTCGATGGCCGACGCCTCGGCGACCAAGGTCTTCGCCACCGAACGGCTGCAGCTGATCTACCGGCTGATCGACGACGTCCTGACCGGATACGGCGACCTGACCGATCCGGACACCGCCGAGTTCGCCGACTGGCTGGACATGCAGGCCAAACGGAACGTGGTGATCACCTTCGGCGGCGGCGTCAACGAGGTGATGCGTGATCTGATCGCCACCGCCGGCCTGGGACTGCCGAGGAACAAACGATGAACGACGAGGCCATCACCACCGCGGCGGCCAAGATCATGGCCGCCGGCCCCAGTGCGCCGCGGCCCGGCCGCGATCCGATCAACCAGCCGATGATCCACAACTGGGTCGAGGCGATGGGCGATGCGAACCCGATCTACGTCGACGAGGCCGCCGCCCGCGCCGCCGGACATCCGAGCATCGTCGCCCCGCCGGCGATGGCGCAGGTATGGACCATGCGCGGTCTGCACGGGGTGCGCACCCCCGACGATCCGCTGGGCCTGGCCACCGCACTGTTCGACGAGGCCGGATTCACCTCGGTGGTGGCCACCAACTGCGACACCGTCTACCACCGGTACACCCGCCCCGGCGAGGAGGTGACGATCAGTGCCGAACTGATCGACGTCACCGGCCCCAAGCGCACCGCGCTGGGGGAGGGCTGGTTCTTCACCACCCGCAACACCTGGCGGGTCGGCGAGGAATGCGTCGCCGAGATGGACTTCCGCATCCTCAAGTTCCGGCCCGATTCGCCGTCGACGGCCGCTCCGGCCGAGGCGGCGCCGACCGCCGGCATCGATGTTCCGGCCGATCTGGATCCGACCCGGCTGATCCGGCCGTCGATCTCCCGGGACACCGAGTTCTTCTGGGACGGGGTGGCCGCGCACGAGCTGCGCATCCAGCAACGGGCCGACGGGTCCCTGGCGCACCCGCCGATTCCGGCCACCTGGAAACCGCGCGGACAGGACGGGCACTACCTGCCGACCGACTACGTGGTGGCCGCCGGCACCGGCACCGTCTACAGCTTCGTCGTCCATCACGCCCCGGCGGTCCCGGGCCGGGAACTGCCCTTCGTGGTGGCCCTGGTCGAACTGGACGAGGGGGTGCGCATGCTCGGCCAGCTGCGCGGAGTGGATCCGGCGCAGGTGCACATCGGGCTGCCGGTGCAGGTGGAGTTCCTCGACTTCCCGGCCGCCGGCGACGATCCGGCCGATCCCGACCAGCAGGCCTGGACGCTCTACGCCTGGAGGAAACGATGACATCGACAGCTCCCGCGATCGGCATCGGCGACACGCTGCCACCGCTGACCATCGAGGCCACCCCGACGTTCGTGGTCGCCACCGCCCTGGCCACCCGCGACTTCCAGGACGTCCATCACGACCGCGACCTGGCCCAGGCCAAAGGCTCCAAGGACATCTTCGTCAACATCCTCACCGACACCGGTCTGGTGGAACGGTTCGTGACCGACTGGGCCGGACCGCGCGCCCGGATCGGTGCGATCAACCTCAAGCTCGGGGTGCCCTGGTACGCCTACGACACCCTGGTGCTCACCGGCGAGGTGACCGCGATCGACGGACCGGTCGTCACCGTCGCGGTGACCGGCACCAACGCGCTGGGCAAGCATGTGATCGCCACGGTCACCTTCACCGACGGGGCGGGCGATGCCTGAGCGCACCCTGTCCGGCCGGGCGGCCATCGCCGGGATCGGCGCCACCGACTTCTCCAAGGACTCCGGCCGCAGCGAACTGCGGCTCGCGGCCGAGGCAGTCACCGCGGCCCTGACCGATGCGGGGCTGGCTCCGGCCGACGTGGACGGGCTGGTCACCTTCACCATGGACACCAACACCGAGATCGCGGTGGCCCGCGCGGTCGGGCTGGGGGAGCTGACCTATTTCTCCCGCATCCACTACGGCGGCGGAGCGGCCTGCTCCACGGTGCAGCAGGCGGCGATGGCGGTGGCCACCGGCGTATGCGAGGTGGTCGTGGCCTACCGGGCCTTCAACGAGCGTTCGGGGAACCGGTTCGGCCAGGTCAGCGCCGCCGTGGCCAATCAGGCCACCTCCTCGGGGGTCGACAACGCCTTCTCCTATCCGCACGGGCTGTCCACCCCGGCGGCGTTCGTGGCGATGGTCGCCCAGCGGTACATGCACCAGACCGGAGTGACCAGCGAGGACTTCGGCCGCATCGCGGTGGTCGACCGCAAACATGCCGCGGTCAACCCGAAGGCCTTCTTCTACGGCAAGCCGATCACCCTGGACGACCATCAGGCCAGCCGCTACATCGCCGAACCGCTGCACCTGCTGGACTGCTGCCAGGAGTCCGACGGTGGCGTCGCGATCGTGGTGACCACCCCCGCGCGTGCCCGGGACCTGGCGCAGCGCCCGGTCACCATCAGCGCGGCGGCCTCGGGCAGCGGCAACGACCAGTTCATCATGACCAGCTACTACCGCGACGAGCTCACCGGCCTGCCCGAGATGGGTCTGGTCGGCCGGCAACTGTGGGCGCAGGCGCAGCTGCGGCCCGACGAGATGGATCTGGCCATCTTGTACGACCACTTCACCCCGTACACCCTGATGCAACTGGAGGAGCTCGGTTTCTGCGGCTACGGGGAGGCCGGCGAGTTCGTCCGCGAACCCGGCGCCCTGGAGGTGGGCGGACGGCTGCCGCTGAACACCCACGGCGGTCAACTCGGCGAGGCCTACATCCACGGGATGAACGGCATCGCCGAAGCCGTGCGCCAACTGCGCGGTGAGTCGGTCAACCAGGTCGACGGCGCCCGCGCCGCCCTGGTGACCGCCGGTACCGGCGTCCCGACCTCCGGTTTGATCCTGACCATCGACTGACCCCGACACCCCCGACTGCCCCGACACCCCGCCTGACCACCGGCCTGCCAGCCCGACCGCCTCAAGGAGATCGCAATGAAGTTCAACCTGGCATCCGTCTTCGAGACCGTCGCCGATGCCGTTCCCGACCGGATCATCCTGTCGTACGACGGCGACGGCTTCACCTATGCCCAGATGGATGCGATGACCACGCAGGTGGCGCACCTGATGGCCGCCCACGGTATCGGCCGCGACGACAAGGTGGCCCTGTATCTGAAGAACAGTGTCGAACACGTGGCGGCACTGCTGGGCATGCTGAAGATCGGTGCGGTGCCGGTCAACATCAACTACCGCTACACCGCACCGGAACTGGAATACATCTTCACCAACTCCGATTCGGCGGCCGTCGCCGTCGAACTGCCCGAACACCAGCAGACGCTGGCCGGACTCCTGGGCAAACTGCCCGAGTTGCGCGTGATCTTCGTGATCGGGGAGACCACCGGCGAACTGGCAGCGGCCGCCGCCGAACACGGCATCGCGCTGGTCGATTTCGCCGATGCGAAGGACCAGTCGGCCGAGCGGGACTTCCCCGAGCGCACCGGTGAGGAGCTCTACATCATCTACACCGGCGGCACCACCGGCTACCCGAAGGGCGTCGTGTGGCACCACGACGACTTCTTCCGCAAACCCATCTCCGGCGGCAACCCGTACGGTCCGCCGCGGGAGAGCTACGAGGAGCTGGCCCGCGAGGTCACGAACTTCCCGTCGATCGCCTTCCTCATCGCCGCGCCCCTGATGCACGGTGCGGCGTCGTACTCCCTGTTCACCTTCCTGTCCCTGGGCGGCCGGCTGATCCTGGAACGCGAATTCGATGCAGCCACCATCGTCGGCAACATCGAACGGGACCGGCCCCAGACCATCCTGATCGTCGGGGATGCGATGGGTCTGCCGCTGGTGGAGGAGCTCGAACGCGCCGCCGGTGAGGTGGACATGTCGTCGATCTTCATGATCGCCTCCGGCGGGGCGATCTGGAGCAAGAGCGTGCGCGACCGGTACACCGCGATCAATCCCGATTGGGTGCTGCGCGACAACTTCGGTGCCTCCGAATCCGGCAACGACGGCGAGATCGAACTCGACGAGAACGGTAACCTGAAGGTCCCGGCGAACCCGCGGATGATGGTGGTCGACGAACGCTTCGAGCAGATCACCACCCCGCACGAGGTCGGCCACATCGCGCGCGTCGGCAACATCCCGCAGGGTTACTACAAGGATCCGGAGAAGACGGCCCGGACCTTCCCGACCATGGCCGACGGCACCCGGATCTCGGTTCTCGGCGATATGGGGTACGTCGACGACGACGGCGGCATCGTCTTCCTCGGCCGCGGCAGCCAGTGCATCAACACCGGCGGGGAGAAGGTGTACGCCGAGGAGGTGGAGAGCATCCTGCGGGGGCATCCGGCCATCGCCGACGTCCTCGTCGTACCGGTTCCCGACCCCAAGTACGGCCAGCAGGTGGCCGCTGTGGTGGAGATCCGTGCCGAACAGCCCGGCCCGACCACGGCCGAACTGCAGGAGTTCTGCCGCCAGTCGCTGGCCGGCTACAAGGTGCCGCGCACGGTCGTGGTGGTCGACGAAGTGCGCCGCACCCCGGCCGGCAAGGCCGACTACCGTTGGGCCAAGGCCACCGCCGAAGCGACGGTCTAAGACCACCGGTGCCGCGGCCGCCGATCAGGCAGGATCGGTGTCCATGGACACCGCTGGGGGCGGCGACGCCGGAGTGACACCGCGGCCGCGGACTCGGCGCCGGAGGTTCACCGGGGAGCTGTTGCGGTGGCTGCCGGCCGCCACCACGGTCGGTCACTACCGGTGGGGATGGCTGCGCGGGGATCTGGTGGCCGGGATCGCCGTTGCGGCGCTGATGATCCCGGCCGGGCTCGGCTACGCCGAGGTCTCGGGTCTGCCGCCGGTGCACGGCCTGTACGCCACCGTCATCCCGGTCTTCGTGTACGCGCTGATCGGGCCGTCGCGCATCCTGGTGCTGGGCCCGGAATCGGCACTGGCGCCGATCATCGCCGCGGCGATCATTCCGCTGGCGGTGACGAATATGGAGCGGCGGGTGGAGCTGGCCGGGGTGCTGGCGATCGAGGTCGGGGTGATCCTGCTGCTGGCCGGGGTGTTCCGGGCTGGGGTTTTTGACGACGCTGCTGGCCAAACCGATCCGCATCGGTTACCTCAACGGGATCGCGCTGGTGGTGGTGCTGGGTCAGGTCCCCACCCTGCTGGGCTTCTCGGGTTCGGGTGAGTCGATCCTGGAGGTGATCGTCGCGGACTGGCGCGGTATCGCCGACGGCGAGGTGGTGCCGAAGGCGGCGGCCATCGGCGCGGTCTGCCTGCTGCTTATCCTGCTGCTCAAATGGTGGCGCGCGGTGATCCCCGGGGTGCTGATCGCGGTGGCCGGGGCGATGCTCTTTCTGGTGGCCGCGGGCTGGCAGCACCCGGTCCCGGTGGTCGGGGCCATGCCCGACGGGCTGCCGGCACCGGCGCTGCCGTCGCGGGTATGGAACGACTGGGTGACGCTGCTGGTGCCGGCGGCCGGTATCGCGCTGATCGCCTTCGCCGACACCAGCGTGCTCTCGCGGACCTTCGCCGCCCGGGCGGGGCACACGGTCAACGGTAACCAGGAGGTCGGGGCGGTGGGACTGGCGAACGTCGCCGGCGGCTTCTTCGGCGGTCTCCCGGCCATCGCCTCCCGTTCGCGCACCGCGGTGGCCGAGGCCGCGGGGGCACCCAGCCAGGTCACGGCGGTGACCGGGGCGGTGCTGGTGCTGGCGGCGCTGCTGCTGATCCCCGGGGTCACCGCGTATCTGCCGTCCTCGGCGCTGGCGGCGGTGGTGATCGTGGCGGCCCTGGCGCTGCTGGCCTTCATCTACTCGGTGTCGCGGCCCTACCGCGCCGAACTCGGTGACGTCCCGGGTGTCCGCGGCTACCACGACATCACCCGCTTCCCGAATGCGCGGCTGGTGCCGGGGATGCTGATCCTGCGCTTCGACGCGCCGCTGTTCTTCGCCAACGGGGCCATGTTCGACGGCTGGGTGCGTGCCCAGGTGCGCCGTGCCCGGTCGGCGGGCCGGGAGATCAACACGGTGGTGCTGGCCTGCGAGCCGATCACCGACATCGACTCCTCGGCGATCGACGAGCTGGTGGAACTGGACGACTACCTGTCCCAACACGGGGTCGATCTGGTCTTCGCCGAGATGAAGCATCCGGTCCGCGAACAACTGGAGCGCTACCGGCTCAAACTCGACGGGAAGCCGCGTTTCGGGCCGAGTCACTTCGCTCCCACCGTAGGTTCGATGGTCGATGAGATCCTCGACGACGACTGACCGCCGCGCCGGGGCCGTCGGCGCGGCCCTGCGCCGGCTGCCCGGTGCGCAGATCCGCCCCTACCGGTCCCGCTGGCGGCTGTGGTGATCGTGGCCGCAGTCTCTCTGGTCGATGTGCGCTCGGTGATCGCACTGTTCCGGGTGGACCGGGTTGAGGGCGGGCTGACGATCGTGGCCTTCATCGACGCCTCGGTGCGCCCGTACCGTACCGAACTCGGCGATGTGCCGGCTTGCGTGGTTTTCACGACGTCAGTCGCCACCGGCAGGCCCGGCGCATCCCCGGGGTGCTGATCCTGCGTTTCGACGGCCCGTTGTTCTTCGCCAACGGGGCGCTGTTCGATGAGTGGGTGCGGGTACAGGTGACTCGGTCGGCCTCGTCGGGCCGACCGATCCGCACCGTCGTACTGGCCGCCGAACCGATCACCCGCATCGACTCCTCGGCCATCGACGAGCTCATCGAACTCGACGACTACCTGTGCCAGCACGGGATCGACCTGGTCTTCGCCGAACTGAAGGATCCGGTCCGCGAGCACCTGGAGCGCTACTGGCTGGCGGTGGGCGATCGGCCGCGGTTCGTCGACTCCCAGTTCGCCCCGACTCTCGGCGCGATCGTCGATGCTCTGCGCGAGGAGGACGCCGCATTGCGCGAGAAGAACACCGACTCGGACTGAGCCGGCGAGCGGGGCGTCTTCAACCGATGTCGGCCAGGGCCGTGAGGATCGTCCGGCGTGTCTGTTCGGCGGTCCGCTGGTGGGCGCTCAGGGCCGCCCAGTGGGCGCCGAGTGTGTCGCTGGGCTCTTCGATCAGCACGGTGCTCATACGTTCGAGCAGCGCCTGGTAGCCGCGGCGGTGCCATTGGTCGACGACGCTGGCGGCCAGGGCCGGCAGATCGCTGTCCACCGGCAGCGGCCACGGTCCGGCGGGGTTGGGTGAGGCGATCTCCATCAGCAGGTTCCGGAATGCGGGGGCGGCCGCCGGATCGGCGGCGTGCGGTCCCAGATCGACCGGCCGCAACGGTGCCCCGGCATGGACCGAACCGGCGATCAGGGCGAAGACCGCGCCGTGGCCGGGCAGGTACAGCAGCGGTGCGTCGAGGGACAGACGGTCCGGGCCGATCAGTGCGCGCACCACCGATGCGGCCAGCGACGGCGGAGCCCAGACCAGGGCGGTGAGGAACTCGCGTTCGACGGTGCGGGTGATCTCGATGTCGTCGACGGACACCGGTATGCCGAAGTCGCCGATGTCGGCGTGGTCGGTGACGGTCTCCAGGGGTGGGCGCGGTTGGTCGGCGCGCGACATGCAGGGCCCCCTCCCTGTGACGTGCCGGCCCGCGCAGGTCCGGCCGTGCCCGCTGATCCACTCCACCAGCGGCCGCAGCCCGCACCCGTCGCGGCGGATCCGGTCGGCGAGTTCGGGGGTGTGGATCACCTGGTCGACACCGTAGCCACCGATCGCCGTCCGGGAGCGATACCGGAGCAATTCGATGCGCAGGTCCCCCAGGTGCAGCGGAAACCGGATCCGCGCCGCACGGCCTCCGGTGCCCGGGGTTCGTCAACCGGTGAAGGCGGTTTCGTACTCCTTGGCCTGACTCGGCTTCAAGCCGCCGGTGACGCGCAGCAGGAGGGCGCCTTTCACCGTCGAGTACTCGGTTCCGAGTACGGTGCTGCTTCGAGCACACCGTCGATGTACGCTTTCCGCTGTTCGGCCGCGGCCTGCGATGGCCATTGTTCGATGACCGCGCCGCAGTCTGTGGCGGGCTTGCCGTCGACCGTCTCGCACTCGGTGCGGCTGTCGACCAGTGCCGTTGCCGCGATGTACCCGGTCGGTCTGCCGATCAGAGCGTTCGGGCCGTTGTCTTCATCGATCGGTATGACCCGGACAACCGTCTGCACACTCGACTGCAGCGACTCCGCGGCCTGTTGCGCGGTATGGGTGGACTGCGACGGGAGTCCTGGGGACGAAGAGACTCCGGGCTCGCTGGACTCTGATGCACACGAAACGGACATGATGAGGGAGATCGCCAGGAGTGTGCTGGCAACTGTGCGGCGCATGACTACCAGCAAAGCACTCCGGCCGGTCGTCAGGGGGCGGCCCGAGACATTCCGGGCCCCGGCGGCGTGCCGGTCCGGTCAGGTCCGGCCGTGCTCGCTGATCCACTCCACCAGCGGCCGCAGCCCGCGCCAGTCCCGGCGGATCCGGTCGGCCAGTTCCGGGGTGTGGATCACCGGGTCGAAGCCGTAGCTGCGGATCGGCGTCAGGGACCGGTACCGCAGTAATTCGATGCGCGGATGTCCGGTGGACCAGCCGCGCGGCGCGGTCTTGAGGCGGTCGCCGTCGAGTGTCCAGCCGTCAGCGGTCAGCGCCGTGAGGATCTTTTCCAGTCCGGCTCCGTGACGCGGGTGATCGATGGCGGTGCGCACTGCGGCCAGCCGGGGGCCGTCGGCCTGGTAGAAGCCGCCGGCGACGCGGAAACCGGGGGCGGCGATCTCGGCGTAGTAGCCGGTCGCCGGGGCGTCCGGTGCCGCGGCGACGAAGGCGCCCTGGTGCGTCTTGTACGGGGTCTTGTCCTTGGCGAAGCGGACGTCGCGGTAGGGGCGGAAGATCTTCGCCGCGCCGAATTCACCGGCCAGCTCGTCCATCAGGGCGGTCATCGGCTCGCGGACGTCACTGCGGTACTGGGCCTTGTGGGCCTCCCAGAAGACCTTGGAGTTGTCGATCTCCAGATCGTCGTAGAAATCGAAGGCGGCTTCGGGGAAACCGGTGAAGGTCATGGTGCCCAGGTTACGTCGCGCGCATGCCGTTCCAGTGCCGCGGTGAGGACCGACACCGGTTCGGCGGCGGCCCGTACCAGCGCGACCCGGGCGCCGAGGGCGGCTCCGGCCCGTTCCCCGGGGGCAGCCGGCAGCGGCAGCGACACCTGTCCCGGCGGCGCCGGATCGGTGAGCCAGGTCCGCGGGACGATGCACGCCCAACGGCCGGTGCCGGCCAAGGCCAGCAGCGTCGAGACCGCATCGGTCTCTACCCGGGGCTCGAGCACCACCTGGTGCGCGGCGGCGGCCTCGTCGACCAGATCCCGCCCGCGCATGCCGGTCCGCAGCAGACACAGCGGCAGCTCGGCGACCGCGGCCCAGGCCGGCGCTCCGGTCCGGTCCGGTGTCAGCGGCCGGAGAAGGGCGGCCTCGGCGACCAGGACGTGGTTCTCGTAGTAGAGGGTGGTCACCGCCAGACCGGAGACGTCGATCCCGTCGGGATACACCAGGCCGGCGTCGAGTTCGAACCGGCGGATCCGGTCGGCGATCTGCGCCGACTGCAGTCCGGCGTCGAGTCCTACCCGCACCTGCGGATGGGCGTGGGCGAGACCGTCGATCAGCGCGGTGACCGTGGTCGCCGCTCCGGGGACCGCGCCCAGGCGCAGCCGGCCGGTCAACGCCCCGGCCAATGCCGATGCGGCCTGTTCCATACCGTCGCGGTCGGCGAGGATCCGGCGGGCCCAGTCCGCCAGCTGTTCGCCCTCGGGGGTCAGTCCCTGAAAGTTCTGCGTGCGCCGCACCAGAGGAACCCCGAGCCCGCGTTCGAGCTTGCCGATCGCCTCCGACAGCGCCGGCTGCGAGACGTAGCAGGCGGCCGCGGCCCGGGAGAAGTGACGTTCGCGGGCCAGTGCGACGAAGTATTCGAGCTGGCGGAACAGCATGCGCTGTTTGTAGCACATCGGGAAACCGGCGACACCACGGGTGATAGGTCTGACCGATCACGCGATCGAAAACTGATCTTGGCGCCGATGGCTGGATGCGGGCCACCATGAAGGGGATCCGGCAGGGCGCGGGTGGCGGGCGCAGGGGGCTGAGAGCAGAACAAGCGAGGGCAGGGTTGTGAGGCGACGAACGACGACGCCGGTGCCGCCGGCCTGGCGGCCGGACCGGCACGACCACGCCCACGCCCTGCGGCTGGCGATCGCCCTGGCGTTGGCCGGCACGGCTCTCCTGGCGACGGGCCGCCCCGAGCTCCTGGTGTACGCGGTCTTCGGCTCGTTCGCCGGAATGTACGGCCGCTACCTGCACGGCTGGGCGCGCAGTCGTGCGCAGCTGCGCGGCGGGGTGCTGCTGTGTGCGGCCATCGCGATCGGCGTGGTGCTGGCCCACCTGGCCGTCCCGGGCGTGGTGCTGGTGCTCACCGAGACGGTCTTCGCCGCCGGGGCCTCGCTACTGGCCGACCGGTGGCGGTTGCGCCCGTCCGGACCGTTCTTCGCGATCTTCGCCCTGGGGGCCACGGCGCTGGTGCCGGCGCAGGTGGCGCCGATCTCCGTGGCGCTGGCGGTCGGGGTGGGCACGGCACTGCTGGCGGTGCTCATCGGCGCGGTCGCCGCCGGTCCGGCCACGGCAGAGGTCGTCGTGCCCGCACCCTACCGGCCGGTGGCCGCGCGGATCCATGCGCTGCGCTACCTGGTCGCCGTCGGCACCGCCGGCGGCCTCGGGCTGGCGTTGGGGCTGGATCATGCGAACTGGGCGATGGCCGCCGCTGCGGTGCCGCTGGCGGCGATCGACACCGGCGCCGTGTCGTCGACCGAACTGCGCGGGGTGCTGCGCCGGGCCGGGCATCGGATCGCCGGGACGCTGGCTGGACTGGCGGCCACCGCGGCGCTGCTTCCGTTGAATCTGGGTGAGTCTGAGCTGGTGCTGGTGATCCTGCTGCTGGTGTTTCCGACCGAATTGTTCATGACCCGGCATTACGGGCTGGCCATCGGCTTCTTCACGCCGCTGATCATGGCGATGACGCAGTTGTCCACGCCGATGCCGCCGGGCCGGCTGCTGGCCGAGCGCACCCTGGACACCCTGATCGGGGTGGCTTGCGGCGTAGCGGCGGCCCTGTGGGTGCGCGGCCCGAGTCGGCGGTGGATCAGGGTCGATCCGGTTCGGCTGCCGCCACCTGCTCCGGATGCAGCTCCTGCTCACCCAGTGGTTCGCCGAGTGTCAACTCGGGGTCGATCACCTGCCGCGGGGAGAACCAGCCCAGGAAGACCGCACCGGCCAGCAATACGCCGCCGAGTACCAGGCAGGCCTGCTGCATGGGCGGCAGGAAGGCGTGTTCGGCCCCGGAGCGGATGAATCCCGTTAGTTCGGCGGCCTGCGGTGGCAGCTGGTTGGCCACCTCCACCGCGCCGGCCAGGGACCGTTCGATGCCGTCGGCGGCCTGCGCGGCCGCCTCCGGACCGCCCAGCGGAGCGAGCTGTTCGCGTGCGGCCGCGGCGGTGGGACCGATGCGGCTGGAATAGCCGGCCGCCATCAGACTGCCGGCCAGACCGATGCTGATGGCCGCGCCGAGTTCCCGGGCGGTGTCGTTGACCGCCGAGCCCACGCCCTGATTGTCCAGGGGTGTGTTGGCCATGATGGCCGTGGTCGACGGCGCCGTGGCCAGGCCAATGCCGACCGCGGCTACCGCCAGCATGATCGCCAGTTTCCAGTACTGGTCGACGTCGAAGATGCCCATGGCCAGCACGCCGGCCGCAGAGATCGCGATGCCCCCGCCCAGAACGAAACGCAGCGAGTGGAATCGCACCGCGATCCAGTTGCCCAGCAGCGCGAAGATGCCCACACCGATCACCATCGGGATCAGGGCGAAGGCCGACTTGAGCGGGGAGTAGCCGAACACCAGCTGCAGCAGCAGGATCAGATAGAAGACGCCGAACGAGGCGAAGAACTGCAGTGCCACCGACAGGGAACCGGAAGCGAAGGCGCGGTTGCCGAACAGGTCGACGTCCAGCAGCGGGGAGGTCCGGCGCTTCTCGATCACCACGAAGGCGACACCGAGCAGTGCGCCGCCGATCAGGGTCGCCAGGATCAGCGGGTCGGTCCAGCCGCGGCTGGGGGCCTCCAGAAGGCCGAAGATGACGCCGGTGACAGCCAGCACCGAGGTGATCGAACCGATGAAGTCGAAGGGCCCGGGGTCGGCGTCCTTGGACGAGCCGATGGTGAAGGTGAGTCCCAGGGTCACCAGCGCCGCCGCGGCGAAGGTGATGAACACCGAATGCCAGCTGAAGAACTCCAGCAGCACACCGGTGGCGAAGAAGCCCAGGATCGCGCCGATACCGGCGATCGCCGACCAGATACTCACCCCGATCGCGCGCTGATGGCGCGGGACGCCCGCGGTGATCAGCGACAGCGTCGTGGGCATGATCAGGGCGGCGCCCACGCCTGCGGCGAACCGGGTGGCGATCAGTTCACCGGGGTCTGCACCCACACCGCCGCCAGCGAGGCGATCCCGAAGATCACCAGGCCGAGCATCAGGATGCCGCGGCGGCCGAAGCGGTCACCGACGGCACCGGCCGGCAGCAGCAGCGCGGCCAGGATCAGGGTGTAGCCGTCGATGATCCAGGTCATCTGGACACTGGTCGCGTGCACATCGCGCGCGATGTCGGGCAGGGCGGTGTTCAGTGCGGCCATCGCCAGCCACCACCAGGCTCACCGCCATACAGGCGACGAGGATCAACCAGATCGTCCGCAGACTCCATGCCCCGACACGCATACCCGCCCCTACTTGTAACATTCGTAACTTGTGTCACAGTGGTTGTACGGAATCACACCGCTTCCAACCGAAAGTGAACCGTCATGGCTTCTCATCACGTCGCCCCGTCCCGTGTCTCCGCCACTGACCTGTCGCCCGGCCGCCTGCACCTGTGGCGGGTCTTAGCGCTGCTCACCGTCCTGGTCGGTGTGCTGGCGCTGATCCTGGTGCTGCTCACCGGCGCCGCCTGAGTCTAAGCCGCGTCGTCGGCGTGGCCGGCGATTGCCTCGCCGACCGGTCCCAGCGCCGCGGCGACGTACCCCTTGCCCTTACCGCGCAGGCTCGTATAGGCCTTCGCCAGCGGCGCCGCGGCGCTCTGCGCCTGCTGGTCGGTCACCGCCAGCAGGGCTTCGCTGGCCGCCTCCGAGTGCGCGGTCAGGTACTCCCCGAACGGGCTGGATCCGCGCTCGTCCCAGAACGGGGCGAGTGCGTCGAGGAAGCCCGGCAGCATGTGCCAGGTGGCCGTGGCCACGATGCCCGGCTTGAATTTGCGCACCGTGGCATAGGCGGCCTTCACCGCCGCCCCCGACATCCCGGTCTGGCCCTTCACCTCGTCGTCGACGACCTGCGCCAGATCTTGGGCGAGTGCCTCGCGCTGAGCGAGCAGGGGGGCCAGGGACGAGGTCATCGAAGGTCTCCTTAGGGCGGAACGGCCGACCGGTGGGTCAGGGTGAGGGTGACAGCACGACGTTCGCCAGGGCGGGCGCGTCGTCGCGCTCGACCACGGCGACCGACGCCAGCAATCGTTTCCCATCCTCCCAGGCCCGGATCCGCAGCGTCTCACCGGGGAAGACGACGCCGGCAAAGTTGGCGCCGAAGCCGCCGACACGGGCGGTGTCCCCGCCGAAGACCGCATCGGCCAGTGCCCGGCACACCGTCCCGTAGGTGCACAGCCCATGCAGGATCGGTCGCGGAAAGCCGGCCGCCGCGGCGAACTGCGGATCGCTGTGCAGCGGATTGCGATCACCGCACAGCCGGTACAGCAGGGCCTGCTGCGGCAGTGTTGGGGCGACCAGATCGTAGTCCGGTTCCCGCTCGGGCAGGGTGAGGCGGGTGGAGCTGCCGCGCTCGCCGCCGAAGCCGCCCTCGCCTTTGGCGAAGATGGAACTGCGCGCGGTCCACAGCGGGCTGCCGGTCTCGTCGACGGTCTGCGACTCCTGCACGATCACCGCGGCCGAACCCTTGTCCTGGACCTCGGCGATCCGGGTGGAGGTGGTGGCGGTGCCCGACGGCGGCAGCGGCCGGTGCACCTGCACCTCCTGGCTGCCGTGCACCACCTTGGCCAGATCGATGTCGACGCCGGGGAAGCGGACGGTGGGCGGCTGCGTGGCCAGGAAGGTGGCGGCCACCGTGGCGAAGGTCGGCAGGACCTTCGGGTCGGCGTCGCACACGTACTCCAGCCCGGCCGGGTCCATCGGGTCAGCGGCGGCGCCGACGGCGAGGTTGTAGAGGGCTACTTCGCGCGGCGTCCAGGAGAAGGTGGTGGCGCCCAGGTCGGCGCCGACGGCGATGGCCGGATCGATGGGCATGATTACTGCACTCCTGCGGTGGCGTCGGTAGCGGGATCGTCGGTGGCGTCTGAGCGGGAGCGTTCGAGTACGTCGAGTGCGGCCAGGTAGCCGAAGACCATGGCCGGGCCGATGGTGGCACCCGGGCCGGCGTAGGTGTGGCCCATCACCGGCGCACTGGTGTTGCCGGCGGCGTAGAGGCCGTCGATCACACTGCCGTCGGCGCGCAGCACCCGGCCGGTCGCGTCGGTGTCCACACCGCCCTTGGTGCCCAGGTCGCCGGGCACCATCTTGACGGCGTAGAACGGCGCCTTGTCCACCGCGCCCAGATTCGGGTTGGGCTTGTTGGTGGGATCGCCGTAGTAGTTGTCGTAGGCACTGGCGCCGCGGCGGAAGTCTTCGTCGGTGCCGCTGCGGGCGAAGCCGTTGAACCGTGCGGTGGTGGCGCTCAGTGCGGCCGGGTCGACGCCGATCTTCTCGGCGAGTTCGGCGATGCTCACGGCTTTGACCACCACCCCCGACTCCAGCCAGCTCTTGGGCAGCGGCTGGCGTGCGGGTATCCCGGCGAACAGATACCGGTTGCGGCATCGCTGGTCCATGATCATCCAGGCCGGCACATTGGCGCCGGGGCCTTCGCCCTGGCCGAATTCGCCACCGTACATCTGGTGAACGGCCTCGACGTAGGGCAGCGACTCGTTCATGAAGCGTTCCCCGTGCTGGTTGACCATGAAGGTGCCCGGCACGCTGCGCTCGGACAGGGCGAACCAGGGGCCCTTGGGTAGCGGGATCGTCGGGCCCCACCACGCATCGTCCATCAGGGACAGGTCCGCGCCGATCCGCGCGGCCGCCAGGATGCCGTCGCCGGTGTTCGACGGTGCCCCGGTGGTCCAGTCGGTGCCGATCGGTGCGCGCTGGTACCGCGCCCGCATATCGGCGTTGTTCTCGAAACCGCCGCTGGCCAGGATCACCCCGTAGCGGGCCCGCAGGTCCACCTCCTGGCCGTCGTGCTCGAGCCGCACCCCGGTCACGGTGTCGCCGTCGGTCAGCAGCCCGGTCAGCGGGGTGTTCAGCCGCAGGTCCACTCCGGCGGCCCGGCAGCCCAGCAGCAGTTCGGCGGCCAGGGCCGCGCCCATGGCGATCATCTTCTTGTTCCGCGAGCGCGACCAGGTGAACCGGCCGGCGACCTTGGCCATCTTGGCCACCCCGCGCCAGTGCCGGAAGCCGACGTTCATCCACTTGTAGTCGCTTTGCAGCACCACCATGTTCAGCGGGGCCTTGGTGTACTGCGGATGCAGGGTGTTCAGGTCGTCGCCGAGGCGTCGGGCATCGAACGGGCGCGGTTCGATCGACCGGCCGCCGGCCCGCCCGCCGGGGGCCTCCGGGTAGTAGTCGGAGTAGCCGCGGACCCATTCCAGATCCAGCGGGGCATGGGCCATCAGATAGTCCAGCGCCTCGGGGCCGCGATCCAGATAGGCATCGATCTTGTCGGCCGGTGCGTGTTCGCCGATGATCGCGTGGGCGTAGGTGCGGGCCTCCTGCGGGGTGTCGGTGACCCCGTCGCGGCGCAGCACCGAGTTGTTGGGAATCCACACGCCGCCACCGGACCGCGAGGTGCTGCCGCCCCAGTACGGCGACTTCTCGATCAGCACGGTGCGCAGCCCCTGGCTGGCGGCGGTCAGGGCGGCCGACAGGCCGGCCCCGCCGGCCCCCACCACGACGACGTCGACGGTCTCTTGCGGCATAGGGATTCCCCTCTGCGGTCGGACATGGCCGCCGCGAAGAACTAGAACACGTTTCAGTATGGAGGATAAACCAGGACGGGCGTTACCAGTAACCGTCGGGGTCGGTCTCGGGGGATTCGCGCGGGACGATCCCCTCGGCGACCCCGTGGTCGATTGATGCCGACAGGCGCGGACAGGTCGGCAGCATGGCCGGGTTGCCGCCCTCGGCGCGGATCTCGGCGATCTCCTGGCAGCGCGCGAGCGCCTCGTCGTTCCACTGCACGCTGGTGTGATGCGGGCTGGTCTTCTTCACCAGCACGCAGGCGTGACAGGTGCGGCATTCCAGCTCGGTCATCCCGCCGCGCAGGTAGTGCCGCCGATCGCGCGCGGTGGCCGTGGCGATGGCGGCCAGGCGCGCGGGATCGCCGGTGTAATCCGGAGCCTTGGCCCAGCCGCCCGCCCCGTCGGTTCCGCCGCCGGTCATCAGAGCGACGAGTTCTCGGTGGCCGTCGCGGCCTCGGCGGCCTGCTGGGCGGCGCGCTCCTCGGCCTGCCGGCTCAGGTTCTCCTGGATCTCGATGTTCCAGTTCTCCAGGGCCTTGGAGGTGTCGATCTCGTATTCGAAGCGGTCGGTCATCTCGTCGGTGACATCGTCGATGTCGACGTAGAACTGTTCGTACCAGCGGCGCAGCTGATAGACCGGTCCGTCCTCCTCGACCAGCAGGGGGTTGTCGATGCGGGTCTTGTGCTTCCAGATCTCGACGTCCTGCAAGAAGCCGACCTCGATGCCGGCGGTGATCTTGTCGGCCATCTTGTCGGCCTGCTCGGGGGACAGGCCCTCGGGGATCTTGGCCATCACTCCGAACATCAGCACGAAAGAGTTCGCATCGATCGGGTAGTGGCAGTTGGTCAAGATGGTCTCCACCGCGTACTCGCCGTAGTACTGCACCATCGGGTTGAGCATGTACGACGGCCCGTAATAGGCGGCGATCGACTCCAGCCGGGTGTCGCCGTAGGCCGCGGAGATGCCCACATCCGGGCGCCCGTGGCTGTTCATGTACTGCGCCGCGGTCTGGCCCTCGAAGACGTTCTTGAAGTAGTCGGGCAGGGCGTAGTGCACGTAGAAGAAGTGCGCCATGTCCACGACGTTGTCGATGATCTCGCGGCAGTTGGAGCCCTCGATCACCAGGGTGTTCCACTTCCAGTCGGTCCATCCCTGGTCGCCGTACTCGGCGACCTCGGGGATGATGCAGTCCTCGGGCGGCGGATTGCCCTCGGGGTCGTTGTAGACGAAGACCTGGCCGTTGCGCTGCATGGTCGGCCAGGTGCGGGTCTTGGCCAGCTTCGGATTGCGCTTGGCGTAGGGGACCTGGGCGCAGCGGCCCTTGCCGTTCCACTGCCAGCCGTGGAACGGGCAGGCCACATTGTCGCCGCGGACCTGCCCTTTGGACAGGTCGGCGCCCATGTGCCGGCAGTAGGCGTCCAGCGCCTTCACCTCGCCGGCGGTATCGGCCCACACCACCAGCTTGGTGCCGAAGATCTCCAGCGAGTGGGGTTTTCCGTCGGTGTACTCGTCCACCAGGCCGATGCAGTGCCAGCCGCGGGCGAAGCGGGTCGGCGGGGTGCCGGTGTCGATTTCCCGGATTCCGGTGTCGGTCGTCGTCATGGTGAGGCCGCCCTCCTTGTGAACAGCGTTGATATGCCAATAGTAGAACACGTTCCACATCAGAATGAGAACGTGTTCTAATATTGACTCAGCGACCCAAGTACGCCACGAGAACGGAGGGGCCATGGCCCAGCGAAGTGAAGCCGCACAGCAGGTGCTCGATCGGATCAATGCGGTGCTGCCCGAGCTGGCACAGCGCGCGCAGGAGACCGAGGATGCGCGACGGATTCCCGACGATGTGGTCGCCCTGCTGGAGGGCACCGGCTTCTTCAAGCTGATGCAGCCCGAACAGTGGGGCGGTTACCAGGTGGATCCGGTGACCTTCTACGAGGCGGTGCGACGCATCGCCACGGCCTGCGGGTCGACCGGCTGGGTGGCCGGCATCGTCGGCATCCACAACTGGCACCTGGCCCTGTTCGAGCAGCAGGCACAGGAAGACGTCTGGGGCGAGGATCCGAGTGTGCGGATCTCCTCGTCGTATGCACCGATGGGCGCCGGTGAGGTGGTCGACGGCGGCTACAAGGTCAACGGCTCGTGGGCCTGGTCGTCCGGCTGCGATATCGCCGACTGGGTGGTGGTGGGCGGTCCGGTCTTCAAGGGCGGCAAACCGGTCGACTTCGTCAGCTTCCTGATCCCGCGCGAGGACTACACCATCCGCGACGTCTGGAATGTGGTCGGCCTGCGGGGTACCGGCTCCAACACCATCGACGTCAAGGACGTCTTCGTGCCGCGGCACCGGATGCTGAGCTTCCGCACCATGAGCACCGGGGAGGCGCCGGGTCTGGAGCGCAACACCGCCCCGGTCTACAAGATGCCGTGGGGCACCATCCACCCCAGTACCATCTCTGCGCCGATCATCGGTATGGCCTACGGCGCCTACCAGGCGCACGTGGAGCATCAGGGCAAGCGCGTGCGCGCGGCGTACGCCGGCGAGAAGGCCAAGGAGGATCCCTTCGCCAAGGTCCGCATCGCCGAGGCCGCCAGCGATATCGACGCCGCCTGGCGCCAGCTGGCCGGTAATCTGCAGGCCGAATACGACCTGATCGTCGCCGGCGAGGAGGTGCCGATGGATCTGCGTCTGGCCGCCCGCCGCGACCAGGTGCGGGCCACCGGCCGGGCGATCGACGCGATCGACCTGCTCTTCGAGAACTCCGGTGCCCACGCACTGGAGAACGGCACGCCCATCCAGCGCTTCTGGCGTGATGCGCACGCCGGCCGCGTCCACGCCGCCAACGATCCCGAGCGGGCCTACGTCGCCTTCGGCAACGGTGAGTTCGGGCTGCCTATCGGCGACACGATGGTGTGATCGCGCGATGACACAGAACACGATCTCTCGCCGTTCGGCTCACCCGGACGAGCTTTCGCCGATCCGCTCGCTGGGTTACATGCGGATCGACGCCACCGATATTGACGCCTGGCGCGAGTACGGATTGAAGGTGCTGGGGATGGTCGAGGGCAAGGGCCTGGTGCCCGGCGCCCTGTACCTGCGGATGGACGACTTCCCGGCACGCCTGGTGATCGTCCCGTCCGACCGCGACCATCTGGCCGCCTCCGGCTGGGAGTGCGCCAACGCGCAGGGGCTGCAGGAGGTCCGGGACCGGCTCACCGCGGCCGGGGTGGAGTTCCGGGAGGGCACCCCGGAGGAGAAGGCCGATCGCGCCGTCGACGGCCTGATCGTCTTCGCCGATCCCGACGGCAACGTGCTCGAGGCTTTCCACGGCGTCGCCCTGCAGCACCGCCGGGTGGTGAGCCCGTACGGACACAGCTTCGTCACCGGCGAACAGGGACTCGGGCATGTGGTGCTGACCACCACCGACGACGCCGCCTCGCTGGTCTTCTACCGGGATGTACTGGGTTTCCGGCTGCGTGACTCGATGCGGCTGCCACCCCAGTTCGTCGGTCGCGCCGAGGGGGAGGAGCCGGCCTGGCTGCGTTTCTTCGGCTGCAATCCGCGGCACCACTCGTTGGCCTTTCTGCCGATCCCGAACAGCACCGGCATCGTGCACCTGATGGTCGAGGTGGAGAACTCCGACGATGTGGGTCTGTGCCACGATCGCGCGTTGCGCCGGAAGGTGCCGATGTCGGCGACCCTGGGCCGGCACGTGAACGATCTGATGCTGAGTTTCTACATGAAGACCCCCGGTGGCTTCGACGTCGAATTCGGCTGTGAGGGACGGCAGGTGGACGACGACGAGTGGATCGCCCGGGAGTCGACCGCGGTCAGCCTGTGGGGACACGACTTCACCATCGGAATGCAGGGCTGACCGATGGCGCCGCTGTCGCCGTACGGGTCCGCCGACTTCGATTCGCGGCAGTTCCGCACCGCGATGGGTCAGTTCTGCACCGGCGTCACCATCATCACCACCCTCGACGGGGACGAGGCGCCGGTGGGGTTCGCGTGCCAGAGCTTCACGGCGTTGTCCCTGGACCCGCCGCTGGTGCTGTTCTGTCCGATGAAGTCCTCGCGGACCTGGCCGGTGATCGCCGAGCGCGGCGCGTTCTGCGTCAACGTGCTGGCCAACCGGCAGCAGTCGGTCAGCGCGAAGTTCGGCGCCCCCGGCCAGGACAAGTTCGCCGGGGTCGACTGGGATGCGTCCCCGCTCGGGCTGCCGGTGATCCGGCACTGCCTGACCTGGGTGGAGTGCACGGTGGAGAACATCTTCGACGGCGGCGATCATCACATCGTCGTCGGCCGCGCGCAGACCCTCGGTGAGGTGCTTCAGGACAAGCCGCTGCTGTTCTACCGCGGCGGATACCTGTCGACCGAACACCCGCGGGTCACGCCCGCGCAGGAGGCGCTGAGCGACTTCCTCACCTGGAACGGCGGCGACGAGTGGCTGTGAGGCCGCTCGCCCGTGCGCGCTGCTCCGGCCCGCCTCAGCCGCCGTAATCGGCGAAGGCCTGCGTCAGGTAGGCGGTGAACTCGTCGACGTCGGGGATGGCGACGACGTCGGCGTTGACGCCGATGTGGGCGATCGCGTTGTAGGTGAGCAGCCCGATGTTCGCCGCGGCCCCGGCCTTGGGGGCGAAGGCGGTCATACCGGTGACCGCCGCCCCGCACAGGTACACCGGAATGGGGGGACCGGGCACATTGGTGGCGGCGACGTCGACCCCCTTCATCAGGCTGCCGGCCAGCCGTTCGGTCACCGGATCGGGCAGGGCGGCCATCGCCTTGTACAGCACATCGGAGAGCCCCAGCGTCGGATCCTGGCGCGCCTCGTCGACGATGCCGTGCAGTTGGTGCAGCCGGGCGGCCGGATCGAGATCGCCGCACGGCACCAGGAACCGCGCCGGCATCCAGTGGTTGCCGGTGGCCTCATCGCCCGGCTTGCGCTGGTTCACCGGCATATTGACCCGGAAGGCCGGCAACTCCTCGCCGTGGTCCCGGTGGTACCTGCCCACGGCCGCCGCCACGGCGGCGATGAAGACGATGTTGAGGGTCACGTCCGCATCGCGGGCGGTCTGTCTGAGCGGGTCGAGGGGAACGGCGATCGCGGTGAAGCGGGACGACAGCGAGCGCTCGCGCATCAACTCCGATTTCGGCTCGCCCTGCGGCGACAGGCTCGTCGCGGCCGCCATCGCCGTGCGCCCGCCGGTGCGGGCCGACTGCACCGGCCGGGTGAGCAGGCTCCAGGCCCCGCGCCCGTACGCGCGGGCCGCACCCACCACGGTCTCGCGCACCGCGTCGACGGTGAAGGCGGTGGTCTGCCGCATCCGGCCCAATACGCCCGCCGGATCGGCGGCGGCGACCGCGGGCATCGGCCCCAGCTCGGCCGGTTCGGGCGTCAGATCGAACAGGGCGGCGCTCATCGCGATTCCGCCCATGCCGTCGGCGACCGAGTGGTGGATCTTGAAGATCATCGCCGCCGCGCCATCGGGGAGATCGGTGAGCACCGCCAGTTCCCACAGGGGTCGGGAGTGATCGAAGTCCTGCTCACCCATTCGGGAGGCGTAGGCGAGCACCCCCGACCGGGCGTCCCCGCCGGTGCCGTCGGGCAGGCGGCGCCACCGGATGTGGTAGTCCAGGTCGAAATGCGGGTCGGTCTCCCAGCGAGGCGGAGCGGGGGAGAAGCCGCCGCCGATGGCGCGCTGACGCAGTCGCGGGAAGATCCGGGTCAGCCGCTCGGTGCGCGAGGCCACCTGGTCCTGATCGGGCGATCGGTCCAGATCGATCACGGCGATGATCCCGGTGCGCAGCAGCGGATCGCCTTCGATGCCGTACATGACGGCATCGAAGGGTCCCATGCGCGCATCGCGGCGTCCGAACCACGGGCTGTCGGTGTCCTGCTCAGCCATATGCTCGATTCTCGGTGATGGGCGGCGGCTACCAGGTCATATCGCGCAGATTGCGTTTTAGGATCTTGCCGGCTCCCGAGACCGGCAGCTCCTCGATGAAGGCCACCGATCGGGGCAGCTTGTAGTTGGCGATGTGCTCGCGACAGAACTCACGGAGCTCGTCCTCGGTGACCTGCGCGCCGGGGGCGCGCACCACGACGGCGTGCACCCGCTCGCCCCACTGCGCATCGGGCACCCCGATCACCGCGGTCTGGGCCACCCCGGGGTGTTTGGCGATCGCGTTCTCCACCTCGACCGAGTACACGTTCTCCCCGCCGGTGATGATCATGTCCTTGAGTCGATCGGCCAGGAAGACGTAGCCGTTCGCATCCATGTGGCCGGCATCGCCGGTGTGCATCCAGCCGTCGCGCACGGCGTCGGCGGTGGCGTCGGGCTTGTTCCAGTACCCGGACATCAGATGGTCGCCGCGGACGATGATCTCGCCGACCTCACCGCGGCCGAGTTCCTGTCCGTCGGCGCCGACGATGCGCAGATCCGAATGCACTGCCGGACGACCGCAGGAGCGGCGCAGCGCCGGGTCCAGGTGATCGTCGGCGGTGAGCAGGGTGGCGATCGGTGCCAGTTCGGTCATGCCGTAGGCCTGGGTCAGGCGTACCTCGGGCAGCAGGGCGAAGGTCCGCTCCAGGAGTGATTCGGCGATCGGCGAGGCGCCGTAGATGATGTGGATCAGACTCGATAGATCGGCGTCGGCGGCTTCGGGGGAGTCGACCAGCATCTGGATCATGGTCGGCACCAGCAGAGCGCCGACGACCCGGTGCCTCTCGATGGCCTCGATCACCCCGGACGGGGTGAACATCGGGACGATCACGTGGGTGGAGCGGGTCAGGCACCCCACGTGCCAGGCGGCCAGATCTGCCAGGTGGAACATCGGGGCGGCGTGCAGCAGGGTGGCGCCGCGGGTCAGGATGTCGGTGGTGACCAGCGCGCCCATCGCCGAGGTGAGGCACGCGCGGTGGCTGAGCATGACGCCCTTCGGATCGCCGGTGGTGCCGCCGGTGTAGAAGATGCCGTAGAGATCGTCGCCGCCGCGCTCGGCGTCGGCGATCGGGTCGGACCCGGCGATCAGCGCCTCGTAGTCGAGCATGCCCTCCGGTGCTTCACCGTCGCCGGTGAAGATCACCGTCGCCAGGTTCGGCGCCAGCTCCTTGAGGGTGTTGATCATCGGGGCGAAGGTCTCGTCGACCAGCAGGATGTCGGTGCCGCAGTCGGCCAGTGAATAGGCGATCTCCGCCGGGCTCCAGCGGATGTTGACCGGGTTCACCGCGCAGCCCGCCCATGGGGCCGCCAGCAGGAACTCGTGGTAGCGATCGCTGTTGAGCGAGAGGATGCCGATCCGGTCGCCGGTCTGTGCACCGAGCGCCACGAAGGCACCGGCGAGCCGGGACACCCGGTCCAGGGTCTGCGCAGCGGTCCGGCGCCGGTCCCCGTAGATGGTGACGATGTGGTCGGGAGTGAGCTGGGCGGTTTGCCGCAGGGACTGGGTGATCTGCATCTTGTCCTCCGTAAGCGAACAGGCGTAAGTGCTTGTGTGGCGGTAATTTCCTCGACTATCGCACGTGGTCGCAGCTGTCTGGGCCATAATGTGAATAGAGGTTCGTGCGAAACCGTCTTCGGTGAGGGGCTGCTCCGCGCTGTCGTCGTCGTTTCGCCGTACCCGATCCCAGCCCGACGATGTCGGCCGCGGGTGTGGTCCCGCGGCGGCGATTACTGATCTGAGAGTCCGAATGAAGCGCAATCTCTTCGAAGCCGAACACGACGACTACCGGGCCGCCGTGCGGCAGTTCCTGGCCCAGCGCGTGGTGCCCGACTATCCCGAGTGGGAGCAGGCCGGCGTGGTGCCGCGCTCGCTGTTCGTCGAAGCCGCCGAACTGGGCGCGTTCGCCGCGGTACCCGAGGAGTTCGGCGGCGCGGGCATCCGCGACTTCCGGTTCAACGCCATCCTCGCCGAAGAGGCGGCCGCGCAAGCGGTGGCGCCGGCGGTCCTGGGCATCACCCTGCAGGCCGATGTGTGCATGCCGTATCTGCTCGACCTGACCAACGACGAGCAGAAGGCGCGCTGGCTGCCCGGGGTCGCCTCCGGCGAGACGGTGGTGGCGATCGGCATGACCGAACCGGGCACCGGTTCGGATCTGTCGGGCATCGCCACCACCGCGGTGCGCAACGGTGACGAGTACGTGGTGAACGGCGCCAAGACCTTCATCACCAACGGGATCAACGCCGATCTGATCATCACCGCGGTCCGCACCGGACCGGATCCGCATCGAGGACTGAGCCTGATGGTGATCGAACGCGATATGCCCGGCTTCGAACGCGGACGGAACCTGGACAAGGTCGGCCTGCATGCCCAGGACACGGCGGAACTGAGCTTTACCGATGTGGTGGTCCCGGCGGCGAACCTCCTGGGGGAAGAGGGCGCCGGCTTCTTCGGGCTGACCGCCAATCTCCCTCAGGAACGGCTGTCGGTGGCCATCGCCGGACTAGCGGCAGCGGTCTCGGCCCTGGATTGGACGATCGACTATGTGCGTGAGCGCAAGGCCTTCGGGAAGCCGATCGGCGATTTCCAGGCGACCCGGTTCCGGCTGGCCGAACTGGTCACCGAGGTCGACATCGTGCAGACCTTCCTCGACCGTGCCGTCGAAGAACTGCTCGCCGACCGGTTGACCGCCGTCGATGCCGCCAAGGCGAAGCTGTGGGCCACCGAACTGCAGGGCCGCGTGATCGACGCGTGCGTGCAACTGCACGGCGGCTACGGCTACATGCTCGAGTACCCGATCGCCCGGGCGTTCATCGACGCGCGGATCTCCCGTATCTACGGCGGCACCAGCGAGATCATGAAGGAGATCGTCGGCCGCTCCCTGAAACTGGGCGGCTAGTGGAAGTTGGGCGGTCCGTGGAAGCTGGATGGTCAGTGCCGTGACCGGTAGCCTGCCGCGGACGCGTCCGGCCAACCGGCGGGAGCTGATTCTGGCGGCGGCCACCGGGCTGTTCGTCGACCGCGGATACTCGGCGGTGTCGATGGCGATGATCGCCGACGAGGTGGGTGTACGGCCGTCGGCGCTGTACCGCCACTTCGTCAACAAACAGGCGGTGCTGACGGAAGCCTTCGCCGCCTACGTCGACCAGCTGTGTGCGGCACTGGACGGCGGACACGAGGCCGACCGGCTGGCGTGTCTGTCCGCCCGGGTCCTCGAGCACCGGTATGCCGGCCGGCTGTGGATCCGGGAGGCTCGGCATCTGCCGGCATCGACCGCCGATCGGATCCGGGAGGACCTCCTCGGACGCCTGGACGCCGTCGTCGCCGGTGCCGCCACGGAGAGCACGCGACGCGAGGTGCGGGCGCGGTCGACGGCGGTACTGGCGGTGTTCTTGAGTGTGGCGACCCACCACGCGGAGGTGGCCGAGCCCGAGGTCCTGACCACCCTGGCGTGGCGTGCCGCGACGATGCCTGAGCGGCTGCCGGCACACACGCCCGCCCCGCCGGGACTGTCGCGGACCGGCACCCGCGAGCAGATCCTGTCGGCGGCGGTGGCACTGTTCGCCGAGCACACCTACGACGGTGTCGGGATCGACGACATCGCCGCGGCCGTCGACCTGGCGCCGTCGAGCATCTACAACCACTTCAGCGGCAAAGCCGAGATTCTGGCGGTCCTGCTGCATCGGGCAAACGGGTACCTGCAGGTCACCCTCGACGATGTGATGCGGCGGGCCGTCGACACCGGGTCGGCGCTGTCGGCGGTAGCGCAGACCTATGCCGCCTTCGCGGTCGGCCATCCGGCGCTGATGCGGGCGATCGTCGCCGAGACCGGCTCCCTGGACGAGCCGGATGCCACGCTGCTGCGTTCGGCGCAGCGGCACTACGTCGCCGAATGGGTCCGGCTCTACGGCGGCGAGCCGCCGTCGGACCGCACCGCCCAGGCCCGGGTGACGGTGATGGCGGCGATCACCGCGATCAACGAGCTGGCCCAGCTGCCGGCGCTCGCGCGGACCGCGGCGGGGGCGGCCTATGTCGCAGGTTGCGGGCATACGATCCTGGGGCTGCCCGCGCCCGAACGGTAGCCGCCGGCGCTACAGCTCGATCAGCGCGGCCGCCCGATGCGGCGGCCCGAACAGCTGCGCATCGGCCTGGGCCCGTTTGAAGTACAGCCCGATATCGTGCTCGGCGGTGATCCCGATGCCCCCGTGCAACTGAATCGCCTGACCGGTCACCGTCCGGTAGTTCTCCGAACAGTAGACGTGCGCCGCGGCGGCCAGGGCCGGTGCCTGCCGATCGCCGGCGGCGACGGCGGCTACGGCCGCAGCCGAGCACGAGCGCATAGTCTCGACCAGGACGTACATGTCTGCCATCGCATGCTTGAGTGCCTGGAAACTGGCGAGCGACCGGCCGAACTGGGTGCGGGCGAGGGTGTGCTCGACGGTCATCTCCAGGGCGCGTGCCGCCCCGCCGGTCTGCTCGGCCGAGAGCAACGCCCAGGCCAGGGTGCGCAGGTGCTCGACGAGTCCGTCCGGAGCCGGCACGGCCTGTGCCGGCGCCGAAGCGAAGTGCACCCGGGCCAGCGGCCGGGTCGGATCCAGCACCGGCTGTGCGGTGACGGTGACCCCGGGAGCGTCGGCGGCGATGTGGTGCAGGGTGATCGGGCCCGCACCGTCTGGGGTACCGGCCAGGACCAGGAAGACCTCGGCGGTCTCGCCGTCGAGGACGTAGTCGGCGGTGCCGCTGAGCAGTCCGGCCTCGGCGACCACCCCGGGGTGGTCCCACCCGTGTGGTCCGGCCCAGCACAGACTCGCACTGAGCTCACCGGAAGCCAGTCGCGGCAGCAACTCGGTCGCGGCGGCCTCGTCGCCGGCGGCCAGCAGGGCGCCGGTGGCCAGCACCGCCGAGGACAGCACCGGTACCGGTGCCAGGACCTCGCCGAGCGCCTCCAGGACGGCGGCGCTCTCCTGCACGGAGGCGCCCAGACCGTCGTACGCCTCGGGCACCAGCAGCCCGGCCACGCCGATGCCGCCGGCCAGATCCTCCCAGAGTGGGGTGTGCCGGCGGCCCGCACCGGCCATCGCAGTGCGTGTCCCGGCCGTTCCGCCGCGGCGGCGGCAGACGTCGCGGACCGCATCGCCGAGGGCCCGCAGCTCCTCGCTGGTGACCGACCCCATTGGCCCCGGGGCGTTCACAGTGTCTCCAGGATCGCCGCGCGGTGCACCGCCGGCGTCCCCCAGGCGCTGCGCAGAGCGCGCGCCCGGGTCAGATACAGGGCCAGATCGTGTTCGGCGGTGTAGCCGATGGCGCCCAGGACCTGCAGGGCGCGCCGGGCCGCCAGGTCGGCGGCGTCGGCGGTGGCGACCTTGGCGGCCGAGCAGTCGGACCGGTCCAATGTCAGCGCAGCGCCCCAGACCAGGGGGCGGGCCATCTCCAGTGCGATCGCCACATCGGCCAGGTGGTGTTTGACGGCCTGAAACGACCCGATCGGCTTGCCGAACTGATTCCGGGCGCGGGCGTAGTCGGCGGCCACCGACAGCATCGTCGAGCCCAGGCCGAGGGTGTAAGCGGCCGTGGCCAGGGCGGCCAGGTCGGTGACGGCGGCGACGTCGATCCCGTCGACCAGGGCCGGACCGGCCGTGACGGCGGCGACGGTGCGGGCCGGGTCCACCGTGGACTGGACGTCGGAGGGCACACCCCGGCTCAGGGTTCGGCCGTCGAGCAGATAGACCGCGGCGCCCTCGGTGTCGGCGGCGCGCGGCTGTCGCGGCGGCGCGGCGACCGTGCCCAGAGTGTCGCCGGCCAGCAACGGTGCCAACTCGTCACCGTTGCCGGCCACCGCCAGCAGGTGCGGCACCACCGCACAGGTCTCCACCACCGGCCCCGGCAGCGCAGACCGGCCGAGGGCTTCGACGGCCACCATCATCTCCACCGGACCGGCACCGCTGCCGCCGAGCTCCTCGGGCACTAGCAGCCCGGTGATGCCGCCCTGCGCCAGCTGCCGGTAGACCGCCAGGGCCGGTCCGCGGTCGCCGTCGGACCAGGCCCGGGCCACGGCAGTGCCGCCGGCGCGTTCGGTGAGGGCGGTGACCGTATCGGCGAGGTCGTCGTGGGTCTGATCGAGCAGGAATTCCATGGTCACCGGTCTCCGCGGGGCAGGCCGAGGAGTCGCTCGGCGATCACGTTGCGCTGAATCTCGTTGGTGCCGGCATAGATCGGGCCGGACAGGGCGAACAGGTAGCCGCCGGACCACGCCGTCTCCAGTTCGGCGTCGGCACCGAGCAGATCCAGGGCGGTCTCGTGGGCGGCGATGTCCCACTGCGACCAGAAGACCTTGTTGATCGAGGACTCCATGCCCAGCTGTCCGCCGGCGGCCAGCCGGCTGACGGTCTGGTAGGTCGACAGCTCATAAGCGCGCGCCCCGATCCAGGCGTCGGCCACCCCCTGGCCGGCGGCGGTGGTGGCCGGGACCTCGTCGCGGCGCTGGTGCCACAGCCGCACCAGCCGGTCGGTGGTGGCCAGGAACCGGCCGGGTGCACGCAGGGAGAGGCCGCGTTCGTTGGCGGCGGTGCTCATCGCGACCTTCCAGCCGTTGTCCACCTCGCCGATCACCCCGGAGGCGCCCGGATCGGCCGGATCGTCGGGGACGAAGACGTCTTCGAGGAACAGTTCGGCGAAGCCGGGTTCGCCGTCGAGCTGAGCGATCGGCCGCACGGTGACGCCGGAGGCGCGCAGGTCGAACATGAAATAGGTCAGCCCGCGGTGGCGGGACTGTTCGGGGTCGGTGCGGAACAGGCCGAAGGCCATATCGGCGAAGCTGGACCGCGAACTCCATGTCTTCTGGCCGTTGAGCAGCCAGCCGCCGTCGGTGCGGGTGGCGGTGGCGCGCAGAGAGGCCAGGTCGCTGCCGGCCTCCGGTTCGCTCCACGCCTGCCCCCAGATGTCGTCGGCCCGCGCCATGCGCGGCAGGATCCGGGCGAGCTGCTCCGGGCTCGCATGCTCGAAGAGGGTCGGCGCCAACAGGAAGATGCCGTTCTGGGAGACGCGGCCGGGCGCACCGGACCGGTAGTACTCCTCCTCGAAGATCAGCCAGTGCAGCAGCGGCTCGTCGCGGCCGCCGTATTCGGCCGGCCAGCTGACCACCGACATGCGGTCGGCGGCCATCTCGGCCTCCCAGGCGCGGTGCGCCTCGAAGCCCTCGGCGGTGTCCATCGAGGGCAGCGGCTCGGTCGGGACATGCTCGGCCAGCCAGCTGCGGACCTGCGTGCGGAAGGCCTGGGCGGCGTCGTCGAACGTCAGATCCATCAGGACTGTGCTCCCGCCGACTTCATCGATTTGGCGTCCATCCCGCCCAGGGAGTCGCCGCCGCCCTCGGCGTTGGCGCTGTGGGCGTAGTGGTGCCAGCCGAAGACTGAGTCCATCGCGTTGCGCAGGCCCATCTGGTCCTCGCAGATGTTGACGGCCTTCTTCGACAGGAACAGGCCCTGCATCGGCATCTCGACCATCGCCGCGCAGAGCTGGTCGACCTTGCCGGCCAGACCGTCGCGTTCGACGACGTGGTTCACCATGCCCCAGTCCTGGGCCTGGGCGGCGGTGAAGCGCATGCCGGTCATCAGGATCTCCTTGGCCCGGCGCGGTCCGAGGACGTAGGCGTGCGCGAAGTACTCCACCCCGGGTATGCCCATACGGGCCACCGGATCGGAGAAGAAGGCGTCGTCGGAGGCGACGATGAAATCCGCGGCCCAGGCCAGCATCAGCCCGCCGGCGATACAGGCGCCGTGCACCTGGGCGATCATCGGCTTGGGCATATCCCGCCAGCGCCGGCACATGCCCAGGTACACCTCGATCTCACGGGCCAGACGCTGGTCGGCGCCGGTGATCTGGGTGTGATCCCAGTGCAGCGCGGCGACGTTGGGATAGTAAGTGTCGAAGTCGCGCTCGGGGGTGCCGATGTCGTGTCCGGCGGAGAAGTGTTTGCCGTTGGCGCGCAGGACGATCACCTTGACGGCCGGGTCGTCGGTGGCTTTGCGGAAGGCGGCGTCGAGCGAATATGTCATCACCGAGTTCTGCGCGTTCCGGTACTCGGGCCGGTTGAGCGTCACATAGGCGACGGCACCGGCCGGCCCGCCGGTCTCGTAGGCGACCGGACTGGACTCGGCGGTCAGATCGTCGGGGCCCAGGGGTGGGGGGATGACGGCATCACTCATACCGCCGACTGTAACCTAGCAAGTGCTTGGTTGGTAGGCCGCTCGGTGAGCGGCCGACGCCGCCCCACCGCCGAAGGCAGGCTGACGACCGGCTTCAGTCGCCTGTGGCCATCGGCGGCAGCGACTTGACCAGCGGAGCGTCGTAGCCGGTCGGGCCCACCTTTGCCGCGCCGCCCGGCGATCCCAGTTCGTCGAAGAAGTCGGCGTTGTCGGTGAGATAGGGCAGCCACTGCTCGGGCAGGTCGTCCTCGTAGAAGATGGCCTCGACCGGACAGACCGGTTCGCACGCCCCGCAGTCCACGCACTCATCGGGATGGATGTACAGCGCGCGTCCGCCCTCGTAGATGCAATCGACGGGGCATTCCTCGACGCAGGCGCGGTCCATCACGTCCACGCAGGGTTCTGCGATCACATAGGTCACGGTTACCTCCTCAACGGGGAGTGACGGCTCAGCGGGGAGTGATGGTCAGTGTCGGCTCGCGGTGGGTGTGCACGGTCAGATAGCTCAGCCCGGCGTCGCCGGCGGTGAAGGAACGCTGCGACCCCTTGGGGAGCCACAGCAGATCGCCCACCGTGACCTCGATCGGTCCGGCCTGGGTGCCCAGGGTGCCCGAGCCGTCGAGGATGTGGATCAGTACGTCGACCTCGGCGCCGGTGTGCTCGCCGATGCCGCCGCCGGGGGCCAGGGTGATCAGGTTCGAATCCAGATCGCGGGTGGGCAGGTCCAGCTTCCAGGCGACCCCGGCCTCGCCGCCGGCCACCGCGTCGGCGGAGTTCCCGATCCGGCGCGGTGCGGGTGTGGCCAGCAGTTTGCTGATCCGGATCTGATAGTCACCGGGTTCGCGCACCAGATACTCCCACTCGAAGCCGCCGGGGTTGCGGTCGTCGAACTGGTGGTGCAGGGGGATCGGGTCGTGATCGTTCACCAGGATCAGCGCCTCGCCGACGTCGAGTCCGTCGAAGAGTCCGAAGATCTTCGGATGCCGTTGCGGCTTCGGAATCTCGCGTACGTCGATGGTGACGTCGGGCATGGTGGCTCTCTCCTTTGTTCGGCGCAGACCGGCGGTAGCGCGGGTTTTCAAAAAAAAGTATCTCTAGTCATCGAAACTACGCTGTGGCGTGGTCGCGGGGCAACGGTGGCCCGGCGACTACGCTGACTCGAAGAGCGATGCGGCCGTGCCCGTCGGCGAATCCGTAGGGAGAGGGATGGACAAGCAGGGATACGAGCAGGGGTACGAACTGTCGGACCTGGGACAGCTGGAAGCCGAGTCGGTGCACATCTTCCGCGAGGTCGCCGCCACCTTCGAGCGCCCCGGCATGCTGTTCTCCGGCGGCAAAGACTCGGTGGTGATGTTCCACCTGGCGCGGAAGGCCTTCTGGCCCGCGCCCATGCCGTTCCCGCTGATGCATGTCGACACCGGCCACAACTTCGACGAGGTGATCGACTACCGCGACGGGGTGGTCGCCCAGACCGGGGTGCGGCTGCTGGTGTCGAGCGTGCAGGACGATATCGACGCCGGACGCGTGGTGGAGCAGACCGGTATCGGGGCTTCCCGGAACCGGCTGCAGACCGCGGCGCTGCTGCGCGGGATCGCTGAGAACAGGTTCGACGCGGTCTTCGGCGGTGCCCGGCGCGATGAGGAGAAGGCTCGCGCCAAGGAGCGCGTGTTCAGCTTCCGGGACTCGTTCGGTGCCTGGGATCCGCGCAATCAGCGGCCGGAGCTGTGGAACCTCTACAACGGCCGGCATTCGCGCGGCGAGCACATCCGGGTGTTCCCGTTGAGCAACTGGACAGAGTTGGACATCTGGCGCTACATCCAAGCCGAGGGCATCGAATTGCCGTCCATCTACTATGCGCACGACCGCGAGGTGGTCCCGCGCGACGGCATGCTGTTGGCCAAGACCCGGTACCTGCAGGTCGGACCCACTGAGTCCAGCCACATCGAGCGCGTCCGGTTCCGGACGGTCGGCGATGCCACGTGCACCGGTTGTGTGGAGAGTGAGGCCGATACGCCGGCCAAGGTGATCGCCGAGGTGTCGGCCACCCGCATCACCGAACGCGGTGCGACCCGCGCCGACGACCGCATCTCCGAGGCGGGGATGGAAGACCGGAAGAAGGAGGGCTACTTCTGATGGCCGGGGAACTGTTGCGCATCGCCACCGCCGGCAGCGTCGACGACGGGAAGTCGACGCTGATCGGGCGGCTGCTCTACGACTCGAAGTCGATCTTCGCCGACCAGCTGGAAGCCATCGAGCGCACCAGCGCCGACCGCGGCGACGAGTTCGCCGATCTGTCGTTGCTCACCGATGGGCTGCGCGCCGAACGGGAACAGGGCATCACGATCGATGTGGCCTACCGGTACTTCTCCACCCCGGAGCGCAAGTTCATCATCGCCGACTCCCCGGGGCATGTGCAGTACACGCGCAATATGGTCACCGGCGCCTCGACCGCCGATCTGGCGATCATCCTGATCGACGCGCGCAAGGGTGTCCTGGAGCAGACGCGCCGACATGCCTTCTTGTCTTCGCTGCTGGGCATCCCCCACCTGACGATCTGCGTCAACAAGATGGATCTGGTCGACTACTCGCAGGAGCGGTTCGAGGAGATCCGGGACGAGTTCATCGCCTTTGCGGCCAAACTCAATGTCGGCGATCTGACCTTTATCCCACTGTCGGCGCTCAAGGGCGACAACGTCGTCGAACGCAGCGAGGCGATGGACTGGTACGACGGCCGGCCGCTGCTGGGGCATCTGGAGAACGTCTATATCGCCTCGGACCGGAATCTGATCGACGCGCGCTTCGGTGTGCAGTATGTGATCCGGCCGCAGCGCAGCGATGGCTTCGACCACCGCTCCTATGCCGGCACCATCGGCGGCGGTGTGTTCGGGGTCGGCGACAACGTAGTGGTCTTGCCCGGTGGATTCGGCACCACGATCAAGAAGATCTGGGGACCCGGCGGCGCCGAACTCCATGAGGCCTTCGCACCGATGGCCGTGTCGATGGAGCTCGACGACGAGATCGACATCGTTCGCGGCGACATGATCGTGCGACCCAACAACCGCCCGCACGTCGACCGCGACATCGACGCGATGGTGTGCTGGTTCTCCGAGAGCAGTGTGCTGAAGCCGGGCTCGTCGTACCTGGTCAACTGCGGGACGCGGCAGACCCGGGCGGTGGTCTCGGGGCTGAACTACCGGCTGGACGTGAACACCCTGCACCGCGACGAGGAGGCCGGGGAGCTGGCGCTCAACGAGATCGGCCGGCTCACGCTGCAGACGCAGCAGCCGCTGCTGTTCGACTCGTACCGGCGCAACCGCGAGACCGGCAGCTTCATTCTGATCGACGAGGCGACCAACGCCACGGTGGCCGCCGGGATGATCACCGGTCCGGTCGCCCACGACACCCATGTGGTGTGGCAGGACACCAAGGTCTCCCGCGAGCAGCGCTCCCACCGCGGGGCGACGATCTGGATGACCGGTTTGTCCGGTTCAGGAAAGTCGTCGCTGGCGATGGAACTGGAGCGGCGGCTTGTCGCCGGCGGCCGGCCGGCATACCTACTCGACGGAGACAATCTGCGGCACGGCCTCAACGCGGATCTGGGCTTCAGCGATGAGGAGCGTCGTGAGAACATCCGGCGCACCGCCGAGGTGGCGGCGCTGTTCGCCGACTCCGGTGCGGTGGTGCTGGTCTCGCTGATCAGCCCGTTCGCCTCCGAACGCCGGCGTGCGCGGGAGATCCACGAGGCCAAGGGGCTGCCCTTCTACGAGGTGTACCTGGACACCCCGCTGTCCGAGTGCGAGGCCCGGGATCCGAAGGGTCTGTACGCCAAGGCCCGGGCCGGCGAGATCCTTCAGTTCACCGGCATCGATTCCCCCTATGAGGCGCCGAAGAACGCCGATATCGTGGTGCGGCCCGAGGACGGTACCCCCGCCGATTCGGCGACGGCGATTCTGCGCGATCTGGGGTTGTAGCCGGCAGGGAGCTGCTCTCGATGTCGTGGTTGGCTGAGAAGGTCAGGGGGCCGCGCCGGACGTCGCAGGGACGTCCTTCACCGTCACGCGTGCCGGTCTGCCGGGCGTGCGGGGCGCGGCCACCCTTCTCTCCGTCGGCCGCGAATCTGTATGGAATTCTCAAACAACGCATCGCGCCGGAACCGTTCCGGCACTGGATTCACCCGCCGTAACGGCGGGAAGTCAGGTGTCAGGGGAAGGTGCTGTCGGATCAGGAGTGCTACTGGGTCAGGAGTGCTATCGGCGCGTGCTCACGCTGCTGTGGGCAGGTTGGTCAGGGTTCGTCGGGCATTGGCGCAGATCGGCTCTCGGTACCGGTCGGGGTGTGCCGGGTCCGGCGGTGGCAGGAACCAGGGGTACTGGTCGGGGCCGGCGAAGACCTCCCAGCCCAGGGTGTGAATGAAGCCGTGGTGGCGCCGGCACAGCAGGACGCCGTTCACCAGGTCGGTGGCGCCGCCGTGCGCCCAGTGCTTCATGTGGTGGGCGTCGCACCACGATGGGGGTAGGCCGCAGCCGGGGAAGGCGCAGCCGCGATCGCGGATGGCCAGGGCCTTGCGCTGGCCCGGGGTGAACAGCCGGTGCTCGCGTCCGACGTTCAGCGGTAGACCGTCGTCGTCGAGCAGGGCCACAGCGACCGATGCTTCACACATGAGCAGTTCGGCCATCGCGACGCTCGTCGGCCCGGTGAACCCGAACTCCGCTACCCGGGTGACCTCCTGGTCGACATCGGCCAGCGGGATCTGCACCACCGCCCCGGCCGGAGTCGGGGCCGAAGCGGTGGTCTGTCCTCCCGGGGGACCGGAGCTGCCGGTGGCAGTCGAGGCATCGGCGGCGGGGCCGGGCGAGGTCAGGCGAGCCGGGACGAGCAGGGTGGCATGGGGCAGGACGCCGCCGGAGAGCGGGCGTTCCGAATGTGACAGGTAGGTGCGCACGATCTGGGTGAAGGCGTCCGCGCGGCGCTGCCCGGCGGACCGGGTGTCGGGGCTGCCGTCGGGTTCGGGGATCGGCCGGCACAGCGGGTCCAGGGCGGCATTGAGTTCCTCGCCGGACAGCACATCCAGGTCGAGGCGGGCCTCGATGCGGCCGTCCTGACCTTGATGGACGGTCATCTCGTTGAGGGCCAGGTCCTCCGCCGGGGGCACCGCAGTGTCGGAAGGGTCGTCCGGTGCCAGCCGGTGGGCCCAGGCCCGGGCCTTCTGATCGACCTTTGCCGGAGTGGTCTGCACCATCAGTGACGAGATGACCTGGTCACGCAACTGCTCGGTCACAATGGTGCGCTGGTCGATGTGTGCCAGGCCGCGGATCACGGCGTCGCCCATCTCGGCGCTGACGGCGCCGTCGCGCATGCCCCGGCTCACCGCGGCGGTGGAGGTCAGTGCGGCGCCCAGGCGTGCGGTGCGATACGCCGCGGACGGGGCCATCCCCAATCCGGTCAGCACCGCGCCGACGGTGCGCAGGCGTTTGCGCTGCGGGAGGCTCGTGCGTTCCATCGTGGCGGCAGCGCGGGCCAGCAGATGGTCGACGGTGTTCTTCAGAGCGATCGCCGCCGCAACGATCGCCAGAACGGTGCGGTCGTCGTCGACCGGGCGAGCACGGTCCAGAAAGTCGGCGAGACCGGCCGCATCCGGTGGTGCTTCGGGCCCGACCGCAGCCGGATCGATGGTCAGATCGTCGGCCAGCCGGTCGGCGAATGCGGTCAATTCCAGAGCATTCATCTCTATCCCCCAGAGACGTGTAACAATCCTGTGTACTGTCAGGTGCCCGGCCGGTCGGCCCTCCGGAAGAGTCGATCGTGGCTGCTCAACGCGTGTTTTCAAGTTGTGCCCTCACTGTATCGCGACCCTCCGACAAACAGCGTCGGCGGCGATGGCCGGTGGCAGTCGGACCGGTCGGGAGCCGGTTTTATGCGGTGCCCGTCTCTTCACTCGAGGCATACTCGACGGGTGCGCTCACGGCTGCTGTTGACCCTGGCCGGGATCGCGGGCGTCATCGTCCCGGGAACCGTGGCCGTGAACGTCGCCCAGCAGGTGTTCGGCAACGATCCCTGTGATTCCGCGTTGCCGTTCGCGAAGGAGTCGGGACTGACGTTGTCCGGCGAGGAGGAAGTGGTCTCGTGTGAGTGGCACCCGGGTTTTCGTGATTCGTCCGGACAGCTGACGGTCCGCACCCGCTCGCTCGAGAGCCGCGAGCGACTGCTGGAGCACTCGGGGGCCAGCGAGGAACTCGCCCGCAGCTGGCACCGGGTGGGCGACGGCCCGGCACAGCAGATCGTGCGTCGGCCGAATCTGGAGCGTTCCGAACAGGTCTACACAGCCCGGTCGAGCTCGCGCATGTTGTCCATCAGCTACGACGACGCAGTCGAGAAGGGACTCCTGCTGCACATCCGGGCGGTCTCGATCTAGCGGCCCGAGTCAGTGGAGCTCGCTGTGCGGCCGGTTCACGGTGCGCAGGGCGTTGCGCAGATCCTGATCGCTGATGGTCATCAGATCGGCGTCGGTGACCTCGTCGAGGAGGTCGCCGCCGGCCAGCCGAAGCTCGCGTTCCTCCTCTGCGGCCTCGATCAGATTGCGCACGAAGCGGCCGTTGCCGGCCACATCGGTACCGCGACGCGGGCCGGTCGGGGTGGCGACGACGTCGTCGTACAGCGCGCTGAAGGCCTGGTGCAGGGTCTGGGCAGCGGCAACAGACAGGCGTGCGTCGCGGCGCTGGGCGATGATCTCGGCGATCCGGGTCAGCTCAGCGGGCAGGTACGACGGGAAACGGATGCGGCGGGCGAACCGCGAGGCCAGACCCTCGTTCGCGGCCAGGAGCCGGTCGATCTCGGCGTCGTAGCCGGCGATGATCACCACCAGCCGGTCGCGGTCGGACTCCATCCGGGCCAGCAGGGTGTCCAGTGCTTCGCGTCCGAAGGCGTCGCCGCCGGTCAAGCCCTCCTGGATCAGGGTGTAGGCCTCGTCGATGAAGAGCACGCCGTCCATCGCCGAGTCGATGACCTGCGCCGTCTTGGGTGCGGTGCTGCCCAGGTATTCGCCGACCAGATCGCGGCGGGAAACCTCCACCACGCGGTCGGTGCCGAGCAGGCCCAGCCCGTGGTAGAGCTTGGCGACGATCCTGGCGATCGTGGTCTTTCCGGTGCCGGGCGGACCAGCGAAAGCCAGATGCAGGCTGCGTTCACCGGTGCGCAGACCCCGCTCGGCGCGCAGCTTGGCCAGCGTCGCCGTGGACCGCAGACGCTGCACCTGGGCCTTGACCTCGACGAGGCCGACCTGCTCGGCCAGTTCCTGCTCCAGCGAGTCGAGGGCGTCGGGAGCGGGATCGGCCGGGTCGGCGGGGCAGTGCGGTTCGACGATGCTGCCGGGGCCCGAGAGCACCAGCCGGTAGGCCGGATCGGACAGCGCCCGGGCTGCTTCGCCGTGCCCCGGGTCGAGGGCGAAGGCCTCCTGGAAGCAGGTGCGAGCGGCGGCTTCGTCGTCGTTCTCCCGCAGGGCCATCCCGATGGTGAAGACGGCTTGTGCGTGGGCGTTGGTGAGCGGACCGCGGCGGGTCTGTTCCAGGCGGCGGATGCCCTCGTCGAACAGGCCCAGATGGACGCAGGCGGTGCCGGCCAGTAGCGTGCCGGCCGCCGCCAGGTACTCGTCGTCCCAGTGATCGACCCGGGTCAGGGCGGCCAGGACCTCCGGCCAGTCGCGGGCCCGCAGATGCAGTGCCGCCCAGCAGAATTCGACGATCGGCTGATCGACGCCGGTCAGTTCGGCGAGCACTCGTCGGGCGCCGTCGACGTCGTCTCCGGACATCAGGGAGGCGGCATAGGCCAGGGTTGCTTGCGTGGCATCGGCGACCGGATAGTCCACGAACATGCCGGTCGGGGCGCGGCCGCACAGCAGACCGGTGGGTAGCCCGAGGCGGCGCTGCTGCACGCCGATGGAGGTGCGGGCCGAGTAGAGGCCGAACAGCGTCTCGCCGCTGTTGTCACCGGCGGCCAGCCGACCCAGCCAGGCGTCGCCCATCTGTGGGTCGGCTTCGCTGGCTCGAGTGAAGGCGAGTAACGCCTCCGGCGTACCCAGCCGGGCGATCCCGGCATCGAAGTAGTCGCGTGCGATGCGCCGCAGATCAGTTGCAGTCATGGTCCCCCCGAACCCCAGAGCTGTGGGGAAGACGTTAGTCGCCGGGACCGCGGTCGACCACCGGATCCGCACACATTTCTCTGACATAGACTGTTGGGTGTGAGCGCCCAGGTAGATACCGTTTCCCACGCCGCCGATACTCCCGATGTTCCGCAGCCCTACGCCGAACTCGGTCTGAAGGACGACGAGTACGCACGGATCCGTGAGATCCTCGGCCGTCGTCCCACCGAGGCCGAACTGGCGATGTACTCGGTGATGTGGTCCGAACACTGCAGCTACAAGTCCTCGAAGGTGCACCTTCGCTACTTCGGTGAGACCACCACCGAGGAGATGAAGAAGGGCATGCTCGCCGGTATCGGCGAGAACGCCGGCGTGGTGGATGTGGGCGACGGCTGGGCGGTGACCTTCAAGGTCGAATCGCACAACAGCCCCAGCTACGTCGAGCCGTATCAGGGCGCGGCCACCGGTGTGGGCGGCATCGTCCGCGACATCATGGCGATGGGCGCCCGGCCGATCGCGGTGATGGACCAGCTGCGCTTCGGCGCGGTCGACGCCCCCGACACCCGGCGTGTGGTGGATGGAGTGGTCCGCGGTATCGGTGGCTACGGCAACTCCCTGGGCCTGCCCAACATCGGCGGCGAGACCGTCTTCGACGCCAGCTACGGGGGCAATCCGCTGGTGAACGCACTGTGCGCGGGTGTGCTGCGCAAGGAGGACCTGCACCTGGCGTTCGCTTCGGGCAAGGGCAACAAGATCATTCTGTTCGGGGCGCGCACCGGACTGGACGGCATCGGCGGCGTGTCCGTGCTGGCCTCGGAGACCTTCGACGAGGGCGACGGCGAGTCCGGTCCCAACCGCAAGAAGCTGCCGAGCGTGCAGGTGGGCGATCCGTTCGCCGAGAAGGTCCTCATCGAATGCTGTCTGGACCTGTACCGCGACGAGCTGGTGGTCGGCATCCAGGACCTCGGCGGTGCCGGTCTGTCATGTGCGACCTCTGAGCTGGCCGCGGCCGGTGACGGCGGCATGTACATCGAGTTGGAGAAGGTGCCGATGCGCGCCGAGGGCATGACCCCGGCCGAGGTGCTCTCCAGCGAATCGCAGGAACGTATGTGCGCGGTGGTCAAGCCCGAAGACGTGGACGCCTTCATGGCGGTCTGCCGCAAGTGGGATGTGCTGGCCACCGTGATCGGAGAGGTGACCGACGGGGAGAACCTGGTGGTCGACTGGCACGGCGAGACCGTGGTCGACGTGCCGCCGAAGACCGTCGCCGACGAGGGCCCGGTGTACAACCGCCCGTTGGCCCGCCCCGAGTGGCAGGACGAGCTGGTGGCCTCGACCACCGCGGAGCTGACGCGTCCGCAGACCGGCGACGAACTCCGGGAGACCTTCCTGACGATGCTCGCCAGCCCTGCGCTGTGCAGCCGCAAGTTCATCACCGAGCAGTACGACCGCTATGTGCGTGGTAACACCGTGCTGGCCGAGAACGCCGACTCGGGCATGATCCGGATCGACGAGGAGACCGGCCGCGGCATCGCGATCTCGACCGATGCCTCGGGCCGCTACACCTATCTCGACCCGTACCGCGGCGCCCAGCTGGCGCTGGCGGAGGCCTACCGCAACGTCTCGGCCACCGGGGCGGCGCCGCGTGCGGTGAGCAACTGCCTCAACTTCGGTTCGCCGGAGGACCCGGCGGTGATGTGGCAGTTCAGCCAGGCCGTGCGCGGTCTGGCCGACGGCTGCGCGCAGCTGGGGATCCCGGTGACCGGCGGCAACGTCAGCTTCTACAACCAGACCGGATCCACGCCGATCCTGCCCACGCCGGTGGTCGCCGTACTCGGTGTGATCGACGACGTCGATCGCCGTCTACCGACCGGTTTCGGTTACGGTGCAGACCCCGGTGACCTGCTGATTCTGCTGGGGGAGACCCATGACGAGTTCGACGGGTCCATCTGGGCGCAGGTGATGCACGACCACCTCGGCGGTGTGCCCCCGCAGGTGGACCTGGAGCGCGAGCGTCTGCTGGGCGAGGTCCTGGTGGCCGGCTCCCGCGACGGACTGATCACCTCGGCGCACGACCTGTCCGAGGGCGGCCTGATCCAGGCCGTCGCCGAGTCCGCACTGGCCGGGGAGACCGGCTGCCGGGTGGTACTGCCCGAGGACGCCGATCCTTTCGTGACGCTGTTCTCGGAGTCGACCGGCCGCGTCCTGGTGTCGGTGCCGCGCACCGAAGAGTCTCGACTGGTCGCGATGCTCGATGCCCGCGGTCTGCCGTGGACCCGGATCGGCGTGGTCGATCAGGGCAGCGACAGCGTCGAGGTTCAGGACCAGTTCACGGTGACCCTGGACGAGCTGCGCGAGGTTCACGAGGGCACGCTGCCGCGCCTGTTCGGCTGAGGTCCTCGGCTACGCTTTCGGTACCGTACCCGGCGTGAGAGGAGTCACACCATGACAGGACCGAACGAGGACCCCCAAGACCGGGACCCGCAGATCCCCGACGGAGGGATCCCGGACCCCCAGATCCCCGGTGCGCCGTACGGGCAGCAGCCGCAGTACGGGGGTGCCCCGCAGTACGGGCAGCAGCCCTACGGCGGTGCGCCCCAATACGGGGCCCCGCAATACGGGGGTGCGCCGCTGGCTGCGCCACCGGCCAACAGCATGACCTCGTCGATCCTTGTCACCGTGGCCAGTTTCATCCTGGGCTGCGGCAGTTGCCTGCCGTTCATCGCGGGCATCGTCGGCATCGTCGCGATCGTCAAGGCGAGCCAGGTCAACAAGATGTGGGCGATGGGCGATCAGATCGGTGCGCAGACCTCGGCGGCGGACGCGGCCAAGTACTCGAAGATCGCGTGGATCGTGCTCGGTGTGGCCGTAGCGCTGGCCGTTGTCAGCTTCATCATCCTTGCGGCGACCGGCAACCTGCACGTATACACCGACACCTACAACTTCAGCAGCTAAGAGCGGCGCGTGGCGCAGGGCATGGGGATCTCCGCGGGGCCGGTCGAACGGGCCGGTGCAGTCGCTGTCGCCGCGGCCCGGCACCGGATCGTCGGTCCCGCGGCGGCGCTCGCCGTCGTGGGCGCCGGCGCCGCGATCATCTGGTTCGCCGACCCCACCACTCCCGGCGGCATCATTCCGCCCTGTCCCACCAACGCTCTGCTGCACGTCAACTGCCCCGGCTGTGGGATGTCGCGGATGCTCTACAGCCTGTTGCACGGAGACCTCGGTGCGGCACTGCACTTCAACGCACTGGGCGTCCTGTTCGTCGTGCTGGCCGCGGCGTCATTGGTGACCTACACGGCGGGTTTGTGGCGCGGTCGACCGCTCCGCGGCTGGCACGAACTCCGGTATGCGCCGATGCTGCTGCTGGTGGCCACCCTGGCGTGGTTCGTGGTCCGCAACCTGCCGTTCGCGCCGTTCCTGGCACTGGAAGTCTGACCGCGACCACGCCGGCCGATCCGCTGTAGCCGGCGGCCGATTCGGGGGTCAGCCGCCGTAGAGGGCCGCCACCCCGTCGGGATCGTCGACGGTGATCTGGTCGACCCCCAGTTCCAGCAGCCGATCGATCACCGGCCGCCACCCCGGGTTCGCCGGACCGGCGAAAGTGTAGGCGTCGACGCGGCGTCCGCTGTCGTGGAAGGCGCCGATCAGGTCGACGCCGTCGTCGTCGGCGGCCAGGATCAGCCGGATCTCCAGGTAGATCATGCTCGCACGCGGGGACGCCGTGCACGCGGCTTCGACGAAGCCGGCGAAGTCGCGGGAGGCCAGCAGGGCGTCGGCGGCACCGCGATGGCACGGGTCGTAGCCGACGGCCAGTCCGGGGACCGCGTCGGTGAGCACGCGCACCGCCTCGGCGTCCCCGCACGAGAGGATCGCATGCGAGGCGAAGGGTGCCACCGCGGCGGCGAAGGAGGCGATGCAGCGACCGTCGAGAGCGCGCGCATCCTCTTTGAAATCCAGTTGCAGCGAGGCGGTGGGCGGCAGTTCCATGCTGTCGAGCAGCCCGGCGAGGTCGTCGAGCAGCAGGACGGGGTCGTTTCCGGCGCGACCGTCGGCGGAACGCAGTCGCAGGGCGCGCAGCTTGTGCGCCGAGGCCCGATGCACTTGGCCGCGTCCGGTGGTGCCGGGCGCCAGGTTGCGGTCGTGCAGGACGACGAAGCCGCGGTCGCGGTGGATCAGCAGATCCACTTCCACGGAGGCGCCGGCGCGCAGCCCCTCGACGATGCGGCTGGCGGTGAACGGTGTATCGCTCGCGCGGCGGCGGGCCCGATGCCACTTGAGCATCGTCGTGCCACGGCGATGGCGCAGACCGATCGGAGCGCTCACGGCACCGGCCAGTTGTGCACCGCCTCGCCCTCATGCATCAGGGCGACGTAATCGGCGAGCATGCCGCGCAGTGCCTGGGGACGATCCTGTCCGGCGCTCTCCCGGGCGGCGACCGCGCGACGCTGCCACACCGAACCGGTCTGTTTGGTGACGCAGCGGCCCTCGATGATCTTCAGATAGCGATTGCGGGCCTTCTCCGAGACGCCGTAGCCGATCAAGCCGCGCTCGGCGATCGGCAGCAGCCGGCGCAGCGTCAGCTCGTCGGCGCGGATCCACCCGAGATCGGGCCAGTAGAGCTGGGCGTCCATACCCCAGTGCGCGCCGGCCGACAGGTTCTCCCGTGCCGCGTCGAAGGACATGGCGGCCCAGACCGGTAGGTCCTCCTCGACCAGACCGCGGGCCAGACCGTAGTAGAAGGCGGCGTTAGCCATGATGTCGACGACGGTCGGGCCGGCCGGCAGCACGCGGTTCTCTACCCGCAGGTGTGCTTTGCCGTCGAGAACGTCGTACACGGGCCGATTCCATCGGTAGACCGTGCCGTTGTGCAGGCGGAGCTCGTCGAGCATCGGTATCTCACCGGCGTCGAGGACCGCGAGCGGATCGACGTCGGTGGACACCGGCAGCAGGGCGGGGAAGTAGCGGGTGTTCTCCTCGAAGAGATCGAAGATCGTGTTGATCCACCGCTCCCCGAACCAGACACGTGGCCGCACCCCCTGATTCTTCAGTTCCAGCGGCCGGGTGTCGGTGGCCTGTTCGAAGACGGGGATGCGCGTCTCGTGCCACAGGGCCCGGCCGGCCAGGAAGGGGGAGTTGCCGGAGATCGCGACCTGCACCCCCGCGATCGCCTGCGCGGCGTTCCAGTGGGCCGCGAAATCCTCCGGAGCCACCCGTAGGTGCAGTTGCAGGGAGGTGCAGGCGGCTTCGGGGAGGATCGAGTCGGTGGTGGTGTGCAGGCGGTCGGCGACGGCACCTGCGGTGAGCGGGACCCCGGTGATGTCCAGTTCCAGATCCTCGCCCCGGGCGGCGAAGATCTGCTCATTGAGCAGGTCGTAGCGAGGGTTGGCCGAGATCCAATGGTGACCGAAGTGTTCGGTGCTCAGGGTCGGGAGCATACCGACCATCACCAGATGGTTGCCGGTGGTGGCCGCGGCGGCGTCGGCCCGGTTCAGGGAACTGCGCAGGCTCTGCTCCAGGCTCACGGTGTCGCCGCCGACGAACGGCCGGGGCGAGACGTTGATCTCGATGTTGAACTGGCCCAGTTCGGTCTGGTACGCCGGGTCGGCGATCGCCTCGAGGACCGCGGCATTGGCCTTCGACGGGTTGGCGGCGGCGTCGATCAGATTGAGTTCGACCTCCATGCCCAGCAGCGGCTCGGGTTTGCGGCCCTGATCGGTGAACAGACCTTCGGCGAGCATGCGGGCGATGGCTTCGGTGCCGCGGGAGACCTGTTCGCGGAACCGGACCCGATCGTCCCCGGTGAACTTCTGGCGGCTGACGTCTTCGCCCATCTGGCAATCGTAGGGAACTTTCCTGCGGCTCGGGCGCTCTCACGTACGAACCCCCCCCAACCCGGCCGGCCCTCAGTCCGGCCGACGCACGGGTGGCACCCTGGCAGAGGAACGGCTGGAGTGCCACCAGCGACATATCCGAGTTCAAGGAGAAGTACATGAACGGTCCGTCGCCCTATGATCCGCAGGATCAGCAGTCCCACCCCGGACAACAGCAGTACTACGGACAGCAGCAGTCCTACCCCGGACCGCAGCCGTATCCGGGCCAGCAGCAGTTTCCGGGGCAGCAGCCGTATCCGGGTCAGTCTTATCCGGGGCAGCAGCCGTATCCGGGTCAGTCCTACCCAGGCCAGCCGGCGTACCCCGGCCAGCCCTACCCGGCGGCGCAGCAGTATCCGAATCAGCCGCAGTTCGCCGGCGGTCCGTACCCGGGAACCCCGCCGACCGGCGGCCCCTCGGGCGTCACGTCGCGCATCGCCGCGATTCTGGCGCTGCTGGGCGTGATCCACATGCTGGTGCTGCTGGTGAACACAGCCGGGGCGTCCGTTGACGACATCAGCGGACTGACCGCATCGCAGGTGGATTCGATCGAGACACTCAACACTGCGCAGCTGGTCACTGCCATTCTGGTCGGTCTATTGCTTGCCGCCGGCGGTGTGCTGATGCTCCTGCGCAACGTGATCGGTCGCTGGCTGGTCATCGGCGGCTGCGTCCTCGACATCATCGTGTGGCTGGTCGTCGGCATCTGGTTGCAGCAAGTCCTCAGCGACGTCAGCGACCGGCCGGGCGTGGAATTGGATACCGCCTACGCGACCGGGATGGGGATCGCCTGGTTCATCGTCCTGCTCTTCCCGATCGTGACCCTGGTGCTCGCGCTGGTTCCGTCCACGACGAAGTGGTTCGCTGCGACGAACGCCTGACACGCCGTCGTTTCTGCGCCGGCTGACCCGCCACGCTGGTCCTGGCGAACCGGGTGCCGACTGTCAGCTGGCTGCTCGGCGGGCGAACTCGCTGTCGTCAGAGGTTGCAAAGGTCGCGTCTCCGCTGATCTGGGACGATGGTGGGGTGACCGAACCGTATCCTGGTGATCCTCAGCAGTGGGGCCCCTCGCAACCTCCGCGACAGCATCCGCCGCAGCAGCCACAGTTTCCTCACTACCCGCAGCAGCCGCCGTACCCGCAACAGCCGCCGCAGCAGCCGTACCCGCAACAGCCGCCGCAGCAGCAGCCGTACGCGCAGCAGTCGCAGCCGCAGTACCCGCAACAGCAGTACCCGCAACAGCAGTACCCGCAGCAGCCGCACTACCCGCCCGCGCCGTTCGGCTACGCGCCGGCGCCGGTCGTACCGCTCAGTCCCGCGGTGGCGGTCATCGCCTGGATCATGCTCGGGGTGAGCTTGGTGACCATCATCGCCGCGAATATGACCTGGGCGTCGCTGGGGGTCCTCAGTGTCAGCGGGACCGACGACGGTAGGGACGGCTGGATCACCTTGGTGCTGGCGCTGATCGCCGCGGCCGTGGCGCTGGCCAGCGGGTTGATCAGGAAGCAGTCTGGAATCCATCTGGCAGCCGGCATCGTAGGACTGCTGTGCGGATTACTGATCGCCGCAGTCGCCCTGATCGACATCGTCGACATCGCCGACAGCGGCGTCAACGTCGGCGGTGGGCTGATTCTCACCCTGCTGTGCGGTATCGCGCTGGTCGGTGTGGGGATCGCGGGCATAGTCAAGCGCCGCTGATCGATCGGCGCGGCTGATCAACCGCCGAAGGGTGCGATGGCTCCCCGCTCGATGATCTGCTCGACGACGTCGTCGCTGGTGCGTTCCTGCCCGATACGGAGTGTTTTGTTGGTGCCGTGATAGTCGCTGGACCCGGTCTGCAGCAGCCCGAGGTCGCTGGCGATCCCGGCCAGCTCGGTGCGCGCGGCCGCATCGTGGTCGGGATGCTCGACCTCCAGGCCTGCCAGCCCGAGCGGCACCATCGATTCCAGTACCTGTCGGGTCAGCACTGTGGCGGCGGCCCGGGCGCGCGGGTGGGCGATGACCGGGACGCCGCCGGCGGCGGTGACCATGGCGATCCCCTCGGTCAACGGCAGCGCCCGCAGTGACGCGTAGTACGGCCCTTTCTCGTTGAGCAGTTCGGTGAACGCTTCACCGACCGAGCCGACGACGCCGGCTTCGACCAGTGCGCGTCCGATGTGGGGGCGGCCGATGGCGCTGTTGCCGGCGATCTCCTCGACCCGTTCGAGGGTGATCGGGAGGCCGGCGGCGATCAGGTTCTCCACGATCCGCGCGCCGCGGCCGGCGCGTTCGGTGCGCATCCGCTCCCATTCGGCGACGATCGCCGGATCGTGACGATCGAACAGATAGCCCAGCAAGTGTACCGACACCAAGGTGCCGTCCGGGCCGGGATGTTTGGTGGAGAACTCGGTGCCGGGCAGCACCCGCATACCGGGCGGCACCAGCTCGGCTGCCTCGTCCCAGTGGGCGGCGGTGTCGTGGTCGGTGATGCCCAGCGTCGTGAGGCCGGCGTCGGCGGCGGCGGCGAACAGTTCGGCGACCGAGTCGGTCCCGTCGGACCAGGAGGTGTGGACGTGTAGATCGGCGGTGCGGCTCACACCGGCGAATTCTAGTCTCGATACGCTCGACGCGGAGAGCTCGACGCAGAGGTCTCTGCGCGGCGACCAGGAGGAGATCGGCAGATGGCACGCACCACGACCGTCGACCCGGCGCAGTTGCGGGCCGCGGTGCTGGCTGTGACCGACTGGCTGCACGACGAGACCGTACCGGCGCCGTCGCGGACCGAACTGGCGGCCGCGGTCCGGCTGTCGGCGCGAGCGTTGGCGCAGGACCTTCCGGGCAACGCCGTCGAGGTCCGGGTGCCGCCGTTCGTGGCGGTCCAGTGTCTGTCGGGGGTGCGGCATACCCGGGGCACACCGCCGAACGTGCTGGAGACCACCCCTCGGGAGTGGTTGCTGCTGGCGACCGGTTTGGCCGAATTGGAGGCCTCGATCGCGGCCCACCGCGTCAGTGCTTCGGGGCATCGGGCCGGCGACATCGCTGCAGCCCTGCCCATCGTTCGCGTCACATCTGGCGACTGAGCCTGTTCAACACCGGGTACGGGCACGTAAACTCGGCAGCGCGTACGCCCGTCCCCAGCCCACGAAATCGGAGCGTCCAGGTGACCGACCTTTCCACTTCAGAAACCGACCTTCCGGCGGCTGACGAAATCGAAAACGATCCCCGCGAGGAGTGCGGGGTCTTCGGCGTCTGGGCGCCTGGCGAGGACGTCGCCAAGATGACCTACTACGGCCTCTATGCGCTGCAGCATCGCGGTCAGGAGGCGGCCGGCATCTCCGTCGGCGACGGCGCCCAGGTGCTGGTGTTCAAGGACCTGGGCCTGGTCAGTCAGGTCTTCGACGAGCAGACGCTGGCCTCCATGCACGGGCACATCGCCATCGGTCACTGCCGCTACTCGACCACCGGGTCGACGTCGTGGGAGAACTCGCAGCCCATCTTCCGGCACACGCCCGCCGGGAACGGGGTGGCACTGGGGCATAACGGCAATCTGGTGAACACCGCTGAACTCGCGCAGCGAGCCCGGGAACTGGGGATCTACGGTAAGAACGAGACCGCGACGTCGGACTCGGACGTGATCGGAGCGCTGCTGGCGCACGCCGCCGCCGACAAGACGCTCGAGCAGGCGGCCCTGGAGTTGCTGCCGACGCTGCGCGGCGCCTTCTGTCTGACCTTCCAGGACGAGAATACGCTGTATGCCGCGCGCGATCCGTACGGTATCCGCCCGCTGTCACTGGGTCGCCTCGATCGCGGCTGGGTGGTCGCCTCGGAGACCGCGGCGCTGGACATCGTCGGTGCTTCCTTCGTCCGCGATATCGAACCGGGCGAGTTGCTCGCGATCGACGCCGACGGAGTGCGCAGCTCCCGCTTCGCCGAAGCCACCCCCAAGGGCTGCATCTTCGAATACGTCTACCTGGCCCGCCCCGACAGCGTCATCAACGGGCGCAGCGTCCATTCGGCGCGCGTGGACATCGGGCGCCGGCTGGCCCAGGAGGAGCCGGCGATCGGTGATCTGGTGATCCCGGTGCCCGAGTCGGGGACGCCGGCCGCCGTCGGCTACGCGCAGGAGTCGGGCATCCCCTACGGCCAGGGTCTGATGAAGAACGCCTATGTGGGGCGCACCTTCATCCAGCCGAGCCAGACGATCCGTCAGCTGGGTATCCGGCTCAAGCTCAATCCGCTCAAAGAAGTGATCCGCGGTAAGCGGCTGGTGGTGGTCGACGACTCGATCGTGCGCGGCAACACCCAGCGAGCACTGATCCGGATGCTCCGCGAAGCCGGTGCCGCCGAGGTGCATGTGCGCATCGCCTCGGCTCCGGTGCGCTGGCCGTGCTTCTACGGCATCGACTTCGCCTCTCCGGCCGAGCTCATCGCCAACGGGATGGAGTCGGAGGAGGCGATGGTCGAGGGCGTCCGGCAGGCCATCGACGCCGATTCTCTCGGGTACCTCAGTGTGGACGGAATGGTCGAGGCCTCCGGACAGCCCGCCGAATCACTGTGCAAGGCCTGTTTCGACGGCAACTATCCGATCCCGCTGCCCGAAGAGACGTCGATGGGCAAGGCGGTTCTGGAGACGATGATGAAGAGTTCCACCGTCGCCGATGGTGTGGACCCGCTCACCACAGCCAACGACAACGTCAGCGCGGTGATGCGGCCGTAGCCGTCTCCGGTAGCCTGAGCTGCGACTGATCCATCGACTCGACCAGGAGTGCTTCGACCATGAGCGACGGCGCCGCCAACCCCCTCGACAGCGGAGCCGGAGCGTCGTACGCGGCCGCCGGTGTGAACATCGACGCCGGTGAGCGGGCCGTTGAACTGTTCGCGCCGCACGCCAAGCGTGCGACCCGGCCCGAAGTGATGGGTGGCCTCGGCGGCTTCGCCGGGCTGTTCGCCCTCAAGGGCGACTACCGCGAGCCGGTGCTCGCCGCCTCCAGTGACGGGGTCGGCACCAAACTGGCCGTCGCCCAGGCGCTGGGGATCCACCACACCGTCGGCCGGGACCTGGTCGCGATGGTCGTCGACGATCTGGTGGTCTGCGGCGCCGAGCCGCTGTTTCTGCAGGACTACATCGCCATCGGCAAGGTGGTGCCGGAGATGGTCGCCGACATCGTGCGCGGCATCGCTGACGGCTGCTACGACGCCGGCTGCGCGCTGCTGGGCGGGGAGACCGCCGAACACCCCGGACTGATGGAAGACGGCCACTACGACATCTCGGCCACCGGAGTGGGCGTGGTGGAGGCCGACTCGATTCTGGGTCCCGATCGCGTCCGGCCCGGCGATGTGGTGATCGCCATGGGCAGTTCGGGGTTGCATTCCAACGGCTACTCCCTGGCCCGCAAGGTGCTCCTGGAGTGGGGTCGGATGGACCTGGAAGGCCACGTCGAGGAGTTCGGCCGCACCCTGGGCGAGGAACTGCTGGAACCGACCCGCATCTACGCCAAGGACTGCCTGGCGCTGGCCGCCGAGACCGAGGTGCGCACCTTTGCCCATGTCACCGGCGGCGGACTGGCGGAGAATCTGGGGCGCGTGCTGCCGGCCGGTCTGTCCGCGCAACTCGAGCGCGCGTCCTGGGCGCCTGCGCCGGTGTTCTCGATGATCGCCCAGCGCGGCCGCGTGGAGCGCGCCGAGATGGAGCGGACCTTCAATATGGGTGTGGGCATGGTGGCCATCGTGGCGCCGGAGGACACCGATCGCGCCCAGGCCATTCTGACCGCGCGGCACGTCGACAACTGGATCCTGGGCTCGGTGAACCGGGCAGAGGAGTCCGCAGCGCCGGGCAGCGCCGAACTGATCGGCGACTACCCGCGCTTCTGAGCCGGGTGCCCGGCCCGGGAGTTGAGCCAGACCAGCCCCGTGTACCGCGATCGCGGTACACGGGGTTTTTCCTGACAGGTCACGGCGCCGGAACCGGCCCAGTCCTGCCAGGGTGGTCAGCCCAGAAGAGTCGTGCGGCTGCAGCGTTCATCAGCGCTGAGGATGCTTGGGCCGAGACGAGGGGTCGTTGCGCGTCCGCGCACGTGCGACCCGAGGGCGACGGTCCGTGAACAGTCCCGACGACGCTGCCGTAGCGGTTTCCCGAAGTCGGACAGAGCGTCAGCGCCGGAGGATATCGGGTGCGGTGCAGCGCAGGAATGGGCGCTCGACCGGCCGATCATCCGGCGGTGAGGTGGGAGGCACCAGAGAACCCTGCACCCTCGATCGAGAAGTGCAGGGCTCTACGGGTGAGAGCGCGTCAGGCGCGCTGCCAGTCGTCCTGCGCCCAACCATCCTCATCGGACCAGTCGTCGGCAGGAGAGTGTGATTGACCGCGGGCGCCTGACAGCTCACGCTGCAGGCTATCGAGGTCTGTGTTCGGAGTGGCGTACTTGAGCTGACGAGCAACCTTCGTCTGCTTTGCTTTTGCCCGGCCACGGCCCATAGGGGACCCCCTCGCACAATGACGGGGCGGCCACGTGGTGGCGGCCCCGTTCTTCTCGTTATTTGTATTCCTGCGGAGCAGTCTACCCGGTTCGGAGCAAACGTGTGGACTCGTGGCCTCGCCGCGCGCGCCGAAGCACGCTGAACAGCGGTTTTCCCTAGTCGCGGCCGCGTAGACGGTTCACTGCGGCCCGTCCGGCGGGGACCGAATCGTCCGAGGTGTAGAAGTCGGCATCGATGCGGGCGGCAGTGCCCTCACCGTCGCCGACGGTCAGTTGCGCGTCGACGGGGACGGCCCGGCGCACCAGGGCCAGTGCGATGGGTCCGAGTTCGTGATGATCGATGACGGTGCCGATCCGGCCGACGGCGCGGCCGTCGAGGGTGACCGGGTCGCCGGTCGACGGACGATCACCGGCGCTGCCGTCCAGGTGCAGGAGCACCAGCCTGCGCGGTGGCCGGCCGAGATTGTGCACGCGGGCCACCGTCTCCTGACCGCGGTAGCAGCCCTTCTCCAGGTGGACCGCGCCGTATTCGGCGGGACCGCCGATCCAGTCGGCTTCGTGGGCGATGGTGCGCTCATCGGTGTCGATACCCAGGCGGGGACGCATGGCGGCCACGCGCAGGGCCTCCTGTGCCCAGACCCCGGCCTCGCCGGCACCGGCGGCCACGATCTCGGTCCACCACTGGGTCACCTCGGTGTCGGGGACCACCAGATCCACCACCGGGACGTCCCGGTCCTCCCCGGTCGGCGGCATGATCCGCCAGAACCCCAGCGGCTCGTCCTCGTGATGCTGCTCAGGCAGATCGCCGGCGTCGTACACCTGGGCTTCGGGATGGATCTCGAGCATCTCGGCCAGTCGGCCGGTACGGGCCTGCGGGCCGATCAGCGTCAGCACACGCATGTCCGGGCGGGCGGTGACGGTCACATCGGAACGGAAGACCATGCGCTCGAGGTATTGGCGCAGAGCGTCACCGCGGTCGTGCTCGGTGTCGACCCAGGTGACCAGGTCGACGTCGGTGAGGACGAAGTGGTCTTCGACGCGGCCGTTGCCGTCCAGCGACAGACTTTCGGCACTCTTCCGGTCGCCGAGCTCGGCGACGTCCTGGGACACGATGGTGTGCAGCCAGGTCAGTCGGTCGGGACCGGCCAGCTCGATCACCGCCCGATCGCTGCGGTCGACGATCACCGCCGAGCGCACAGCGGTGCGTTGTTCGCCCAGGGGGTCGCCGTAGTGCCAGGCGACACCGGGACTCAGATCGCCGTCCGGAGTGGGCACGGCGGTGGAGTGACGAAGCAGGATCGGAGACGGATCGACGGCCATGGCTTCGAGTCTACGAGTTCTGCCCCGACGAGTTCTGCCCCGACGAGTTCTGTCCCCAACGGTCGGTGGCCTAGTTTGATCGGTATGACCTCGGTGTTGGTGACCGGCGACGGACGACTGCATGATCCGGAGCAGCCGCTGCTGTACGCCGACGATCTGGCGGCGCGGCGCGGCGACGGCGTCTTCGAGACTCTGCTGGTGCGCGAGGGGCGGGCCCGCCTGGTGGAGCCGCACCTGCAGCGGTTGGTGGCCGGTGCGGCAGAACTGGATCTGCCCGTCCCCGATGTGCCGGCGCTGCGACGGGCGGTCGATGTCGCGGTCGGGGGGTGGGTCCGCGGTGCGGGCTGCCGCGGCCGTGAGGGCATGTTGCGGATCGTGTACTCGCGCGGACGGGAGAGTCGGCCCGGGGAGCCGACCTGCTATCTGACGGTCGACGATGTTCCCGAACGGGTCGCGGCCGCCCGCCGCGACGGGGTCAGCGCCGTCACTCTGGAATGGTCGCCGCCACCGCTGGCCCGGATCAAGTCACTGGCCTACGCCGGGCATGCTGCGGCCTCGCGGGAGGCGCTCGCACGGGGCGCTGACGACGCGATCCTCATCGGACCGGAGGGGGTGGTCTACGAGGGGCCGCGGTCCTCTGTCGTAATCGCTCGCGAGGGTGAACTTCTCACCCCGCCGCGGAGCCTGCCCATCCTGCCGGGCATCACCGCAGCAGCGCTGGGTGCGCGCGAGGCTTCCCTGAGTGTCGACGATCTACTGGCCGCCGATGGAGTGTGGCTGGTGTCCGCGGTGACGCTTGCCGCACGCGTACGCAGTCTGGACGGTGAGCGACTTGAGGGGTCGTCGGCTGTTGATGTCTTGGCCTTGCTGATGGAGGCGTAACTGCTTGCCGATCGTGTCCGGGGTAGCAGTCCCGGCCATGCTGCTGCAGCTATCGGTGTCGGCGTCTACTGCACCCGGGAGAGTCGCTGCCTGAGACACACCGGCCCCGGTTAGCGGGCCCGCCTGCAGGTTGTGCCTGCCCCCTGGTGGCCTCGTTGTCAGTGACGCGCTCTCGAAGTTGAAGGACCTCCTATCGGCGACCCTGGCGACATCGATCCATACCTTCGACGAGGTGCCGCTGGCTGGCGGCGGAGGCGTAGACATGGCGGCGCTGGTTCGTTCGGCGATCGCCTGATCGGCCGCCGAGGAGTGTGTCTTCAGCCACGAACTGCGCCTCTTGGTCCAGTACGGGCCGCTGACCAGGGCACAAGGGCCCGGTTTCGACTGGCTCGGGCACCGGCGGAGTCGTACGGTTACGGCACGCACTACGGAAAGTAGTAGTACAAGTGTGGGGGTAGCAGTTCCACCCTCACTGCGGCTGCTCGGGTCCGCAGGGTGCACCGATGTCGTGAGCGGCAGCCCCGCTCGCCGACCTGGCTGGAAGGAAGACCCGCGTGAACGTGGTCGACATATCGCGGTGGCAGTTCGGCATCACCACCGTGTATCACTTCATCCTGGTGCCGCTGACGATCGGCCTCGCGCCGATGATCGCGATCATGCAGACCGTCTGGTGGAAGACCGGTAACGAGGCGTGGCTGCGGGCCACCAAGTTCTTCGGGAAGCTGTTCCTGATCAACTTCGCCCTCGGCGTGGCCACCGGCATCGTCCAGGAGTTCCAGTTCGGCATGAACTGGAGTCAGTACAGCCGGTTCGTCGCCGACGTCTTCGGTGCACCATTGGCGCTGGAAGGCCTGCTCGCCTTCTTCCTGGAGTCGACCTTCCTGGGTCTGTGGTTCTTCGGCTGGCAGCGACTGAACAAAACGCTTCACCTGGCCACGATCTGGCTTGTGGCGATCGGTGTCACCGCCTCGGCGTACTTCATCATCGCCGCCAACTCGTTCATGCAGCATCCGGTCGGTGTGGAGTGGAGCGAGGAGCTGCAGCGCCCCCAGATGACCTCCATCGTCGAGGTGCTGACTAACAACACGACACTGCTGGCCTTCCCCCACGTGATCCTGGGTGCCTGGCTGACCGCGGCGACCGTGGTGGCGGTGGTCTGCCTGTACTGGATGGCCCGCAACAGCATCCGCGCCAAGAAGCTGGAGGCCGGTACCGCACCGGTCACCACCGCACCCAGCCAGCTCGGTGCCAGCGCCGAACAGCTGATGGACGACAACCGCAAGCTGTGGCGCCCGGTCGCCTTGTTCGCCCTGTGGATGACCATCGCCTCGGGTATCGGTCTGTTCATCACCGGTGACGCCCAGGCGCAGCTGATGTTCAAGCAGCAGCCGATGAAGATGGCCGCCGCCGAATCGCTGTGTGAGTCTGCGGATGGCGCCGGCTTCTCGGTGCTGAGTATCGGTACGCAGAACAACTGCGATCACATCAACCACATCATCGTCATCCCGAACATGCTCTCGTTCCTGGCCGATCACACCTTCGACAGTCGTGTGCAGGGTGTGGAGGAACTGCAGGCGCAGTACGAGCGGGACTTCGCCAAGGCACGCGAAGAGGGCCGGCTGGCGCGCACCGTCGCTGAGAGCTCCGCGTTCCCGGCCGGGCAGAACTTCGCCCCGAACTTGTTCGTCACCTACTGGAGCTTCCGCGCCATGATCACCTGGGCGCTGGGCTCGGTGATCGTCGCCTTCGGCGGCCTGTGGCTGCTGCGTAAGAAGCGGCCCGGCGGCGGACTGGTGGTGCCCCGCAAGTTCGCGGTGCTCGCCCTGTGGATGCTGCCGACGCCGTTCCTGGCGAACGCCTCGGGTTGGATCTTCACCGAGATGGGCCGTCAGCCGTGGGTCGTCGCCCCCAACTGGGCCAACCCCGACGAGGCCGATCCGTTCAAGATCAACATGCTGGTGCAGGACGGTGTCTCGTTCAACAGTTCCGGACTGGTCTGGACCTCGCTGATCATCTTCACGCTGCTCTACGCCGCACTGGGGGTGGCCTGGTTCCTGATCGAACGCCGCTACGTGCTCGAGGGCCCCGAGGCTCCTGCTGATCCGGACGCCGAAACCACCGACGACGACGAGAGCGACAAGCTCTCCTTCGCTTACTAGAGAAGGGTGAGCTGATATGAATCCCACTACTCTGCAGATCGTCTGGTTCGTCCTGATCGCAGTCCTGTTCACCGGGTACTTCGTGCTCGAGGGCTTCGACTTCGGTGTCGGCATGCTGCTGCCCTTCCTGGGCAAACGGTCCGAACCCGACGGTGACAAGCGTCGTCGTCTGATCATCAACACCATCGGTCCGGTCTGGGACGGGAACGAGGTGTGGCTGCTGACCGCCGGCGGTGCACTGTTCGCGGCCTTCGGCGGCTGGTACGCCACCATGTTCTCCGGTTTCTATCTGCCGCTGTTCCTGATCCTGCTGGCCCTGATCGTCCGGGTCGTCGCGATCGAATGGCGCGGCAAGATCAGCGACGTGAAGTGGCGTCGCTGGTGCGACGTCGGTATCGGTATCGGCTCGTGGGTGCCGGCCATCTTGTGGGGTGTGGCCTTCGCGAACATCGTGCGCGGTGTCCCGATCGAGTTCCGCGATCCGAACCACGTCTACACCGGCGGGTTCTGGAACCTGCTGAATCCGTACGCGATCGTCGGCGGTCTGACCACCCTGGTCGTGTTCCTGACCCACGGTGCGATCTTCATCGCTCTGAAGACCAAGGGCCAGATGCGCCAGGACGCGGTGAAGACCGCAGCGAGTCTGTCGCTGGCCATGCTGGTGATCGCCGGCACCTTCCTGGTGTGGACGCAGTTGGCCTACGGCAAGACCTGGACCTGGGCGATCGTGGCGATCGGCGCCGCGGCTGCGCTGGTGGTGGTCTATGCGACCAACAAGGAGAAGGAGGGCCTGGCCTTCCTGGGCACCGCGATCGCGATCGTCTCCACGGTGGTCCTGCTGTTCGGCAGCCTGTACCCGTACGTCATGCCGTCCACGCTGGGCTCCGATCAGGGGCTGACGATCGTCAACAGCTCCTCCAGCGAGTACACCCTGATGGTGATGACCTGGGCGGCTGGCCTGATCACGCCGATCGTGGTGATGTACCAGGCATGGAGTTACTGGGTCTTCCGCAAGCGGCTGTCGATCGAGGACGTGCCGGACACCCCGGCCGGGCTCTCGCTGACGGACCCGGATTCGGTGCAGACCGGCAAGTGACTCGTGGCTGAGGATCCGGCGGAGGGGTACGACGACCAGCGCAGGCCCCCGCTGGATCCTCGGCTGCTGAAGTATTCGCCGTCGGCGCGCTGGTACGTGATCTTCACGGCGGTGTTCCAGGCCGCGACGGTGGTGGCCACGGTGGTCGCCGCCTTCGCCCTGGCCGGGCTGCTGGCGGAGCTGATCACTGATCCGGAACGACGCAGTCTGGCCGCACAGTCACTGCATCTGTGGGTGCTGGTGGCGGCGATGGCGGTGCGTGTGGCCCTGGGCTACCTGGCCGGACGGTATGCGCACCGGGCCGCCTACGCCACCATCGGCGAGCTGCGGCTGCGGGCAGTGGATCGGCTCAGCGATCCGCAACACACCGGTCCGCGGGAACTGCTCACCGTGCGCGAACGGGCGCTGACAGTACTGCTGCGTGGGCTCGACAGCCTGGTCGACTATTTCGCAGGCTATCTGCCGGCGCTGCTGGCGACGGCCATCATCACCCCCGTCGTGGTGGTGGTGATCGCCATGGTGGATCTGACCTCGGCGATCATCGTCATCTGCACGCTGCCGCTGATCCCGGTATTCATGGTCCTGATCGGGTTGATGACCCGGGACCGCACCGAGCGCAAACTCGAGGCGATGAGCGATCAGACCGCTCAGCTGATGGATCTGATCACCGGGCTGCCGACCCTGCGGGCACTGGGGCGCGCACAGGGACCGGCCCAGCGGGTGCAGAACCTGGGCCAGAAACTGCGCAAGACCACGATGTCGGCGCTGCGCGTGGCCTTCCTGTCCGGGACCGCCCTGGAGCTGATCGCCACCTTGAGTGTGGCGCTGGTGGCGGTCAGTATCGGCCTGCGGCTGGTGCACGGGGAGATGACCCTCTACGCCGGTGTGCTCGCCCTGATCCTGGCGCCCGAGGCGTATCTGCCGCTGCGTGCGGTCGGCGCCCAGTTCCACAACTCCGAAGACGGGATGACCGCCGCACGGGAGGTGCTGGCGTTCATCGAAAGCGACGACCAGACCCAGGGCGGCCGTCCGGAGCACGGCGACGGTGTGGACGTCGACCTCGCGGGAACGGAGATCGTTCTTGCGGAGGTGGGTGTGCGCGGCCGCGACGGATGGGCACCGCGCGCGGTCACCGCGACCCTGCGCCCCGGCCGGGTTACCGTCCTGACCGGACCCAACGGCAGCGGAAAGTCATCGGTGATCTCCGTCGTCCTGGGGCTGTTGCGGCCCGACGCCGGCACGGTGAGCGTGGCGGGCGCGGATCTGAATCGAGTGAATCTCGATCGCTATCGGTCGCAGATCGCCTGGCTGCCCCAGCATCCGGTGGTGCTGCCGGGGACGGTGCGCGAGAACCTGGAGCTGTTCGGCGCCCCCGAACCGGACCTGCTGGAACAGGCCTGCCACGCAACCGGATTCGCGCAGGTGCTGGCCGAGATGCCGCGAGGTATGGAGACGGTCCTGGGCGCCGGTGGCGCGGGTCTGTCGGCGGGGCAACGCCAGCGGCTGGCGCTCACGCGGGTGCTGGCCTCGGCCGCGCCGCTGCTGCTGCTGGACGAACCCACCGCCCACCTGGACGCCGACAGCGAAGACAGTGTGCTCGCGGCCATCGCCGCCCGCGCCGACGCCGGGGCGACCGTGGTGATGGTGGCACACCATCCGGTGGCGGTCGGCGGTGGCGATGCGGTGATCGAATTGGCGGCGGGCACCGGGGCCGAACCGCGGGACGAGACCGTCCCCGAGGCAGGGGAGGCCGTCGATGTCCGGTGACCCGATGATCCGGGCCCTGCGTTTCTTCGGCGTGGGGACGCGGCCGCTGGTGGTTTCGGTGCTGTTCGGTGCGGCCGGCGCGTTGTCGGCGCTGGGACTGGCGGCGCTGTCGGCCTGGCTGATCACCCGGGCCTGGCAGATGCCGCCGGTGCTCTACCTGGCGGTGGCGGTCACCTCGGTGCGCGCCCTGGGTATCTCGCGGGCGCTGTTCCGCTATCTGGAGCGGCTGGCCACGCACGATACGGCGTTCAACACGATGGCCAATGCCCGCACCCGGATCTACCGGTCCCTGGCCGACGGCTCGCCGGCGTACTCGGTGGGGCTGCGGCAGTCGCAGCTGCTGGCGCGCACCGCCGATGACGTTGATGACATCGGCAGCGCGATGATCCGCGGCCTGATCCCGATGGCGGTCGGTGCGGTCACCAGCATCGCGGCCGTAGCGATCATGGCGGTGGTGTCACCGCTGGCCGCTGTCGTGCTGGCGATCGCCCTGCTGGTCAGCGGGGTCCTGGCGCCGTGGCTGGCCGCACACGGCTCATCGTTGGTGCTCGACCGCAGCGCCCGGGCCCGCGAGGAGGTCGCCGAGGAGACGTCCGCGCTGCTGTGGCACGGACCGGAACTGGTGGTCGCCGGCCGGCGACAGACGGTCCTGGGCGACCTGCAGGCCGCCGACGACCGGGTGACCAAGACCGCGGACGCCGGTGCGGCCTGGCAGGTGTCGGCGGCCTCGGCGACACCGCTGGCACTCGGGGTGAGCGTGGTGGCCGCCGCGCTGATCGCCGTCGACCTGGCCTCGGGCCTGTCCGGCTCGCTGATGGACGTCTCCTCCCTGGACACCCGGTTCACCCCGATGCTGTTCGGTGTGCTGGTGCTGCTGCCCCTGTCGTCGTTCGAGATGACCGGATCGTTGACCGAGGCGGGGATCGCCTGGCAGGCCGGCCGGCAGGCGGCGCGCCGGGTCCTGGGACTGGTCGACGACGCCGGGGCGACGGTCTCGCGCCCCGATCCGGTGATCGATCCGGCACCGACCGCCCTGGCGGCCCGCGGACTGCAGTGGGGCTGGGACCGCCGGCTCGGCCCCGCGGACGGACTGGACCTGCTGCTGGAACCGGGTGAGCGGCTGGTGGTGGTGGGACGCAGCGGTTGCGGGAAGTCGACGCTGCTGATGACGCTCGCCGGTCTGCTGGCACCGCTGGACGGGGAGATCACCGCCCGCCACCGCGACGGCCACGCCGTGGATCTGGAGGCCGCGACCTGCTATTTCGCCGAGGAAGCACACATCTTCTCGACCTCGGTGCGAGAGAATCTGCTGGTGGCGTGCGGGGCCGCGACCGACGGCCAGATCATGGCCGCCCTCGACGGGGTCGGCCTGAGTCCCTGGGTGGCCGGGCTGCCCGAGGGGCTGGACACCGATCTGCACGGCGGCGGCGCGGCACTGTCGGGCGGGCAGCGCCGGCGGCTGCTGCTGGCGCGCGCCCTGCTGCATCCGGCACCGATCGTGCTGCTCGACGAACCCGCCGAACACCTGGACATCGAGGATGCCCGGGTGATCCTGGAACGGATCTGTTCGCGCGGCCAGACGGCGCTGTTCGGTCCGGACCGGATCGTGGTGCTGGTGACCCATCAGCATGCGGTCGCCGCCGGGGCGGCCGGAGCCCGTCTACTGAGTCTGGGAGAAGACGCCGGCTGAACAGCCGGCAGACCGGGCCGGGGGAGGCTCAGCCGATGACGCGGCGGAGCTTGGCAGACAGCCGCGGGGTCAGATCACCCTCGGCATCCAGGCGCTCCTCGACGTAGGCCAGATCCCCGTCGGGGACCAGACCGTACAGGCGCTTGGCCGCGCCGGTGTGTGCACCGGTCTCGGTCCGGATGGTGACGTCGGTGGTCAGATTCCACGACGTCTGATTGAGGGGGCGGCCGTAGTACAGCTCGATGGAGCCTTCGGCGTGGGTGAGCAGCAGCTCGATGGTGTCGTCCTCGCTGATCCGCCAGAAGCCGGACTCGCGCAGATCCGGGCGGAGGTATCCGCCGTCCTCGTCGGTCACCCACGACCGCGACTGCCAGGACAGATAGTTGCCGCCGTCATGGGAGACGATGATCTGCTGGCCGAAGGTGTAATCCTCGCCGGAGACCGGGTTGTGCCCTTCGCCGTCCCCTTCCCAGACGCCGACCAGCGGCAGCAGGCCGAGCAGTCCCGGGTGCAGATCGGGGCCGAGCCGCAGATTCGCGGTGTCGACGGGCAGCGGAAGATCGCCGACCGTCGGGACGTTCTTGTCCGCGGTCTCGGCAGCACGCTGCTCGGCGTCGGCGATGGCCTCGTTGCCCGAGCGAGTCATGACTCGTCGTTGACCAGACGGTAGATGATGTAGAGGGCGCACCACACGATCAGCAGCGAGGCGAGCCCCAGCAGAACCTCAAAGAAGATGACCACGGCTCGATGATACCCCCTGCCGGTGTCGATTCATGCTCCGGTCAGCACTGTTATGGCCTATCCCACTCACCGCGGTTCGTCGCGGTCCGGGCCCCCGGATGCACCGGACCCCGCCTGCCGAACGGCAGCCGGGGTCCAGGCTGGGGGATCGCCGGCACCCAGGCGGGGTGTCGGCGGGTGTATCACTGTGCGACGGTCACGTCCTGTCCGTGGATGCCGGGGCCCTCCGGCGCGACGGTCGCGGTGCCGTTGCCCTGCGAGCTCAGTGCCCGCAGCGTCCAGGTTCCCGGGGCGGCGAAGAATCGGAAGTCGCCGGTCGCCGAGGCCACGACCTCGGCGGTGAACTCGCCGGACTGGTCGAGCAGCCGGACGAAGGCGCCGGGGACCGGGGTGCCGGCGGCGTCGACCACCTGTCCGGTCAGCACGGTCTCCTTCTCGACGTCGACGCCGGCCGGAATGGTCTGCCCCTGCTTGGGTGCTGCACACATGGTTGTAGTTCCTCTCAGATCACGGGAGATTCAGATCGCGGGGATCAGATCTCGACGGGGACACCGACCAGGGAGCCGTATTCGACCCAGCTGCCGTCGTAGTTCTTGACGTTCTTCTTGCCCAGCAGTTCCTGCAGCACGAACCAGGTGTGGCTCGAGCGCTCGCCGATACGGCAGTAGGCGATGGTCTCCTTGGCGTCGTCGAAGCCCTTCTCGATGTAGAGGGCGTTGAGGGCGTCGTCGCTCTTGAAGGTGCCGTCCTCGTTCGCGGTGGCCGACCACGGGATGTTGATCGCACCGGGGACGTGGCCGCGCTGCTGCGCCTGCTCCTGCGGCAGGTGCGCCGGAGCGGAGATCTTGCCGCTGAACTCGTCGGGGCTGCGCACGTCGACCAGATTCTTGAGGCCGATCGACTCGACCACCTCGTCGCGGAAGGCGCGGATCGAGGTATCGGCCGGGGCGGCGACGTAGGTGGTGGCCTCGCGGGTGACGGTGTCCGAGTTCAGCGGGCGGCCGTCGAGCTCCCACTTCTTGCGGCCGCCGTCGAGCAGGCGCACGTCCTTGTGGCCGTAGATCTTGAAGTACCAGTAGGCGTAGGCGGCGAACCAGTTGTTGTTGCCGCCGTAGAGCACGACGATGTCGTCGTTGCCGATGCCACGCTGCGACAGCAGTGCCGCGAAGCCGTCGGCGTCCAGGAAGTCCCGGCGCACCGGATCCTGCAGATCCTTGCGCCAGTCCAGGCGCACCGCACCGGGAATGTGGTTCAGGTCGTAGATCGAGGTGTCCTCGTCGACCTCGACGAAGACCACCTCGGGGTTGTCCAGATTCTGTTCAGCCCAGTCGGCGCTGACCAGCACATCGGTGCGTGCCATGTGGCGTTCCTTTCGGTTCTGTCGTCCCGCCGCTGCCGCCGGGAACTTCACTGAGCCGAACGTACCGCCGGAGCGTCAGTAGTCCCGCGCCTCGACGGTGCCGCCCGAACGCTCACCGAGCAGAATCAGATCGCTGCCGCGGGACAATGCGCTGGTCACGGGTACTCCCCAGGCGAGAGGCAGATCCGGCAGCGTCGCCGAGAAGAGTTTAAGTACGTGTGAGCGAAACTCCGCGGGCACCGGGTCGGCGAAGTGCTCTTCGGGACCGGTGTAGAAGTCGGTCGCCTCGATCACCACCCGTCCGTCGACGACGGCGACACGTGCGCTCACACTCACCTTCGCCTTGGGGTAGGAGTACTCCGATGCCGACGGCGGGTACTTGCCGTCGCGGGCCGGTGAGCCGGGGAACGGGACGGTGCCGCTGAGCAGGATGCCTTCGGTCCGCTCCAGCAGCCCATCGCCGGGTCCGCCGCCACCGACCTTGTCCACGGGGGCCGGGGTGTTGATGTACAGGTCGACGATGCCCATCAGCCGGCCCAGATTGACCGAGTTGATCCGGGTCTCGGCGGTGAGCCGCTCGAATGCCAGCGGGGTGGAGCCGGTCAGGTCCCAGACATCCCCCAGGCGGGCATCGTGCAGGCGGGCGTCGACATCGGCGCTGCAGGCACCCCGGTCCGCGCAGCCGCCGATCGGGACGCCGCGCGCACTGATGTGCACCAGACCGAACTCGCCGGAACCGGCGGCCGGCAGGAACGGGAAGGCGGTGAGCATCACCTCGGGCTCGTAGACCACCGCCGGTGATTCCAGCACCGCCCGGGCCAGCCGATGCTCGGCGCGCGAGGCGATGACCAGATCGGCCAGGAACGCCGCCGCCAGCACGATCGCCACCGCGACAGCCGACCAGGCGAGCCCGCGACGCAGCCGCGCGGCACCGGAGATTCGGGATGGAGTCGACATTGCCGCTATTCTGTCATTCGAGTTCTTGGTGCTGCGACCAGCGTCGATCGACAGCCCACATATGAGCCACCTCGAGATGGGAGTGGTAGTGGATCTGTTGCTGTTGACCGATGAGTCCACCGCGGACGCGGTGCTGAGCTCCCTGTCCCTGTTACCGCACCGGGTGCGGATCGCCCCGGCCGAAACCTCCTCGCTGGTCGACGTCGGCGATGCCGATGCGGTCCTGGTCGATGCCCGCCGGGACCTGGCCGGCGCCCGTGCTCTGTGCCGACTGCTGCAGACCGGCGGTTCGCGGGTCGGTGCGGTGCTGACCGAAGGCGGCCTGGTGGCGCTGACCGCGGACTGGGGGATCGACGACTTCCTGCTGCCACAGATCGGGCCGGCCGAACTGGATGCGCGGCTGCGGCTGCTGATGGCACGTAGCCAGGGCGCAGACCCGGCCGACGACCGGGTGACGCTGGGCGAGCTGGTGATCGACGAGGCCACCTACACCGTGCGGCTGCGGGGCCGGCCGATCGATCTGACCTACAAGGAGTTCGAGCTGCTGAAATACCTCGCGCAGAATGCCGGCCGGGTGTTCACCCGGGCGCAACTGCTGCACGAGGTGTGGGGCTACGACTTCTTCGGCGGCACCCGCACCGTCGACGTCCATGTACGCCGCCTGCGCGCGAAGCTGGGCAGCGAACACGAGTCGCTGATCGGTACGGTCCGCAATGTGGGGTACAAGGCGGTCCGCCCACCGCGGCCCCGGGACGGCGCGGAGCCGGTGGCACCGGCGCGGTCCGGCAGCGGCCAGACCCCCGATCCCGCTGCCGCGCACGCGGGGACCGCTACCGTGAAGGCGTGACCGATACCGCTGTACCTCGCATCGTCCACGGACCCCTCGAACCGGCCGACGCCGAGTCGATCGGCGCGCTGATCGCCGCCGCCGAAGCCGCCGACGGGGTCGCCCCGCTGTCCGAGCAGTTCCGGCTGGCGCTGACCGCCCCCGACTCGCGGCATGTGCTCACCGGCCACGGCTATGCCGGTGTCGTCGTCTCACCGGCCGGTGGTGCGGCGATCGAGGCCGTGGTGGATCCGGCCCACCGCGGCGCCGGCGAGGGTTCCCGGCTGCTGGCGGCGGCCCTGGCCGAAGGGCGGCAGGCCGGTGACGGTGCGCCGCAGGTCTGGGCGCACGGGGATCTGGACGCGGCGACCGAGCTGGCGGCGGCACTGGGTCTGACCAAGGTCCGGGAGTTGTTGCAGCTGCGCCGGCCGCTGGTCCGGACCCCCGGACAGCGGGCCGGGCTGCCGCCGTTGCCCCGACGGTCGGACATCGTGGTGCGCACCTATGCCGGACCGGCCGACGATCCCGAGATTCTGCGGGTGAACAACGCCGCCTTCCACTGGCATCCGGAACAGGGCGGCTGGTCGGCCCGGCAGATGGCCGATCGGACCGGCGCGGACTGGTTCGATCCGGCCGGGCTGTTCCTGGCCTTCGACGCCGACGACTCCGAACGACTGCTGGGCTTTCACTGGACCAAGGTGCATCCGGCGGGGGAGAAGGGCCCAGCGCCGCTGGGCGAGGTCTACGTGGTGGGCGTGGATCCGCAGGCCCAGGGCCGTGGACTCGGGTCGCTGCTGACCCTGGCCGGACTCCACTATCTGGCCGACCGCGGTCTGGGCGAGGTGGAGCTGTACGTCGAGGGCGACAACAGTGCGGCACTGGCCACTTACCGCCGGCTCGGCTTCGAGCAGTACGCGATCGATGTGGCCTACCGCTAACAAGAGGGGCCGACCGGTAGTCGGGGCCAACCGGTAGTCGGACAGAGTTCGCTTTCCGGTCACATTGCCGCCGCCTCGGCTCCACCAGGCGTGGATAACTTCGCGGCATGTCTCCGTTATCCCCGCACTCGTCCTCCCCGTCTCCGTCGTCCTCGTATGCGTCGTCCCCGTCCGGCGTCTCTGCCCCCGGCCGCCGGCTGATCGGCGTCCGCTCGGTTTCCGCGCTCTCGGCCGCCCTGGCCGCCGGGCTGCTGCTGACCGCCTGCGGCTCCGGTTCCGGTCCGGTGATCACCGGTGAGGGCTCCACGGCTCAGCAGAAGGCGATGACGCACTTCGCCGATGTGCTCACCGACGACGGCGGCGCCGTCCTGGACTACACCGGTTCGGGTTCGGGCGCCGGGATCAAGAAGTTCCTGTCCGGCGATGTGGACTTCGCCGGCACCGACTCACCACTGTCGGCGCAGGAGGCGACCGCTGCCACCGAACGCTGCAACGGCAACCCGGCCTGGCACCTGCCCCTGGTGGTGGGTCCGGTGGCCATCGCCTACCACCTGCCCGGCGTCAGCGACCTGACCCTGAACGCACCGGTCCTGGCGAAGATCTTCGATTCCAAGATCGACCGGTGGAATGATCCCGAGATCGCCGCCCTCAACCCGGGGGTCACGCTGCCGGACACCCCGGTCGTGCCGGTACACCGCTCGGATTCGTCGGGGACCACCGACAACTTCACCCGCTATCTGCGCGGTGCGGCGCCGGCACAGTGGCCGTATCAGCCGAGTAAGGAGTGGGCGGGCGCCGGCGGCTCCGGGGCGGCCAAGTCGACCGGTGTCGGCGATACCGTCAAGAAGACCCCCGGCGCGGTGACCTACGTCGAGTGGGGCTTCGCCACCGAGAACCAGCTGGGGGTGGCCCGCCTGGACTTCGGCGCCGGGCCCACCGAATTGACCGCGCGTTCGGCGGCTGCCGCCCTGGAGAACATCACCTTCGCCGAGCCGGGCAGCAAGGACCTCGTTGTCGATACCGATGCGCTGTACGCGCAGACCGAGAAGGGTGCCTACCCGCTGCTGCTGACGCCGTACTCGGTGGTGTGCTCGGCCGGCTACACCGAGGCCGGTCTGGCCGAGGCGATGAAGTCGTCGTTCACCACCATCCTGGACCGCGGACAGGACGGGCTGACCGAGCTCGGCTTCGTACCCCTGCCGCAGGGCTATGCGCAGACTCTGCGCGGCACGATCGACGCGCTGTGACCGCCCCGGCGCCGACCCAGCTGATGACCTCACCGACGGCCCGCGACCACGCCGGGCCTGCACAGGACCGGCCACCGGAGGAGCGCCCACGCTCACCGCGCGGCCTGGCCACGGTCTCCCGTTTCGGCGACCGGATGATGGCGACGCTGGCCACCGGCTCGGGTCTGCTGGTCACCGCCGCCATCGGCCTGATCGCCCTGTTTCTGCTGATTCAGGCGATCCCGGCGCTGACGAAGAACACCGAGAACTTCTTCACCTACACCGGAACCTGGGTGGTGTCGGGACCGGATCTGAAATTCGGTATCCCGGCGCAGTTCTACGCCACGGTGGTGGTCTCGGTGATCGCACTGCTCATCGCCATGCCGGTGGCGCTGGGGATCGCGCTGTTCGTCACCGAATACGCGCCACCGCGTCTGGCCCGGCCGATCACTTACCTGGTCGACCTGCTGGCGGCGGTGCCGTCGATCGTCTACGGCCTGTGGGGGATTCTGGTGCTGGGGCCGGCGCTGGTGGGCGTCAACCGCTGGCTGGTGGATGATCTGGGCTGGCTGCCGTTCTTCCAGCCGCCACAGAATGCGGCGAACATGTCCACCGGCGGCACCCTGCTCACCGCGGGCATCGTGCTGGCGGTGATGATTCTGCCGGTGATCACCGCCGTCACCCGCGAGGTCTTCGCTAAGACTCCGCCGGCGCAGCGGGAGGCCGCGCTGGCGCTGGGCGCCACTCGCTGGGAGGTGGTGCGCACCGCGGTGCTGCCGTTTGGTTTCTCCGGCTACCTCAGCGGTTCGATGCTGGGGCTGGGCCGCGCCCTGGGCGAGACGATGGCGCTGCTGCTGATCATCTCGACCGTCGGACCGATCGACTTCAACCTGATGGAGAGCGGACAGACCTTCGCGACGGTGATCGCGAACAACGCCGCCGAATTCGACAGCCCGGCCAAGACCGGCGCCTACATCTCGGCCGGTCTGGTGCTCTTCATCCTCACCTTCATCGTCAACGCCGCCGCGCGTTCGGTGATCACCCGAAGGGGAACCTGATATGACGACGATGACGAGGCCGGCCGGGCCGGTCCTGCGCACCGCCTCGCCGCGCCGCCGGATCGTGGATGCGGCCGTCCGCATCGCGGTGGTCGCGGCGGTGGTGCTGGCGGTGCTGCCGCTGGGCTGGCTGGTGTGGACGCTGGTGTCCCGGGGGATCGGCCCGATCCTCGATCCGGGATGGTGGACCGCGTCCGAGCGGTACGGCGGAGCCGCCAACGCCATCGTCGGCACCCTGATCCAGACCCTGCTGGCCAGCGTGGTGTCGGTGCCGCTGGGCATCGCGGTGGCGGTCTTCCTGGTCGAATACGCCGACCGCCGCTCCCGGCTGGTGCGGATCACCACCTTCATGGTGGACGTGCTGGCCGGGGTGCCCTCGATCGTGGCGGCGCTGTTCGTCTTCGCCGTCTGGCGGACCACGCTGGATCTGCCGCGATCGGGTTTCGCCGTGGCGCTGGCACTGGTGCTGCTGATGGTGCCGCTGGTGGTGCGTTCGACCGAAGAGATGCTCAAGATTGTGCCGAACGAGCTGCGGGAAGCCTCCTATGCGCTCGGTGTTCCCAAGTGGAAGACGATTCTGCAGGTGGTGCTGCCGACCGCGATGGGCGGCATCATCACCGGCGTCATGCTGTCGATCGCCCGCGTGATGGGCGAGTCGGCTCCGGTGCTGATCCTGGTGGGATCGACCCGGGCGATGAACATCAATCCGTTCGACGGCAATCAGCAGTCGCTGCCGCTGATGATGCTGCAGAACTACAACGCGGGCCCCTCCGGCTACGACCTGGTCTGGGGTGCCGCTCTCACGCTCGTCATCGTGGTGGCGATCGTCTATCTGGCCGCGCGGTTGCTGGCGCGGCGCTCCCGAATCAAGACCGAAAGAGGCTGATCGTGGCCAAGAGCCTGACCCTGTCCGACCTGAACATCTACTACGGCGACTTCCACGCGGTCAAGGACGTCTCCCTGACGATTCCACCGCAGACGGTGACCGCGTTCATCGGCCCGTCCGGGTGTGGGAAGTCGACGGTACTGCGCACACTCAACCGGATGCACGAGGTGACACCGGGGGCCCGGTCGACCGGCACCGTGCTGCTGGACGATCTGGACCTGTACGGCAAGGGCGTCGATCCGGTCGGTGTGCGCACCACCGTCGGCATGGTTTTTCAGCGCCCGAATCCGTTTCCGACGATGTCGATCCGCGACAACGTGGTGGCCGGGCTGAAACTGGCCGGGGTGCGCGATAAGGCCCGGCTGGACGAGGTCGCCGAGACCAGCCTGCGTGGAGCGAACCTGTGGGACGAGGTGAAGGACCGGCTGAACAAGCCCGGCGGCGCCCTCTCCGGCGGCCAGCAGCAGCGCCTGTGCATCGCCCGCGCCATCGCGGTGGCCCCGCAGGTCCTGCTCATGGACGAGCCGTGTTCGGCGCTGGACCCGATCTCCACGCTGGCGATCGAGGACTTGATGACCGAGCTGAAGCAGCAGTACACGATTGTCATCGTCACCCACAACATGCAGCAGGCGGCCCGGGTGAGCGACCAGACGGCGTTTTTCAACCTGGCCGCGACCGGTCAGCCGGGCGAACTGGTGGAGGTCGGACCGACGGCGGAGATCTTCGCCAACCCGACCTGCACGCAGACCGAGGACTACATCTCGGGCCGCTTCGGCTAGCGGCCCGCAGGGCGAAGGCGAAGGCCTCGACGGATCACCGTCGAGGCCTTCTGCATCGGTAGGCCGGTCGGGGACCGGGCCGGGATCAGCCGGCTTCTTTGAGCTGTTCGGGGGTCTTGCCGGTGGCCTGGAAGACCACGCGGCGGGCGATGGAGACCGCGTGGTCGGCGTAGCGCTCGTAGTAGCGGCCCAGCAGCGTCACATCGACGGCCGAGGCGACACCGTGCTCCCAGTCCCGGTCCATCATGACGGTGAACAGATGCCGGTGAAGATCGTCCATCGCATCGTCGTCTTCCATCAGAGACAGGGCATCCTCGTAGTCCTGGCTCTCGAGTACCTGGTGGGCGTTGCGCGCCAGTTCCACCGCCAGCCGGCCCATCTCGACGAAGTAGCCGGCCACCTCCTCGGGCAGGACGCGGGACGGATGGCGGCGGCGGGCGACCTTGGCCACGTGCAGCGCCAGGGCGCCCATCCGGTCGATCTCGGAGACCAGCTGAAAACCGCCGACGACGCTGCGCAGGTCACCGGCGACCGGAGCCTGCAGCGCCAGCAGCTCGAAGGCCAGCTCCTCGGCCTCGGCGGACCGTTCGGCGAGCTGATCGTGGTCGGTGATCACCTGTTCGGCGAGCTCGAGGTCGGCTTCCAGGAGAGCCTGGGTGGCCCGTTCCATCTCGGCGCCGACGGTGTCACACATCTCGCCGAGCAGGGCGTTCAACGCGTCCATCTGCTCTCGATAGGCATCCCGCATGCGCACTATGCTACGTCCGCCGGCCCGGTATCGACCGACCAGCGGGTGACGGCCGCGTGAACAGCTCAGGAGCAGGTGGTGTCGCCGGCGTTGGTCACCGACAGATCGTTGGGCAGGTCGCTGTTGGTGTTGGCCAGCGGCAGTTGCCCGACGGTGACGGTGCTACCGGGGGCCGGCGGCGAGGCGACCGTCGAGACGCCCTGGAACTGGGAGCCGAGGATCACTTCCACGCCCGCCTTGACCGTGCGGTCCTCCTGGATGCGCGCACCGGGGAACATCTTGGCGATGGTGGCCGCGCTGTCCTTCTCGCCGGATCCGTAGCGCACGACGGTGTCCTCGCGTCGTTTGGAGGCGTCGGCGACGCCAGGCACGTTGATGCCCTCGGCGATCAGCCGGTTCATCACTGCGGTGGCCGCACCGGGTTCCCCGGAACCGTTCAGGACACGCACGGTGATGTTGCCCGGGTACTGGGCGGTGGCATCGGTCTGACCGGCGGTGGCGGTCTTGGTGGTGCGTGCGGCACTGCCGGGGGTGCCGCTGGGCTTGGCGGCGGGCTGTTCCTTCTTCTCGCCCGGCAGCGGTTTGTCGTCGATGATCGCATCGAAGATCGCGTCGATGTCCTCGGTGCGCGGGATCTCGTTGTTCTCCCCGTCCATCGAGGTGCCGCTGGTCGGGATCGTCAGGAAGGTGACCCGGCCGGCGTCCACACCCTCCATGGAGTTGGCCAGCTCGATCAGCGAGTCGGTGTCGACGCCGTCGACCGTCGAGTACTCGATGAACGTGCTGACGATGCGGTTCAGTTTCGACGGATTCGACAGCACATCGCTGGACAGCGTCGAACGCAGCAGCGAAGACATGAACAGCTGCTGACGTTTGATGCGCCCGTAGTCGCCGTTGCCCTCCACCGAGATGTTGCGGGCGCGCACATAGTTCAGGGCGCGCTTGCCGGTCAGCTTCTTGGTGCCCGGACGGCGCAGGATGTAGCCGAGCTCGTAGTCGTACAGCGGGACGGTGGAGCAGACGTTGACCCCGCCGATCGCATTGACGACCTTCTCGAAGCCCTCGAAGTCCATGGCGATGAAGTGATTGATGTTCAGGCCGCTCATCTGGGTGAGCGTTCTGACCATGCACGACGGCCCGCCTGCGGCGTAGACACCGTTGAGTTTGACGCCGACGGCCGGATACAGATCTTCCCCGTATTCCCCGGTCTCGGCATCCCATTGCTGGCACTCGGGCCGGTCCACCTGCAGGTCACGCGGCCACGACACCGCGACCACCCGGCTGCGGTCGGCGGGGATGTTCACCAGCAGGATGGTGTCGGCGCGGGCACCCTCGATGGTGTCGGCGTCCCCGCCGCCGATCTTGGCGTTCTTGCCGGCCCGGCTGTCGGTCCCGACGATCAGATACGTCTCATCGCCGAACTGGGCACCCTTGTTGCGGATGTTGGGATCGTTGGTGTCGATGGCCGCGGTGGTGTTCCAGCTGCCGTCCCAGCCGCGCTTGGTGTTCCACATGTAGCCGGTGCCGACGAGCACCAGCGTGCACGAGAGCGCGAGCAGCACCCGACCGGTGTATCGGGCCACGGTGGCGCGCTGCCGGGAGTGCTCGAGTGCCGGACGGCGGCGGGCGGCGCGCACCTTCTCAAAGGCGGCGGTGAGATTGGGAGTCGGTTCCAGGGGGCGACGACGCCGGCGCAGCAGGCCGCTGCGGCTCTCGCCGGAAGCCTCATCGGATACGGCCGGGTCCGCCGGGGCGGACTCGGCGGCAGCAGGTTCGGCCGGGCTCGCCTGACCGCGCGATTCCAGCGTCGCGCGCCGCTGCGTGGCGCTCTCGGACAGGTCCACCGGCGCAGCGGGTTCGACGACCGGGGGCAAGGCCTGAGTGACCTCGCCGGTGGCAGCGGGCTGACTGTCGC
>NZ_BANT01000029.1 GCF_000333015.1 Gordonia hirsuta DSM 44140 = NBRC 16056 | reverse complement strand
TGTGAATGGTCTATCTCGAATCGGATCCTGATGCGGCTGCGTCAAACCGGACCACGAAACCTTTCGTCGAGGATACCCGCCAGCCCTTTGCGCGCCTTTCGAATAATGACGGTCTTTCTAATTCCGGCCGCCAATTAGAAAGCTGCGGTCGGCGAGCGGTAGCCTTCCCGTCAATCGAATGGAAGTGGTTTCTCAAGGAATGCGGAGTTGATGGCCAACACCGAATCGATGAAGGTAAACCGTCCTCGGCGTCCGACTCTCGACCTGCACCGGCTGGAGCAGTTCGTTGCGGTCGTCGAGTGGGGTTCCCTGACCGATGCGGCTGCGGAACTCAAGGTGACCCAGCAGGCGTTGTCGGTGGCGATCAAGGCGCTGGAAGAGCAGTTGGGCGTCACCCTGTTCGTCCGGACCCGAGGCATGCGCCCGTCTCCGGCGGGGCGACGGCTCTACGAGAGTGCGCAGGTACTCCTGGCGGGTGCACACAAACTGGTGCCCGATGTTCAAGCGGTGGCCCAGGAGCGCCGGGAATCCATCACCGTGGGATATACCCCAGCCGTGTCCTCCATGGACGTCTTCGACACAGTGGGCACTCTGGTGCCCCCCGATGTCTTGCTGAGCGTCGAACGCCTGTTCCCGTCGACACTTCGGACACGGATGCTCGCCGGCGAGCTCGATCTCGCGCTGCGCCGCGGTATTGCGACACCGGAGGGGTTCGCTAGTCATGTGATCGGCCATCATCGGCTCGCAGTTGCGCTTCGAAGTGTAGATGCTGCCCGGTTTGATGGAACCGCTATTTCGCTGCGAGAGCTCACGGATGAGACGTTAGTCCTTTGGGCACCAGAATCGCGCTCGAGTTTCTCGGCCTTCCTGCTGGCTCAGTGCCGGCGTCTCGGCTTCGATCCGGCGGCGGAGTCGAGCCGCTTCCAGGGACTGGATGCGGCTGCGGCGCCGCTCGCTCATGGCAATGGGTACTCGCTGGTCGCTACGGACCCGGGCATCTACTTCGGTGGACGTGTCACCGTCCTGCCGCTGCGCGAGGAGATCCTGTCGCCGGTCCAGGCATTGTGGCTGCCGACCACCCGGACGGGTGCTGCCGGCGAGCTGATCGAAGCGCTAGAACGCCGGAACGGCGGTGCCGGGTGACGGGATGGTTCACGCAGACGATCGTCGAGACCGGACGTCTTCCGCTGTTCTCGATGATGGCAGGACTGCTGCTGGCATTCCTGTTCATCCGGTTCAGCACCCGGATGATCCGCGCCGAGGTGCGCTGGTGGCCCGGAAACGTCACGCCCGGCGGTCTGCACGTCCATCACATCGTCTTCGGCCTGGTCATCGTTTTGGTTAGCGGCTTCTCGCTCGTCGCACTGGCCGATTACCACACACCGGTGGCCAATGTGACTCTTGCTGCTGGTTTCGGGATCGGTACGGCGCTGGTTCTGGACGAGTTCGCGATGGTGCTGTACCTGCGAGACGTGTACTGGACGAGCGAGGGCAGAGCCAGTATCGATGCGGTGTTCGCGGCTTTGGCGATAACCGTTCTCTTCATTCTCGGTCTCCACCCGGTGGGTTTGTCCGGCGAGTTCAGCGACTATGCCGCCGATCGGCAACTGTCGACGCTGGTGACCGCGATCGTGGTGCTCACAGTCCAGTATGCGCTAGCCGTGGTGGTCCTGTTGAAGGGGAAGATCTGGACCGGGCTGATCGGTTTGTTCGTCCCAGTCCTGCTGATCGTCGGGGCCTGCAGGCTGGCCCGGCCGCAGTCACTCTGGGCGCATTGGTTCTACCGTGCGACTCCAGGGAAGCGGCAGCGGTCGCTCCATCGGGAGCGCCGATATCGCGATCCGGTGCTCAACCGCAAGATCCGCATTCAGGAAGCCGTCGCAGGTCGATTCGATCTCGATATCCGTGACGATGACACCGTGTCGTCGTCATCTAACGTACAGAAATGGAGTAAGTCATGACTGAGCCCACCACGGGAGCGCCCATCCAGTCGACCAAAGCCACGCTGGCACTGGTGTTGGCGATTGTCTCGTTGGTCATGCCGTATGTCTGGTTCATCCTGGCTATCGCTGCGATAGCCCTCGCGCGGGTGGCGCAGACGGAGATCATGCAGTCTGGCGGCCGAGTACTTGGTGCAGGCCGGGCCCGTGCCGCTGCCATCGTCGGCTGGATCGGTCTGGCGGGTGGACTGTTTGTCACCATCGCCCTGCACACGGTTCTGCAGTAGACCGTTGAAAGTTGACGATGAATCTCCGTATCGTGACCCGTAACAAATGCCTGGCCAGTGTAGCGACGCTGGCGCTGCTGCTGGTAGCGGCGTGCGCACCCGTGGTCGACGGTGCAGCGGTGCGGCAAGGCTCTGCCGCACCTCCGGGGCCCACCGCAGTCTCCGAGCCGACGCGTAAACCGTCGAACGTTCCTATGCGCAAGCTGGCGCCCGGCGAACGGCCGCCGCAGTTCATTTTGTTCTCGTTCGACGGCGTTGGGGTCACCCCGAACTGGGATGAATTCTTGAAGGCGGCTGACGAGACAGACGCCCGGTTCACTGCGCTGATGACGGGGCTGTACTTTCTCACGGACGAGGCCCGCCACAAGTACCAGGGTCCCGGACACCGACCGGGTGAGTCATCGTTGGCTTTCGGCGGTACCAAGGCAGAGGTCATCGAACAGATCGAATACCTGAACGAGACCTGGTATGCCGGCCACGAGATGGGGACGCACTACGTCGGGCACTTCTGTGCCGGTACTAAGCATCCCGGTACAGATTGGACTGTCGCGGACTGGGATCATGAGCTCGATCAGTTCTTCTCGTTGATGAAGAACTGGCGGGCCAATACCGGGATCAAGAGCGGTCCTGATCTGGTGTTCGGTACCGATGTGGTCAAGGGAGGCCGCACCCAGTGCCTGGAGGGGTCGCCGCGAACAATTTTTCCGGCATTGCTTCGGCATCATATGACCTGGGATTCGTCTATGCCAGCCAAGCGCACGGGCATCTACTGGCCCAGCATAGAGCGCGGTATATGGGAGTTTCCGATTCCATACGTGTATTCGCCCCCGCTGAAAGCCTCGCAAACGGCACTCGACTTTAACTTCTGGGTGACGTACAACGGCGCCAAGAACCGACCGAAGGATGCGCCCAAGATCCGGCAAATTGTCCGCCAGACCTATGAGTACATGTATCAGCGCGCCTTCGAGGGCAATCGAGCCCCGATCGTGATCGCCAATCACTTCAACGACTGGAGTGGCAACGCCTTCAATCCGGCGACGTGGGACTTCATGCGTAACACCTGCGGTAACCCCGAGACGATCTGCGCGACCTACCAGGATGTGATCGCGTGGATGGAGCTTCAGGATCCTGAGGTTCTGGCGGAACTGCAGAGGCAGGCGCCGGTCGCGGTAGACGCCGCGCACTGAACCGGGCCGGTCCGTCAAGAGGCAGGTGGGGGAGACTCCGGCTCGATTCCATCCGGATCGGCCTCGACTTCGCTGCGCCTGACCTCCATCCGGAACCCCAGAACGACGGACGCGATCAACGCGACCGCCACGACGGTCTCGGCGATGAAGAACGAAGTGAAGTCGATGATGGAGCCGATCGGCGGATCGCCGGGGAGTGCTCCGCGCAGGGGGATGAGCGCGAACAGGATCGCGGCCATCATGGAACATGCGGGGAAGATGAGTGCCTTCTGGTAGCGCAGCACGTAGTTGCTCGCGGTGACGACGGCGATACTCAGACCGAGCATCAGCAGCATCACGAATATGGCAAAGACCAGGGTCGGGCGGGATCGGCTCGACTCTAGACCAATCATTACGAGGTGTTCCGGTTGGCCGGGAGCGGCTATCGCCTGCGGGATGTTCCGAAAGAACGGGTCCGCGCTGGAGACCAGGACTGAGACAGGTACCGGTCGTCCGTCAGCCTTCGCCGAAAAGTAGATCTTCGACGAATAGTGGTCAAACGGGTAGTCGGTGACGGTGCCGTTAACGGCGAAGTCGACCGGGGTGTCGGGTGCGATCGAGCCGGCGCCGATAGTAAATTTCGGGTTCCGTAGCGCGGACGTGGTCACCTCGAGACTGCTGCGGGGTGTGCCGTCGTCGTTGGCGAGTTTCCCGGTCGGCTCAACCACGACGATCTCGGCGTGGAGCCGCTCCGTGCCGGTGTCGAGCCGGTTGAGCCATACCTGGATGCTTACTCGATCCGGGGATCCCGCGGCTCCGAATTGAGCCGCATAATCTTCATTACGATGAGTGAGGTAGAGGCTGACGCTGGCCGTTATGACGATGAGGAACGCTATGGCGAGAAGTGCTGTTCTGCGCATGATACGTCATCTGCTCTCTCGGCGGAGAGTTTAACGTCGCTGCGCGCTGTGCGAAGCCCTGCTGATAGTCTCCAGCACCGTCATGAATTGAGGATTATTCGGGGTAACGAGAGATACGTGATTCGCGCCCGGAATCATCACGAAGGTGGATCTTCCGCCGCGCTTCTTAGCAGCGGCAACGTAGTTCTGGCCGAGTACCGCTGGTACGGTACGGTCTGCATCGCCATTAATGGCGATAGTCGGAATCGACGGATCGATGTTCTGAATCGGGTCGACCATGGCGTAGCGCTCGGGGATGTCGTCAGGGGTGCCGCCGAGAGCGCCGACGATGGCTTTGTCGCCCATTTCGACGGCGGTGACCATATCCACCGGACCGGAAATCGAGATTACCTGGCTGGGCCGGAATTTGGGTTTCGCCCCGACTTCGTTGTCCTTCAGATTATGCCGGGTGCCGGCCCACATCGACAGCTGGCCACCGGCGGAATGCCCGGCGACGACGACGTCGTCCAGATTGACCGACGGATTCGCCCGTTGGACATTCGGGATGTAGTCGAGTGCTGCGGCGACGTCGGCGAAGGTCGTCGGCCAGCCTCCGCCGGCGCCCACCCGTCGGTACTCGACGTTGTATACGGCCATGCCGCGCTCGGCGAGGCGCTGAGCGAAGGTTACGAAAGAGTCGGCGCCGATCTCTGACTTCCAGGCCCCCCCGTGGATGAGCACGACGAGTGGTGTGGCGTTGTCAACCCTTTCACCGGGCGGGAGGAAGAGGTCGACCCAGTTCTGATCGTTGTCGCGGTCCGCGGTAGTGGTGGGGTACTGGTAGCGGATTGGCTCCACGTTGGTCGATGCCTCGATTTTGGTGAAGTCGTCTGCGGCCTGGCCGGGATCGGCGGCGACCGCCGCAGTGGTGTCGTCTGCGGCGGTCGGATCGCCGGCTGAACACCCGGTGAGTAGGAGAAGGGCGGTCACGGCGATCGCCGCGGGAAGGTGCTTTGTTCGTTTGGTACGCAAGGCTGATCGGTTCTTTCGTTACGAAACGGCGCCGTTGAGCGTGGACTTATGGACGACACCGCGTTCGACGCCCCATCGCTCAGCGATCCGATGGAGCTCTCCGGTGTCAATCAGATGCTGGATCGCCTCTTGCAGAATCGGACCCAATGAGGAGCCCTTCTGGACTGCCAGGGCGTACGGCATCGTGTCGAAGGCATGGCCGACCGGAACGAGCTTCCCGGCGGACTTCTTTGTGGCATACAGGATCACCGGGGAGTCGGCCGAGACGGCTTCGATCGCTCCGCGCTGGAGAGCGCGGAAGGCTGCATCCTCGGAGTCGAACGGAACGATCTCGAGGGGCTTCTCGGAGATCGCCTCGCAGGCCCGGCTCTTTGCTGGAAGTTCGAGAGTGAACTGCGTGGTGCCGGATTCTGCGCCAACCCGCAGTCCACAGGCGTTACCCGGGTCGACCTGCTTGTCCGAGCGGGCTGCCCACTGCGTTCCAGCCCGAAGATAGGTGACCAGGTCGACCTTCTTCTCGCGCTCCTTTGTGTCGAAGATTCCGCGGGCCCCAATATCGACCTTCTCTGTGGCCACGTTGTCCAGGATCTGGGAGAACGGTACCTGCCGGTAACCGGCATTGACGCCGACAAGTTCGGCGATCTTATCCATCAGATCGACGTCGAACCCGGTGGGTCTGCCGTTCGCGAGCGTCACCATCGGCGCGAAGCCACCTTCGGTGGCGATACGAAACTCTCCGGAATCCCGGATCTCAGCAGGTAACCTGCGCTTCAGCACTCCGCTGTTGAAGGTGGTCGATTCCGTTGCGGAGCTGGTCGGGTGTTGCTCACCGGTGGTGCCGCATGCGGAAAGGCCAAATGCCAGAATCGCCGCGGTTCCTGCGAGTAGGACCCGTTTGACTGCGGTGACTTCCGCCATTTGCTATGTACTCCATTGTCGAAGTGCGTCGATTCATTCGCAGTATCACACGCGGTGGAATGAGCCTCCAACATGACAATTTCTATGTGGCTGCCCACAATTGCGATTTGTGGACTGCCTGCTGAAGACCCCGTGGCGCTCTCTCGCAGGAGTTCGCCCCGGGGTCGTCCCTCCGTGGAATCTCAGCGGGTGGTGTAGCCGCCGTTGGCGAAGATTGCCTGTCCGGTGATCCACCAGCCCTGCGAGGCGAGGAACAGCACGATGGGTGCGATGTCCTCGATTTGCGTCTTCTGGTTCCCCATACCCTGCGACTTGTGGAATGCCACGCGCTCGGGTGTTTCCTGGCCGTAGAAAAACGGGGTATTCATGGGGCCAGGCGCCACGGAAGTGACGGAAATGCCGCGATCGGCGAATTCCTTCGCCGCGGCCCGGGTGAATTGCTTGACCGGGACTCGCCGCCCGCATACGTCGAGTATCCGTCGGTGAAGCCACCGAGCAGGGCGGTGACGATCGTGGTGACCTTTCCGCTATCGGCCAGATTCTGGCCGGCCGCGTTGATGAAGAAGTAGGCCGACTTTGCGTTGACGTCGAGCATCTCGTCGTGCTCGGCCTCGGTGGTGTCGAGAATCGGCTTCCGGAGGATCTTTCCGACCGTGTTTACGGCGACGTCGATCTTTCCGATTCCAGCCTCGGCTTCTGCGAACAGGCGCGCCGTGTTCTCAGGCACCGTGAGGTCGGCCTGGATCAGCACGCCACTACGGCCGCCGGCTTCGATGGCGGCGAGCGTCTGCTCGGCATCGGCCCGACTCGCCTCGGAATTGAAGTGGATCGCGACGTGGGCGCCAGCAGCGGCTGCCTGTCGGGCGATGAGGCCGCCCAGGTCCTTGCCGTCGCCTGCGATAAGAACGTTCTTGTCTGCCAGTGTGCGCTCGCTCATTCGGCTTTTATGCCAAAAAAATGTATCAGTATACCACTGATATAGTCGATACTATATCGACGTGCCAGAACCAACGGCAAGTGACACGCGCGAAGAACTGATCATCGCAGCAGCGGGCCTGATCGCGGGGTCGCCCGGCGAAGATTTCTCGCTCCGGGCGGTCTGCGACGCGGTCGGTGTCAAGTTGCCGACGCTGTATCACTTCTTCGGTTCCAAGCAGGGCCTCATCGACGCCGTTGTCGAGCGTGGCTTCGACGACTATCTGGCGGCGAAGTCGGAGCTGGAGGCTTCCGGCGACCCGATCGGCGATCTGCGTGCCGAGTGGGACGCGCACGTCGATTTCGGCGTGCAGAATCCGGGCTCCTACTCCCTGAGGTATCGCGCGCTGGCAAGCTCATCGAGATGATCGGAAGAGGCGGCGCGAGTGCCGGGCTGTGGATGCTCGTTCACGTGCCCGGCGCGCTGATGCGACCGGCGATGCGCGGCTTCGACGCCGTCGTTAGGCGCCTCTACCGGTCATATCTCCGCAAGGTGGTGCAGGATCCCGACACCGCGGATCGGTTGACTCCTTCCTTTGGTTTGTTCGGCAATCGCCCAACGTTGAACTCGTCGTTCCCTCGAGCGTTCAACGAGCCTGGCGTGGAGTTGGTTACCGCGCCCATCGACCGCGTCGTGCCTGAAGGAATACGGACGTGCGACGGATAGCTCCACGAGTTCGATTGCATCATTAGCGCCACGGGCTGGGAACCGTTCAGTGAGCCATCGAGCTATCCCGAGGGACGCGTAGTGGGTGCCGACGGCGTCGACCTCGGGCAGTGGTGGAGTCAGCATGGAATGCAGGCGTACGAGACGGTAGCGGTTCCCGGCTTCCCGAATCGCTGGATCATCGTCGGCCCGTACGCTTGGACTGGTATCGGGTGTCATTCCCTCGCCGAGAACGCGGTGCTGCATGCGGTGCGAGCGATGACCCTTGCCCGTGGCACTGGCACTGTCCGTATGGAGGTGCGCCACGATGCCCTGCGTCGCTTCATGGACCTCATGTGGCGCAACGGCAGGAACCTTCGCTACTACTTCACCCAGCTCAACAAGGGTGTGCACTCCTACTGGGTGAACGGCGCGGGGGAGATCCCGATCCTTCGGCCGACAACGCTGTCGGCAGCGCGCCGGGCGTCCGAAGACTTCCCGATATCACTGCCGCAGAGGTCCAGTCCTTTCTCGCGCCGTACGTCGATCCGCTTTACACTGAGGAGTTCCACTTCACCCGTCGCTGGCTTCGCCGCGCGGCGAGCAAGGCGCTCGATGTCACCGGTTCGGGGTACCGCACCAGCCGGAAGATGTCGGTCCCGCGCGAATACACTATGCTCTTCCGGGTACTCCTAGGCGTCGTAGGGGTTAGTTCACAGATGGAAGCCACTGCGCCATATCGCGCGCTAATAGCGGAGTGGACCCGAGACTCCCCGGTCGGCGGTTAGGCCGCGTCGTCAGACGTAGCGGGGATGTGCCGTCTACCGGCAAGTATCGCGACAGATGGCTCCGGGCAACAGGATCCTCGACAGACCGCGATACCCGTGTCAGTTCGGCTGCAGGACGTTGAAGCCGGTGAAAGTGGCCAGCTCGTCGGGCAGGATCACCGAGCCGTCGGGCTGCTGGTGGTTCTCCAGGATCGCCACCAGCCAGCGGGTGGTGGCCAGCGTGCCGTTCAGGGTGGCGGCGGTCTGCGGCTTGCCGTTCTCGTCGCGGTAGCGGGTGGCCAGGCGCCGGGCTTGGAAGGTGGTGCAGTTCGACGTCGAGGTCAGCTCGCGGTAGGTGTTCTGCGACGGGACCCAGGCCTCGCAGTCGAACTTGCGTGCGGCCGAACTGCCTAGATCACCGGCGGCCACGTCGATCACCCGGTAGGGGACGTCGATGGCGGCCAGCATCGACTTCTCGAAGTCGAGCAGTCGCTGATGCTCGGCTTCGGCGTCCTCGGGCTTGCAGTAGACGAAGCCCTCCACCTTGTCGAACTGGTGCACCCGGATGATGCCGCGGGTGTCTTTTCCGTACGAACCGGCTTCGCGCCGGAAGCACGACGACCAGCCGGCGTAGCGCTTGGGGCCGTCGGACAGGTCCAGGATCTCGTCGGAGTGGTATCCGGCCAGCGGGACCTCGGAGGTGCCGACCAAGTACAGATCGTCCTCCTCGAGCCGGTAGACCTCGGCGGCGTGGGCACCGAGGAAACCGGTGCCGCTCATCACCTCGGGCCGGACCAGCACCGGCGGGATCATCATGGTGTAACCGGCCGCGGTGGCCTTGGCCGCCGCCATGTTCAACAGCCCCAGCTGCAGCATGGCGCCGGGGCCGGTGAGGAAATAGAAGCGGGAGCCGGACACCTTGGCGCCGCGTTCCATATCGATCAGGCCCAGCGATTCGCTCAGCTCCAGGTGATCGCGGGGGTCGGCGATCTCGCGCGGGGTACCCACGTGCTCGAGCACCACGAAGTCGTCCTCGCCGCCCGGCGGGGTCTGTGGGGCGATGATGTTCGAGATCGCCCGGTAGGCGTGGTCGAAGGTCTGCGCGGCCTCGTTCTGCCGGGCGACGGCGGCCTTGACCTGCTCGGCCAGGTCCTTGCCGCGGGCCAGCAGGGCCGCCTTCTCCTCGCCGGAGGCCTTGCCGACCTGCTTGCCCAGGCCCTTCTGCTCGGCGCGCAGCGCATCGGCCTCGCCGATCGCGGTGCGGCGCACGGCATCGGCGTCGAGTAGCCGGTCGACGAGCTCCGGATCCTCGCCGCGCGCACGCTGTGAGTCGCGGACCAGCTCGGGGTTCTCCCGCACGATCTTCAGGTCAATCACGACTCAAACCCTACTCGGGGCGCGTTGCCGGTGGGCACCAGGCATGATGGACGACGATGAGCTCTGTGGAAGTGGAAACGCAAGACCCCGACGGCGCCGTGCGCAAGCCCCGGGCGTCGGCGCCGCGATTGATCGCGGCGCTGGTGGCGGTGCTGGTCGGTGCCGTGGGTGCGGCCGGGGTGATCGCCTGGCGCGGGGGATTCTCCGAGTCCGGTGGTCTGCATTCGACGGTGATCGGCGAGGGTGGCTCCTACACCGAGACCGACTTCACCCGATCACAGGCCGGTGACTGCCTGACCTGGACCGGCGAGGCCGCCGGCACCCCGACCAAGGTCAGCTGCGTCGAAGCGCATCGTTTCGAGGTGGCCGGGACCGTCGATACCGCTCAGTTCCCCGGTGCCGAGTTCGGTGCCGGAGCATCGTGGCCGGGAGGCGAACGTTTCGCGGAGATCCGGGACGAGCACTGCCCCGTGGTGGTCGACCGCTACCTCGGCGGCGGCCTGGATCCGCAGGGTCGGCTGGCGGTGGGGTTGATGTACCCCTCGCTGGCGCAGTGGGATCGCGGAGCGCGCGTGCTGCGGTGCGGGATCGAGCAGCCGGGCCCCGGCGGCGCGCAGATGGAGTTCACCGGTCGGGCCGCCGATACCGACCAGTCGTTCGCCTGGCCGGTGGGCACGTGCATCGGGATCGACGAGGCCACGCGCCAGCCGACCACCCAGCCGGTGGACTGTTCGGCGCCGCACGCCTTCCAGACCACCGGGCTGGTGGATCTGTCGCAACGCTTCGGTGCCCGCGATTCGGGGAAGCCGTGGCCGGATATCGCCGCGCAGAACGAGTACCTGAAGAGCATCTGCCCGAACCGCACCAACCGTTTCCTCGGTGGCGAAGACAAGTTCCGCGCCAGCACCCTGAACGTGCAGTGGTCGGTGATCTCCGAGGTCAGCTGGCTGGGCGGGAGCCGCCGGGTGGTGTGTTACGTGGCCCTGCCCGATCGCGGAGGCTTCGCCAAACTGGTCGGTGATGCCCGCGAGCAGTTGCTGATCAACGGCAAACTTCCGGTCCCGCCGCCGCAGGGGCCGCCCGGCCGGGCGCTGCCCACCCCGGTCCCGATGCCGCCCGGATACGACAGCAGCGACCAGGAAGTCCCGGCCCCGGGAGGCGGATAGCAGTGGCAGTAACCATGTCCGACGCGGATTTCGAGATCCTCGTCGGAGAAGCGCTCGACCTGCTCCCGGAGGAGCTGATGAAGGCCATGGACAACGTGGTCATCATGATCGAGCCGTTCAATCCCGAAGACCGCAATCTGCTCGGCCTGTACACCGGCGTTGCCCTGACCCGGCGCACCACCGAGTACGCGGGCTTTCTGCCCGACACCATCGAGATCTACCGCGACATCATCCTGTCGATCTGTCACAGCGCCGAGGAGGTCCGCGAGCAGGTGGCGATCACCGTGCTGCACGAGATCGGCCATCACTTCGGGATCGACGATCAGTGGCTGCACGACCACGGGTGGGGCTGACCGGACGCACCGCCCTCGCAGCGGTCGACCCGCTCAGGCCGCCGTGGTGGTCAGCCGCCGGCGCAGTTCGTCGGTCAGCATGAGCAGCCGGCTGTTGCATTCGCGGACCTCGTCGGAGACTCTGGCGTGCAGCGCGGGATCGTGGTCCGATTCGGCCTCCAGCGCCGCATCCCGGATGCGGTCGAACGACAGGGCGATATCGGCGATGTGCTGCAAGACGGCCTCGTTATCGCCGCTGGAGGCCAGGAAGGGCGCCCAGCGGCTGAGGAGGTCCGACAGCAGTGCCCGCTCGCGCAGGACGAGATCGCGCAGCTGCTCGAGCTCGTCGTCGTACCGCTGGGGATCGATCTGGTAGGCCGGTGGGGTCAGGCTGCGGGTGATCACCTGCCCGCGCGAGATCTCGCTGGCGTCGTCGTCGGCCAGGGCGTGCAGGAACTCGGTGAAGGCCAGCCGGTTGACCGGTGCCCAGCGTCGGGCCGTCGAGCGGGCCAGCACCTTGTCGAGGACGAAGACGGTCAGGAGGAAGGTGACGAAACCGGCGGCCAGACCGGAGAGGATGACTACTTCCTGCCAGATCGCCGAGGCCACATCGAGCCAGATGATCACCGTGGTCACGACGGTCGCGGCCACGCCGACGGCGATCTGGTTGACGCGCTGCCGGTTCAGATGACTCGCCAACTTACCTCATGCCTTTCTGCTGGTCCACCGACTGCTCCGGGATCCAGTATCCGATATGTCCGTTACCCTATCCCGCGCTGCTGACCAGGGGGTCGGCTGCCGGTGGCTCAGCCGAGCGGCTCGTCGTCGTCGGTGACGAACTCGGTCACCGAACCCCAGCGCCGCAGTTCCCATCCCTGCGGCGTCAGTTCCAGTTCGACGCTGTCGGTGTTGCGCAGATGATTCTTGAACGCGAAGTCCGACTCGACGCCGGCCAGGTGCGCGGCGACCAGCCGGATGGCGGCCCCGTGGGAGACGACGTACACATCGCGGGGATCGGCGGATAGCAGGTGCCGGTCGGCGAGGTCGTTGATCACCGGCAGGTAGCGGTCGCGCAGCATCTCCAGTGATTCACCGCCGGGCAGACGGGTGTCCTGGTCGCCGCGGTACCAGGCTTCGACCACGTTGCGGAAGAGCTCGTGCGCCTCGCGATCGCTGCGGCCCTCCAGATCGCCGGCCTGCACCTCGTGGACGTCGTCGATGGCGGCGGTGTCCACATCCCAGGCCGAGGCGATCAGCTCGGCGGTCTGCCGGGCCCGGTGGGCATGGGAGCTGAGCAGCACCGCCGGTGCCGACAGCGGATTGTTCAGTCCGAACCGGATGCCTTGGCTGGCACCGAAGTCGGTCAGGTGCGCACCGGGCAGGGCGGTGTCGAGTTGCTGGCGGATGTTCGCGGTGGTCTCACCGTGGCGAACCAGAACCAGGCGGGCCATCTCAATCTCCTCCGTCTTTCAGTTCGGCGAACCAGCGCAGGCTGTCGCCGTGATCGGGCGGCGCGGTGGCGCCGATGGTGCGGTCGACCGGCCACGAGCCCAGGAAGACCACGCGCTCGGCGGAACGATACAGCGCCCGGAGCGCTTCGCCGACGGCGTCGTCGTCGAGATGACCGGCCGCATCCAGGAAGAATCGGTACTGGCCGGGCACCTCGCCGCGTCGGGGACGGGACTCGATCCGGGTCAGATCCACTCCCCGGTCGGCGAACTCGGTCATCGCGGTGACCAGCGCACCGGGCCGGTTGACCAGATCCAGGATCACCGAGGTGCGGTCGCTGCCCGTGCGTTCCGGCGGCGGACCCGCCGGGCCCAGGAGCAGGAACCGTGTGCGGGCATCGGCGGAATCGGCGACCCCTTCGGCCAGCGGAGTCAACTGGTGCAGCTCGGCGGCCACCGCGGTGGTCACCGCCGCATCGGCCCGGCCGTGGACGACGTCCTGGGCCGCGCCGGCGTTGGATGAGGCGACGACGAACTGCGCATTCGGGAAAAGCGTCTGGACGCTGTCGCGCACCTGTGCCGAGGCCACCGGATAGGCCGCGATGGTGCGGACCTGCGCGGGGTCTATCCGCTGGCGGGCGGCGATGGTGAAGGCGATGTCCAGGCTCACCTCGGCGTACGCCTGCACGCGGCGTTCTCCGGGGGCGGGAACCAGCGCGTCCATGGTCGCCGGCACCGACCCCTCCAGCGAGCTCTCGATCGGAACACAGGCGTAATCGGCCTCGCCCCGGCGGAGCTGGGCGATCGCGGCGGCGGGTGAATCGGCCGGCACGGTGCGGATGCTTCCGTCGACGGCGACCGCGCCGCGATGCAGGAGTCGCTTCAGCGCCATCTCGGTGAAGGTTCCGGCGGGGCCGAAGTAGGCGAAAACGGGCACGTGTCCAGCGTAGTCGGTCGCTGATCGTGGCAAAGGTGTTGACGGGCACGACGCCGGCGTTTAGGTTAGGGGACCCTAAGTAGGGCTCACCTAGGTCTGCTCCATTCTGTGGGGCGTGGGAGGTTCACATGACCGCTATCGATCGCAGCGGGTACATCGCTCGGGACACCGCCGGATCGGTCCGACCGGTGCCGTGCGATGCCGAACGGATCCAGACCGCTTGCCGCCGCGTCCACGAAGGAACGCTCTCGGTGGACGGCTGCGGCCCGGCGGCGGTGGCGATGGTGCACCTCTTCGAATCCGAGGCGTTCATGGTCGTGCCCGACGATGCGTCGGTGCGGGAACCGGCCGGACAGGAGCTGGACGGTATACCGGCGATGCTGGAGCTGGCCGACTGCGCGCCGATCAGTCTGCGGGAGCGGGTGCGCTCGCTGATCTGGCTGTCCGGGCGGGTGCATTCTGTGCCGGCGGCGCTCGAGCGCGAACTGGCAGTGGAGATCACCGGCGACCACCCCGATGCGCGCCTGCTCGACGTCGGACACGGGCACTGTCTGCTGCGCCTGCACGTAGACAACGCGGTGATCGCCTCCGCGACTGGGGCGGCCTCGGTCGACGCCCACACCCTCTCCGGCGCCGAACCCGATCCGTTCTGGGAGTACGAGGGGCAGTGGCTTTCGCACCTGGAGGCCGACCATCGCGACCTGGTGGACCGGCTGACCCTGCTGTTCCCCGATCATCTGCGCGACGGGCGGGTGCGACCGCTCGGGCTGGACCGGTTCGGCATCACCTTTCGCGTGGAGACGCCGACCGCCGACAACGATGTGCGCCTGAGCTTCGACCGGCCCTGCACCGGGGTGGGCGACCTGTCGGCGGCGCTGCACGATCTGGTCGCCCACGCATGACGCGCACCGTGGACCGGACCGCGGCGCCCGGTCGTCGTTTCGCCGCCGGCAATGCGCTCGGTTACGACGCCCGGATCGGTCACCTGGTGCCCGGTTATGCAGAACTGCACGAGATCAGTGCCGCCGTGCTGGCCGCGCGCCTGCCGGTCTCGGCGCGCATTCTGGTGGCCGGTGCCGGCACCGGTACCGAGACCCTGGCGCTGGCCCAGGCCAACCCCGCGTGGGAGGTCGTCGGGGTGGACCCGTCGGCCGATATGCTCGCCGTCGCCCGGCGGCGAGCTGCGCTCGCCGACCTGCCCAATGCGCGTTTCGTCGAGGGTTATGTGTCCGGACTGGCCGATCCGATGCCCTTCGATGCGGCACTGAGTCTGCTGGTGATGCACTTCCTGGCCGGTGACCAGGCCAAGAGCGGGTACCTGGCGCAGATCGCGGACCGGCTGCGCCCGGGCGCGCCGCTGCTGCTCTGCGATCTCACCGAACACGATGACGACGACCTGGACGTGATGGCCGAATACGCCCGCGCGCGGTATGTCGACCCGCAGTCGCTGTCCGCGCTCCGGCAGCGCATGGCCGAGGACTTCTATCCGGTGAGTGACCAGCGACTCCAACGGTTGGGCGAGGCGGCCGGATTCTCCCCGCCGCGTCCGTACTTTCGCGGAGTCGCCTTCGTCGCGAACGAGCTGCGCCGCAGCTGACGTGACGGGCACGCGTTGCACCGCCGTCACCGGGTGACCGCGGTGCAACGGTGTCCTCGGCCGGCGGCGGATTCGGGGCGCGACCAGACTGATTAGGCTGACCGGTGTGACGTTCTGGAATCGGCTGCGCCACGCCCCCGAGCCGCGGGTGGCGCAGGTGCACGGCCGAGCCGAACGGCGCGCGCTGATCATCGAACTGGTGATCGTCGGGGTGCTGACCTTCGGGTTCTCGGCCGTCGGCGCCGCCCTGGCACTGCTGGAAGCGCAGCTGACCGGGGGCATCGGTTCGACGACGGTTGCGCTGAATCCGGTCCGGTCGAAGGTCGCCGGGATCGACGCGGTGCAGCAGCTGATGTCGGCGGCTCGACTGCTGGCGATCGGTGCGCTTGGGGTCTATCTGCTGTGGCGCAGCGGGACCCGGCTCCCGGATGTCGGACTGGGCCGTCCGCGGCGCCGCGACGTCCCCCCGGCGTTGGCGCTGGCCGCGCTGATCGGCCTGCCCGGGCTGGGGCTGGTGGTGGTTTCCGGGGTGCTCGGTCTGAATGCGGACCTGGTGGCCGCCCCGGGGGACACCCCGTGGTGGAGGTACGGGACGCTGGTGCTGATCGCGATCGGCAATGCGGTGGCCGAGGAGGTGATCGTCGTGGCCTACTTCCTGGTGCGGCTCCGCCAGCTCGGGGTCAGCCAGTCGGCGGCGCTGGCCGGTTCGGCGCTGCTGCGCGGTGGTTATCACCTGTACCAGGGCTTCGGCGCCGGGCTGGGGAATGTCGTGATGGGGCTGATCTTCGCGCGCTGGTATCAGGCGACCGCGCGCCTGTGGCCGCTGGTGATCGCCCATGCCGTGATCGATATCGTGGCGTTCGTCGGCTACGCGGCGCTGGCGCCGCACCTGAGCTGGCTGCCGGGTTAGCCTGAGACCGGTTCGCGGCTACAGGGCTGAGGCGCGCCGCCGAGGGGGCGACTAGGGTCGACGGGCATGGAACACGTCCGGCTCACCGAACACGTCACCGTGCTCCGCGGCACCGGCGGCGGCGCCTATCCGAAGGGGAATCCGCTCCGCATTCACGGCGGCGACACAGTGGTGCAGGTGGACTCCTCGGTCGACCATCCCGCCGACGGCGTGGACCTGGTGCTGCTCAGTCACGCCCACGAAGATCACCTGGTCGGGCTGGGAGCGACCGCCGCCCCGGTCATGGCGCACCGTGCTGACGCGCCGGCGGTGGCCTCGTGGGAGGAGTTCTGCCGCGTCACGCACCTGCCTGCCGGTCAGATCGCCGACGGCGTGCGCGAACAGTACCGTCTGGATCCGCGGCCGGATGTGACCGCCTTCGACGACGGCACGGTGATCGATGTCGGCGGTGGCGTGCGCATCTCGGTGGTGGCGTTGCCGGGGCACACCGCCGGACACAGCGGGTTTTACGTTGAACCGGACGGGGTCTTCTTTCTCGCGGACGTCGACCTGTCCTCGTTCGGGCCGGTCTACTGCGATGAGGGTTCGGAGCTGGCGGACGTGCGGGCCTCACTGGAGCGCTGCGCGCAGATCGAGGCCGCTGTCTACACCACCTTCCATCACAAGGGGCCGTACACCGACCGGGACCGCTACCTGGCCGAGCTGGCCGTCCACGCCGACGCCCTCGAGGCACGGGAGAAGCGGATTCGGGAACTGCGACAGATGTGGCCGGATGCCGGAGCCGCCGAGCTGGTCGGACACGGCGTGGTCTTCAAAGCCGACGGTCGGCGGCCCTGGTATGCCGATTTCATGGAGGAGTTCATGATCGGCGCGCACCTGGCCGAAATCGTGTAGCCGGGGACAAAGCGGAGTAGACCGGAGAGATGAGGTATCCGCGACTCGTCCCCGTCGTGGCCGCGACGGCACTGCTGTTGACCGGCTGCACCCAGACCGACCCCGGATCGCCGACCGATGGGCCGACGGTGACCGTCACCGATCAGGTCACCGACACCGTCACCGCACCGGGCTCGGACGAGCCGTCGTCGCCCGAGGCCATGACATCGCCGCCGGCGGCATCGGTGCCCACCGGAACCCTGCCGACCAGCCACGCGCCCTCGACGGGGGCGCAGCTGACCGTGACGGAGGTCCGCACCGGTGCACATGAGGGCTTCGATCGAGTGGTCTTCGAGTTCGCCGGTCGCGGGACCCCGGGGTGGCGGATCGACTACACCGACCGGCCGGCCGAGGCCGGGAGCGGGCACCCGGTCGAGTTGCCCGGTTCCGGAGTGATCTCGGTGGCCCTGACCGGCGTCGGCTACCCCTTCGACACCGGCCGCACCCCGTTCACCGGGACCGTCCCCGGCGCCGGGGAGATCACGCGAGTGCAGGTCGGCGGCCCGTTCGAGGGCGAGGTGCTGGCATTCGTCGGCACTGCTGCGGTCCGGCCCGCCGTCACGGTCAGTGCGCTGACGTCACCGACCCGGGTGGTCCTCGATATCGCGCGCTGACCGGCCCACAGCGCGCAGACGCGGTCGGCGAACGGAATCGTCGACCGCGCGATACCGCCCGAGCGGAGCGAACAAGCCTATGTTCCGTTTCCGACCTCCCAGGTCGGAAACGGAGTACGTATTCAACCGCGCCTGACGGTAGCGGCGATGCCCGCGGCCAGGACTGCGGAGATGTCGGCTTCAGGCATTCCCAGTTCCGCCAGAATCGCGACGGTGTGCTCGCCGAGGGCGGGGACGTCGCCCATCGGGGGCTCGTGGTCGGCGAAGGTGGCCGGTGGCAGCAGCGCCGGTACCCGACTGTGTTCGGTGCCGACCTCGCGCCAGCGGTCCCGGGCCTGCAACTGCGGATGCTCCACCGCACCGCCGACACCGTTGAGTTGCGCTGCCGGTACCCCGGCGGCCGCCAGGCGGGCGGTCAGTTCGGCGACGCTGAACCGGGCGCTGAGCTCGGCGACGAGGGCATCGCAGGCGGCGCGATTCTCCACCCGGGCGATATTGGTGACGAAACGGGGATCGGCGACCAGGTCCGGCCGGTCGAATACTTCGGTCATCAGATCGCGCCAGCCGTTGTCGCTCTGCACCCCGATCAGCACCTCGCCGTCGGCGGCCGGATAGGTGTTGTAGGGAGCGATCGCGGTGTGGCCGACACCCATCCGTTCGGGTTCGACGCCCGAGTACATCCGCGCGTACATCGGATACCCCATCCATTCGATGGTGGCCTCGAGCATCGAGACGTCGATGGTGGCCCCCTCGCCGGTGCGGGACCGGCGCAGCAGGGCGGCCAGAACGGACTGGGCCGCATACATGCCCGCGGCGATGTCGGCGGTGGGGATCCCCGTCTTCGCGGCCGACTCGGGGGTGCCGGTGATCGAGATCAGGCCGGCCTCGGCCTGGATCAGCATGTCGTAGGACTTGCGCTGCGAGTACGGGCCGCCGGGACCGAACCCCGACAGGGCGACCGTCACCAGTTCGGGATGGTCGGCGCGCAGCTGCTCGGCACCCAGGCCCAGCCGCTGCGCGGCCCCGGGCGCCAGATTCTGCACAAAGACGTCGGCCGAGGCGATCAGCCGTTGGACCAGCGTCCGGCCGGCGGCGGACTTGAGGTCCACCGCAAGGGACTCCTTGCCGCGGTTGAGCCAGACGAAATGGGCGCCGGTGCCCTCGACCACGTGGTCGTACCCGCGGGCCAGATCGCCACCGCCGGGACGTTCCACCTTGATCACCCGCGCACCCAGATCGGCGAGCTGACGGGTGGCCAGCGGCGCGGCCACCGCCTGCTCGACGGCGACGACGGTGTAGCCGTCGAGCGGGTGAGGGCTGGGCGTCAGCTGCCGACCTTCTCGTCGGCGGTCTGCACCTCATCGGTGCGTTCGGCGCGGATCTCGTGACCGCTGGAGGTCAGGCAGCGCCCCGACTTCAGATCCCACTGCCAGCCGTGCAGGTTGCAGGTCAGCTTGTCGCCCTCGATCACGCCGAACTTGCTCAGATCGGCCTTCAGGTGCGGGCAGCGCCGCTGAATGGTCCAGCCGTCCAGCTCGATGGAGGCATCGTCGTCGTGCGCCTCGGAGAACCAGCCGTCGGCGTACTGGATCCGCTCGGGGGTCAGGCACTTGAAGAAGGTGTACAGGTACTCGTTGTATCCGCCGATCCGCCAGGTGGTGAACCGGGTCGACAGGAAGATCGTGTTGACCCAGTCCGGTTCGTCGTCGCGCAGCACGGTGCGCACCAGTTCGGGGGCGATCCGGAAGCCGTAGCGGTACTTGCCGTCGCCCTCTTCGCGCATCCGGACGCTCCGCTGCGGGAAGTCGATCACGAAGGTCTCGTCGCCGATCACCAGGCCGACCGGATAGCCGATGCCGTCGCAGATCAGATCCGACTCGGCCATGATCGGCTCGAACAGGGCCTTGAGCTGCGGCAGCAGCGGCTCGCCGTCGGCCGGTGCCCAGGTGGCCTTCTCCGCGGCGATGATCGGCGCGAACTTCTCCTTCATCCGGTCCAGATACGGCTTCTTGTTCTCGCCGAAGACCTGCTCGGGCGGATACGGGTGCTCGATCTCGAGCAGATCACTGCCGCGGAACTCGGCCGTGGACCCCGACACCATCATCAGACCGCGATGGTGTTCGCCGTCGTCGGTGCCGTGGGTCTTCATCTGCTCCAGGAACTCGGCCTGGTCGGGGAAGATCGAGGCCTGATCCGCCTCGCTGCCGGTGTTGAAGTCGTTGACGCCGTACAGCTCGTCGTCGAGGAACATCGGGGGACCGGCCGAGGGCACCACCCAGGTGGCGCCGACCTGCTCGATGTAGCTGCGCGCCCGGTCCATTCCGCGCTGACGCTTCTGCTTGGCGAAGTTGGCTTTCGACTTGCGGGGGATGTCGTAGACCATTGGGTACCAGATGGCACCGGAGTACTGCAGCAGATGCACGTCGACGTGCCCGAACTCCTTCTTCACCACATCCAGATCGATCGGGCGGGCATCGTTCATGTTGAAAACGACGGTCTCGCCGTCGTCGATCAGGATGCCCGAGTCACCGATCGGCCCATCGGCCGGTGCGCGCAGCGCGATGATCATCACGTCCAGGTCGCCCTTGGGGCCGGAGACGTGGTGCTTGACCGAGTCGGTGGTCTCGACGAACTTGTGGAAGCCCAGGCGCTCGAGGTCGCGCTTGAGGTCGGGCACCGGATAGTCCGGCAGCAGCACCGTGGCGTCCTTGTTGACGTTCTCGATCAGGTTCTGCTCGTCGTAATGATCCCGGTGCAGGTGCGAGACGTACAGGTAGTCGCAGTCGCCCAGGGCCTTCCAGTCCAGCTCGGTGTTGTCGGGGAACGGAATCCACGAGGCGAAGTAGGCGGGGTTGACCCACGGGTCGCAGAGGATCGAGCCGGCCGCGGTCTGGATGTGGAAACCGGCATGGCCGATGGAGGTGATCTGCACGGGGCTGAGACCTTTCGGGTAGAGCAAGGGCTGTTCGTCCAGCTTATCGGGACCGGCCGCGGCGAGGGTACGTTGGTGATCAGCGCCATCGGCGTGCGACTCGAGGTGAGGAGAACGGCCCATGGATCTGGTCGATGCGGCGCTGGAGAGGACCGTGGTACCCGGCTATTCGAAGATCGGTTTCCGCGTTCGTGCCGCCGAGTGGCCCGACGACGATCCCGCGCCGGGAGCGCTGATCGGGCGTACCGTCCTGGTCACCGGGGCCACCTCCGGGATCGGTGCGGCGATCGCCGGCCGTGTGACCGATTTGGGCGGGCATGCGGTGCTGATCGGCCGCCACCGGCAGCGGGCAGGGGCGGTGCGGGAACAGATCGTGCGCCGCAATCCCGCGGCCGAGGTGAGCATCGAACTCGCCGACGTCTCCGACCTCGGTCAGGTTCGCCGGCTCGCCGGACGCCTGGAACAGGGGCCCGTCGACGCGATCGTGCACAACGCCGGGGTGATGCCGCCCGAACGCACCGACTCCGTCGATGGCCACGAACTGTCGCTGGCCACGCACGTGCTGGGACCGCTGCTGCTGACCGACCTGCTGCTCCCACGGTTGGCGCAGAGTCCCGATCCGCGGGTGATCTTCATGTCGTCGGGCGGGATGTACACCACCGGACTGCCCGTCGACGATCTGCAGTACCGGTCCGGCGACTACCGCGGGGCACGCGCCTACGCCCGGAGCAAACGCGTGCAGACCGCGCTGCTGCCGCTGCTGGCCGAGCGGTGGGGTCCGGCGGATGTGATGGTCGCGGCTATGCATCCGGGCTGGGTCGACACCCCCGGGGTGAGCGACTCGCTGCCGCGTTTCGCCCGGCTGACGCGACCGCTGTTGCGCAGCGCCGACCAGGGCGCCGATACCGCCGTGTGGTTGCTCGCGACCCGCCCGGCACCGGCGACCGGAGAATTCTGGCACGACCGGCGCAGCCGACGGCTGCACTACCGGAAACGAACCGAGTTCAGTGAGACCGAACGACGTGCCGTCTGGCGTGAGGTCCGCGCCGCGGCGGAAATGGAGGAACGATGATCAGCTTGCAGCGCACCGTGCAGACCGCGACGCCGGCGCGAGCGGTCTTCGAGTACCTGGCGGATTTCACCACCGCCCAGCACTGGGATCCGAGCGCGATCCGGGTCACCCGGATCGCCGGTGACGGTCAGGTGGGCTCGGAGTACGAGGTCGTCAGCAAGTTCGCCGGTGCGCAGACCGAACTGGTGTACCGACTGACCGACCTGGAGTCGCCGACGCTGATCCGGTTGCGCGGGGAGAAGAAGGCGGTCACCGCGGTCGACACCATCACCGTGACCAGCACGCCCGCCGGCACCGAGGTGACCTATGCCGTGGAATTCGACTTCCACGGTTTCTTCCGCGTACTCGAGCCGCTGCTGACGATCGCGGTGCGCAGGCTGCTGCGCGAGGGAGCAGAGGGACTGCGCACGGCCTTGAACGAACTGGGCTGAACGAACCGGGCTGAACGAACCCGGCTGCACGAGTTCGGCCCGCCGGGGGCGTGCGAAAAATATTTCCCGTCCAGACCCATCCGCTTCTGGAACAGGCCCGAATCACCTATGTCACTGCTGACGAGACCGGCGTCCGCCGGCACTCACACAATGAGGGAGCTAGACATGGGAACCAAGACGACCACGGCCAAGATTGCGGCGATCGGCTTCTCGCTGGCCATCGCCGCCACGATGAGCGCCTGCTCGAGCGACGACGATTCGACCGCGGCTCCGGCCACCAGCATGTCCGCCTCGGCGATGTCGGCCTCCGCCGGCGGTTCGACCGCAGATCCGGCCGCCGGCCTGGTGGGAACCGGATGTGCGGCCTACGCCGAGGCCGTGCCGACCGGCCCCGGTTCGCTGACCCAGATGGCGACCGAGAAGCTGGCGGTGGCGGTGTCCAACAACCCCGAGCTCACCACGCTGGCGGCTGCGGTGTCCGGGGGGCTCAACCCCGAGGTGAACCTCGTCGACACGCTCAACGACGGAGAATTCACCGTCTTCGCGCCGGTGGACGCGGCCTTCGCCAAGGTCGACCCGGCCACGATCGACGCACTCAAGACCGACGCCCCGGCGCTGACCTCCCTGCTGACCTACCACGTCGTCTCCGGGCAGGCCGCACCCGACAAGGTCACCGGCGAGCACACCACGGTGGAGGGCGCCACGCTGAAGGTCACCGGCAGCGGCGACGATCTGAAGGTCAACGGCGCCGGGGTGATCTGCGGCGGCATCGTGACCGAGAACGCCACTGTCTACCTGATCGACGACGTCCTGATGCCCCCGGCCGACGACAAGTGACCGCGCCGAGTGTGCGTACCCCCGCATGCTCGCGCACCTGAGACGGTGCGCCGCCGGCACAGGCGGCGCACCGTCACCCCCTGAAACGAAGGAACGACGATGCCGTACTCACTCCGGGCGCGCTTTCCCGGGCACTTTCGGCAGATCGTGACCGGCCTGCTCATCGCCGGTGCGGCCGCCCTCTGCGCACTGTCGACCCTCGGTACCGGACCGGTGGCCGCGGCCCCGCCCGGGGCGCCCGAACCGGTGGCCGCGGTCGACCTAAACCGCTATCTGGGCACCTGGTATCAGCTCGCGGCGGTACCGCAGCCGTTCAACCTGGTCTGCGCACGCGATACCCGGGCCGCCTACGCCCTGTACGACAACGGTGATGTGCGGGTACGCAATACCTGCACCACCTGGGCGAACACCCCCAACGCGATCAACGGCCGGGCCACCGTGCTCGACGAGCAGACCGGAGCGCAACTGCGGGTGCGCTTTCCCGGGGTGCCCGGCAAGGGTGGCCCCCGGGATCTGCCCAACTATCTGATCGTCGGTCTGGATCCGGACTACCGGTGGGCGGTCGTCACCAATCCCGCCCGAACCTCGGGCTTCGTGCTGTCCCGGACCCCCTCGCTGGCCCGCGGAGACTGGGCGGCCGTGCGGTCGGCCATCGCCGCCGCCGGCCAGTCCGACTGCCTGTACCTGACCTCCCCGACCACCGGCGGATACTCCGAAGTGGTTCCCCTGTGCACCGCCGGACGGTGACCGGAGCGGCGTCGCGCTGCCTTCACAGCCGCCGGTAGCGCTCCAGCGCGATGCGGCGTTCGTCGGCGTGATCGACGATCGGCTGCGGATAGGCGCCGGAGTCGTCGCCGAGGGCCGGCTGCCCGGCTCCCGGCAGCCGCCACGGGCGATGGATCTGCTTACCCGGCAGATGGCGCAACTCCGGGATCCAGCGGCGGATGTAATCGCCCTCGGGGTCGAATCGTTCACCCTGGGCGGTCGGGTTGAACACCCGGAAGTAGGGCGCCGCGTCGGTGCCGCTGCCGGCGGTCCACTGCCAGCCGTGCTGGTTGGACGGCAGATCGCCGTCGACCAACTGGGTCATGAAATATCGTGCGCCGCGCCACCACGGCAGGTGTAGATCTTTGGTAAGGAACGAGGCGGTGATCATCCGGACGCGGTTGTGCATCCAGCCCTGCGCCCGAAGCTGCCGCATGCCGGCGTCGACGATGGGGTAGCCCGTGCGGCCGGAACACCAGGCCGCGAACGCCTCGTCGGCGGCCGGACCGGTGTCGTATTCCAGGGCGTCGAACTTCGTGTCGGCATTGCCACGCGCCGTCTCCGGCCGGTGATGCAGGACGTCGGCGTAGAAGTCCCGCCAGGCCAGTTCGCTGCGCCAGCTTTCGGCACCCGGATCGGTGCGCCCGCGCAGATCCGCCAGCACGGTCCGCGGATGCAGGCACCCGAACTTCAGATACGGCGACAGCCGGGAGGTCCGGTCCAGATCCGGCCGGTCGCGGTCGTCGTGATAGCCGAGCAGGTCGTCGTCGCGGAAGACCGACCAGCGGGCGCGGGCCGCCGCTTCCCCGGCCGGCGGCACGGGGATGTCCACGGTGGACTCACCGAGCATCTCGGCGGCCAGGTCCAGCTCGAGCCGCCCATCGAACCCGGCCGGGTCGAGCCAGGCGAGGCTGTCCGGTCCGGTATCGGCCGGCCGGGGCCACCCGTGCTCGAGCCAAGCCCGCCGATAGGGAGTGAAGACCTTGTACGGGCGGCCGGCCTGGGTGCGCAGCCGGTCCGGGGAGACCGCGTACGACGAACCGGTGCGCACCAGCGGCACCGGGCGCGCCGCGGCCGCCAGGGCCTGTTCGGTCTGCGCATCGCGGGTGCTGCCATACGGACCGAAATCGGCGCTGACGTGCACCGACCCGGCGCCGATTCCGGCCGCCACTCGCGGAATCACCTGCGCCGGGCGCCCGGCGACGATCAGCAGCCGTCCACCCAGATCGGCGTCGAGGGCACGCAGGCACCCGGCGAGGAAGGCGGTGCGCCGCCGACCCGAGGGCGCCAGCAGGGTCTCGTCGAGCACGAATACGGCCAGCGCGGCATCGGTGCGATCCCGCGCCGCCAGCAGCGTGGGCAGATCCGACAGCCGCAGATCGCGACGGAACCAGACCAGAGCGGGGGAGTCGTCCATCTCACCAGTGTGCGTGGTCGACCCATCCGCCCGCGGAGCGGATCCGAATCCCTGATGTGACTGGAATCAGAGAACTCCCGGCCGACAGTGCCGTCGCGGTGATCGGCAGCGGGGTGGCCGGGCTGACGGCCGCCTACCTGCTCGCGCAGCGGCACCGCGTAACGCTGTACGAGGCCGACAGCAGACTGGGCGGGCACGCCCATACGCACGTGATCCACGGCCGGGGCGGTGTGCGCACGGCGGTGGACACCGGCTTCATCGTCCACAACGACCGGACCTACCCGACCCTGCTCCGGCTGTTCGACCAGCTGGGTGTGGTCACCGTCGATACCGATATGTCGATGTCGGTGTCGTCGCAGCGCACCGGCCTGGAATACGCCGGGGCGCTCGGCCTGCCCGGTCTCTTCCCGACCTGGCGCACGCTCACCCGGGGGCGTTACCTGAAGATGCTGGTGGAGATCAGGCGGTTCCATACCCTGGCGCGCCGGCTCCTGGACGATCCCGCCGCCGACGAACCGCTCGACGAATTCGTCGTCCGCAGCGGGCTGTCGACATATTTTCAGGAGAACTTTCTGCTGCCGCTGGTCGCTGCGGTGTGGTCGTGCGATGCGGGCACCGCCGCCAGGTATCCGGCGCGATACCTGTTCTCCTTCCTTGATCACCACGGCATGCTCACGGTGTTCGATTCACCGCAGTGGCGCACCGTCGCGGGCGGCTCGGCCACCTATGTCGCGGCGGTGGCCGACCACGTCGTCGGCCGCGGGGGAACGATCCGCCTCGATTCGCCGGTGACCGGGCTCGCCGAGACCGGCGAGGGCGTCGAGATCACCGCGCGGTCGTCGCGGGAGCGTTTCGCCGCGGCAGTGGTGGCCACCCATCCGCATCAGGCGCTGTCGTTGCTGAGCGCACCCAGCCCGGCGCAGACCGATGTGCTCGGTGCTATCGGCTATCTGGCCAAACCGGCGGTGCTGCACACCGACACCAGCCTGCTGCCGGCGGCGCCGCGGGCACGGGCTTCGTGGAACTACCAGATCCGTGCCGACGGCTCGCAGGTCGCGGTGACCTACGACATGACGCGGCTCATGCGGCTGCGGCCCGAGACCGCTGCCGGACCGGCCCCGCGCTATCTGGTGACCATGGGACGGACCGATCTGGTGGATCCGGACGCGATCCTGGCCGAGATGACCTACGAGCACCCGGTCTACGACCTGCAGTCGGTGGCCGCTCAGCGGCGCCTGCCCGAGATCGAGACGGCGGCGATCGCATTCGCCGGCGCCTATCACGGGTGGGGATTCCACGAGGACGGTGCCGCCTCGGGCGCGCGGGCGGCCCGGGTCTTCGGTGGCACCTGGCCCGGGGAGACCGGGGCGGTGTCACGATGAGGAGCGGCGTCGCGATCCCCGGTGCGCAGACCTCGGCGCTGGTCCCCACCCGGATCGCCCATACCCGGCGGGATCCGATCGACTACCGTTTCACCCACTCCAGCCTGAGCTGGCTGATCGACATCGATCAGCTGCCGGTGCTGCCGCGCGGCCTGCGCTGGGCCGCGCGCTTTCGGGCCGGGGACCATTTCCCGCAGCCGGTGCGCCCCGGGGACACCCTCCGGACGCGGTTGGACCACTACCTGGGGCACGAGGCCGACGAGATCGCCGGAGGCACGGTGACGGCGCTGCTCTCCCCGCGCGTGGCCGGCTATGTGTTCAACCCCCTGTCGGTCTTCTGGTGCCACGACCGCGCCGGCGCGCTGCGCTACGTCGTGGCAGAGGTGCACAACACCTACGGCCAGCGGCACTGCTACCTGGTGCGCACCGATCACGCCGGGCGTGCTCAGATCGATAAGACCTTCTACGTGTCGCCGTTCAACGACGTCTCCGGGCGCTATCGCCTGGTGCTGCCCGAGCCGGATCCGGCGGGCCGGGTGCGACTGGCGATCACCCTGCAGCGCCCCGGTCTGGCGCCGTTCACCGCGACCCTGACCGGCCGGCTGCGCCCGGTGACCATCGCTTCGGTGCTCCGGACTCAGCTGCGGACTCCGCTGGCACCCCTGGTGGTCAGCATCCGGATCAGGATGCACGGCATCGTGCTGTGGGCGCGCGGGCTGCCGCTGTTTCCCCGTGCGGGGGAAGACCCCGGGGCTGGCGACGAGCCCCGAACCACCGAGAAACCCCGAACCACCGAGAAACCCCGAACGAGCTGGAAACGAGGCCTGCGCCGATGACGATCAACGAGGAATGCACCGTAGTCGAGGACCGGATCGACCCGGACCGGTGGCCCGATGTGGCCCGTGTGCCCCGCTCACCGATCCGGGGGGCTGCCGCGGGCCGCCTGTTCGCCGCGGCCCTGCGGAAGGTTCCGGTCACCGTCGAATTCGCCGACGGCCCCGGCGGAGCGCCGTCGCACGCCGGGGCGCCGGCCGCCAGAATGCTGATCCGCAATCCGCAGGCGCTGTACCGGCGCCTGGGGTCGACCGGTCTGATCGGCTTCGGTGAAGCCTTCATGGCGCAGGACTGGACCACCGATGATCTGGTCGGCGTGCTCACGCCGCTGGCCGAACGGATGGCCGAACTGGTTCCGGCTCCGCTGCAACGGCTGCGCCCGCTGGTGCTGCCGGGGCACCCGGCCGACGAGCGCAACAGCATCGACAACACCCGGTCGAACATCGCCCGGCACTACGACCTGTCCAACGACCTCTTCGCCGCCTTCCTCGACGAGACCCTGAGCTACTCCAGCGCCTACTTCGGGTCCGACGACGCCGCCGCCGAGGCGACCTGGTCGGATCTGGCGCCGGCGCAGCGAGCCAAGATCGACCGGCTGCTGGATCTGGCCGCGGTCGGTCCGGGCACCCGGCTGCTGGAGATCGGGACCGGCTGGGGCGAGCTGTGCGTGCGGGCGGCCGAACGCGGAGCACAGGTGCGCTCCCTGACGTTGTCGAGCCGGCAACGGGAGCTGGCGCGCGCCCGGGTCGCCGCGGCCGGGCTCGGCGACCGTGTGCAGATCGATCTGCTCGACTACCGCCTTGCCGACGGTGAGTACGACGCGGTGGTCTCGGTGGAGATGCTCGAGGCGGTGGGCCGGGAGTTCTGGCCGGAGTACTTTCAGACCGTCGAACGGGTCCTGGCCCCCGGCGGCCGGGCCGCGATCCAGGTGATCACGATGCCGCACGCCCGCATGCTGGCCTCCGCCGGTACGTACACCTGGGTGCACAAGTACATCTTCCCCGGCGGTCAGCTGCCGTCGATCGAGGCGATCCGGGAGGTGGTGGGCGAGCGGACCGGACTGCAGGTGACCGACGAACTGGCGATGGGCCGCCACTATGCCCGCACCTTGCGGCTGTGGCGCGAACGTTTCGAGGGCCGGACAGAACAGATCGACGGACTCGGCTTCGATGCCGTCTTCCGGCGGATGTGGACCTTCTATCTGGCCTATTCCGAGGCCGGTTTCGGTGCGGGCTATCTGGACGTCTATCAGTTGCGTCTGGACAAACCGTGAACGCGGGATAGGGGCGGCTCGCATGTCCGTGGCGGTGGCGCCGGTTAGAGTGTTCTCCGATGCGAAGTGTCGATCTGAGAGCGAGTGGCGCGTGACCGCGGACGGTGTGCTCCTTGACCAGCTCCTGGTGCAGGTGGCCGACGGTCGCCGCGATGCCTTCGTCCGGTTCTACGATCTGACCAGCTCGCGCCTCTACGGCATGGTGCTGCGGGTGCTGCGCGATCAGGGATACAGCGAAGAGGTGACCCAAGAGGTCTATCTGCAGGTCTGGCGCGACGCCGGGAAGTTCGATGCCGCCAAGGGCAGTGCGCTGTCGTGGCTGCTGACCATCGGTCACCGCCGGGCGGTCGACCGGGTCCGGTCGGAATCCTCGGCCGCCGAACGGGAGGAACGCTTCGGCCGGGTCTACTTCGCCGAGGCGACCGACGATCTGGAAGACGATGTCGTCGCCCGGGCCGAGGCCCGACGGACCCGTGAATGCCTCGATACGCTGACCGATCTGCAGGTACAGGCGGTGACGCTCGCCTATTACGAGGGCCTCACCTATCGGGAGGTCGCACAACGTTTGACGGTGGCGCTGCCGACGATCAAGACTCGGATCAGGGACGGACTCAAGAGACTGAGGGGGTGCCTCGAACGTGATTGACGACGACGAGGACCTGACCGCAGCTGCGGCGCTGTTCGCCCTCGACGCTCTCGACGACGTCGAGCGTGCGCGGCTGCTCAGGACGGTGGCCCAGGCCCCGCCGGCCCGGCGCGAAGAGTTCGACGCCGAGGTCGCCGAGGTGCGTGAGGCGCTGGCCGGACTCAGCCGTGCCACGGCGGCCGAACCCCCGGCGGCGCTGCGCGGCCGGCTGCTGGCGCAGATCGACGATGAGCCGGTGGCGAGTGCACCTTCCCGGCGCCGCCGGCCGGGCTGGATGCTGGCCGCTGCGGCGGCTGCGGCGGTCGTGGTCGGTGTCGGCGGGGTGGCGATCGGGTACGCGATCGGCGACCGCGATGCGCCGGGCCGCCAGTCGAGCGTCGAGGAGATCTTCGCGGCACCGGATGTGCAGACCACCAGCGGCGAGGTCGCCGGTGGTCGTGCCACCGTCACCTATTCGCCGTCGACCGGCGAGGGCGTTCTGGTGATGAATCAGGTGCCCAAACCGGCGCCGGGCACCATCTATCAGATGTGGCTGGACGGACCGGGCGGACCGCGGCTGGCCGGGACCATGACCGACGCCGATATCGGATCCTCGACCACCGCCGTCATCGAGGGCATGCGGGGGGCCACAGCGGTGTCGTTCACCGTCGGGGATGCGGCCACACCGGAGCAGCGGATCGGTGAGCCGGTCGCGACGCTCCCACTGACCTGAGGCCGGCGGCGAACCCGCACCGGTGCCGCCCCGCTGTCGGCGGACCCGACTAGTGTCGACGAGTATGGAACCCGTCTACGACACCGTGATCGGCATGGCTCGGACGCTGTGGCTCGCGCAAGGCCTCAAATTCAAGATCTCCGGCGTCGAGAACGTCCCGGTCACCGGGCCGGGGGTGGTCGCGATCAATCACACCGGCTACCTCGACTTCACCCTGGCCGGTATCCCCGCCTTCCTGCAGGGCAAACGGAAGGTCCGGTTCATGGCCAAGCAGGAGGTCTTCGACAACAAGGTCGGCGGGCCGATCATGCGTGCGCTCAAGCACATCCCGGTCGACCGCGGCAACGGTGCGGCCAGCTACGACATGGCCGTGGACTATCTGCGCAGCGGCGAGTTGGTCGGCGTCTACCCCGAGGCCACCATCAGCCGCAGCTTCGAGATCAAGGACTTCAAGTCCGGGGCCGCCCGCATGGCACTGGATTCGGGGGCCCCGATCATCCCGACGGTGATCTGGGGCGCCCAGCGCATCTGGACCAAGGGCCACCCGAAGGCGATGGGCCGTCACAATTTCAAGATCGCCATCGGTGTGGCCGAGCCGATCCTGCCCAACGGCACCGCCGCCGAGATCACCCAGCGGCTGCACGAGTCGATGTCGGCGAAACTGCTGGAACTGCAGGACGTGTATGCGCAGTGGAACGGCCCCTACCCGGCCGGCGAGTTCTGGGTTCCGGCCCGGCTCGGTGGGGGAGCGCCCACGCTGGCCGAGGCCAACGCGATGGATGCCGCCGATGCCGAGGCCAAGGCGGCCCGGCGGGCGGCGCAGGGGCGCACCGACGACGGCGACGGTGCCGCACAGGACTGATATGGAACCTGTTTTCCGGACCCTGGAGATCACCGCGGGCGCACTGGTGCGCGCGCAGGGGATGCGTCGGCGCTACGACGGACTGGACAACATCCCGTCGTCGGGCGGCTTTGTGCTGGCGCTCAATCACAACGGCTACACCGACTTCCTGCCGCCGGCGCTGGGCCTGTACCGGCGGGGCCGTCGTGCCCGGTTCATGATCAAGTCCGAGGTGATGGACGTGGCGATCATGCGGTTCATCGTCAAACACACCCGGGCGGTGACGGTGGACCGCTCGGCCGGTGCCGAGGCCTTCCGGGTGGCGGTGCGGGCGCTGCGGGACGGTGAAGCGGTCGTGGTCTATCCGGAGACCACGATCAGCCGCAGTTTCGAGCTCAAGCAGTTCAAGACCGGGGCGGTCCGGATGGCCGTCGAAGCCGATGTCCCGGTGGTGCCGGCCGCGCAATGGGGTGCGCAGCGGCAATGGAGCAAGGGCACCCGGCGGCGGATGGGCTTCGCCCGCATCCCCGTCCATGTCCGGTTCGGCGAACCGATCAGGTTCGAGTCGGATGTGGACGTCCACGACGCCATCGAACGGCTGTACGCGGCGATCGAACAGTTGCTGCGGCAGGTACAGGACGACTATCCCGAGGCGCCCGCCGGCGCGGACTGGCTGCCCGCGCGGCTCGGCGGCGGCGCCCCCACACCCGAGGAGGCCCTGGTGGTCGAGGAAGAAGAAGCCGTCGAGAAGGCCCGGCGCCGCGCCCAGCGGTCCGCCGGTGACCGGGAGCAGCAGCGGTGACCGCGGTCTGGGGCCCGCCGTCGGTGATCGCCTCGGATGTGGACGGAACACTGCTCGACGACGACGAGCAGCTCACCCCGCGCACGCGAGCGACCCTGGAACGGGCCCGGGCGGCCGGAGTGGAACTGGTGCTGGCGACCGGACGCCCCCCGCGCTGGATTCCGCAGATCGCCGATCAGCTGGCCGATTCGCCCGCCGCGGTCCGCTATGCGGTCTGCGCCAACGGTGCCATCGTCTACGACGTCGTCGAGGACCGGATCCTGCATGTGCAGGCGCTGGAACCGGCGGTTCTGCGGGTGCTGGCGCAGCGCATCGCCGAGCGGCTGCCGCACGTCGGCTTGGCGGCCGAGCGGCCCGGGACCGTCGCACAGGCCGGTGCCGGTGACGCGGCCACCGCGCCGTTCGTGGCCACGGCCGGCTACGAGCACGCCTGGCTCAATCCCGATCACGTCCAGGTCAGCGATGAGCACCTGTTCGCGCTGCCGGCGGTGAAGCTGCTGGCCCGCGTTCCCGGAATGAGTTCGCGGGAGATGGCGCATCTGGTGCGTCCGGCCGTCGGCGACCTGGCCGAGGTCACCTATTCCATCGGTACCGGCCTGATCGAACTGTCGGTGCCCGATGTGCACAAGGCCAGCGGGCTGCAGTGGCTGATGGCCAACACCGAACTGCCCGGCGGGGCGCCGATCGCCTTCGGGGATATGCCCAACGACATCGAGATGCTGCGCTGGGCGGCGCGCGGTGTGGCCATGGGCCACGGCGATGCCGCGGCGCTGGCGGCCGCCGACGAGGTGGCCCCGCCCAACTACGAGGACGGTCTGGCCCAGGTCCTCGAACGCTGGTTCTGATCCCGCGCTGATCGGCTCCCGCAGCGACCGTTCCGGTCGCCCGCGCCATGCCTGCTGCCGCGTTCGCGGCATGTTCGATAGGTGTTCGATAAGCGTGACCCTGTTGTGACCCGCCCGGCTTGTGCAGCCACCCCCGCCATCACTACTGTCACATTAGTCCCATTAATCACACGGGCCACAGGCTGCAGCTGGGGTCCCGCGCGAACTGAGGTAATGCAGTGCCCAGAACCCGACCCGGCCGAGCTAAGAAGCGCACCCTGACCTTCGCCGCCCTCGGGCTGGCACCTGTGCTGCTGGCCGGCGGCGTGGCCGTCGGCGGCACCGGGTGGATCCAGAGCACCGGCATCTCGTTGCGCGCGGATGCGCCGTTGACGCTGACCGGACACGGACACGGGCACGGCCGCGGGATGGGTCAGTGGGGGGCCTACGGCTACGCCAAACAGGGCTGGAAGGCCGACAAGATCCTGCGCCACTACTACGGCAACACGACCGCGGGGAAGGTGGACAACCCCGACGTCACCGTCTCGCTCAGCGAGAAGCAGTCGGTGAGTGTCCGCGCGGACGCCGGTGCCAAAGTGGGTGGCCAGACGGTGGCTCCCGGACAGGCGGTCAGCCTGTCCGGGGGCAACGCCACCATCACGCAGGGCTGCGGCGGCGCCATGGTGAAGACGGTGTCGGCCCAGTGGGTCGAGCCGGTCAACCCCGCCCCCAATCGGCCGGTGGACGAGCTGCTGACCTTCTGCGGCGGCGGTGACAAGTACCGTGGCGCACTCGGTCTGACCGGCGATGGCGTCTCCAATAAGCTGCACGTCGACGATTACGTCAAGGGGGTCATCCCCAAGGAATCGGTGCCCGGCTGGGCCGACTCCGGCGGTTTCGAGGCCCTCAAGGCCCAGGCCGTGGCCGCACGCTCGTATGTGCTGGCCGGGCTGGCCTCGGGCCGCAAGATGAACAACACCCAGCAGTCGCAGGTCTATCACGGAGCCTCCGGGGAGGATCCGCGCACCAACCGGGCCGCCGACGCCACGGCCGGCCAGGTCCGGCTGCGCAACGGCAAGCCGGCGCTGACCGAGTTCTCGGCGTCGACGGGCGGTTACACGGCCGGCGGCGAGTTCCCGGCGGTGATCGACGACGGAGACAAGGTGTCTCCGACGCACACCTGGACCGCCACGGTCAGCCCCGCCAGCGTCGCCTCGGCGTTCGGTGTCGGCGCCTTCCGGAGCTTCGAGGTGATCGAGGCCAACGGACTCGGTGCCGGCAGCGGCCGCGTGGTCAAGGCCAGGATCGTCGGTTCCAACCGTACGGTCGAGGCCACCGGCGAAGAGGTGCGCGGCAAGCTGCAGCTCAAGTCCGGCTGGTTCTCCATTGCGGGCCAGAAGTCGATGCCCAAGATCGTCAAACCGCCGATGGGCCCGGCCGCACCGGGCGGTGGCCTCGGTGACTTCCTGGACCTGAGTCCGCTGACCGCACTGCTGTCGGGGTCGGTCCCGGACCTGTCGGCCCTGGGACTCAGCGACCTGTCGGCGGTGACCGGCCAGCTGACCCCGATCATCGAGCAGATGATCGCCGTGGGCACCGGCGCCCTGTCGGCCAAGCAGGTCGCTCTCGCTCGCAGTGACAACTGGCAGGGGTCGACCGGAACGGTGAGCCGGGAGCGCAGTGACAACGCCAACGGGTCCACCGGCACCGTCGATCGTAATCTCACGCGCGGCGACAATTCGCAGGGCTCGACCGGCACGGTCGCCAAACCGGAGCTGGTGACCGACGGTCAGGGTATGCACGGGCTGGTGCAGGTGCTGGCCAACGGCATCATCTACTACAGCCCGGCGACCGGCGCGCAGGCGCTGTTCGGGCAGGCGCTGACCGATTTCCTCAACGGCGGCGGCCTGGAGGTCCTGGGGTTCCCGAAGGCCGACGCGCTGGACTGACGGGGTGATCTTCATCCGGCGGTCGCCGCGCCTTGGTCAACACTCAGGTTCGGTCCGATAGCCTGAACAGTTGTGACGGAAAACAGCGCCAGTGCATACGACCTGATCGTGGTCGGTTCCGGCTTCTACGGTCTGACCGTGGCCGAACGCGCCGCGACCCAGTTGGGCAAGCGTGTCCTCGTCGTCGAACGTCGTGACCACCTGGGTGGCAACGCCTACTCCGAAGCCGAGCCGACCACCGGTATCGAGGTTCACAAGTACGGTGCGCACCTGTTCCACACCTCCAACGAGCGGGTGTGGGAGTACGTCAACCAGTTCACCGACTTCACCGGCTACCAGCATCGCGTGTTCTGCATGCACGACGGGCAGGCGTATCAGTTCCCGATGGGTCTGGGTCTGGTCTCGCAGTTCTTCGGCCGCTACTTCAGCCCGGACGAGGCGCGGGCACTGATCGCCGAGCAGGCCAGCGAGATCGACACCGCCGATGCGCAGAACCTGGAAGAGAAGGCGATCAGCCTGATCGGGCGTCCGCTCTACGAGGCTTTCATCAAGCACTACACCGCCAAGCAGTGGCAGACCGATCCGAAGAACCTGCCGGCGGGCAACATCACCCGGTTGCCGGTGCGCTACAACTTCGACAACCGCTACTTCAGTGACACCTACGAGGGTCTGCCGGTCGACGGTTACACCGCGTGGCTGGAGAACATGGCCGCGCACGAGCGCATCGAGGTGCGTCTGAACACGGACTGGTTCGATGTGCGCGACGAGCTGCGGGTGGCCAGCCCCGAGGCGCCGGTGGTCTACACCGGGCCGCTGGACCGCTACTTCGACTATGCGGCCGGTGAGCTGGGATGGCGCACTCTGGACTTCGAACTGGAGGTGCTCCCGGTCGGTGACTTCCAGGGCACCTCGGTGATGAACTACAACGACGCCGACGTGCCGTTCACCCGTATCCACGAGTTCCGGCACTTCCACCCCGAGCGCACCGAGTACCCATCCGACAAGACGGTCATCATGCGCGAGTTCAGCCGTTTCGCCGGGGCGGACGACGAACCCTACTATCCGATCAACACCCCCCAGGACCGCGAGCGCCTGGCCGCCTACCGCGAATTGGCCAAGGCCGAGACCGCCGAGCGCGGCGTGCTCTTCGGCGGCCGGCTGGGCACCTACCAGTACCTGGACATGCACATGGCCATCGCCAGTGCCCTGACCATGTTCGACAACACGCTGGGACCGCACCTGGCCGACGGCGTACCGCTGGCCGAGCGGGCCCAGGCGTAACCGACGAATCGAATCGACGAGATGACTTCTACTGACACCACGGCGGTCTCGCTGCTGCAGCGGGTGATTCTTCCGCGGCCGGGTGAGCCGCTCGATGTGCGCTCGCTGTACCTGGTCGAATCCGACCGCAACGAGGCGCGCGCCCACGCTCCTGACCGCACCAGCGTGCGCCTGGGCGCCGAATCGGAAGTGAGCTTCGCGACCTACTTCAACGCCTTCGCCGCGTCCTACTGGCGGCGCTGGACCATCCTGAAGTCCGTCGTGCTGCGGGTGGAGATCGTCGGCAGCGCCCGGGTGGACCTGTACCGCTCCAAGATCGACGGCTCGCGCATCGCCATCGGCGGCGCCCTGGTCGAGGTCGACGAGACCGGCCGCGGGGTCTTCGAGTTCCAGACCGATCTGGGGCCGTTCGAGGACGGCGGCTGGATCTGGTTCGACGTCACCACCGATACGGCCACCGAGATCGTCGCCGCCGGCTGGTACGCCCCGCAGGAGGTGCCCGCCGGGACCCCCGACAAGCGGATCACCGTGGGCATCCCGACCTTCAACCGGCCCACCGATGCGGTCGCGGCACTGGCCGCGCTGACCTCCGACCCGCTGGTCGACTCGGTGATCGACGCGGTGATGATGCCCGATCAGGGCACCCGGAAGGTGGTCGACGAGCCCGGCTACACCGAGGCCGCCGCCGCACTGGGCGAGCGCCTGCACATCTTCGACCAGGGCAACCTGGGCGGCTCCGGCGGCTATTCGCGCATCATGTTCGAGGCGCTGCGGCTGACCGACAGCCCGTACGTGCTGTACATGGACGACGACATCATGATCGAGCCGGACTCGATTCTGCGCGCCCTGGCCATGTCCCGGTACGCCAAGAAGCCGATGCTGGTCGGCGGTCAGATGCTCAACCTGCAGGACCGCAGCCATCTGCACTGCATGGGCGAGGTGATCGACCATCACAAGTTCATGTGGACCGCCGCGCCGTTCGTCGAATACGACCACGATTTCGCCAAGTACCCGCTCAGCGATCGCGACAATTCCAAGAACCTGCATCGGCGTATCGACGTCGAAGGCAACGGCTGGTGGATGTGCATGATCCCGCGGGTGGCGGCTGAGGAGATCGGTCTGCCCCTGCCGCTGTTCATCAAGTGGGACGACTGGGAGTATGCGCTGCGCGCCGGCCGGGCGGGCTACCCCACGGCGACCGTGCCGGGCATCGCGATCTGGCACATGGCCTGGAGCGATAAGGACGACGCCATCGACTGGCAAGCCTACTTCCATCTGCGCAACCGGCTGGTGGTGGCTTCCCTCTACACCGACGGGCCGATCAAGGGCATTCTGACCTCGCACGCCAAGGCGACCGCGAAACATCTGCTGTGCCTGGAGTATTCGACCGTGGCGATCCAGAACGAGGCGATGCGCGACTTCCTAGCGGGCCCGATGCACATCCGGGAGATCCTGCCGACCGCGCTGGGCAAGGTCGCACAGATCCGCAAGGGCTACCCCGATGCGGTGGTGCTGGACTCAGCTGAGGAGTTGCCGCGCACCTCCGGGGAGGCCACCCATCTGGGGGTCAACGAGCCCGCCGGGCCGATCGCCAAGGCCAAGGCGCTGCTGGGGGCCGTGGTGAACAATGCGCGCCCGGCCGATCCGCGTCACCACCAGGTGCCGCAGGCCAACTATCCGCCGATCGAGGCCCGCTGGTTCTCCCTGGGCCGCGTCGACGGGGTCACGGTGACCACGGCCGACGGCCGGGGAGTGGTGTACCGGCAGCGCGACCGGGACAAGATGCTCGAGCTGGCCCGCGAATCGGCCCGCCTGCAGAAGGAGCTGCGCGAGCGCTTCGACGAGATGCGCATCGAATACCGTGCGGCACACAAGGAACTGGCGAGCAAGGAGAGCTGGGCGCATGTCTACGGAATCGACTGATGCGACGGCGCGGCAGGCTCCGCGCGGGGAAGAGAAGATCCTGATCGGGGTGCAGTCGGCGCTGGCCGGCCGGCCGGGTGTGCTTCCGGCCGCCCGCGGGCTGAGTCACCTGGGCGAGCACGCGCTGGGCTGGATGGGCCTGGCTGCGGCCGGCGCCCTGGTGGCCACCGCCACCGGTGAACCCGAACGCTGCCGACGCTACCTCGAAGCGGGTGTGGGCGCCTTCGGGGCGCACGCGGCCTCGGTGGTGCTCAAGCGCATCGTCCGCCGCAAGCGACCGCACCACCCGGACATCGCGATCGGCGTGGGCACCCCCAGCAAGCTGAGCTTCCCGTCTAGTCACGCCACCTCCACCACCGCCGCGGCGATTCTTCTCGGCCGCGCGGCGGCCGCCGGCACCGGCGCCGAGCGCTCCCGCCTTCGCCGGCTGGCCCCGGTCGCGGTGCCCGCCCTCATCGTTCCGCCGATGCTGGCGTCCCGCTTGGTGCTCGGCGTCCATTACCCTTCCGATGTGGCAGCTGGAGCATTGCTCGGCGCCGCCAGTGCCGGTGCGGTCATCGCGGCCGACATGCTCGACAAGTGAGGAACAACCGATGAGCGAGACCGAGGGTAAGGTCGCCGGACCGCCGAAGAACCTGGCGACCGGTCTGGTCAAGGCGATCCGTCCGCGCCAGTGGGTCAAGAACGTCCTGGTGCTGGCGGCACCGATGGCCGCGGGCACCGATGCGCTGACCGACGCCTCCCGGATGGGCAAGGTCGGCATCGCCTTCATCGCCTTCTGTCTGGCGGCGTCGGCGATCTACCTGGTGAACGACGCCCTCGACGTCGAAGCCGACCGGGCACATCCGACCAAGCGATTCCGGCCGATCGCTGCCGGGGTGGTGCCGCGGAATCTGGCCTATGCGCTGGCGGTGGTCTTCATGGCCGCCGCGTTGGGCATCGCCTTCCTGGCGAACTGGCAGACCACCGTCACCATCGCGGTGTACCTGGTGGTCCAGCTGGGCTACTGCTTCGGTCTCAAGCACCAGGCCGTCATCGACATCTGCATCGTCTCCTCGGGCTTCCTGCTGCGGGCGATCGCCGGTGGTGTGGCCGCCGGCATCGACCTGTCCAAGTGGTTCCTGCTGGTGATGGCCTTCGGCTCGCTGTTCATGGCGGCCGGCAAGCGCTACGCCGAGTTGCAGCTGGCCGAGCGGACCGGCGCCAAGATCCGCAAGTCGCTGGAGTACTACACCAGCACCTACCTGCGTTTCGTGTGGACGCTGTCGGCCACCGCCGTCGTCCTCTGCTACGGCCTGTGGGCGTTCGACAACATCCACGAGGACAACGTCTGGTACGCGCTGTCGATGGTGCCGTTCACCGTGGCGATCCTGCGATATGCGGTCGACGTCGACGGCGGTGTGGCCGGCGAACCCGAAGAGATTGCGCTGGGCGACCGCATCCTGCAGTTGCTGGCGGTGGCCTGGGTGGTGCTCGTGGCGGTTGCCGTCTATGTCCCGTCCTGACCCGGAGCCGACGGCGGACCGCTCGCCCGCCGCCGCCGACACCCCCGCTGCCTCGAATGCCGCTGACTCGAACTCGGCTGACTCGAACTCCGCTGCCGCACCGAACCGGTTGAAGGCGGTGCTGACCGACCGCCGTCTGCTGGTTCCCGGGCTCAGCTGGTTGATCGCCACCGTCGGGGTGACCGTGTTCTTCGCGATCGGCGCCTGGCAGCGGCGCTGGATCGCCGACGACGGCCTCATCGTGCTGCGGACCCTGCGGAACCTGCTGGCCGGTAACGGACCGGTGTTCAACGCCGGTGAACGCGTGGAGGCCAACACCTCCACGGCCTGGACCTATCTGCTGACCTTCTGGGCCTGGGTCACCGGCGCTCAGCTGGAGTACGTCGTCCTGTGGACCGCCCTGATCCTGTCGGTGGCGGCCATTCCTATCGCGATGTACGGCACCGCACGCCTGTACGGACGCCGTTACCTGAGCGCCCCGGGTGCCGCCCGTGGTGTCACGCTGCTGCTGCCGCTGGGTTCGGTGATCTACATCGCGCTGCCCCCGGCCCGGGACTTCGCCACCAGCGGTCTGGAGAACGGTCTGGTGATCTTCTGGATCGCCTGCCTGTGGTGCCTGTTCCTAGCGTGGGCACGCCGCGACGGCGCGGCGCCGCGCACTCGAGGCTCGAATGCGGCCCTGCTGTTCCTGGCGTTCGTGGCCGGACTGGCACCGCTGATCCGTCCGGAGATGGCGGTTCTGGGCGGACTGGTGCTGCTGGTGCTGGTCGCCGCACCGCTCGGCTGGCGACTGCGCCTCGGCGTAATCGTTATGGCCGCCGCCGTACCGGTGGCCTATCAGATCTTCCGGATGGGCTACTACGCGGTGCTCGTGCCGAATCCGGCCATCGCCAAGGACGCCAGCGGCGCCAAGTGGGGCCAGGGCTGGCTCTACCTGGAGAACCTGTTCGGCCCGTACATTCTGCTGCTGCCGGTGATCATGGCGTTGCTGGTCGCCGGCGTCGTCGTGGCGACCCGGGTGCGCGCGGGTGCGTCGGCCGCGAGCACCGCGGCCGACGAAACGGACGAAGACGCCGGTGCTGCGGCGCCGGTGACCGCCAGTGAACGCCTGGCGCGGGGCTGGACCGATTTTCAGCGCCGGCTGCAACGGCCGTCGACGGTCGTTGTGACGGTGGTGCTGGCCGGGGTGCTGCTGACCCTCTACTGGACCCGCCAGGGTGGCGACTTCATGCACGGACGGGTGCTGCTGGCACCGTTCTTCATCATCCTGTTGCCGGTGATGGTGGTCCCGGCCACCATCCCGGCGACGGCCCGCACCGCCATCGCCCGCTGGCGCCTGGCCGCAGCGTCGTTCATCATCCTGGCCGTGGGCGGGACCATCTGGTGGGGGGCGGCGGTCTCCCAGGAGGTGATCTCCGCCGCCGGTATGGACATCAGCCGGGACGGGATCGTCGACGAACGGCGCTTCTACGTAGCCAATATGGCCAATGAGAACCCGGTCACCGCCGAGGACTATCTGGACTACCCGCGCATGCGCGCGATGATGGAACGCATCGACGAGCTCAAAGACACCGGCGGGCTGATCCTGCCGTCAGGCAATTACGACGAGTGGTACGTGGTGCCGTTGCGCGATGATCTGCTGCCGCACCAGCAGCAGCGCACCACGCTGTATTTCCTGAATCTGGGAATGACCGGGATGAACGCTCCGCTGGACGTGCGGGTGGTCGATCAGATGGGTCTGGCCTATCCGTTGGCCGCGCACACCGAGAGGCTCACCGACGGGCGGATCGGGCACGACAAGAATCTGCCGACGCCGTGGGTGGTGGCCGAGAGCGGCGGCGTGGCCGGTGGACCGGGTCTGCCCGGGTACATTCCGGCGTTGGAGGTGCGGCGTGCCAACGTGGCACTGACCTGCCCGCAGACGCAGGCACGGTTCGCCTCCTACAAGGACACCTGGTCGTTCACGCGCTTCCGGCACAACCTGAGACAGGCCTTTGAATTCAACAGTTACCGGATCGTGCGCCAGCCCGAGTACGAGATTCTGCGCTGCGGTCTGACGCCTCCGGCGGAGCATCCGCGGTGAACCGGGCCGGGAACAGAGTCGGTCCCGACTCGGAAGTAGCAATCTTTATCTCGAAACGGTAACGTCCTGCGATGACCCAACGATGGTATGGGTGGTGACCGACCGGGCCTCTTCCAGGCACTGGACGGGATCCGCGCGAAAACCAGAACCGACACTGTGAGGAACGTCACAGTATTGGGGCGTGGTGGGCCAGGCCGATAGGCTTCCGTCAATCCAGTTACGGATGTGGCGTGTGTCTAGTCGCGAGACCCGACGCAAGAGACGAGAGCTGTGCAGAACCTGAGAAGGCGCTGACAGCCGGTGAAAGTTAGGAAGAGAGCAGTAATGCGCGTAGCGAAGAATAAGCCGCAGGCCGGTCGCCGGCTGACGGCGGTTCTGGTCGCCCTGCTGACCGCGATGGGCCTTCTCGGCACCGCGATCGGCGCCGGCCAGGCCTCTGCTCGGGTGCCGCACCCGGGTGTCAAGGAGTTCTGGATCGACGCCTGCGGGATGCCGACCAACGGCGCCTTCGGCAATAAGTCCATGAAGCCGGGCAAGGTCAAGGTCCGCTCCTGGTTCAAGCCGGGCAACCAGCGCACGGTCATCCTGCTCGACGGGATGCGCGCCCAGTACGACTTCAGCGGCTGGGAGATCAACACCAACGTTCAGAAACTGGTGAACCACGGCGTCAACGTGGTCGAGCCGATCGGCGGCCCGGCCAGCTTCTACACCGACTGGGATGCACCGTCGAACTTCAACAACCAGAAGCGCGCCTACAAGTGGGGCTGCGTCATCGACAAGCGCCTGGTGCCTGCGCTCAAGCAGCGCGGCTTCAAGGGCAAGGGCGGCAAGTACGCCATCATGGGCCTGTCGTCCGGCGGTAACGCCGCGCTGACCCATGCCGCGCAGCGTCGCGATCTGTACCACGCCGCCGGTTCGCTGTCGGGCTACAACTACCTGACCGCCCCCGGTATGCGCACCCTGCTGCGCCTGGCGATGCTCGACGTCGACCCGCAGCCGTGGAACATCGATTCCATGTGGGGCCCGCCGTGGAGCCCGCGCTGGCCGCAGAACGATCCGTTCATGCTGATCAACCGGATGCACGGCCTGAAGCTGTACATCGGCTCGGGTAACGGCTTCTTCGGCAAGTACAACTACCCGCAGAACATCGGCGACGACCTGTTCAAGGGCACCCCGCTGGAGATGCTGGCACTGACGCAGACCGTCGCCTTCGACGCGGCTGCCCGGGCCCAGGGCCTGAACCCGCTGACCTACTACGCCAACGGCACCCACGCCTGGGGCTACTGGCAGGACATGGTCTGGGACGCACAGCGACGCGGCTTCTTCCGCTGACCTAGCTCCGTGACTACGAAACATTAGTCACAAAATTCACATGCGCCACAGCGTGGCGCGGGGACATCGAGACGCCTCACGTGTAGAAACACACGTGAGGCGTCTCGCATCTCCGGATGCGGGGCCGCCGGTGAGAGTGAATAACTCGGTCGGGGAAGCCGAGTCCAGGGCAGTAGTGAAGGAGCACGGACGTGACGGTGTGGAATCTCAAGAGGGCGCGAGCGGCTGCCGTCGCTGCCGCGACGGTGGCGCTGGTGTTCCCCCTCGCCGGCCAGGCTGCCGCAGATCCGGCACCGGCCCCCGAGCGCCCCGCCCCGTCGGCCGCTCCGGCGCCGCCGCCGGCCGCGCCGGCCGCACGCGTCACCCGGACCGTCTGGTATGACGCCAACCGGGTCGCCCTGTGGATCTTCTCCCCGGCGATGAAGCAGGAGATCCAGGTGCAGCTGCTGCTGGCCCGCGACTGGTGGTACAAGCTCGATGCGAAGTTCCCGCAGATGTACACCCTGGACGGTCTGCGTGCGCAGGATGACCAGAACGGCTGGATCATCAACACCGACATCGCCCGCTTCTATCAGGACAAGAACGTCAACGTCGTGCTGCCGGTGGGCGGTGAGTCCAGTTTCTACACCGACTGGAAGCAGCCCGATCGCGGCAAGAACTACCAGTGGGAGACCTTCCTGATCCACGAGCTGCCGCCGATCCTGCAGGACCAGTGGCGCTCGACCGATGTGCGTGGCGTGCAGGGTCTGTCGATGGGCGGCTCGGCGGCGATGATGCTGGCCGCGCGCAACCCGGGCTTCTTCAAATACGCCGCGTCGTACTCGGGCATCCTGCAGTTGACCTCCTACGGCATGCCGCAGGCCATTCAGTTCGCCCTGCGCGACGGCGGCGGCTACGACTCGATGAAGATGTTCGGTCCGCCGAGCGATCCGGCCTGGGCCGAGCATGACCCGTATCTGCTGGCCGACCAGCTGCGCGGGACCAGCCTCTATGTGTCCTCGGGCAACGGCATGGTGGGCGAACACGATAAGCCCAGCGATATTCCGCTACTGGCGACCAACTACTCCGGTGTCGGCCTGGAAGTGCTCTCCCGTACCACCAGCCAGCAGTTCGCCAGCAAACTCAATTCCCTGGGTATCCCGGCGCAGGCCGTCTACCGGCCCTCGGGCACGCACACCTGGCCGTACTGGGAGTTCGAGATGAAGCAGGCCTGGCCGCAGGCGGCCAGCGCGCTGGGACTGTCCGGCGACCGGGTGGCCTGCAAGGTCGGCGACGCCTTCAAGAAGGCCAAGCAGCTGCGCAGCCTGGGCGGTTGCCTCACTCCCGAGTACGCGGTGCCCGGCGGCAAGGCGCAGGACTTCCGCAACGGACGGCTGTTCACCGGGCCCAAGGGGCCCAAGGTGGTCACCGGTGCCATCGGCGGTGCCTACGTCCCGGCCTTCGACCGGTTGGGCCTGCCCACCAGCGATGAACAGACCAGCCGGGACGGCAAGGTCAAGTTCAACACCTTTGAGCGCGGGAAGATCACCTGGACGCCGAGCCGGGGCGCCCGTGTGGAAGCCAAGCCGTGAGGTGACTGCGGCTCCCAGGTTGATAATCGTCTGAGTATTCACCATGTTTATGCAGGTGAATACCCTGCCAGGGACAGACTCGGGTCGAACGGAAGGTAGCCTCGACGGCATGACTGGCAAGTTCTCTCGCGGCCTCGTGTTGTGCGCCGCACTCGTTGCGACAGCAGTCGGCATCAGCGCCTGCGGCGACTCCTCGACCGCAACGGCACCGCTCACTCAGGATGCGACCATCGCCACGATGCCTGGCCACTCGCCCGCGGCCTCGGCCGGTTCGGCAGAGCAGTCGGCCGCCTCCTCTGCGGCTGCAGCCTCCAGCAGCGCCCACGCCGCAGCGTCCAGGGCCTCGACCGAACTGCCGGCCACCAAACCCGAAGCGTCCTCGTCGGCACCGGGCAATCCCGAGGGCGGGCGCAGTGACCTGACCGATAAGGAGAAGAAGTATCTGGCCGCGCTGGAGCGCGACAAGGTCTCCTTCATGGGCGACGACGATAAGAACGTCGCACTCACCTGGGGTCACTACGTGTGTCAGGAACGGAAGAAGAAGACCGATCCGACGGTGATTCGGGTCTACGTCCGTGCCGGCGTCGGCCCGATGACCAAGAGCGAGCAGGAAGCCGGCGTCCAGGCCGACAAACTGATCGCCGCCGCCGAGAAGAATCTCTGCTGACCCGTGAAACGCCGCTTCCGTAAGGTGGCGTTCGGCTTCGGATTCCTGGCGCTCGTCGCCATCATCCTGGTGATCGTCCTGATCTTCCAGTTTCTGCGGCCCACGCCTCCCCCGCCGGGTGTTCCGCCTACGCCCTCGGCACCGCCGCGTGCCGACAGCCAGCCCGCCGACTGCCCGGACGTCCTGGTGGTGTCGATCCCGGGCACGTGGGAATCCAAGGCCAACGACGACCCTTACCGACCCACCGCCAACCGCCATTCCCTGATGCTGCGCGTCACCAAGGCCCTGCAGGCGAACTTCCCGTCCTCGCGCGCCGAGGTGTACACCGTTCCGTACGTGGCGCAGTTCCGCAATCCGACGGTACTGACCGATAAGCAGCAGGACTACAACGTCTCGCGTGCGCAAGGTAAGCGCCGGGCGGTCGACAAGATCACCCGGACCTATGACCACTGCCCGCTGACCGGGTATCTCCTGATGGGCTTCTCCCAGGGAGCGGTGATCGCCGGGGACATCGCCGGTGACATCGGCAACGGCCACGGTCCGATCCCCGTGCAGGACCAGGATCTGGTGCTGGGCGTCGGGCTGATCGCCGACGGGCGGCGGCAGGCCGGGCAGCAGAACGATGTGGGCCCGAGCCCCGACGGTGTCGGCGCTGAGGTGGCGCTGGGCAGCTTCGGCGGACTGGTGCCGGGCATCGAGATGACCGGGGCCCGCCGCGGCGGCTTCGGCACGCTGACCGAGCGCACCTACTCCATCTGCGCCGCCGGGGACCTGATCTGTGACTCTCCCCGGGTGAGCGATCCGTTCTCGGCGATCGGCAAACTGGCCAATGCGGCCAACAATCCGGTGCACGCCAAATACGCCACCAGCCGCTACTGGGCGCAGAACGGGGCCACCGCCACGCAGTGGATGTTCGCCTGGGCGAAACGGCTGATCACCGAGGCGCCGCACCCGAAACACGACTGACGCTTTGGGGTCGGTTCACCTGCTGCGTTAACCTTTTCGTGACCTGACGGGAAGTCGTGGGACCCGACGGGCCTACAGGATCTGCTGGGCTTGGAAGAATCGACGACGGAGGAGGGCAGCGGCCGGTGACCACGAATCGGGCTCTCCGGACCCCCGCGGGCCTGCGCCGGTTCCGTTTCGGAGCCGGTGGTGAGGGCAACAAGGCTGAAGGCGGTGCGCGGCGCTTCGTCCGGCTCGCGCAGACCGCCGAGGAGTACGGCTACGACACCTTCGCCGTCCCGGACCATCTCGGCGACCAGGTCGGACCGCTGGCCGCACTGGGTGCGCTGTCCCAGGCGACGTCGTCCATCCGCCTGGCCACGTCGGTGCTGGCCAACGGCTTCCGGCACCCGGCGGTCCTGGCCAAAGAGGCGACCACCATCGATGTGCTGTCCAAGGGCCGGCTGGAACTGGGCGTCGGTGCCGGCTGGCTCAAGTCCGAGTTCGACGCCGCCGGCATCGACTTCGGCACCCCCGGCCAGCGGGTGCGGCGCCTGGACGAGACGCTGACCATCCTCGACGGGCTCCTGCGCGGGGAGACCGTAGATTTCGAGGGTGAGTTCTACCACGTTCGGGGCCTGGAGGGCAGTCCGCGTCCGCGGCAGGGTCCCCGCCCGCCGATCGCGGTGGGTGCCGGTGGCCCGCGCATGCTGGCCCTGGCGGCCAAACACGCCGACATCATCTCGGTGGCCACCGGTTCGACCCCCGACGGGCGGATGCGGCTCTCGGATATGACGATGGACAAGACGCTCGAGCGGATCGACCGGATCCGCCAGGCCGCCGGTGACCGGTTCGACCACATCGAGCTGAACTGGACGATCGCGGCGGTGGTTCTCACCGACGACCGGGTCCGGGCCGCTGAAACCGCATTGCAGGCGCTCGACAGCGGCTATCCGCCGACGATCGCCCGCGATGTGGACTTGACTGTCGACGACCTGCTGGAGTCGCCGTACCTGGCTTTCGGGAGCGCTGCGCAGATCGCCGAACAGATCCGCGAGATCCGCCGCAGAACCACCATGAGTTACGTCGGAATCTTCCCGGGACAGACCGATACCTTTGCACCGGTGATCCCGCTATTGCAGGAGGAGTAGAATCAATTAGGTTTTGTGTGCCACGGACCGGCGAGACCCGTCGCGCGCCAGGCACAGGCAGGGGCGCCGGATCCGTGGGGGGCGGGCCGCACGGCGCCGAGAGTGCGAGACGAGAAGACGCCGCGACCGCGGCACAGGAGTTTGGAAATGCTGAATACCGAGTTCGAGCAGTTTCTCGACGAGAGCGGCAACCTCCGGTTCACCGAGGAAGCCACCCTCGTCGATTACGTCGAGCGCAATGTCCGGGAGGAAGCCGACACGCTGGCCTACCGGTTCATCGACTACAGCCGGGAGCGCGACGGCGAAGCGCAGGATCTGACCTGGGCTCAGTTCGGTAAGCGCCTGCGCGCCGTGGCCGCGCGCCTGCAGCAGGTGACCCAGCCCGGCGACCGCGTGGCGATCCTCGCCCCCCAGTCCCTGGAGTACGTGATCGGCTTCTTCGCCGCGCTCTACGCCAGCAACATCGCCGTCCCGCTGTTCAGTCCGGACGAACCCGGCCACACCGACCGTCTCACCGCGGTACTCGCCGACTGCCGGCCGACCGCGATCCTGACCTCCACCAAATCCGCCGAAGCCGTCCGCGACTTCTTCGCCGACCGTCCGGCCAAAGAACGCCCCCGCGTGATCGCCGTCGACGCCGTCCCCGATTCGGTGGGCTCGTCCTGGGTGGCCCCGGTGGCCGGCAAGGACCACAACCGCGACACCGTCGCCTACCTGCAGTACACCTCCGGTTCGACCCGCGTACCGGCCGGCGTCGAGATCACCTACGAGGCCGTCGCGGCGAACTGCCTGCAGATCTACGACACCATCGAGTTGGACCGCAACTCTCGCGGTGTCACGTGGCTGCCGATGTTCCACGATATGGGCCTGCTGACGGTGATTCTGCCCGCGCTGGGCGGCAAGTACATCACCATCATGAGTCCGGCGGCCTTCGTGCGCCGTCCCGGCCGGTGGATCCGCGAACTGGCCGCCGCCGAGGACCGTGCGCCCACCTACGCCGCCGCGCCGAACTTCGCCTACGAGCACGCCGCCGCCCGCGGACTGCCCGCCGAAGGCGAAGAACTGGACCTGTCGAATGTGATCGGTCTGATCAACGGCTCCGAGCCGGTCACCGTCTCCTCCATGCGCAAGTTCAACGAGGCCTTCGAGCCGTACGGCCTGTCGCCCAAGGCGATCAAGCCCTGCTACGGCATGGCCGAGGCGACCCTGTTCGTCTCGGCGACTCAGCGTGATAATGAAGCGCTGATCAGCTATGTCGACAGAGAGAAGCTGAACGCCGGCGAGTTCGTACCGGTGCCGGAGGACCACGAGAACGCGATCGCGCAGGTCTCCTGTGGACAGGTCGCCCTGAGCCAGTGGGCCTGCATCGTCGATTCGGAGACCGCCACCGAGGTGCCCGACGGCCGTGTCGGCGAGATCTGGCTGCACGGCCTCAACATCGGCAAGGGCTACTGGAACAAGGAGGACGAGACCCGCGAGACCTTCCACAACAAGCTCGTCCACCCGCTGCCCGAGGGCAGCCACTCCGCGGGCGTCTCCGAAGACGCCGACTGGATGCGCACCGGTGACTACGGGGTCATCTACGACGGTGAGCTCTACATCACCGGCCGGGTCAAGGACCTGGTGATCGTGGACGGCCGGAACCACTATCCGCAGGACCTGGAGTTCAGTGCCCAGGAGGCCAGCCCCAATCTGCGCCCGGGCTTCGTCGCCGCCTTCGCGGTGCCGGCCAACCAGCTGCCCAAGGAGGTCTTCGACGGCGGCTTCTCCGGGCTCACCTTCGATCCGCAGGATGCCTCCGAGCAGCTGGTGATCGTCGCCGAGCGTGGACCGGGACGCAAGGCCGATCCGCAGGAGATCGCCGATGCGGTGCGCGCCGCCGTGGCCGGCCGGCACGGCGTCATGGTCCGCGACCTGCTGCTGGTGCCCGCCGGATCCATCCCGCGCACCTCCAGCGGCAAGATCGCCCGCCTGGCGACCAAGTCCGCCTATGTCGACGGCACGCTGCGCGGCGGCTACCAGCAGACGGCCTTCCCGGACGCCGGCGACTGAGCCGCTCGTGAAATCCCATGCGTACGGCCCGGTATGTCACCGACATACCGGGCCTGACGTGTACATACCGACACTTCGAACTCAGTAGGCTGTAGGCGATGTCTGACATTGAGAACACCGGTAACCCGATCGAGACCGACGGCGAGACCGCGGGCGGCCTGACGGTCGAGGAGCTGCGCGACTGGCTTCGCGCATGGGTCTCGGCCACCACCGGGCTGCCGGTCGACCAGATCTCCGACGACCGTCCGATGGAGGAGTTCGGGTTGTCCTCGCGCGATGCGGTGGCCCTGGCCGCCGACGTCGAGGACCGTACCGGTGTGATCCTGACCGCGACCGCGGCCTACAACCATCCGACCATCGCGATGCTGGCCAAGCGCATCATCGAGGGCGACCCGGACGAGGATCTGGACCCCGATGCCGACCGCTTCTGGGAACGCGAGCGCAGCGCCGACGACGATATCGCGATCATCGGCCTGGCCACCCGCTTCCCCAAGGCCGGGGCGACACCCGAATCCACCTGGGAGGCGCTGATCACCGGCGTCGACGGGATCACCGATCTGCCGGAGGACCGCTGGACCGAGTTCACCTCCGATCCGCGCCTGGCCGAGGTGATCGCGCAGGCCAATGTGCACGGCGGCTACCTCGACGATGTGCGCGGCTTCGACGCCGACTTCTTCCAGATGAGCCCGCGCGAGGTCGAGATGGTCGATCCGCAGCAGCGGCTGGCGCTGGAACTGTCGTGGGAGGCGCTGGAGAACGCGCATCTGCCGGCCAGTGATCTGCGCGGCGAGGCCGTCGGTGTGTTCATGGGCACCTCGACCAACGACTATCAGATGCTGGCCACTCTGGGTCTGGGCGAGGGCGCCAGCGAGACCGCGGCCTACGCGCTCACCGGCACCGCGACCTCGATCGTGGCCAACCGGGTCTCCTACTTCTTCGACTTCCGCGGCCCCTCGATCGCCGTGGACACCGCGTGTTCGTCGTCGCTGGTGGCCGTGCACCAGGCGGTCCGCAGCCTGCGTTCGGGCGAGAGCGATGTGGCCCTGGCCGGCGGCGTCAACATGATCGTCACCCCCGCGGTGACCCTGGGCTTCGACAGCATCGGCGCCCAGGCCCCCGACGGGAAGATCAAGGCCTTCTCTTCCGATGCCGACGGCATGATCCGCGCCGAAGGCGGCGGCGTCTTCGTCCTCAAGCGGCTCGCCGATGCGCGGGCCGACGGCGACCAGGTGCTCGCGGTGATCGCCGGCAGCGCGGTCAACTCCGACGGCCGCTCCAACGGCATCTTCGCGCCCAATCCCGACGCCCAGGTCGATGTCCTGCGCGATGCCTACACCGATGCGGCGATCGATCCGCGCACGGTCGACTACATCGAGGCCCACGGCACCGGCACGGTGCTCGGCGACCCGATCGAGGCCGACGCCCTCGGCCGCGTGGTCGGCCGCGGCCGGAACCCTGAGGCCCCGGCGCTGCTCGGTTCCGCCAAGACCAACTACGGGCACATGGAGGCCGCCGCCGGCGCCGGTGCGCTGGCCAAGGTGGTGCTGTCCCTGCAGCACGACCAGATCCCGGCCTCGCTCAACTACGTCGGCCCCAACCCCTACATCCAGTTCGACGCGACCAATCTGCGCGTGGCCGCCGAGAACACAGCCTGGCCGCGCTACTCCGGGCACGCGGTCGCCGGGCTGTCCGGATTCGGTTTCGGCGGCACCAATGCGCACATCGTCGTGCGTGAGGTGCTGCCCACCGATCTGGTCGAGACCGTCGACCAGCCGGCCCAGGCCGCCGCGGCCGTGACCGCCGCGGCCGTCGACGACTACCACGACGAGGACGACTACCTCACCGAAGCCGAGCGCGCCGTCCTGGCGGCTCAGTCCGCCCCGGTGGAGGCCGTGACCGCGGCGGTCGAAACCGATCCCACCGAGGGTTTCGCCCCGGCGGCCGCACCGGGTTCGGTGGTGCCGCTGGTGCTGTCCGGGTTCCTGCCGTCGCGACGTCGTCGTGCCGCCGCCGACCTGGCCGATTGGCTCGACACCGAGCAGGGCCGGGCCACCGACCTGGTCGAGATCGGCCGCACCCTGGCCCGCCGCAACCACGGCCGCACCCGGTCGGTGATCATGGCCCGCAACCACGAGGAGGCGCTCAAGGGCGCCCGGGCCGTGGCCGAGGGGAAGGCGCTGCCGTTCGTCTTCACCGCCGACGCCCCCGATGCGGCCTCGGCGGTCTGGCTGCTGTCGGGCTTCGGCTCGCAGCACCGCAAGATGGCCAAGCAGCTGTATCTGGAGAATCCGGTCTTCGCCGCGAACGTCGACCGCGTCGACGAGTACGTCCAGAACGAGCTGGGCTACTCGATCACCGAGATGTTCCTCGACGATGCGCAGACCTACGGCATCGAGACCAGCCAGGTCGGGATCTACACGATCCAGGTCGCCCTGGCCGACACCCTGCGCCACTTCGGGGCCCAGCCGGGGGTGCTGGTGCCGCATTCGATGGGTGAGGCCTCGGCCGCCTACATCAGCGGCGGTCTGTCCCTGGCGGACGCGACCCGGGTGATCTGCCAGCGCTCACGCCTGATGGGCGAGGGCGAATCGATGCTCGTCGGCGACGACATCCGGCTGATGGCCCTGGTCGAATACAGCGCCGAGGACATCAACGACGTCCTGGTCGACTACCCCGACCTGGAGATCTGCGTCTACGCCGCGCCCACGCACACCGTCATCGGCGGTCCCGAACCGCAGGTCGACGCGATCGTCGCGCACGCCGAGGCCGAAGGGAAGCTGGCCCGCAAACTGCAGACCAAGGGCGCCAGCCACACCTCCCAGATGGATCCGCTGCTGGGCGAGCTGGCCTACGAGCTCACCGGTATCGCGCCGCTGCGCCCGACCGTCGGCTTCTACAGCTCGGTCGACCGCGAGGTGTTCTACCGGCCGGGTGCCGAGCCGGTGCACACCATCGAGTACTTCACCAAGGGACTGCGGCACAGCGTCTGGTTCGCCCAGGCGATCGCCAAGGCGGTCGAGACCGGCCACCGCACCTTCCTGGAGCTGGCACCGAATCCGGCCGTGCTGATCTCGGTGGCCGCAACGACCTTCGGCGCCGGTGTGCACAACGCCGAACTGATCGAGACGCTGCGCCGCAAGGAGGACGAGCCCACCGGTCTGCTGACCGCGATGATGAAGCTCTGGGTGCACGGCCATCCCCTGAATGTGGGGGCCCTGTTCGGTACCGGGCAGGATCTGCCGTACGCCGACGTCCCGCGGACCGCCTTCGACCGCAAACCGTACTGGCTCACCGCCGCCGTCGGCAGCGGCACCGGTCCGGCCAGCGCGCCGGGTGCGCACGTGGCCCTGCCCGACGGCCGGCACGCCTGGGAGGTGGCCATCTCGGCGGTCACCGATCCGCGTGAGCTGGCGCTGGCTGCGGCGCGGCAGGTGCTCGACGACGCCGTCGTGGTCGCCGCCGAAGCGGTGAACCGGCTGCCCGCAGCGGGCACGCTGACCACCGTCTACACCCGCCATCCCGGCGGCGGGGCGATCTCGGTGTTCGCCGATGCGGCCCACGGTCACGCCCTGGTGCTCGAGGCCGCCGTCACCGGCGTCGCCCCCGACCGGCCCGCCCCGACCATCGCGGCGGCCCCGGCGGCCGCACCGGAACCCTCGGCGGCCGAATCGTTCGCCGGCGGCCCCGTCGTCGTCGAGGACGAGGTGGTCGACGATATCGGCAGCAAGTGGGAGGCCGGATCGGGGGAGACCGTCGAACAGCGACTGGCCACGATCGTCGGCGAGTCCATGGGGTACGATCCCGACGATCTGCCCCGCGAGATCGCGCTGATCGAGCTGGGGCTGGACTCGCTGATGGCCGTCCGGATCAAGAACCGTGTCGAGTACGAGTTCGACATCCCGCAGCTGCAGTTGCAGGCCATGCGCCAGGCCAACCTCAACGACGTCACCAAGTTCGTCACCTTCGCCGTGGAGAACCGGGACCAGGTGGACCTGCTCGCCCAGGGCGCCGCCGACGGCCAGGAACTCGATACCGCCGCCCTGTCGGCGCTGATCGACCAGGCCAATGCGCGCAAGAGCGCCGAACCGGCCGCTCCCGCCGAACCGGCTGTTCCCGCCGAGACCGCGGCACCCGCTGCCCAGACGCCTGTAGCTCAGCCCGCCGCCGACGCGCCCCCGGCGGAGAAGGCCGATCTGACCGATCAGTCGCAGGTCGCGGCCGCGGCCGGTGCCGATGTGCCGCCGCGCGATGCGGCCGAGCGCCTCACCTTCGGTGCCTACGCGGTGGTGACCGGCAAATCTGCCGGCGGCGTCTTCAACAAGCTGGAGGTGCTGGACGAGGAGTCGGCCCGCAAGCTGACCGATCGGCTCAACGACCGCACCGGCGGTGACATCGACCTCGAGGACGTGCTGGCGGCCGAGACCATCGAGGAGCTCAGCGACCACGTGCGCAAGCACATGGAGGCCGCGGCCGACGTCGACGGTTTCGTCCGCTTCCTGCGGGTTCCGGAGAAGAACGGCGCCCGCCAGCACGTCTTCGATACCACCGCCGGCGATCCGGTGCCGATGCTCGTCTTCCATCCGGCAGGCGGTAACACCTCGGCGTACGAGGCGCTGCTCAAGCGGCTGCCCGAGGATCAGCCGGTGATCGGATTCGACCGTGTCGAGGGCACCATCGAGGAGCGGGTGCGCCAGTATCTGCCGAAGCTGCGCGAGGTGCAGCCGCACGGCCCATATGTGCTGGTGGGCTGGTCGCTCGGCGGTGCACTGGCCTACGGCGCCGCTCAGTTGCTCACCGAGCAGGGCGAGCAGGTGGCCTTCGTCGGGCTGATCGACGTCGTCCGGCCCAGCGAGGATCTGGTCGAGACCCCGGAAACCAAACGTGCCCGGCTGGAACGCTGGCGCGACTTCGCGGTCAAGACCTACGACTTGGACGCGGACATCCCGATCCCGATGGACCGTTTGGTCGAAGCCGACGACGACGAGCAGTTCGCGATCATCATGGAGATGATCTCGATGTCGGGCACCAAGATTCCCGGCGGCATCATCGAACACCAGCGGACGTCGTTCCTGGACAACCGGGCGCTGAGCAACATCTCGCCGACCCCGTACGACGGCAAGGTGGTCCTGTACCGGGCCGACAAGATGCACGACGGAGCCATCGAACTGGAGCCGCAGTGGGCGAACATCGACCCCGATGGGCGCTGGGGTGAGGTGGTCGACGATCTGGAGATCATTCAGATCGGCGGCGACCACCTGTCCATCGTCGACGAACCGTATGTCGCCAAGGTCGGTGCCGACCTGACCCGGCGCATCGCTGATCTGAATCAGCCGAACTGAACCAGCCCGAGTGAACCAGCCCGAGTGAACCAGCCCGAGTCAACGAAAGAAAGAGGCCCCCGCGTGACTGCCGACATCGCCCCTGAGCACACGACCGCAGGCAAACTCGCCGATCTGCGGGCCAAGCTGGAGATGGCCAAGGAGCCCGGTGGGGAGCAGGCGATCGCCAAGCGTGCCGCTAAGGGTATCTGCTCGCCGCGCGCACGGCTGGAGATGCTGTTCGACCCGGGGACCTTCGTCGAGGTCGGCGGGCTGGTCAAGGCGCCGGGGGCTTCCGAAGCCGGCTACGGCGACGGTGTCGTGACCGGTCACGGCCTGGTCTTCGGCCGCCCGGTGGCCGCCTTCAGCCACGACCAGACCGTGATGGGCGGCAGCGTCGGCGAGATGTTCGGCCGCAAGGTCTCGACGCTGATGGAGTGGGCCGGCAAACTCGGCTGCCCGATGGTGGGCATCAATGACTCCGCCGGTGCGCGCATCCAGGACGCGGTCACCTCCCTGGCCTGGTACGCCGAGATGGGCCGGCGCAACGATCTGCTGTCGGGGCTGGCGCCGCAGGTCTCGATCATCCTGGGTAAGTGCGCCGGCGGTGCCGTGTACACCCCGGCCAACACCGACATCCTGGTCGGCGTCGAGGACAAGAGCTACATGTTCGTCACCGGCCCGGAGATCCTCAAAGCCGTCAACGGCGAGGACATCTCGGCCGAGGATCTGGGCAGTGCCCACAACCAGGCCCGCTGGGGCAACATCCACCATGTCGCCGCCGACGAGAAGGCCGCCTTCGAGTGGGTGCGAGAATACCTGCAGTACATGCCGTCGAGCTGCTGGGAGACGCCGCCGGTGATCAATCCGGGTCTGGAACCCGAGGTCACCGACAGTGACCGCGAGCTCAATACCTTCATGCCCGACAGCGACAACGCCGGCTACGATATGCGCGACATCCTGGTCAAGCTGTTCGACGACGGCGCCTTCCACGAGATCGGCGAGCTGTTCGCGCCGAACATCCTGACCGGTTTCGCCCGCGTGGACGGCCACAGCGTGGGTGTGGTGGCCAACCAGCCCAGCGTCATGGCCGGCACCCTGGACACCGACGCCTCGGAGAAGGCGACGCGTTTCGTCCGCATCTGCAATGCGTTCAACATTCCGCTGATCTTCCTGGTCGACACCCCCGGTATCCTCCCGGGGCTCGTCGAGGAGGAGAAGGGCACGATCCGGCGGTCCGGCAAGTTCCTGTACGCCTACGTGGAAGCCGATGTCCCGAAGATCACCGTGGTGCTGCGCAAGGCTTACGGCGGCGCCTATGCGGTGATGGGCTGCAAGCAGCTCGGTGCCGATATCAACTTCGCCTGGCCGACGGCCAAGATCGCGGTGATGGGTGCCGAGTCGGCGGCGGTGCTGCTGACCCGTAAGCAGACCGAGGGCTTGTCGGCCGCCGCGGCCGACAAGGTGCGCCGGGACTTCATCGACTTCTACAACGTGATGATGGCCAACCCCTATCTCGCTGCGGAGAAGGGCTACATCGATGCGGTGATCGAGCCGGCACAGACGCGGCTCCAGCTGCGCAAGGCCCTGGCTCAGCTGCGGGACAAGAAGGTTCTGCGCGCACCGCGCAAGCACTTCCTGATGCCCATCTGACTGGGCTCGGGATGTGTCCCTGCGCGCGAGCGTATTCGCCGTGCGCGCAGGCGCGACCCGTTGTCCGCGCCCTGTGACCACCGGACGGTCACGCGCCTCGGAGGTCGTTGCCGGGATGACGGCGACCTCCGAGGCGCGTGAGGGTTACCGGATCACCTGCCTCGCAGACCCCCGCACGGGGCCTGGCGAGGCGAGTACGCCGGCCCGGCAGCGGTCAAGCGGCTACCGGTCCAGGGCTCAGTAGCCGGCCGAGCGCATCGGTGCCCGGCTCTGCAGCCCGCTGACCGTCCGGTAGCCCAGCTCCAGCTCCGCGGGCTTGGCCTGCGGAACCAGCGGGGTGTACCGCTGCAGGGAGCCCCAATCGCGCGACCAGTTGTTGCGCAGGTAACTGGGCACCAGAGTGCTGACCAGCAGGGCATCGGTGATACCCAGCGGACCGCCGTGGATGCCGGCCTGCCAGGTCTGACTGTTGACCCGGACGGCCTCGGCGTCGGGCATGATCCGCCAGTCCGGCAGCTCGAGCACGCCGTTGCGCACCGCGACCGGACGCTGGCACGGGAACACCAGGCCGGGCAGCCAGTCGATGAGCACCGGATCGGTGCGTCCGACGACCTCTTCGAGCGTCCGCAGGTGCGGTACCCGCGGTGCGGTGAAGGCCAGCCATTCGGCGGTGGCGGCGGCGTCGTCGACCGCGTGCAGCCGCACCAGGGTGGCGCGCGGTGGGGCCTGGCTGAGCGGGAACCGCAGCGTACGCCACTCGGACTTGCTGTCCATGGCGTCGATGCCGAGCATCGGCTCACCGACCGGGACCACGGTGTCGCCGTCGAGACGGGCGAACTGGGCGACCAGCCGTCGTCCGTCGGTCACCAGGTTGTTGCGGTCGACCGCGGCGATCGATCCGGCGGCGGCGACCGTGAGCAGTGGCGCGTCCTCGGGTGCCTGGCCGGCCGGGAAGCCCAGGTCGTACCAGGCGGTGGTCACCGAGGTGTTGCCCGCGGTGCCGTAACTGCCCAGCACCGGGGTGGTGGCCGGGTCGAGGCCGTAGGGCAGTCGCACGCTGCCCGCATCGGCGGCCGGTGCGGTCTGGTCCTCGGCGGTCTCGTCGACCGTGGTCTCGTCTTCGGACTCGGTGTCTTCCACGGGGAGTTCGCCGCTGGGGACCGAGGTCTGCACGCTGTCCTCGTCGGTGGTGTTCCCGGTACGACGGTCCACCGGGTCGATCAGCGTCGTCGAGGGGATGCCGTCGGCGACGAAGCCGTCGTTCTGGGCTCCCAGCGCCGCGCGCGGGGTCGGTGCCGGCCGTCCGTCGACGGCGGCCGGATCCAGGAACGATGCCGCGATATCGTCTTCGACGAGGACATCGTTGGCCAGCGCACACTCGTTGCCGGTCAAGGCGCGCAGGTTCGATTTGGCCCACGACCAGCTGTCGCGCTGCTTGTAGGCGCCGAACACGAACGAGAACAGCATGAACGCCACCACGAACGCCGAGATCACCGGCAGCGGGGAGAAGGTGAACCGGGCCAGGCCGGTCCGGGTGTAGCCGGTGCCCGGCGGCGGGTCGACGTCGTCGCTGCGCAGATAGCACCAGAAGCCGTACAGGGCGGTGATCACCGCCAGGGCCAGCAGCACCCACGCCAGTTTGATGCCGCCGAGGGAGACCGGGGCGTCCCACCACGGCACGCCGTAGCTGCCGACGTACCACCACATGTTGGTTCCCGAGGCCGCCGCGGCGGTCACCATCAGGATGATCGCGGCGAAGAAGGCACGGTTGCTGCGGGCGCGCAGCAGCGCCGGGGACATCATCGCGGCCGTCGCCGCGACGATCGCGGCCCCGATCCCGGCGTAGATGCCCAGGTGATGGGTCCATTTGGTGGGAGTGAAGGAGATGAAGAACATCGTGCCCAGCATCACCGCGATCAGGCGCCACAGCGGTGCCCGCGCGACCCCGGCCGGACTGTGCTTGGCCAGCAGCCGGAAGATCGCGATCACCAGGGCGGTGAACATGATCAGGATCCCGAAGCGGCGCGAGAAGGTCCCGTCGCCGGTCTGCAGGATCAGGAAGTAGTAGCGCTGCGGCTCCTGCCACCATTCGTTGGTGGGGCCCACATCGCTGGCCACTCCGCTGCCCTCGATCAGCGGGCGCAGCGGATGGGAGTAGAAGATCAGGAACAGCACCGAGGTGCCGGCCGCCAGGACCGGCGCGATCATCGGCAGCAGGCCGTCACGGCTCCGGCGGGAGACGATTCCGCGGACCACCGGCCGCAGACCGGCCAGCAGCGCAGCCACAGCCATCAGTCCGCCGGGCGCCACCGCGAAGGTGAAGGCGCCGAAGACCGCGGCGACCGCATACGGCAACAGCCGTCGGGTGGCGATCGCTCGTTCCACCGCACACCAGGTCAGCAGGGCGCCGATCGCCTCGACCGGCTCGAAGCGGATGCCGTTGTTGTACGGCAGCCAGATGGCCAGGAAGACCAGGGCGCCGGACCAGACGGCTGCCGAACTGTTGCGGACGCTGCGCCCCAGCCGCGGGATCACTTCGCGGGAGAGGATCCACCAGCCGAGCAGGCCGAGCAGGAATGCCGGCAGCCGCAGCCACGGCGTGGCCACGCTGATGCTCGTCATCCACGACAGCACCTGATAGGGCCAGCCGAACGGATCCTGCGGCACCCCGAAGTAGCGGAAGTAGTTGTCGGCGTAGCCGGCTTCCTCGGTGATGCGTGCGACGGTGATGTTGTAGCCGTCGTCGGAGGTGTTACCGCCGATCAGCCACCACAGGGCCAGCACGGCGAAGACGACGACGTCGGGGCCGCGGATGGTGAACCAGCCGCGCGGCAGGAATCGTTTGTGGACACGACCGTCGCGACTGTCCAGGACGGCCAGGGCGATCAGCGACAGCAGGGTGGAGACGATGCCGATGATGATCAGGGCGCGCTTGAGGGGGCTGGGCCGGTTGACGAAGCGCGTATCGATGTCGGCGGTCAGGTACAGGCCGGCGCGATCGGTCTGGGCGGGCAGATCGGAGAAGACACCGACGATCTGGGGCCGCATATCGGGGTCGTCGCTGCTGTAGCGGGTTTCGTCCCCGTTCGTCGGGTTCGGGCCGGTCCCGTCCGCACCGGCCCCGACGACAGCAGCCGAGACACCCTCGCCGTCGCCGCGCAACTCGATCATGCAGTCCGGATCGGACTGGGCGGCGGCGCGCGGGACGCTCAGCAGCACCACATCGCGAACGGTCACCGCCAGGTCGGACTCGGTGGCGCGCACGAACATGCCGCGGGCACCGGCTTGTTTACCGGTCTGCGGGATCGTCGAGACGAGCACGCCGCCGGTGGCCGGCAGCTCGGCGGCCAGGCTGCAGGGGACGGTCATCTCCATCGAGGTCGGCACGAAGGCGACCAGCGGCGCGGTCACATCGGAGATGACGTCGTTCTGCGGCCAGTTCAGGGTGGCGCTGCGCTGTTCGACCGGCAACAGCGGGGTCGCCAGGGCCAGGAGCAGACCCAGCAGACCGAAGACGGTCGCGGCCAGTTTGGTGACGCGGTAGCCGTCCCGGGTGGCAAACGCCCAGCGGGACGACGATACCGGCGTCGCTGGCGCTGTCGCCGGGGCGTCGGCCGGAGCCGATCCGCCGGGGGAGTGGTCGGGCCTATCGGTCATTTGCCCTCCAGTCGGATGCTGCCGGTGCGTGACAGGCCCCAGCGGGTGTCCTCACCGATCGTCGGGCGTGCGACGACGGCGTCGGGTGCCAGCGGGGTCAGTCGTTCCAACGAACCCCAATCGCGGTGCCAGTCATCGCGTAGATAGGTCGGGACGGTCTCCGCGCGGGTGGTCGCCTCGCTGATCGAGAGCAGTCCGCCGCTGCTGGCGGCCATCCAGTTCTTCGAGTACAGGTTCATGCCGACGAAGTCGGGCAGGATCCGCCAGCGGGGAACATCGGCGATACCGTGCCGGATCGTCATCGGCTGCTGGCACGGGAAGAAGGCGCCCACGCCGACGTCGATCAGGGTCGGATCGTCCGAACCGACCAGGTCCTGCAGGGTCTGCAGCTTCGGTGCCCGCGGCGGGGTGATCGCCAGGAACTGCATCGGACCCAGGTTGGTGTCGTCGAGCACCAGGCGCATCGCGGTGGCCTGCTCCGGTGCCGCCGACATCGGGACGCGCAGATTGCGCCACGGCCGGTTGGCGACCACCGGCCCCGGATCGATGGGCAGCACATCGGCGCCGAGCTGTTCGAAGCGCCCGTCGCCGCCCTGGCGGCCGAACTGCACGACGATGGACTGGCCGGGCACGCGGACGCCCTGGGCGTCGATGGAGGCGACGGCGCCGGCGGTGGCGAAGACCAACAGCGGTGAGGCGTCGCGTTCGGGCAGCTGATACCAGCCGGTGCGCAGGTGGGCGTTGGCCGGATACCGGTAGCTGCCCAGCACCGGGGTGGTCGCCGGATCCAGCCCGAACGGCAGGGCTGCGCGGGAGCCGTTGACGGTCTGCGGTCCGGTCCCGCCGGCGGTGCCGGCGCCGAGGGTGCCTTCGGTGGCGAAGTTGGTCCACGGTTTGGCGCCGATGTGCATCCGGCCCGGACGCGAGGTCACCTTGTCGGTGAGCAGACTGTCCGGCACGCCCTCGGGACTGAAGCCGACGCTGCCGGTGCCGGTCAGGGCCTGCGTCGCCGTCGCCCCGCCGACCGGGGTCAGCAGATTCGCATTGGGATCGGGTTCGGCGAGCACCTGGTCGGCCATCGCGCAGGAGGACCCGCTCAGCGACTTCACATTGGTGGTCAGCGCGGTCATCGCCGGGGAGCGGTCGACGACGGCCTTGGCGAAGAACGCCAGCGTCACCAGTACCGTGCCCACCGCGATCACCGCGATCGGCGCGCTGGACACCGCCAGGCGGCGCCGGTCGCCGGCACTGTCGGGCTGTCCCTGGCGGTGGTGGGCCATGCCCTTGTTGGTCACGTAGTCCAGTCGCAGCGTCTGCCACATGGCCAGAGCGGCGGCGATCGCCGACAGCACCAGCAGGATGGTGGCGACCTCGATGCCTGCCAGTGACGGCGGACGGTCGAACCAGGCGATGCCGTAGTCGTAGACGTACGGCCAGGAGTTGTAGCCGACCGAGACCACCGCCATCGCGAACAGCAGGGCGGTGACGAAGACGGTCAGATTGCGTGTCGAGCGGGCCGCGCTCTGGGCCACCGCCAAGACGGCCAGTGCCGCCACGGCTGCGCCGACGCCGGCGAAGATCCCGAAGTGGACGGTCCACTTGACCGGGATGAAGAACCACAGGAGCAGGGTCAGTCCGATGGTGCCGACCAGGCGCCAGGCCGGACCGGATACGACGCCGTCGATCTTGCCGCGGCGCAGCAGAATCGCGGCGGTGGCCAGCAGTGCCAGAAGCAGCAGGAACACCGGGATCCGGCGGGCCACCGCGCCGTCGGGGGTGGTGACCGACAGGAAGTAGTACCGGACGAACTCCTGGAACCAGGGGATCGTCGGCCCGACCGTGTAGCGGACCTTGATGGCTTCGAGCACCGTCATCAGCGTCTGATCGCGGAAGACGACGACCAGCACCACCGCACCGGAGGCGACGATGGGGGCCACCAGTGCCACCAGGCCGTCGCTGCTGCGGCGCGCCGCCAGGACCTGCACCAGCGCGCGGGCGCAGACCAGCAGCACGGCCAGCCCGATCACGCCCTGCGGCGCCAGGGTCAGGGTCAGCGCCGCCAGCAGGGCCGCCAGGGCCGCCGGGAACAGCTGCCGGGTGGTGATCGCCTTCTCGGCGGCCCACCAGGTCAGCAGGGAACCCAGAACGATGATGCCTTCGGTGCGCATGCCCGAGCAGAACGGCATCCAGAAGGTGAGGAAGACCGCGGCCGCGGTGCCGGTGGCCCACCGGCTGCGCACGACGGTCTCGCCGAGCCGGGGCAGCACCACGCGGCTGACCAGGAACCAGGACGCCAGCCCGGCGATCAGGGCAGGCAGGTGCAGCCACACCAGCGCCGTGGAGATCGACGACCACACCGCCAGGAAGCTGTAGTACCAGTCGAACGGGGCCTCGGTGATACCGAAGTACCGGTAGTAGTTCGGCAGATAGCCGGCGTCGTGGGAGACCCGGCCCATGTTGAGGATGTAGCCGTCGTCTTGGGCGCCGGCGCCCAGGAACAGCCACACCAGCAGGATCGCGGTGACGATGAGGTCGCTGGCGCGCGGCCGGAACGAGCGGACCCAGGTCGTCAGCCGCGCCGAGGCGCGGCGAACCCGGTAGCCGCCCAGACCGTCGAGGCAGAACAGCGCGAACAGGGCCAGCGCGGTGGCGACCACGGCGATCACCATGACGATGATCTTCAGGATCGACGGAGTCGACTCGTAGCGATTGTCGACGGTGATGTCGGCCCGCAGCCCGGCGTCGGCCATCGCCTTCACCTGCTGGGTGGTCAGCGAGGTGAACAGGCCGTCGACCTGCGGCCGGGTCTGCGGGGGAAGCAGCTTCTGGGGTCCGACGCCGACGAACTGGGCGCCGGTGCCGGTCGGGGTGGAGAAGATGTGCAGATGCCGGCAGTCGGGGGAGTTCAGCTGCTCGATCGAGGCGCCGGCGGCCGCATTGGCGCGGAACAGCACGGTCACCTGATCGCCGCGGCTGGTGACCTGCAGGGCGCTGTTGGCCAGACGGTTGGCGCCCGGCGGCATGGTGGCCAGCAAGGTGCCGTCCTGATCGGCGGCGGCCCGGGCCAGCGGTGCGCACGGGATCACGATGTCCAGTGCCTGCGGGGTCTGCGCGATCAGTGGCGCCACGATCGACGGATCGTCGGCGTTGAGTTCTTGTCCCTGCGGCCAGGTGATGGCGGCCGCGGTGGTCGACACCGGCAGGAACGGCACCAGAATCGCGGCGAGGACGCCGACCAGTCCGGCGACCGCGGCCAGCAGCCGGGCCTGCGGGGCGGACAGGGGCGCCGAGGGCGTGGGACGCTCGGGTTCGGCGGGCTCAGTCGTCGGGGCAGGCACGATCACTCAGGTTAGTCGAACCCGGCCGATGCATCCCACACCAGGACCGGGTTGTCCCAGACTCACAGTGTGGGCCCAGGCTCATGGGTCGACCCGGGACTCCCGGGTGGGCTCAGTGCCGGATCGGTGCCGGACTCCACAGACCGCTGCGCACGCGGGTGGCGTAGTCGATCACCGCGGGGCGGGCATCGTCGTACGGGGTATAGCGTTCCAGCGCGCCCCAATCCCGGCCGATGTCGCCCTGCAAGTAGGTCGCGACGGTGTCCGGCCGCTGCGTCACCTCCAGCCAGCCGAGGGGGCCGCCGCCCTGGGCGCTCTGCCAGGCGCCGACCGCGGCCGCCAGATCGGCGCCGGGCTTGATCCGCCACTGGGGCATCTCGGCGACACCGGCGTGGAAGTTGAACGGACGCTGGCAGGGCACCACCAGACCGGAAGTCCAGTCCACGTGCACCGGATCGGTGGAGCCGACCGTGTCTTGCATGGTGCTCATCTGCGGTAGCCGCGGTGGCGTGACCACCATGTAATGGTCCGGCGCCAGGCTGTGGTCGTCGGCGACGATGCGGATCGCCGTCAGGTCGTTGGGCAGGCCCGCGGTGTCGATCCGGACGTTACGCCAGGCGGTGGTGGGACCCGGATCGATCATATCGATCGCACCGGTGGGGGACAGCTGCCCGTCAAGGGTGTCGGCGCCGACCGGCTGGTCGGTGTACTCCAGCTGCAGTTCGCCACGCGAGAAGTTGCCGGCCACCGAGAAGGTGATCAGCGGGTAGTCGGCGTAGTCGGCGGGCAGCCGATACCAGCCGGAGGTCAGGTCCGCCAGGGTCTGGGCGCCGTCGGAGTAGCTGCCCAGGACGGCGGTGCGTGCCGGATCCAGACCGAAGGGCAGCGCGGCCAGGCTGCCGTTGACGCCCGGGGAGGCCAGGGTGCCGCCGCCGGTGCCGCCGCTGTTGGCGATCAGCAGATCCGGGTCGGCGTGCGCCGCTCCGGCCAGTACACCCAGGCTTCCGGACGAGGCCTGCACCTTCACGTCCTCGGGCACGCCGTTGGCGGTGAAGGAGATGGTAGCCGGGCGGTCGCTGCCGGCCGGTTGGGACGACGGCCCGGCGAGCGGATCGCGCAGGGTGCCGTCGACCGGGGTCAGCAGGTAGTCGCTGGGATCTTCTTCCACCCAGATCTTGTCGGCCATGCTGCACGGCCGGCCCAGCAGCGCCTCGAAGTTGCTGCGCGGCACCGAGTACGAGTTGCTCTGGTTGATACCGGCGACGATCGCGGTGATCACCGCGAAGGCCACCAGGGCGCCGCCGGCGAAGCCCATCGGTGCGCGGGCGGGGAGGGTCAGGATGCGGCGTGTCCGGCTCGGCCGGGTGTGGGCGGGGTCGTCGTGGCCGGGGTCGGTTCCGGCGAACGGCTCCCGCAGGTGGAACCACAGGGCCACGGCCAGCAGCAGCAGCGTCAGGTACAGCAGGACCTGCCCGACCATCGCACCGGCGATGGTCACCTGCCACACGCCCCACGGCATGCCCCACGCCGAGGAATAGTAGTAGGAGTTCGGGCCGGTCAGGGCCAGGCCGGTGATGAAGACGACCAGGGCCGCGAACAGGGTGCGGTTGCGTCGGGAATGGGTGGCTTCTGCGCTGGCGGCGATCGTGGCCAGCGCCGCCAGGGCCGCGGCCAGTCCGGCGAAGACGCCGAAGTGATGCGTCCACTTGGTCGGGGTGAAGATCAGGAACAGCAGCGAGGCGAAGATGATGCCGACGATGCGTTGGGCCGGTCCGGCTGCGGTACCGGGGATCCGGCCCTTGCGGATCAGGACTGCGCCGGCCACCACCAGCGACAGCACCATCGCCAGCACGGCGAAGCGGCGCATCACCGAGCCGTCGGCGGAGAAAGCGAACAGCGACGAGTAACGGCTGATCTCGTTGTACCAGTTGGCCGACGGGCCGACATCGGTCTTCATCGCCGAGCTCTGGGTGAAGGCGGCCAGTGTCAGGTTGGTGAAGACGACGAACAACACGAAGGTGGCCGCGGCCAGGATCGGGGCGATCAGACTCAGGTAGGCGCGGGTGCGCGAACTCCCGGTCGCCTCGGCCACGGCGCCGGCCCGTCGCACCAGGGCCAGCAGCATCGGCCGGGCCCCGGCGACCAGGGCGGCGACGGCCAGGACCCCCGTGGGTCCGGCGGCGATGGAGAAGGCGGCGATCAGACAGGCGACCGCGGCCGGCAGGAGTCGGCCGGTGGCGATCGAGCGTTCCACCGAGACCCAGGTCAGCAGTGCACCCAGGCAGATGATCGGCTCGGGCCGCAGACCGTTGTTGAACGGGAACCAGTAGGCCAGGAAGATCACGGCCGCGGTCCAGGCCGGGGCCCGCCCCACCGAAGCGGTCCGGCCCAGCCGGGGCAGCACCTCGTGGCTGATGATCAGCCAGCTCGCGATTCCGCAGGCCAGCGCCGGGATCCGCATCCACGGACTGGCGACGGTGACCTGGCTGAGTAGGCCGAAGACCTGGTAATACCAGCCGAAGGGCGACTCGGGGGCGCCGAACCAGCGGAAGTAGTTCGCCGTGTAATCGCTCTCCTGGGCCACCCGCGACATCGTCATCAGATAGCCGTCGTCGGAGGTGTTGGGTCCGACGAAGTGCCACAGCAGCAGCAGGCCGATCACGGTGTAATCGCGCGAGTTCAGCCGCCACCAGCGGGCGGGGAAGAAGCGTCGGTGCCGGCGTCCGTCGGTGGCGTCGAGCCTGGCCAGCGCCGCCAGCGACACGATCGTCATGAGGACGCCGAGGATGATGGCCAGCCACTTGAGCACCGTCGGGACGGTGCTGTAGCGCGAGTCGATCTCCACCTGCGCGGACAGACCGGGCAGATCCTGCGCCGGACCGGACAGGCCGGTGAACAGCCCCGTCAGTTGTGGGCGCTGATCGCCCGAGTAGGGGCTCGAGCCGCTCAGCGGTTCGCCGTCGTCGCCGCGCAGACCGACGAAGGTGGCCGTCACCTGATCGGCGTCGGCGGAGATCTCGAGCCGGGTGCAGTCGGTCGACAGCACCCGGTCCAGCGGTGCAGCCAGGATCGGAATGTTCCGGTTGATCACCTCGACGGTGCGTCCGGCCGTACCGTCGACCGACGCCGCGGCCGGGGAGACCCGCACCGACAGCCCGCGTTCGGCGGCCTTGGGCGACGACGGCGAGGTGGTCGAGAGCAGGATCGTCTGGTCGGCCGGCAGCCGGTCGGCGGCGATGCACGGGATGGTGGCCTGCAGATCGATCGGTGCATACGAGATCAGCGGCGCGGTCACCGATTCGACGGTGTCGTGCTGCGGCCAGGAGATTTCGGCCGTGGTCTGCTCCACCGGGAGCAGCGGAGTCAGCAGTGCCAGAAGGAAACCGGTCAGGCCCGCGATGATGGCGGTGAGTTGGGCCCGCCGGACAGAAGTGAAAGGCACAGGGGCATCGTAGCGATGCCCCTGTGCCGGGGTTGCAGGTGAGGCGCCGGTGCGGCGCCACCCCTGCGTGGGATCAGTTGTCGCCGGTCCAGTTGGCCATAGCCCAGATCACCAGGATGTCGATCGCGATGATCAGGATCGACCACCACGGGGTGTAGGGCAGCCACAGGAAGTTGGCGACGATCGACAGGGCGGCGATCACGATCGCGCAGGCCCGGGCCCACAGGGCGCCACCGAAGACACCGATCGCGATGGCGGCACCGATGATGCCCAGCACGATGTGGATCCAGCCCCACGTGGTCAGGTTGAAGGCGTAGATGTATTCGGTGTCGACCAGCACGAGGGTCTCGTCGTTGGCGACGGCGGCGATGCCCTGGAAGAAGGCCAGGACCGAGGCCACCAGCAGCAGGGCGGCGGCCGCCCAAGCGGTGCCCACGGCCCATGGATTGTTGCGGTTGGGGTCGGTGGAGACGATGCCGGGATCGTTCGGGTTGGTAGTCATATCTGCTGCTTACCATGCACAGGTGCCGAACAAAGGGACATACGAGACTGTTGGGGTTTCTGTGACCGGTTCGCCGCGTAGACTTCACCGCATGTCGATCCCAGCCCGCGAAGCGGGACAACCGCTGCCGATTCTGCTGCTCAACGGGCCGAATCTGAACATGCTCGGCGTGCGGCAGCCGCAGGTGTACGGTTCGGCCACCCTCGACGATGTGGTCGAGCTGGTGCGCACCACGGCCGGTGAGTTCGGCTACCCGGTCGAGGCGCTGCAGACCAACCACGAGGGTGAGATGCTCGACGCCCTGGCCGCCGCGCGCGGAGGGATCAGCGGCATCGTCATCAATCCGGCTGCGTGGACGCACACCTCGGTCGCGCTGATCGATGCGCTGGTGCTGCCGGAGGTGCCGATCGTGGAGGTGCACATCAGCAATGTGCATGCGCGGGAGAGTTTCCGGCACCACTCATACGTCTCCCCGCTGGCGGCCGGGGTGATCGCGGGATTCGGGATCCGCGGCTACGAATTCGCCGTGCGGCATCTGGTGACGCTCGTCTCCTAAATCGCCGAAGCCCGCGGTGACCGCGTAGGGTCGGGACATCGGTGTTCCACACCGCGCGTCGTAGAACGCCCCCGAAGCCGGCCGCAGATCATCTCGCCGCCGATTCGAAGACCTTCCTGCGGCGAACGAATACGCACACCTGCGTGTTCGCCACCTGACTCCTTACGGTGCCGAAAGGTGCATGCCGATTGCGGCATGCGCGCTTCGTGCCGGGACGTCCTTAGCCGAAAAGGCTTGAGCAATGACCGATACCCCCACCTTCGCCTCCCTCGGTGTTCCCGCACCGATCGTCGAGGCCCTGGCCGCCGACGGAAAGACGGCGCCCTTCCCGATTCAGCAGCACACCCTGCCCGACAGCTTGACCGGCCGAGACGTCCTCGGCCGCGGTAAGACCGGCTCGGGCAAGACCCTGGCCTTCTCCATCCCGATGGTGACCCGGCTCGCCGCACTCGGGGTGACCCGCAAGCCGGGCCGTCCCACCGGGCTGGTGCTGGCGCCGACCCGCGAACTGGCCACCCAGATCGCCACGGCGATGGAACCGATGGCCCGCGCGATGGGCCTGCGCGTCACCACCATCTTCGGTGGGGTGAAGCAGACCGGTCAGGAGCGGGCCCTGCGCGGTGGCGTCGACATCGTCGTCGCCTGCCCGGGCCGCCTGGAAGATCTGATGTCCCAGCGCATCGTCTCCCTCGACGAGGTGAAGATCACCGTGCTCGACGAGGCCGACCATATGGCAGATCTGGGGTTCCTCCCCGGCGTCACCCGCATTCTGAACGCCACTCCCAAGGGAGGGCAGCGCATGCTGTTCTCGGCGACCCTGGACAACGGCGTCGACAAGCTGGTCAAGCGGTTCCTCACCGACCCGGTGACCCACTCGCTGGAAGAGGCCACCAGCCCGGTGGAGAAGATGACCCACCACGTTTTCGAGGTTCGTTCGGCGGCCGAGAAGAACGATCTGGTGCAGGAACTGGCTTCCGGGTCGGGGCGGCGCATCCTCTTTATGCGGACCAAGCATCAGGCCAAGAAGCTGGCCAAGAAGCTGACCGCCGCCGGGATCCCCGCGGTGGATCTGCACGGCAACCTGTCGCAGAACCAACGTGACCGCAACCTGGCCTCCTTCGCCGCCGACGACGGCGCGCGCGTGCTGGTGGCCACCGATGTGGCCGCGCGCGGTGTGCACGTCGACGATGTCGAGCTGGTGGTCCACGTCGATCCGCCGGCCGAGCACAAAGCCTTCCTGCATCGTTCGGGCCGTACCGCCCGCGCCGGCAGCGACGGTGACGTGGTGACCGTCTGCCTGCCCGAGCAGCGCGCCGATCTGCGCAAGATGCTGCAGAAGGCCGCCATCAAGGTGACCCCGCAGCAGGTGACCGCCGGTTCGCCGGCCGTTGACGCCCTGGTCGGCGAGCGTGCCCCGTACCGTGAGCCGGCCCCGGCTCCGGCCCCGCAGCAGCAGGCCCCGCGTAAGCGTTCCGGCGGTGGGCAGGCCCGCTCCGGTCGCGGCGGGCAGGGTGGTCGCGGTGGCGCTTCGGGCGGCCGCGGCTCGCGTTCGGGCAGCGGAAGCGCTGCTCGTGGAACCGCCGCCGGCTCGCGCGGACCCCG
>NZ_BANT01000030.1 GCF_000333015.1 Gordonia hirsuta DSM 44140 = NBRC 16056 | reverse complement strand
GATCACCACGGTGCCGCGCATCGAGACGGTGGACAGGAGCTCGCGCATGGCGTCCACGGCGGCGCCGTCGCCGGCGTTCTTGTCGCCGCGGCCGACCCAGCGGCCCGCCGCCAGTGCGGCAGCCTCGGTGACGCGGACGAGTTCCATGGCGAGGTTGCGGTCCGGGGCTTGCTTCGACATGGTGTCGGCTCCTTGCGTCGTTGCTGGGATCGCCTTTGATTCTGTCATGACCTGCGATTGGCCCGGGCCCCGACCCGACTGCGGAACCGGACGTGCCGGAGGGAAATGCCCGCCCGATCCGGGCATGGAGGTGGGCGTGTCGCGAAACGGGGTTCCATATTAAGAGAATGACGTGTCAGGCTTGATATACGTGAGGTGAGGGGCGAAGTGCATGGCAGCGAAGACCGGGAGCACCGCGAGCGTGGCACCGAGGATCGCCGAGGGCGACGAAGCCCTTTATCGGGTGGACATCGGGTCGAGGAAGGGGGCAGTGGTGGTCGCCCATCGAGTCGATGAGCCGGTCGGCGTCGAACTTACGACTCGCACCGTGGCGACTGTGAACGGCGAGGACATCACCATCGTCGTCGATCAGCGTTTCGTTCGGGCGGGCGATGCATTGCGCGCCGTGGATTGTGTGGCAGTGACCTACGACGGGGATCGCATGATCGCGCGCGAAGAGGTGCCCCACGGCGGGAGGGTGACGTCCGTCCCTCAGGGGCTATGGCCGATCGTGGTGTTGCTGACGATGGTGCGCGGAATGGATCTGACGCCCGGACGACGGCGAGTGCGCTTCTGGCCCGGCGATCGGCGGCATCGGTCCGTCGGTGTCCGGGTGGGACGACGGACGGTCCGGAAGGTCGGGGAGAGGCGGGTAGGGGTGATCCCGCTCAAGGTGCGGCCCGGGGCCGCCGGAGTCGATGCCCTGGTCGGCGTGCTCGTCTCGGGTCGGCTCCAGAAGGTGGAGATTCTTCTGGAAGCCACGCCCGCCCGCAGGACGGTGGCGATGAAGTTCCCGACGGGCCCGTTTCCTTGGCACGCTCGCGGTTACCTTGAACTCGAGACCGAATGAGGCAGGGGGACGGCGTGAGCAAACGATCGGGACCAGACGGGTCGCGGGCCGGCGGAGGCCGGATCCGTCGCGGAACCCAATTGGGGGGAGTGGCGGCCAAGCATGCCGCCCGCGTGGCCGCGACCACCGCGACCGCGCCGTTCAAGTCTGCCGAAGACACCGACTCAGCCCGCGACCGCAATGTGCTCAAGCTCGCGGACGACGTGGTCTCGGTGGTGGGTGGAATGCGTGGTGCGGCGCACAAGCTCGGCCAGGCTCTCGCGGTCCTTGATCTGGGAATCGCGACCAGGGCGACACGGGAAGAGTTCCAGAGCAGGCTGGAGCCCTTGTTCGCGGCGACCCCGCCGTGGAACGACGCCGCGATGATGCGGGTGCTCGATCGGTCGTTGGGGGCGCGGCGCGGCGACATCGTGGAGCTGCGCGGCCCGATCGCGGCGGCCTCGATCGGTCAGGTCTATCGGGGAACCCTGAGGGACGGCCGCACCGTCGCCGTCAAGGTCAAGTATCCGAACGTGGACATGATGGTGCGGGCCGACATGAAGAACCTGAAGATGCTCACGCGGGTGCTCACCAAATACGTGCCTGCGGCGAATATGCACCAGCTCATTGAGGAGGTCGCGCGGCAGATCACGCGCGAGCTCGACTTCGTTGCCGAATGTGCGAATCAGACGATGTTCGCTGATCGATACGCCGGGCATCCGGCGTTCCGGATTCCACGTCCGATCCCGGAACTGTGCACTGATGTGGTGCTCGTCAGCGAGTTCGTCGACGGGCTCAGCTTCGACGAAGCATGCCGCCTGGATCGGGACGACCGCGACCTGATCGGTGAGACCGTCTACCGCTTTTACTGCGGGGAGATGCACCGCACGGGCACGTTCTCGGGAGATCCCCACCCCGGCAACATGATCATCCTGCCCGACCGCACGGTGGCCTTCCTCGACTTCGGGATGACGATTTCACTGACCCCGGACGAACTCGCGATCGAGCAGCAGGTACTCGGGTCGCTGCTGATCGGGGAGCGCGAGCAGGCCTACGAACTGGTTCGCCGCGCGGGATTCATCGCCGACCCGGAGGCACTGGACGCCGAGCGGTTCATCGAGTTCGCGATGGCGGCGGTCGGCTGGCAGATCGACGACGGCGAGATCACCATCACCGACGGAACGGCGCGCCGGGCCGCGATGGCCGCGGTGTCGCCGCACGGCGGCTTCATCGGTTCGATAGGGAGGCAGACGTTGATCGAGGGTCACAGTCTCGGTCGGCGAAACGACCTGGCGACGTGTTCGCTCCTCGGCCGGCTCCAGGCGACGGCGCCCTGGTCGCAGATCTCGCGAGAGAACCTAGGGATAGCCGGGCCGGCCACCCCGCTGGGGCATGAGATCGCTCGCTGGATGTCGGAAGGCGCTCGATGACGGCGCCGGGTGAGGGTGAAAGCGACACCCGCTAGACTTTATGGAACTGGTGTGTCAGTCTACTAAATGTCGGTTCGATGTGAGGTGGGCGAGTGAAGCGAGTGCCTGTGATGAATGACACTATCGTGTGGACCTATCCGAAGCGGAGTCTGGTCTCCCGGTTCGCGGCGGTCGCGGTGCGCATGGTCGCCCGGCCGGTCATCGGGATGTGGGCCCGGCTGCCCGGTCTGCTGTGGCCGTTCGGGGCGCTCGAACTGTTCGCCGCCGTTCTGCCTGCCGTTCGAGGAGTGACACGTCATCCGGCTAAATTGCCGAACTGCGGGGGCGAATGGATCGTCCCCGAATCCGGCCGGCGGTCAGGAGTCATCCTGTACCTGCACGGCGGTGCTTTTCTGGTGGGCGGTATCCGGAGCCACCGTCGGCTGGTGTCTCGTCTGGTGAAAGCCACCGGCGTTCCGGCGCTCTCCCTGAACTACCGTCAACTGCCGGGATCGCCGGCCAGCCAGTCGCTTGCGGACAGTCTCGATGGACTCAAGGAGATCGTCGCCTCCGGGGTGCCGGTCGATCAGATCGTCGTCGTCGGAGACTCCGCCGGAGCGTATCTGGCGGTCCGCACGGTCCTGGCCGCCCAGCGCACCGGGCTCGGCAGTCCGGCCGGGCTGGGGTGCCTCTCACCGTTCTTCGACCCCGACCCGACGTTCAAGCTGGAGATGCCCAACGCCGATAAGGACCCGCTGTTCCCGCCCTCGGCCCTGAGAACGATGTGGCAGCAGCTTCTCGCGGCGGAGACCGATCCCACCGATCTGGCCGGGCTCCGGGAGATCGTCACCGTTCCGTCCGCTGTCCTGGCGGCCCTGCCGCCCGTCCTGATCCAGGTCGGCGCCGAAGAGGTGCTGCGCCCCGACTCGGACTGCTTCGCCGCCTATTCCTCGGCCGCAGGCGGTGACGTCCGGCTCGAGCTCTACCCGGGGCAGGTGCACGTGTTCCACGTCGCCGCGGACATCCTGCCGGAGGCCCGGATCGCGCTCTCCCGGATGTCGGCGCACATCACGAACTGTCTCGCGCCGGCCCGAAGCGTCGCGGCGTGACCCTGGCGACCCGCGCGTTCGACCGGACGGACGACTACGTACAGCGGACGGTCGTCGGATCTCTGGCCACCTTCGGCCGCGCCGTGCAACTCGCGGTAGCGGCGACGGTGCTCGGACTGACCGATGTGATCCGCGGACGGTTTCCCTGGCGGGACTTCATCTCGCAGACCTGGTTCATCATCACGGTGACCGCGACACCGACCGTCCTGGTGTCGATCCCGTTCGGCGTGATCGTCTCGGTACAGGTGGGCAGCCTGACCCAGCAGGTCGGTGCGACGTCCGTGTCGGGTGCCGCAGGCGGGCTCGGCGTGATCCAGCAGGGCGCCCCCATGGTCGTGGCGCTCCTGCTCGGCGGTGCGGCCGGTGCCGCGGTGGCCTCCGATCTGGGAGCGCGAGTGATGCGTGAAGAAATCGACGCGCTGCGGGCGATGGGGATCGACCCGGTCCGCCGCCTGGTCGCGCCGCGAGTGGGCGCGATGCTGGTCGTGGCGCCGCTGATCTGCTTCCTCACCATCGTGATGGGCCTGCTGGCCGGATACCTCGTCGCCGTGACGATGCAGGGCGTCGCCCCCGGATCGTTCCTGTCGTCGTTCGCGTCGTTCGCGTCGTTCACCGACCTCGCGATTGCCGTGGGGAAGTCCCTGGTGTTCGCCTTCGTGGTCGCCATCGTCGCCTGTCAGCGCGGGATGGAGACCAAACACGGCGCGAAAGCGGTCGCCGATTCGGTGAACGCGGGGGTGGTGATCGGCGTGGTCGCGGCCTTCGCGCTCAATCTCGCCATCACTCAGGTGACCACCATGTTCTTCCCACCGAGGGTGTTGTGATGGCCTCGCGTTACTACCCGCCGCCGATCGGTACCGCCCTCCGCGGTGCCCGCGCCGTGTCGCGGCCTCCGCTGGACGGCGCGGCACTGATCGGTCACCAGGCGTACTTCGTCCTCCAGGTGATCCGTTCGGTGCCGGTGACCGTCACCAAGTATCGGCGGCAGGTCCTGCTGCAGATCGGTTCGATCACGTTCGGCAACGGCTCCATCGTCGTCGGCGGCGGCATGCTCGGGGTGCTGGCCTTCCTCGGCATCGCGGTCGGCGGCACCGTGGGTATCCAGGGCTTCGCCCTGCTCGACATGGTCAACATGGGGCCGCTGACGGGGTTCGTCTCCGGCTATGCGACGACGAGGGAGCTGGGGCCACTCATCGCCGCGGTCGGGTTCGCCGCACAGGTGGGCTGCCGGATCACCGCCGAAGTGGGCGCCATGCGCATCTCCGAGGAGATCGATGCGCTGGAGGCCTCGGCGATCCGTCCGCTGCCCTTCGTGGTGACCACCCGGGCGGTGGCCGGCGTCCTCACCATCATTCCCCTCTACCTGATGACGCTGATGGCCGCGTACCTCGCCTGCGAGTTCCTCATTTCAGTGGTCCATCAGCAATCGGCGGGTACCTACGAGCACTACTTCAGCACGTTCGTGTCGCCCACCGACGTGCTGTACTCGATCATCAAAGTGGTCGTGTTCGTGATCGCCATCGTGCTGATTCACAGCTACCAGGGCTATTACGCGATGGGGGGCCCCGAAGGAGTCGGCACCGCGGCCGGCCGTGCGATCCGCGCGAGCCTGGTGGTCGTGGTGACCCTGGACATGCTGCTCACCCTTCTGCTCTGGGGCTTCGACTCCGGCGTCAAGGTATCGGGGTGATCGCGTGCCACTGTGGGTAGATCCATCCGGGCGCGAGCCGAAGACCGTCGCCTTGCGGCTCATCGGGGCGGCGGTCACCGTCGTGCTGGTGATCTCGGGGCTGTTCCTCGCCAAATGGTCCAACGGCGACTACGCGGACCGGTTCCGGCTCACGCTGGTGACCGATCGCATCGGCGACGGGCTCGCGGTCGGCGCCGATGTGAAGTTCCGCGGCCACCGTATCGGCGAGGTCGAGTCCATCTCGGTGGACCCGGACGGTCAGCAGCGGGTCCTGCTCAGTGTGCTGCCGGCGCAATCGGCCGGATTGACCGCCGACGTGATACCCGCGTACATGGCGCCGAACATGTTCGCCGGCACGGGCGTGGAACTGGTGTCCACGGGGCGCGACGATGCACCCCTACGGAACGGGCAGACCCTGAACGTTCCCTCCGGCGGCACCTCGCTGGGGACGTTGACCAGTGTGCTCGGGCGGGTCGGCAAACTCACCGCCACCCTGGGCGACCCCTCGGTGTACACCGCGCTCGATAGCCTCCTGGACCACAGTGAACCGGCCATCGGACTGGTCAAGGAAGCGATGCCGCTCTTCGCCGGCCTCGCCGACGATCAGGAGATGACGGTCGGCGACATGCTCTCCGATCTGAACACCCTTCTCGGTGTGGTGACACCGGTCGTGCCGCCCGCACTCGCCCTGGTCGACGAATCGCTCGATGCGACGGCCTATCTCGATGAGCCCGACGGGCTGCCGGACGTGCGGGCCGGTATCGACGGCCTCAGTAAACGCCTCGTGGTCCCGCTCGGCCGCATCCTGGGCGAGAACCTGGAGCCGATAGATGCGCTGATCCAGGTGGCGCTGGACTTCGCGGTCCCGATCGTCGTATCGGTCGGTACCGTTCCGCAGGCCTATTCGAAGCTCACCCGACTCGTTCGGAACACCGGTGACGCATTTGTCGAAACCGACGACGGAAAGGTCCGGCTCTTGGTGGACGTCCTGCTGACCAAGACTCCGCAGATCGCGGCACCGTTGCTGTCGAAAGACACCGGACGGGGGGACCGATGAAACCGTGGCGCACCGCCCTGACGCTGGTCGTGGCCTTCGTCGTGCTGGTCGGGTCGGCGAGCCTGGTCGTCGCGCGCATCATGATGGCCCCCGTGCCCGGGGACAAGGTGGTCTACACCGCGTTGTTCACCGATGTCTCGGGTCTGTACGCCGGTGATTCGGTCCGGGTGGCCGGCGTCGCCGTAGGCAAGATCGAATCCGTCGAACTCGACGGCGGAACGGCGCAGGTGCGCTTCAGCGCACAGGCCGACCGGCCCCTCGACGCGACGACGCGAATCGCCGTGCGCTACCAGAACTTGGTGGGACAGCGTTACCTGGAGGTCATCAGGACGCCGGATGCCACCGCGCGGCAGGACCCGTCCGAACCGATTCCCACGACCCGCACGGTGCCGTCGTTCGACGTCACCGAACTCTTCAACGGCATAGCCCCGCTCATCGGTGAGATCGATCCGGCGATCCTGAACAAGTTCGCCGGCAACGTCGGGCTCCTCCTGCAGGGTGACGGGCGCGGCCTCGGTCCCGCGGCCGATGCGGTCGACGAGATCGTGTCGCTGGTGAAGCGGCGGGACGTGGTTCTGCTGGGGCTGGTCGACAACATCAGCACGCTCGCCGAGCAGATCGAGGGTCGCTCCGGGCGCGTCGCGGAGCTGGTGACCCAGCTCAACAGCTCGATCATGCAGTTCACCACGCGGATCGCGACCGTGATCGAGTCGCTCGACTACGGCGATCGCGTCCTGGTCCCGCTGGTGGACCTGGTGGAGACGCTGCAGGGGAGCTATGACTCCAACTACGGACCCCTGGATGCCTTCTTTCACCGCGTCGTGCCGTTCTCGCCCCAGCTCCTGCAAGGGCTCGAGGCCATCCCGGGCCTGCTCTCCGGAATGAACGACGGCATGACGCGCAATGCCGCCGCGACTTATCACTGCGCCGGAGGGCGACTTGATCTGCCCGTGATCACGAACCTGCTGATCGGCGGGCGAGAGGTGGTGGTCTGCCGATGAGACAGACGCGTGGAGCAGATCTTGCCCGCGACATCCTCGGAATCGGACGGCCCGGGGATGCCGAGACGGCCCGCCGTCAGCAGATCGGTATCGGTGTGGTCGCCGTCGTGATCGTCGTGGTGACCACGTTGGTGCTGGGCCTGATGTACGTGCGCCCTCCCGGCTATCAGCGGTTCTCCGCCGAGTTCGCCAACGCCTCCGGTGTGCGCACCGGTGATCAGGTCCGGGTGGCGGGAATCGAGGTGGGGAAGGTGGAATCGCTGCGCGTCGACGGTGATCGCATCCGCGTCGGCTTCACGGTGCGCAACGGCGTGTCGATCGGCGCCGACACGTCGATCGCGGTCAAGCTGCTGACCCCGGTCGGCGGCAGGTTCCTGCAACTATCGCCCAAGGGGGAGCGGCCGCTCGGCGACACCGCGATCCCGGCCGAGCGGGTGACCGGCACCTACGACCTGACCTCGATCCTCGAGGAGGCCACCCCGAAGGTCGAGGCCCTGGACGGATCCACCCTGCGCACCGTCATCGAGCGCACCCACGAAGGGATGAAGGCGCAGCCGTGGCTGGGCAGGGACGTCCTGGACGCTATCGCCGACCTGACCGACGAGCTCTCCACGCGTTCGGACCAGTTGCATCAGGCTCTCGGGGTGAGCGACGAGTACGTGGCGGCGACCGCCACGGACCGCAAGGTGCTCTTCGAGCTGGTCGCCAGCCTCGGTGAGATCGGACGGGATCTGGGCACCCGGCACGTGCAGGTGCGCAGGGTGTTCAATCTGCTCACCAGGTTCTTCCGTTTCCTGGAGCGCCCGGTGCTCGCGTACGGGGAGCGGATCGAAGGCCCGGTTCACGACATCGCCGACATGCTCGAGCGGCTGGAGCCGAAGGCCGCGAACATCGACAAGGCACTCGCCGATGTCGAGAAGGCACTCGCGGCTGCGACATCGGTGCTCGGCCGGCAGGGGATGCAGATCGACCAGGGCTCGCACACGGTCACCGGCGTATCGCTCTGCGTACCCGCGCCCGGAAGGGAGTGCTGACACATGAGCAACGAGCGGACATCCGCACAACGCCGGCGTCGTCTGACCGCGGCCCTGGCGGTGCTTCTGGTGCTCGCGGTTACCGCCGCCGGCGCCGCGTGGCTGGCGTGGCCGAGAGTGAGCAGTCAGATCCTCACCCGGTCGGTGTGTGCGGACTTCACCGACTCCGCCGGGCTGTACAAGGGCAATTCGGTGGCCCTCATGGGCCTCGGCGTCGGGCAGGTCGCCGCGATCGAGCCCCGCGAGTCAGGGGTCCGAGTCCGGCTGGAGATCGACCGTGAACTCGCCCTGCCCGCCGATGTCGGCGCCGTGATCATCGACGGTTCGATCGTGGCCGACCGGCGCGTCGAGTTCGACAGGCCGTACTCGGGCGGACCGACGTTATCCGGCGACACGTGTATTCCCGACGAGCGCACCAAGACGCCGCGGGGAGTGAGTGAGAGTTTCGCCGCCGTCGACGGGCTGCTCGACGACGCGATGGGCAGCGACGGCGTCCTCGCCGAACTCGGCGGCACCGACGATCTGGCCGAGGTGATGGACGTTCTGGACAAGAACTTCTCCGGCAAGAGCGACAAGATCGTCGCGCTCATGCGCCAGATGGTCACCGCGCAGGGGAATCCGGCGACGGTCGATGCGGCCATCCGGCGGATCCTGGAGAACAGCGACACGCTGCTGACCGAGGTGGAGGCGCAGTGGCCGGACGTCGAGCGCGTGATCAGGACCGTCAACGGGGCAGGTCTGGCCTTCACCGCGTTCTCCGAGGAGTTCACCGGAACGCTCACTTCGGCGGTCCGGTTCGTTCCGGTGCTCAGCCGGAACGTGGAACGGTTCGGTGACCGGATCCTGGGCGTGGTCGACCTGATCACCCCCTGGGTGCGTGTCCTCGCACCGTTCGCGACCCGGCTCGCACAAGCCGTGGCTCAGTTGCCGGGCCTGGCCACGGTGACCGATCACCTCTTCGATCCGGACTCCGGAGCGTTCCGGATCGGGTGGACTCCACCGACGGTCCCGGTCTCGGCGACCGAGGCGACTGCGGTGTGCACTGTTCTCGGCCGACCGGACGATTGTGCCTCCTCGCGAGCCGCACGCTCGGGTCTGATTCAGCTGATCATGGGGAGTGGCCGATGAGATGCATCGGAAGAACCTGCCGGGCCGGGCTCGCCGTCCTCCTGGCGACGGCGTTGGCACTGATCCTCTCCGGGTGCGCACAGCTGTTCGGGATCGCCGATCGCGAGAGCACGTACCGGGTGGACATCGAGTTCGAGAGTGCGCTGAACATTCCGGCGGGCACCCGCGTGCTGCACAACGGGGTTCGGGTGGGAACGCTCGGGCAGGTCCGGCTGGAGCACGACGTCGCGGTGACCTCCGTCGACATCGATCAGGGCGTCCGGCTGCCGGTCGACACCGGGGCGGAGCTCCGCCAGGAGACCCTGCTGGGCGACCTGTACATCGCGTTGTCGACGCCGGACGACGACGGCGGACCGTATCTGTCCGATGGCGGACGCATCCCGGTGAAGCAGACCTCGCCCCCGGACAACGTCGAGACGGTGATGGTCAGCCTCTCCCAATTCCTCAACGGCGGGATCCTCGTGCGGTCACAAGCGTCGATCGCCCAACTCAACGACGCGCTGCCGGACGACCCGGAGGAGCTGTCCCGCCTCAGCCGGCAGGCTGCGGCACAACTGATCGAGGTCGGTGGTGCGACCGATGCCATCGATGCCGCGCTGCAGAAGGGGGCCGCGTTGGCGGAGACCGTCAGCGAGAAACGGGAGACCGTCGAGCGGGTGCTGACGATCGGCCCCGATCGTTTCGCGAAGATGCAGGGGCTGTTTCTGACCCTGGTCGGCCTCATCTCCGATCTGCGCGTACTCACCAAGCCCGGTGGTGACCTACTCGTCGAGCCGACCCATTCGGATCTGAAGAAGATTCTGGCGACCGCGGACCCCTGGCTGATGGAGATCGCCGACGCGGACAGGTCGGTGCTGGACAACGCCGGCGCGGTCCGGGATCTACTCGCCCGGAAGATCACGCCGTTCCTGCGGGACGGCGGCGAACTCGATGTGCGCCGGATCGATGACCGGAACGGGCAGGCCACCCAGGTAGCCGACGTCCTGCGAGCGATCGGGGTGGTGTGAGATGAAGATCGGCAAAGGCCTGCTCGGCTGCGCGGTTCTGGTCCTGGTCCTGGTGATCGCCGTGGCCTACATCGCTCTGGGCGTTCTCGATCTCGATCCGCGGAAGCAGACGTACGAGGTCACCATCAGCATGGACCAGACGTCGGGCCTGATGGACACCTCCCTCGTGGCGCTGCACGGAATGAAGATCGGCAATGTGCAGCAGATCAATACACAGCGGGACTCGGTTCAGGTCCGGGTCGCCATCGACTCGTCCCGGCAGATCCCAGCCGACAGCACGGTGATCGTGCAGAATCTTTCGGCGGCCGGCGAGCAGTACCTGGATTTCCGGCCGCAGCACAGCGGTGGACCGTATCTACGGGACGGGGCCAGTATCGGGTCGCAGCAGGTCAGCGATTCGCCGACCGTCGGTACCGTCCTGGCGAAGGTCGACCGCGTCGGCCAGTTGCTCGATCCGGGGGTGGTCGCCGAAATGGGTGAGTTGCTCACCACGATGACCGACGACGAGGCCGTACTGTCCGACGCCGCGGCGACTCTGGAGCTGGTACGAGGGACGGTGCGCGACAAAGGACACCTCATTCGCCGGATGTTCCGACTCGTCCAAGAGCTCGACAAGCGCTTCATGACGATGGGCGGGCCCGCCCTGCTGCGTCCTGTCGCGGCGACGCTGGATCGGCTGGCGCCGGCGATGGGGGAGGTGCTGACCGAGGTCAACAACTTCGCCATCATGTCGAAGTCGACGAACGTCTGGAACGGTGTGATCGGGCCGTTCATGGATGGACTTCTCCAGCGCCTGGGGGTTCTGCTGCCGGAGTTCGGCGGCATCGCGGGCGCGCTGCTGCCGGTCACCGGGCAACTCCGCGGCATCCGGGTGAACATGAACGCCTTCACCGACTTCTGGGGACGGGCGTTCCCGAAGGGCGGGCCGATGCGGGTGCAGGTGACCGTGCGGTGAGCGAGTCGAAGGGCAGGGCGGGAGGCAGGCCGTGGCGAGAACAGACGGTGGCGAGAACAGACGGTGACGAGAACAGACGGTGACGAGAACAGACGGTGACGAGGAAGACGTGGACGAGACAGACTTGAAAGACTTGACGGTCGAGCAGGACGGGAACACCGGGCAGCAGGTGGACCCGGAACCCGAACCCGCGAAGAAGAGGTCGAAGAAGAGACGGCTGCGGGCCGAACTCGATCGGGAACGACAGCGGGCCCGCACCTGGCGGTTGCGGGCCCTGGCCGGACTCGTGGTCGCCGGACTCCTGCTGGTGGCGGTGGCCGGTCTGACCTGGAGCCGGGTCGCGATCGGCAGCGAAATCGACGACATCCGGGCGACGGCCAGCGCCGACAGCGAGCGCCGGGCAGCGGCGACCGCGGCGGCCGAGGAGTATGTCACCAAGTCGTTGACCATCGATTTCGAGAACGCCGAGGCGTACGTGAAGAGCCTCGCGGAAGGAACCACCCCCGCCTTCGGCAAGACCTTCGACCTGTCCGAGGGGGAGGCCGGCGGTCTGACACTGGAACTGATCCGGCAGCTGAGGATGAAGTCCGAGGGCGAAGTGGCGTACACGATGTTCGAAGGCGATCCCGAATCACTCCCCGCCGACGGCGAGCCATGGAACTTCGTGGTGGTCGCGACACAGACGGCAACCACGGTGCAGCAACCCGAGCCGTCTACATCGGCGGTGATCCTGCGCGTGGTCGTGGTTCACCTCGACGGGCAGTGGCTGATCTCCAGTTTCGCCCCCGACCCCAAGGTTCAGACCGGCGAGGACTCGCCGGTCCCCGGAGCGAACTGATGATCACTCGACCAGAAATGACGAACAACGAGAGGAAACACCATGACTGAGAACACGTCGGCTACCGAGGTGGTCCACCGGGAGACGCACGCGCCGGTGCGCACTCAGATCCGCGGGTTCGATCCGCGGGCACTCGTGATGCGAGTCACCAGGAGGATCGCCGCACTCAACCTCGTGGACATGGCGTTCCGCGTGGCGGGGGTGAGCCTCACGAGTGCCGGGCTCGCGCATTTCGTCGCGCCGAAGCTGTTCGCATGGATCACGCGGCCGGTGTTCCCCGAGGACACCGGACAGTGGGTCAAGGTCAACGGGGCCGCGGAGACGGGGATCGGGTTGGCGCTGCTCGACCGGCGTACCCGGACCGCCGGAGTGATCGGTGCTCTGGTCTACGTGGCGCACCTCGGTAGCCGGGCGGTGACGGCCATCGGGGCACAGCTCAACCCGCCGGAATCCGAGACGTCGGCGACGGAAGAAGTGCTGGTCATCGAGGATTCTATGCCGGAGCCGGCCGCCGAATAGCGCGTGCTTGAATTTATGGAACTGACATGTCATTCTAGACGTGTGAATCTTGGAGGAACTCATGACTGAACCGAATCACCTCGTCGCCGTCATCGGTGCCGGGCCGGGCGGGATCTGCGCATCGGTCCTGTTGAAGAAGCGTCAGATCACCGACTTCGTGATCCTGGAGCGGGAGGCCGACTTCGGTGGAAGTTGGCGGGACAATCACTATCCGGGGCTGGGGGTAGACGTCCCCGGCTTCACCTACCAGTACTCGTTCGCCCGCAATCCGCGGTGGAGCCGGATGTTCCCCCGCGGCCGCGAGGTGCACGAGTACCACCGCCGCGTCGCTCGTGAGCACGGTCTGTATTCCCACGCCAGGTGGAACTCAACCGTCGTGAAAGAGGAGTGGGACGACGCGAACGGTTTCTGGCGCCTGAGTCTGGACGACGGCTCGGAGGTGACCGCCCGTTTCGTGATCTCCGCGGTCGGTGCCTACCTGAAGGCCAAGGAAGACCCGGGGATTCCCGGTCATCAGGATTTCGCCGGGCACGTGCTGCGTCCGAACGCCTGGGATCACGACTACGACCTGTCCGGCAAGCGGGTGGCGGTGATCGGCACCGGTGCCAGCTCGGTGCAGATCACGCCGTCGATCGCGCCGGAGGTGGCGTCGCTGCAGGTCTTTCAGCGCACTCCCGTCTGGGCACTGCCGAAACCCGACTTCCCGATGACCCGCCCGCTCCAGGTCGGGATGGCGTTGCCCGGCGTCGGCTCCCTGCTGTCCGGCCTCGCCCACATCCTCGTGGAGTTGGCCTTGCGGCTGGTCTATCAGACTCCGCGGCCGCTGTTTCGTGCCGTGGCCCCGCTCTTCGACAAGGCTGCTCGCGCGCTCTACCGCGGCTACCTTCGCGGAGTCGTCAAGGATCCGGCCGCTCGTCGCGCCCTGATGCCCGGGTACGGCGTACTCGGGAAGCGGCCGACTCTGTCCAACAGCTTCCTGCAGGCCTTCAACCGGCCGAACGTCGAGCTGGTCGACACTCCCATCGACCGGATCGTGCCGGAGGGCATCGTCGACGCGAACGGCCGGCTGCACCCGCTCGACGCGATCGTCATGGCGACCGGATACCACCTCTTCTCCGATCCGGAGAGCTACTCCGAGGGCGCGGTGGTCGGCCGGGACGGCTTCGATCTCGGCGTCTTCTACAACACCGAGCGCCTGCAGGCGTATCAGTCGGTTGCGGTGCCGAACCTGCCGAATCGGTGGATGCTCGTCGGACCGTACTCCTGGATCGGGACCGGATGGCATGCGCTGGTGGAGATCTCGTCGACCCACGCGGTGAACGTCATCGCGGCGGCGCTCGCCGGCGGCGCTGAGGTGGCCGAGGTGACCGAAGAGGCGCATCGCGAGTACCACGAGATGATCCGGCGCAACGACCAGAACATCGACTACTACTTCAATACCCTCAATGCCGGGCTGCGGACGTACTACGTGAACTCCGCCGGCGACATGCCGTACATCCGGCCGACCAGCCTGTTCGAGGCGCAGAGGCAGAGCCGAGACGTCGACATGTCGGCCTACTCGCTGCGGACCGTGAACGCGAGCGTCGAGGCGGTGTCGGCATGAAGTTCACCGCCTTCCCGGTCACGGGAGCCGTTGCACTGGTGACCGGCGGCGCGCGCGGAATCGGGTTCGCCGTCGCCAAGCGCCTGTCGGCGGCCGGGGCTCGCGTCGTGATCGCCGACCTCGACGGCGCGGCCGCGGAGGCCAGCGCCGCAAAGCTCGGCGGGGGAGCGACCGGATTCGGTCTCGACGTGGGCGACCTGCGCGCGTACGAGAACCTCGTCGACACCGTCGAAGCCACCGTGGGACCCGTCGACATCGTCGTGAACAACGCCGGAATCATGCCGGTGGGGCCGTTGTCCGAGGAAACCATCCCGGTGGCCGAGGCGGCCATGCGGGTGAACTTCTGGGCGCACTACTACGCCTACCGGATTCTGGCACCGCGCATGATCGGGCGGGGCCGGGGGCACTTCATCAACATCACCTCGGCAGCCGGCGGCATCCATTCGCCCGGATTGTCGACCTACGTCGCCAGCAAGCACGCCGCGACCGGATTCGGTCGCAGCGCCCGCGAAGAACTGGTCGGGACCGGCGTGACCCTCAGCGTGGTGATGCCCTCGGCGGTGAAGACGCAGTTGGTCGACGGCATCCCCTTCAAATGGTGGGAACGGATCGGCCTGGTCTCCCCGGCGCTGGTGGCCCGTCGTGCCGTGGGGACCCTGCGCCGCCGGCCGGCGGTGGTCGGGGCTCCCCGGGGCACCGTCCTGGGCCTCCGGGTCTACCACGTGGTGCCCGAGTCGCTCTGGCTTCTCGGTCGCCGCTGGACCGGCGCAGACCGCACACTCGAGCCGATCGACCGGACGGCGCGGGCAGCCTACGACGGCCGGATCGAGCGCCAGGCGATCTCCGCCGGCGCCGGTACCGATCACCTCTGACCGAAAGGAGCCCTCGATGGCGAAGAAGAACAAGGCCGCGCGCGGCGCGCAGACCATGGCCCGACCCGACCACGATGTCGTCATCCTGGGGGCCGGCTTCGGCGGCCTGGGGCAGGCGATTGCGTTGAAACAAGCCGGGATCGACGACTTCGTCGTCCTCGAGCGCGCCGAAGGCGTGGGCGGCACCTGGTACGCCAACAGGTACCCGGACGTCGCGGTCGATGTTCCGGGAATCGTGTACCAGTTCTCCTTCGCGAAGAACCCGGACTGGTCACGGACCTTTCCCAAGGGGCGCGAGGTGCTCGCCTACATCGAGGGGCTGGTCGACCGGTACGGTCTCGACGGCCACCTGCGGCTGGGACACGATGTGGTGCTCCGCGAGTGGGACGAGGAGAACCAATGGTGGCGCGTAGGCCTCGCGGACGGCCGGGTGCTGACCGCGCGCTTCGTGATCAGTGCGATCGGCGCGTTCGTGGAGCCACGCGTGCCCGACATCGCCGGACTCGATGATTTCGAGGGCACGGTGATCCAGACCCAACAGTGGGACGACGACTACGACTTCGCCGGGAAACGCGCCGCCGTGATCGGCACCGGAGCGACCTCGGTGCAACTCGTGCCGCAGCTGGCGCGCCGGGCCGCGCATCTCGACGTCTACCAGCGGCGGGCGATCTGGGTTTTCGCGAAACCGGACTTTCCGATACCGGCCGCAGTCCGTGCCGCGTTCCGCCGACTGCCCCTGCTGCAGAGCCTCATCAGAGGCGTGGTGGCGCTGGCCGTCGAAGTCGGTCTGGTCGGGATCACGGTGTACGGCAAACAGATCGCTCCGCTCACCCTGATCCCGAACTGGGCGTGCCGCGCGTTCTTGTTCACCCAGGTTCGGGACCGAAAGCTCCGCAAGAAGCTCACCCCCGACTACGGATTCGGCTGCAAACGGCCGAGTGTGTCGAACATCTACTATCGGACCTTCGCCCGCGACGACGTGGAACTGGTGACCGACCCGATCGAGCGGATCACGCCGACCGGGATACGCACCCGGTCCGGCCAGGAGCGCGAGATCGACGTCCTGGTGCTGGCGACCGGATTCGAGATGTCCCAGAGTCCGGATCCCTATCGGCGCCGGCCGGTGCGGGGCAGGGATGGCTTCGACCTCGCCGAGTTCTACGAGAACAGCCGTGCGAAGTCGTACGAGGGCGTCTGCATGCCCGGGCTGCCGAATCACTTCATGGTGTTCGGCCCGTTCGCCTGGAGCGGCAGCAGCTGGCACGTGATGGTGGAGAACTCCATGCGTATCACCACGCGGTTGATCAAGGAATGCATGGCGCGCGGGGCCGCGTCGGTGGCCGTCACCCCGGAAGCCACCGACGAGTTCTTCGAGTTCATCTCCGAGCGCGGCAAGGACACCCTGATGCACGGCAAGGCGTGCATCGGCGCCAACTCGTACTACATCGACAAGCACGGTGACTTCGGATTCTTGAGGCCGACGACGGCATATCAGTCGACGCGCGCCAGCAAGCGGCTGGACATCTCGCACTTCGAGTTCCGGAACGCGCAGGGCAGCGAAGCCGGCTCGGACTGGGTGCGGCAGGCACAGACGGTGGGATGAAGTGAGCCTCCCGGCGGCGCGCCATCGGGCCGAGACGCTGAGCAGGGCCCACCACCAGATAGAATCTGGTCTGATGTTCGAATCAGACCCGCCGGTGGAGCCCGCGGAGAAGCCTCCGGCCCGCCGCGGCCGTCCCAAGTCGGTGGGCTTACAGGAGCGTCGTCGGTCCGAGCTGACACTGGCCGCCTACGATGTCTTCGCCGAGGTCGGCTACGACGAGGCCGCGGTCAGTGAGATCGCTCGACGGGCCGGACTCGGGCAGGGCACGCTGTACCGCTACGTCGACGGCAAACGCGAGCTCCTCGATCTGGTGGTCGATCTGTGCATCGAACGGCTGATGGAAGCGGTGGCCTTCGACGATCTCCTGGACGCGGCGAAGGCGCCGGACAGCGACGCGGTGAAGCAGTTGCTCACCGACGTCGGTGACCGCCTGTACGGCCTGGTGGACGAGGACCCGCGGTTGCTGCGGATTCTGACGGCCCAGGCCGCCGCCGTGGACCCCGAACTGCGCTACCGCATCACCAGCCTCTACAACACGCTCGATTCCATGGTCGGCAAGCTGGTGGGGGAGATCAACGGTCGCGGCTGGCTGGCACTCGACGCCGATCAGATGGAGGTCCTGATCAGAGTCGCCCCGGCGCTGGCCGTTCCCGGTCTCGTATTGGTGCTCACCGGTGATGACGACACCCCGGAACGCCGCGAGGCGTTCGTCTCCGCGGCGTCGAAGCTCGAGCGCTACGGTATTCTCCGGCGGCCGACCGGCGGGGCGAGTGTCGAGCGGGGCAATCGTGACCGCTGACAGGGGACACACGGACAGGGGGCGCAAGGACCAGCTGCTCGATGCGGCGCTGGCGGAGTTCGTGGAGAACGGTTACGCCGCGGTCGGCGTCAAGGAGATCACCGCCCGTGCCGGTGTGAGCCACGGGACCTTCTACAACTACTTCGACAACCGGCGGCAGTTGCTGACCGTCCTGGTGGAGCGCGAGTTCGCTGATCTGCTGGCGGTGTTCGATGACGCATTCGCCGACCTCCATAAGCCGTGTACCGAGGAGGGGCTCCGCACGTCGATGGAAACCGCGACGCGAGAGTTGCTGGAACTGGTGCAGCAGCGGCCGGAAGTCTTGTCGTTCATCCTCATCGATGTCCCCGGTGTCGACCAGGAAGGCCTCGAGGGTCAGATCGAGATATTCCGGGAAGCCGGCCGGCGAGCGGGCGAGTTCTTCCGCCAGGCCGTCGTCGACGGCCTGGCGGACCCGGAACTGAACCTGGAGTTCGCCGGACAGGCCTGGGTCTCGTACCTGTTGTCGATCACCGGTCCGGTCTTGGTCGACGACCAGCAGGTGGACGATATTCCGCGGACCGCGGAGATCATCGTCGACTTCCTGCTGCACGGATCGCCGAAACAAGTCGAGCTCTTGCGCGACTGAGATGATTGATTCCTGGGTCAGTGGTCGTAAGCGGTGAGTGATCGGCGGATTCGTTTGCCGAGGGTGTCGTTGTGCCAGATGGCTGCTGCCATGGCCAGGATGCGTTGAGCGATGCGGGCGAAAACGCCGGCGGTGGTGCGTCCGCCGTGGCGTTCGAGGTCGAGTTGACCTTTGAGGGTCTCGTTGACCGATTCGATGATCTGACGCAGCGGCTTGAAGAACTGTTCTCCGCTGCGGGGTGGTTCACCTTTGCGGGCCGGGCGCAGCACGGTGATCCCGGCGTCGGCGAGCTCGGTTTCGAACTGGTGGCCGTAGTAGCCCTTGTCGGCGATGATCGTCGGGCGATTGGCCTCGACTAGATCAGCTAATCCTGTTGTGCGGTGAGAATGTCGTGTAGGGCGTGACGTTCGTCGGCTTTGGCTCCGGTGAGGGTCCAGCCCACAGGGACGCCGTGGACGGTGGTGAGCAGGTGCAGACGCAAGCCCCAGAAGAAGCGGGAGTGTGAGGCGCAGTAGCCGTACTCGGCCCATCCGGCCAGTTCCGAACGCAGTGCGGTCTCGCGGGACCGGCCACTCGACGGGAGTGGAATCGGCGACCCATACATCGTCGTCACCGACGCTGGTCAGTGTGGCCAGTGTCCGGGTCTTCCACGCCATGGTCGGCGCCAGGGCCCGCAGCCGTTTGTTGTAGCCCGGTTGCTGGGGCAGTGCCGGGAACAGTGGGCGCAGATTGCGGTGGGCGAAGCGGAGCCAGCGTCGTTCACTGGTGTAGCCCAGCAGCGCCTGCATCGTCGCTACCGTCAGCAATTCGGCGTCGCTGATGCGGGCGGTGAATCCACCGGGCGGGGGCGGTGAGCGGCGTTCAGGATGTGCGTTCAATAGGTCGTCACAGGTCACGTAGAGTGCGGTGGCGAGGTCGTCCAGGTCGGTGGCCATGTCGGCTCCGGAGTCGATGTCGGTGTTAGCAACATCGATCCTGGTCGGCCTCGTTCTTTAGTCCCACGCGACACACCAGTCACACCACCGGGAATCACTCATCTGAGGCCGCAGGTCAGCCTTCGCGGATCGTCATTCTGATGATCGAGCTGGCGCCGGTGCGAAAAGCGAAGCGGCTGCGGCCGTTCGCGTGGTTGCTGCGCCAGTCGCCGACCACCACGGTCTCGTTCCCGTCGGAGAAGACCTCCTCGGGGGCGAGGGTGCCACGGGCGCCGATGAATTCCTTGTCGCTCCAGGCCTCGATCTGGCGGCGGCCGATGAACAGGCGACCCCAGTCGTCGACGGTGCCGTCGGTGATGAACGAGTTCAAGAATGCCTCGTTGTCGTGACGGTTGACGGCGGCGATGAACGAGGCGATCGGTTCGGGAATGGTGTTCTCGGACATGGGATCTTCCCTACTTGTGGAGTTCTGTCTGGTATGGGCGGCCGATGAGGGTCTCCGGCGCGCCGCCCAGTCCTTCGCCGATCTCTCGACGAACGCCCCGGAGGCCGAAGCGGAAGACCGCGCGCATGATCGGACTGAGCCATCGCAATGGCAGCGCGCCGATGAAGCGGGGCTGCACACCCATCGTCCAGCTGAGCCGGGATCCGCCACCGGGCCGGGGGTGCACGGCGTATTGCTCGCACCACGTTCCGAAGAACGGCAGTGTGGCGTCGACGGCGGTGTACACCAGGCGTCGTCCCGGCTCCCAGATCAGGATCTCCTCGCGCTGGGCGTAGATCATCCAGTGATGGAGGTACATCTGGAAGTCGCGCACGGTTCCGGGCCCGATGGTGTCGCCCGCGGGGTAGCGGCAGCCCCACACGGTGGGCAGCCACGACCACATCCGGTCGGACGAGATGGCCTCCCACAGGGTGTCCACGTCGATGTCGGGGTAGTCGTAGTCGACGTGGGTGCGGAACGGTGCGCGGTCGAGAAACGCGGGAGCCTGGTCCTCAGTGACCGGACGTGTCGCCGCGAACCGCAGGCGGGCGAACGGTTGCATCAGAGGGCTCCTGCCTCGGCGGGGGCCGAGGTCACCGGCTCTGCGGGGAGCGGTGTGTCATGCCCGGTCTGATACGAGTAGTCGGCGCGATCGAATCCGACGCTGCGCCGGCGCGACTGATAGATGGTCCACGGGCGGACATAGACCGCGTCCCCGTGGGAGTTGACGAAGTAGGTGTTCGAGCCGTGGCAGTGCACGTCGAAGTAGTGTGCGAGGTTGCTGCCCTTCTCGACCATGTCCAGGTGGAAGCCGTCCTGTGCCTCGCGGGTGACCTCGACGCGAGTCGCCCGCCGGCCGCGGGCCTCCGCCAGTGCGGCGGTGATGTGCCGCGTGGCGTTCTCCAGGATGTAGTGGAAGCCCGTTCCGGTCCACGAGTACGGCCCGACGAGCGTCCATCGGTTCGGTAGTCCGTGGACGGAGGTGCTGTGGTAGGCGCGCAGGCCGACGGTGTTGTAGTACTCGCCGAGGTCGAACCCGTTGTGCCCGATCACGGTGTCGACCTTGTAGGACTCGGGATCGGAGAACATCTCGTAGCCGGTGGCGAGGACGAGTACGTCGATCGGGTGCCGGACACCGTCCGCGGTCACGATCGCGTCGGATTCGATGTGATCGATCGGCGTGGTGTGCAGGTCGACGTTGTCGCGGTTGAAGATCGACAGGTAGCCGCCACCGAGGGTTCCGCGGGTGCATCCGGGGCCGTACTTGGGTCGCAGTTTATTGCGAGTCTCCTTGTCGCGCACGCAGATGCGCAACCAGAGGTCGTACAGGCGGAGGCCGCCGACGTCGAAGGCCTTGGCCCCGGGATTGAACAGTTGCCGGGGTGTGTAGATCAGCACCCGCAGTCCGGCCTCGATCACGGCGAGGATCACCTCGTGCAAAGCCCCCGATAGTTTTGGGAGCCGCAGCAGCCGCCGCATCCATGCGGGGGTCCGGAAGTCGGGTTTGGGGAAGTACCACTGCGGGGTGCGCTGATAGACGTCGAGATGGACGGCCTTCTCTGCCAGCTCCGGCGCGATCTGCACGGCGCTCGACCCGACTCCGATGATGGCGGCCCGCTTGCCGTCCAGCGGATAGTCGTGGTCCCAGTCGGCGGGGATCATCACCTTGCCGCCGAAGTCGTCGAGGCCGGCGATGTCGGGGTTCTTCTTGGGGTTGATGTAGGCGCCGACCGCGCTGATCACGTGGCGTGCCATGACCGGAGGCCCGGATTCGAGGTGGAGTATCCAGCGGTGGTGCTGCTCGTCCCATTCCTCCTTGACCACGTTGGTGTTGAACCTGGTCTTGTGGTGCAGTCCGGCGTCGACGGCCAGGCCGAGGTGATACTCCTGAATCTCCGCCCCCCGCGCGAAGAAGTGCGACCAGTCCGTCTTCGGGGCGAACGAGAACTGGTAGGCGAGGAATGGGATGTCCGCTCCCACGTTGGGGTAGGTGTTGGCGCGCCAGGTGCCGCCCATGCCTTCGCTTCGTTCCAGGAGGACGAGATCGTCGATTCCCATCTCCTGCAGCTTGATTCCGGCGCAGATGCCTCCGGCACCTGCGCCGATGATCGCGACCTCGACATCGACGTCAGCCATTGAGTGTCCCTTCTAGGCGGTTCCTCAGCTATCCTACATTTATCGAACTGATATGTCAGTATCTCGACCGAACGGGCGTCGGTTCCGCGAAGGGCTGTCGTCCCAATCTGATCTGGCCTACCATTAGTATGTGATACTTAAAGAACCAGTCAGGCTGGGGCGTCGCTGCTGCACCTGCGCGATCCTCGCCCTGACCTGCGTCGTCGTTCTTGGTGGCTGTCAGAGTGCGCTGACCGGTGGTGAAGTGGCGACCAGTTCGTATCCACCGGTGCCGGCTCCCACCTCGCCGGACGCGGGATCCCGCCAGTTACCGCCAGAGTTCCCGCGCGAGGTGCCGGTGGTCGACGGTCGATACCGGACGATCGAGTCCGACGCGGTCCGGCCGCCGGCCCAGGTGATCGAGGTATCGGAGCTGGGATCGGCGCCGCTGTCCGAAGCGGTGCACAGACTCGTCGCGGCAGGATACGAGGAGCAGGACTTCCTCGGTCAGAAGACCTTCTTCGGGCCGCGGCATCTGGTCACGGTGTCCGAGAGCGACAACGGGTTCGCTCCGGTGTTGTTGTATCTGGTCACCCCGACCAGTGCCCTGAGCGGATTCCCGGCCATTCCGGAGATCGATCTGGACTCCCTCTTCGGCGACGTCGGGCAAGGCTGAGTCGTGGGGCATCAATACAGCAAAGGGTTCGAGCGAGTCGGCCGGTTCATCACCCGTCACGCGGTCGCCGTTCTCTTCACCTGGATCGCCGTCGCAGTGGTGGTCAGCACGGCTTGGCCGACGCTGGAGGATGTCGCCTCTCGCAAGGCGAGCAGCCCGCTGCCCAAAGAATCGTCGTCCATCTCCGCGATGACCGCGATGGCCGAGAAGTTCGACGAAGACGGCAATCTGAACTCGGCGATCATCGTGATGTCGAATCCGGACGGGATGACGGCGGACGCGCGCTCCCGGTACAACGCCACCGTCGAGCGGCTTCGGGAGCGTCGCGACGCGGTCACCTTCGTCTCCGACGTCCTCGGAGATCCGGTGGCCAGCAGCAACCCGATGGTGCGCGGCCAGGTCATGAGTGAAGATGGAAAGGCCTGGATCCTGCTGGTAGGACTGGTGGGCGAGCTCGGGTCACCGGACACCCTCGGCTCGCTGACGGTGGTGCGTGACGTGGTTGAACAGACCTACGCCGGCGCCGACACCCTGGCGAAGGTGACCGGTCCGACGGCGACTCTCGGGGACCTGGCGGTCACCAGCGTGGCCGACATCAGGCTCGTAGGTACGATCACCATGGGGCTGATCGCCTTGATCCTGCTCGCGGTCTATCGGTCGGTCTTCACCGCGGTGCTGCCGCTGGTCGTGCTCGGAGTGAGCATCGCAGTGGCGCGCGGTGTCGTTGCGGGACTCTCCGAGATCGGATTGCCGATCTCGACGATGTCTTCGACGCTCATGGTGGCGATTCTGGCTGGTGCTTCCGTGAACTACACGGTGTTCATGATCAGCAGATATCACGAGAACCTGAGGTCGGGGCTTGAACCACAGGAAGCGCTGCCGCGGGCTAGCGGCAGCATGTCGCGAGTGATTGTCGCGACCGCCGCCACGATCGCGGTGGCCAATCTCGCGCAGCTCACCGCAAAGCTGGAGTTCCTGTCCGCGGCGGGACCCGCTGTGGCCGTGGCCATTACCATCGGTTTCCTCGCCTCGGTGACCCTTCTTCCCGCAGTTCTGTCGCTGGCCGCGCGGGTGGGACTCGGCCTGGCCCGTAAGGATCGCACCGGAGAGTACTGGCGGCGGACCGGACGTCAGGTGGCGGCCCGCCCGACGATCGCACTCGCGGCGAGCGTCGCCGTGCTGTCGCTCCTCGCCGGTGCTGCGCTGTTCCTGCAAGTCGGGTACGACGATCGTGAGGTGCAGCCCCAGGACACCGAGAGCGCGGAGGGGTATGCGCTGATGAACGCTCACTTCCCTCGGGACGCCATGATCCCGCAGTATGTGCTGGTCGAGTCCGAGGAAGGGCTGCGGCATCCGCAGGCGCTCGCCGATCTCGAGCAGATGGCTCAGCGTATATCGCAGCTGCCCGGAGTCGATCGGGTCGTCGGTATCACCCGGCCCGATGGGAAGAAGCTGACCCAGGCGACGTTGTCCTGGCAGATCGCCATGATGGGCAAGCAACTGGCGAAAGCGGACGAGAAGTCACCACAGGTGCGCGAGCGTCTCGATCAGATTCAGGCGCTTGCCGACACCCTCCGGGATCTGACTTCCGACGGAGGCGGTCTCGACCTGGCGACCATCGGGAACGACGCGGCCGAAATGTTGCAGATGGCCAAAGGCGCGGCCGCGCAGATGGAGCAGTACGCCGGACTGATCACCGAGATCAGCAAGTCGACCGGGGTCATCGATGAGCTGGCGGCGGTCTCGCCGGTGCTCGTCGCGGCGTCCGATGCTCTCGGTGGCGCGAGCAGCACCCTGGTACCGGCGCTCGACTCGCCGGCGTGCAAGGGGAATCGAGAGTGCCGGAGGGTCCGGACGGAACTGGCACCGGTGCTCAACCTCGCTCGTGGCGGACAGCTCGATCAACTCGCCGACCTGGCACGGTCGCTGTCGACCGCGCAGGGGAGGTCGGCGACCAAGGAGTCGATCGGTTCGATCGGTGAACAGTACGAGCAGATTCGTGGGGCGCTCGCCCAGGTGCCCGAATGGGAGGCCCGGCTCGGGCAGTTGCAGAACGCCATGGACCAGATGCGCGCGGCAGGTATCGATCTGTCCGATCCGAAGACGATGGCTGGGCGTGCGCGGACTATGGCCGATCAGGCGCGTGAGGCGATGTCGGCGATGACCGCTCTGGCGGCCTACCTGCAGACGGTCGGTACCGAGTCCTCGTCTGAGTCGGCTTCCGGCTTCTATCTGCCCACGGCCCTGCTCGACAGTTCGGACTTCGGACGGCTGACATCGGCGTTCATCTCTCCGGATGGAAAAGCCGTCCGGTTCCTGGTTCAGTCGTCGGTGAATCCGTACAGTTCCGAGGCGATGGCGCTGTCGTCGTCGATCGGGGAGGTCGGTCGGGACGCTCTGCCGAATACGAGTCTCGCTGCCTCGACGGTATCGGTCGGGGGCTTTCCCTCGGTGAATAGCGACCTGCAGGAGATGTTCCTTCGGGACTTCGCCGAGATCGTGATCGTGACGCTCCTGGTGATTCTGGTGGTGATGTGCCTGTTGCTTCGCGCCGTGGTCGCATCGATCTACCTGCTGGGAACGGTCATCCTCACGTACGGTTCGGCGATCGGGCTCGGAGTTCTCGTCTTCCAGGGGATTTTCGGGCAGGAGATCTACTGGGCGGTTCCGGCGATGGCGTTCACAATGGTGATCGCCGTGGGCGCCGATTACAACATGTTCTTCGTGTCCCGACTCCGGGAGGAGTCAGGTACCGGAAGTCCGCGTGATGCGATCGAGCCGACCGTCGCCGCGACCGGGTCGGTGATCACCTCGGCGGGCCTGATCTTCTCGGCGGCCATGTTCGGCATGATGGGGGCGTCCATCGCGACGGTGGTGCAGATGGGCTTCATCATCGGCGCCGGAATCCTCATCGATACCTTCATCGTGCGTACGATCACCGTGCCGGCGATCGCCGCTCTGGTCGGCCGGCGAAGCTGGTGGCCTTCGGCGAGCTGACGCCGGGACGACAGCCAATTATAGACTGATACATCAGTACGACTATTGTTGAGTGAGAATCGATCAAGGTCCGGGGCGATCGGCGTCCTGGCGCACGAGAAGGGCAGACGATGCGAAAGGTCACGACGAGGAGATTGATCGACGCACCAGTGGAGACGGTTTTCGATCTACTTGCTGATCGTGAGAACTACTCGACGTATCTGCCGCTGACCGCGCGGCTCGTGCGGCCCGGTGTGGACAGCCGTCAGGGCGTGGGGGCGATCCACCGGCTCGGCCTGGGACCGGTGGGCGTCAGAGAGAAGATCGTCGAGGTGCGTCCGGAGCAGTCGATTCGCTACGAACTCGTCACCGGCCGATTGCCCGTGCGCGAGCATTCCGGTGAGATCTCCTTCGTGCCACATGGCGCGAGCACGCAGGTCGACTATTCGATGGCAACGGACCTGAAGCTCCCTGTTCCCGGGCTGTTGGTCGACGGCGCGCTGAGAGTCTTCACCTTCGCCATGCTGTGGTTCGCCAACCGGAAGCTCCGGCGAGCCTGACCGAAGCGACAGAAAAGGGATGACGTCGTGCGGACAATAATCATCGTCTCCATTGGGCTCGTGCTGGCGCTGGTTTCACTGGTGGTGGGGCATCGGAGTCGGCTCGGCACGCGCCGCGCCGCGGTGTGGTTCAGTCTCCTCTGGACGATCGCGATGATCGCCAACCTGGGTCTGGGAGTCAGTCATGGCTACAGCCTGGCGGAGGAACTGCCCATTCTGCTGATCAACGTCTTGCCAGCCGTCGTGGTTGCCTCAGTCGGCGTCCACCTGATCGGGCGCCGCGCGCCGGGGGCACGAGATGAGTGATCGTCCGCGGAGCTTGGGAGACTTTTCTGCCATCCGGTTGCGCATCGGTGCCTTGGACTCGGTCGTTGTCATAGCAACCGGCTGCGCGAGCGTCGATAGCGGCGTCGGGAGCAAAGACCGGCCCTCCGAGGCCACTCAGGCGACGTCAGCGGGTGAATCTGTGAGCGTTCTTCCAGCGCCTGTCCGGGCGGTCGTCGATGCCATCAACAACGGGGATACTGAGGCGTTTGTCGCGGCGTTCACGCCGGATGGTGTCATCGACGACTGGGGTCGCGTGCTGCGCGGCGCGGAGGGAATAGCGAGTTGGGCGGCGACCGATGCAATTGGGCAGGATGCCACGATCACAGTGACGTCGGCGGTCACCAGCGGCCACGTCACCGAGATTCAATTCGACTGGCGCAGCAATCGGTTCAACGGTCAGAGCCACGCTTTCCTGACGGTCGCCGGCGACAAGGTGAGTGAGTTTCGTATTCCGAGCCCGCAGTAGGCCGTTGCCTCAATCGGTAGCGGTCAGACCGTGATGCGGTCCGCGTGGTCGGGGTGGCGGCGGGTGTACTCGTACGCCGAGTGAGCCGAGCGGACCATCCGGGTCGATGAGGCGATCGAGAACGGCCTCAGGAACGGCGTATCGCCGTGAGCGTCGAGGTAGTAGGTGTTCGACCCGGCACAGCTCGGGCTCTTGAAAACCGTCGACTCGGTCGCGCGGGTCGCGCGATCGGTGAACGAGGCGAACTCGTCGCGACGCACTTCGACCCGGGTGGCCGTCCGCAGGATCGTCTCGCACACCACGTCGACCGCGAGGCCGGTGGTGAGCCGGATCGTGTCGAACCAGTTGAATCCGATCACCCCGTACGGACCCGGCGCCAAGAACAGATTCGGGTATCCGGGTACCGACGCGCCCTGGTAGGCCTGCATCCGCTCGGTCCTCCACCGCTCACCCAACTCGATACCCTCGGTGCCGATGATCTCGTGCGGTATGTCGAACACCTTGAAGCCGGTCGCAAGAACGATCACATCGACGGAATGAAGGGTGCCGTCGACTGTCCGGATTCCCTCGGCGACGACTTCGTCGATGGGTTCGGTGATCAGGGTGACGTCGCTCCGCTTGAAGGTCTCGAGGTAGTCGGGTGACGACAGCGGACGTTTACAGGCGAATCCGTAGTCGGGAATCAGCTTGTCTTGCAGTTCTCTGTCGCGGATCCGCGCTTTCATCGAGGCGCGTATCAACGCTCCAGCCGCCTTGGTGAGAAACGGGAACTGGCGGTGACGGATCACGCCGTAAGTCTGCGCGGCATCGATTCCGGCGACGCCCGCCGCGCGCACGATACGGTGCAGGAAGGGTACGTAACGAAGCATGAACTTGAGCAGACTCGGGATCTTCGGATTGAACTTCGGTCCTACGTAGGACGGGGTCCGCTGGAAGACCGTGAGGTGTGCGACCTCGTCGGCGATCGCCGGAATCACCTGGATTCCGGTCGCTCCGGTACCTATCACCGCGACACGCTTGCCCGCCAACGAATAGCCGTGGTCCCATCGCTGGGAGAGGATCACCTTGCCGCTGAATCGACCGATCCCTGGGATGACCGGCTCGGCGGGGGTGCTGAGTGCCCCATGACAGGAGATGACGAACCGCGTGGTGAGGGTGAACTCCCCGACGGTGTCTCGTGCCTGGACATGCCAGAGGTCGGTCTCGTCGTCGAACGCCAGGGAGAGTACTTCGGTGTCGAAACGGAACTTGCTGCCGAGCTTGAACCTGTCGGCACAGTCCTCGGCATACTGGAGGAGTTCGGCGCCGGAAGCGAAGCTGTGCGACCAGTCCGGGTTCGGTGCCTCCGCGTACGAGTAGGCGACCGAAGGGATGTCGACCTCGATCCCCGGATACGTGTTGTGTCGCCAGGTGCCGCCGACACCGGAGGCCTTCTCGAAGATGAGGAAATCGCCGACCCCGCGCTTGAGCAGGCGATGGCCCGCGCCCATTCCGGCGAATCCGGCGCCGATGATCACAGCGGTCACGTCGGGCTGCGGCAGATCGCGGTAGGCGTATCGGGCGGCGCGTGGCGAGAGTTCTGGTAAGTGGGTCATCGTCGTCCTACTGGGTGATTCGTTGGTGTGCGGCGGGCTACAGGTCGATGACGAGGTCGTCGGCTGCTCGGGAGATACAGGGAAGGATGGCCCCGTCTGCTCGATCATTCGGGGCCAGCATGCTGTCGCGGTGCTCGGGTCGACCACTGAGTACCCGCAGTCGGCAGGTCCCGCAGAAGCCCTGCCGGCATGAGTGCACAGTGCCGGGATGGGAGTCGAGAATCGCGTCGAGCATCGTTCGGTCGGCGGGGACGTCGATCGTCTCGCCGGATCGGGCCAGGATCACCCGGAACGGCCTGCCATCCCTGATCGGCGGCAGGGTGAACCGTTCGAAATGCATCTCGACACCGTCTGCGTCGAGCGTCAGATCCGCCGCCTCCTCGATCAGAGGTCCCGGGCCGCAGATGTACAGTGCTGTCCCCGGTCGGGTGTCGCCGACGATGTCGGCAACCGCGAGGGGGCCGTCGGTGTGAACGACGGCGCGGGCACCGAGACGGTGCACGCGCTCGACGAAGGCCAGCGATTCGAGGGAACGGCCGAGGTACGCCAGCGACCAGTCCAGGCCGAGGCGGTGCGCGGCCTCGGCCATGGTGATGATCGGCGTGATGCCGATACCGGCCGCGACCAGACGGATCCGGCGGTCGCCGGAGTCGAGGTGCCCGATCGGTGCGAACGGGAAGGCGTTCCTCGGGTGGGACACGGTGACGGTGTCGCCGATGTTCAGCGCGTGCACCTCGGGGGATCCGCCTGCGCCGTCGTCGATCCGGCGCACCGCTATCCGGTACCGGCTCCGGTCGGCCGGCTCGCCGCAGAGCGAGTACTGCCGCCGGCGCCCGGACGGAAGCATGACGTCGAGGTGGGCGCCAGGGAACCACTCGGGTAGTTTGCCGCGATCGAAGCGCTCGAAGGTGAGCGTGACGACGCTGCCGTCCGGCGATGCCGCTTCGCGCGAAGCCACCCGGACGGCCGTCGTCGCCTGCAGTGCTCGCGGGGTGTGGCTGCCGACCCCGAATCGCGGGCTGTGCTTGGCCGCGGCGCGAATCCCGCGGCCGACCATGCGGCGCATCAGCGGTGCAATGATGAGGTCGGCGCGGTTCAGCCGCTCGGTGAAGACCTCGTTCTCGACAGGCGGCCGGAGAGTGCGAGTGGTCGTTGCTTCGTCAGCCATGCGCCGCGGCCTTCGCAGCAGGCGACTTGGCGAGATAGGCCACCGCTTGCGCGGTGCTGCCAATGGACTCCGGGGTGAAACCGTGACGTAGGTACGCGCGGAACGCCTTCCCGATCAGGCTCCAGCTGAATAGGGAACCGCTGCGCATGGCGCTGTTGGCCATCCGGACCGACCGGAACACGCGGACGTTGGGAACGCTCGGGTCGGCGCGGGTCATCAGCACACCGCCGAGCAGCAGGCCGGCGATGATGGCTCCGGTCCCTACCAAGTAGTGAAAGGGGACGAAGAGAAGTCGAAACTGACGTTTCGCGCCTGAAGCACGACTGGGCCCGAGTCCAGGTCGTTCCGGACTGTCTCCTGGGGGGTGAGCATACGCCTCTAATCTCTAGTAACTGGTACTTAAGGTACCGGCGAGAGTGGCGTGTGCCAAGGGGTCGGGGGTGGTCGGGTTCGCCGTCGCCGGGTGAGGCGACGCTGGTGATAGTGTCGCTGGTCACAGAAGGATGTGCCGAACAGGCTCGAGTGGTAGACGAAGGTGGAGGTGATTCCGGTGGGCAGGGAGTCGGGAAAGCTCTCCACGTCACGGGTGTCGCGTGGTGGCGCGGTCGCGCGTGTCGCGGTAGGGCAGATCTCACGGAGTGTCGGCACGCAGGTGTCGAGTCTCGGGCAACCTCGGGACGTTCGGCGCTCGCGCAGCGAGCAGAGCGCCATCGCCGCGGCCGAACAGCTTGTCAACGTGCTCGGGTCGATGAAGGGCGGTGCCGCCAAGATCGGGCAGATGCTGTCGATGGTCGACATGTCGTCGCTGCCGAGGGCTTACCGAGAACCGTTTCAGGAGCGGTTGAGCTCGCTGTGCGACGCGGTTCCCGAGGTGGAGTTCCGGCAGATGCGTCGTGAGATGGAGACCAGCCTCGGGGCCCGGCTTTCCGTGGTGTTCTCCGATTTCGACCCCGATCCGGTCGGGTCCGCCTCGATCGGCCAGGTGTATCGAGCGACGTTGCGTGATGGACGGGACGTCGCGGTGAAGGTCAAGTATCCGGGCATCGACCAGGCGGTGCGGGCCGACATCAAGAATCTCACCGCGTTTCTCTGGTTCTGGCGTCGCGTGCTGCCGACGGTGTCGACGAAGGCGTTCATCCGCGAGGTACGGGATGCCCTGGAGAACGAGCTGGCGTACGAGACCGAGGCGGTCAATCAGCACCGGGTTGCGCGAATGTACCGCGATCACCCGTTCGCCTACGTCCCGGACAGCCTCGCCGAATACAGTTCGTCGAACGTTCTCGTGACCGAGTGGTGCGACGGGGTGCGGTTCGACCCCGCGGGGGAGCGGGATCAGGCCGAACGTGATCGCCTGGGCGAGATCCTGTTCCGGTTCTACGTCGGCGGAATCTACCGAAACCGGGAGTTCTGCGCCGACCCGCATCTGGGGAACGTGCTGCTCCGCGGCGACGGCACGGTCGGCTTCATCGACTTCGGGGCCTACAAGTTCATGAGTCCGGCCGAGATCGCGGTCGAGAAGGACGTCTGGCGCGCTGCTGTCGACAACGACGCGCAGCGACTGTCGAACAGCCTCAGCGAACACGGTCTCATCACTCCGGACTGGTCGCCCGACCCGGCCCTGCTCGTCGAGTACGCCGCGCACGCCTACGGGTGGCAGACGCGGGACGAGGTCACGAACGTGCGGGGGGTCGAAGAGGCGATCTTTCAGATGTTCGATCCGCGCGCTGAGGAGTTCGGGGATTTCCGGCGCTACCTGTTCCCGCCCGCGCATCTGGCGTCTCGCCGGGTCGACCTGTTCACGACCACGATGCTCCGCGGGCTGGATGCGTCGGCGAACTGGTATGCGATCAGTGCCGAATGGATGGCGGACGCCGATCCTGCGACGGAGCTGGGCCACGGGGAGAAAGAGTGGGCGGACTCCCGTCGCGGAAGATGATTGCACCTACTGCTAGTACCCCTTACTGTTAGTTCCGGTGGCGAGTGTTCGCCACGCCTGGAACGACCTCGTGGGGAGCACATGACAGTATCCAGACTCGACGACGCCCGGACGGCACCGGTCGGCGGCAGGTTCGACGAGGTCGAGCAGCACACCGTCCACAACGACGGAATCGACATCGCGTACTTCGTGCAGGGCGACCCGAATGCGCCCGTCTTGCTGCTGGTGCACGGATGGCCCGATTCGCATCACTTGTGGGACGGCGTGATCCCTCACCTGCGTGACCGGTTCCGCTGTGTCGCGATCGACAGCCGGGGCGCGGGCGGGACCACCAATCCGAAGTCGTACAAGGACTTTGCCCTCGCCGAGCTTGCCAGGGATCTCGTCGCGGTCGCCGATAGGGTGAGCCCGGACGCCCCCGTGCATCTCCTCGGTCATGACTGGGGCAGCGTCGCTGCGTGGGAGGCTGTCTGCGACCCGGGGACGTCCGGACGGTTCGCCTCGTTCACCTCGGTGTCCGGGCCGTGCGCCAGTCACATGACGTATGCGGTGCGCTCGCGTCTGGCGCGTCCGAGTCCACGCAATCTCGGTCTGGCCGCGGCGCAGATCGGTTCGCTGTTCTACATGCTGGGCTCGATGACTCCGGGTCTTCCGAACATCCTGCTGAAGCTGACGATGACCGAACAGCGGTGGCGGATGGGATTGTCGCTCGCCGAGGGTGCGCCAGCCCGCCAGATTCATCTCGGGCCGACGTTCAGGAACGATCTCACGCGCACTCTGCGCATCTACCGCGCGAACGCGCTGCAAGCCGTCGTCTCGCCGAAGGAACGGTACACCGACGTGCCGGTCCAGGTGATCGTCGGGACGCGCGACCCTGCGGTGCGCCAGTCGAGTTACGACGACGAGCCCCGCTGGAACAAGCGGACCTGGCGGCGCGTGGTCGACGGCGGCCACTGGCTGCCGTTCTCACACCCGCAGCTGCTTGCCGGAGCGACGATCGAACTGGCGGACCACGTCGAAGGAAAGCCGGCGTCGCGTACTCTGCGGCGCGCCGAGATGGGACAAGACATGAGACCTTTCGAACACCAGCTCGTCGTTGTCACCGGCGGCGGTAGCGGCATCGGTCGCGAGACCGCCCTCGAGTTCGCCCGGCAGGGCGCCGAGATCGTCGTCTCCGACATCAATCTGGACACCGCGAAGGAGACCGTGGCGCTCGTCGAGCGGGCCGGAGGGATCGCGCACGGATACCGCCTCGACGTCTCGGACCCCTCCGATGTCGAGAGGCACGCCTCGGTGGTCCTCGCCGAGCACGGCGTCCCAGACGTACTGGTGAACAACGCGGGTGTCGGCGCGGCGGGAGACTTCCTGGCGACGCCCCGCGAGGAGTTCGACCGTGTTCTCGGGATCAATCTGTTCGGTGTCGTGAATGTGGCGCGAGTCTTTGCGGCGGCGATGGCCGATCGCAAGCTCGGTGGGCACATCGTGAACCTGTCGAGTATGGCCGCCTACTCGCCACAGCCCGACATGGGCGCGTATGCGACCAGTAAGGCGGCCGTCTTCATGTTCTCCGACTGCCTGCGTGCCGAACTGGCCAAGCACGACATCGGTGTCACGACGATCTGTCCGGGCATCGTCCACACCAACATCATCACCAACACCAAGATCTCCGGAGTCAGCGCCGACGAGGAGGCGCGAATGCAGGAGGTCGGCGATCGCGCGTACGCGATGCGCCGCTACGGACCCGAGAAGGTCGCCAAGCAGATCGTCACCGCGGTCCGTCGTCGTCGGGAAGTGGTGCCTGTGACACCGGAGTCGAAGGCGCAGTACCTGTTCAACCGCGCCGCGCCCTGGGTGGTCCGACGGGCCGCCCGATCCGGCGGGATGACCGACCTGATGGACAAGCTGCCCGCGCGATTCATGCGCTGAGGCGGGATCCGGTTACCTACGAACGAAGGAGGCGACCATGGCATGGTCACCAGAACGCATCGGCGACCAGTCGGGGCGGCGGTTCATCATCACGGGCGGCAACGGCGGGCTCGGCTCGATAACGGCGAAAGTCCTCGCCGACAAGGGCGGCACGGTGGTGCTGGCCTGCCGTGACACAGGCAAGGCGAATGCGGTCGCCGAGCGGATCGGCGGGGACGTCTCCGTCGGGCGGCTCGATCTAGCTGATCTCGCGTCGGTGCGTGAGTTCGCCGATCAGCAGGGCGAGTTCGACGTGCTGATCAATAACGCCGGCCTCATGAACGTCCCCTTTCGGCGGACCGTCGACGGCTTCGAGACGCAGTTCGGCGTGAATCACCTCGGGCATTTCGCACTCACCGCGCACCTCATCGATCGCATCACCGACCGGGTGGTCACATTGTCGAGCATCGCACACGCGCACACACCGAAGCTCTGGATCGACGACCTCAACTACGAGCGGCGCAGGTACCAGCGGAACCTCGGCTACGCGCAGTCGAAGTTGGCCAATCTGATGTTCGCGCGCGAGCTGGAACGCCGACTCACGGCGGCGGGCAGTCAGGTTCGCTCGTACGGCGTCCATCCGGGGGTGTCGGGCACCGATCTGTTCTCCCGCACCGAGACGATCTTCGACCGGATCGGCAAAGTGGGCGCCAGTGTCGTCGGGCACGCCCCGGAACGGGCCGCCGAGTCGACGCTGTTCGCTGCGACCGAATCGGCAGATCCGTCGGTGTATTGGGGGCCGACGGGCATGCTTATCTCCTCGCGCGGACCGGTGCGGCCTTCGCGGTCGACCAGGCTCTCGCGCAATCGGACGCTCGCCAGTCGTCTGTGGGACGAATCCGAGATCATGACAGGCGTCCGGTTCGTCATCCCAGACGCATCTGCGGCTGGTTCCGCCGCGGAAGGAGCCTGAACGGGACGGGCGGAAACGGTTCCGGTCCAGCGCGGCCCGCAGACCCGAAGGTCTGCGGGCCGTCTGCTTTCCGAGGTCCAGATCGCCGGGGCGGGTGGACGGTGTCAGGCGGGCGGGGTCCGCTCTTGCGCATGCGCTTCGGCCTCGGCCTCCACCTTCGCCAGGTCGGTTTCGACGTGGTACGGGGGTGTCGACTTGCCGACGATCCGGTATCGGCCCCAGAAGTCCGGATCGCCGACGTACGCCTCCCGAGCGCTGTGCGAAGTACGAATGACAGCTTTCTGGCGCTGCAAGTCGCCGACGAGTTCGGCGAGCTTCTTGTTCTTGCTGGTGCGCCCGATCCAGCGGAATATGCCGTCGATCGGCTCCCGGTAGCCGCGGAGCTCGACGTCGGTCTCGATCTCCGTGCCTCTGATGATGATCGTCGCCGGTCCGATGTAGTCGGACTCCTCATGAGGATCGTCGTTGAATCGCGTGGTCATGGCCGTGCTCCGTTCGGCGTGGATTGAGTCTGGAAACAACCTGTCATATATGTGACTCACAGTATATACTACTGAGAGTACATGTAATCGAGTGGGCGAGATTTCGTGCGAGGAGAGTGTGATGCCGACCAGCCGGGAGTACGACCTGGTCTTCTTCGGGGCTACCGGTTTCGTCGGGGGCCTCACAGTCGAGTACCTCGTGCGACAACTGCCCACGGGCCTGCGGCTCGCGATCGCGGGCCGGCGCCGGGACGCGCTCGAATCTGTCGCCCGCTCCGCCGGCCGCGACGTCGACGTGCTCGTCGCGGACGTCCGCGACCCCGCGGCGCTCGATGCGATGGCCAAGCGAACCGCAGTCCTGGTGAGCACGGTCGGGCCGTACACCGAACTGGGGGCGGACCTCGTCCGGGCGTGCGCTGAGAACGGGACCGACTATGCCGATCTCGCCGGTGAGCCGCTGTTCGTGCGCGCATCGATCCTGGCGCACCACGAGACGGCCCGGGCGACTGGTGCGCGCATCGTGCACAGCAGCGGGTTCGACTCGGTTCCGTCGGACCTCGCGGTGAAGCTGCTCGCCGACCGCGCCCATGCCGACGGTGAGGGCGACCTGTGCGAGACGACCATGGTGGTGCGCGCGATCCGGGGCGGGCTGAGCGGCGGAACGGCCGCGTCCGGACTGGCGCACGGTCGCACGATGTCGGTGTCGGCGGCAGCGCGAAGCGTGGCCCGCGATCCGTACTCGCACAGCCATCGCCGGTGGGACGAACCGGAGCTCGGCCCGCAGTCCGACGGGCGTTTCGTCTCGCTCGCCGCGGTCTCGCCGGAGTTGTCTGGCTGGGCCGGCGGCTTCTTCATGGCGTTCCACAACACGCGCGTGGTCCGGCGGAGCAACACGCTCACCGACTGGTCGTACGGGCGCCGCTTCAAGTACTCCGAGGTGATGGCCTTCCCCGGCGGTCCGTTGTCTTTGCTGCCGGCGGGTGCGGCGGCGATCGGAATGTCCGGCGTCTACGGAGCCTCGCGGCTCCTGGCATTCGTTCCCGAGTCGGTCAGCGGGGCGGTGCTGCCGGGCCGGGGGACAGGCCCGAGTGCGCGGTCACGCGCCAAGGGGTACTTCAGCTTCGCCACGTACACGACCACGGCCTCCGGGGCCGAGTATCGCGCCACCTTCGCGATGGACGGTGATCCGGGCTATGCCGCCACCGCCGTCATCCTCGGTGAATCGGCTCTTGCGCTGGCCGTCGATCGAGAGCAACTCGGCCAGGCCGGCGTGATCACCCCCGCGGTGGCGATGGGTGACGTCCTCTCCGAGCGCCTGCGCCGCGCAAACGCCCGTATCGATGTCGATCGACTCCGATGACCCCGAACCTCGTCAGATCCGAAGGAGACAGAATGGAAGCCAACCGCCCGCCCGAGACTCAGCGGCCGCTCAGTGCCGAGGGGAGCCGGGTCCGCTTTCGCCGGCGCATCACCGAGCGGCAGAAGACCGCCCAGCGACTACTGCTGGCCGCCGCCGAAGAGACGTACGACGGTGATCTCGACGTGAACTGGGATGCGCCGCTCGAGGAGGGCCGGCCGTGGCTCCCAGAGCGGCTGTCGACCGTGTACGGCACCGACGTCTGGGAATCGCTCTCGGACGAGCAGCGTAGCGATCTGGGGCGTCGCGAACTGGTGAACGTACTGAGCTTCAGCATTTACGCGGAGTCGGCGTTGACGATGCTGATGTTCCGTGACGTCGCCGAGAACACCGACCTGATGGACGACTTCACCCGCTACACCTTGAAGGCGATTCACGAAGAGAGTCGCAACAGCTTCATGTTCACCAGGCTCATCAACAAGGCCGAGTTGGATGTGTACACCCTGAGCCCATTACGGGCGCGTGCTTTGTCGTCGCTGACGCCGTTGATTCCCGCGGGAGCCACTACCGCCGGAGTGGTACTGCTGGCGCAGGAGGCGGTGCACAGTTTCGCGCGTGCGATCGCGGCTGACCCGACCGTTCAGACTCATGTACGCCAGGTGATGCGGATTCACGAGATCGCCGATGCGAGGCACCTCGAATTCGCTCGGCTGGAGCTTGCCGAGGCGCTCAAGCGAGTGGGTCCGATCCGGCGGGTGCTCATCGGCCACTTCCTCGCGTTCGCGGCCGCGCGGATGTATCCGATGCTGCTCGACTCTCGGGTGTACACCGAGGTCGGGTTGCCAGAAGAAGCGGCGATGCGCGCCGCGAAGAGTGGCGACGCGGGAGTGCGGACGGCGCGGGCGATGACGCACGCGTTCGTCAGGTTCGCCGGCTCGCGAGGTCTGTTCCGGACGCCGACGGAGAAGCTGATTCTCCGTCGTGCCGGTGTCTACGCGCGCCCGGTTCCGGATCATCCGAATCAACTCTGACGTAATCCGCCCGATCTATTGACTCAGTCAGTGATCGCAGCCACAATGTACTTAGAGTACCAGGTACTGAAAGTAGGAAGTCATGACGCTCGAAGCCACTAGAGAAGATCCGAAGCCCGTCGCGGTCAGCGCGGCCGGCTCGTCGAATACGCGCGGACGCCTCGTCGGCGATCGGCAGAAGACGGCGCAGCGGTTGCTCCGATCGACCGCTGATCGCGCGTACAACGGGGAGCTGGACATCGATTGGGACGCCCCGCTCGAACCTGATATGGATTGGGTGCCCGAGCATCGGCAGACGCTGTACGGGACCAAGGTGTGGGACAAGCTGACGCAGGAACAGCGGCGCGAGCTGGGCAAGCACGAAGCCGTCGCGGTGCTGTCGTTTGGCCTCTACGCCGAAGTCGGGTTGTCGATGATGCTGATGCGCTCGGTCATCGAGAATCCGGTGGTCGCCGATGACCATTGCCGGTACGCACTGGCCGAGATCGGTGAGGAATCCCGGCATTCCACGATGTTCAGCCGGCTGGTGAACAAGTCGGGTGTCGAACCGTACACCATTCCGCGTGGACTGCGGAAGCTCATCCGGCTGGTCGGCCTCGTGCCGTCGGGGCCTGTCGGTTACGCCGGCACCCTCCTCATCGAGGAGGTCCTCGACCGGCTCCAGCGGGAAGGGATGGCGGACGAGCGGATTCAGCCGCATTTCCGTCAGTTGATGAAGATCCACGTGCTGGAGGAAGCCCGGCATATCACCTATGCCCGTGAGGAACTCGTCCGCAGCATGAACGCCACCAGCAAGGCGCGCGTGGCACTGCATCGCGGTCTGTTCAGTCTTGCCGTACTCGGTGTTCTTCCGGTGCTGGTGAACCCCAAGGTGTACCGGTCGGTGGGGCTGAGCCCACTGCGCGGTGCGATCATCGCTCAGCGCAGCCCGCTGTACCGGCAACGCGCGGAGTTCTCCAGTGAGCCGCTGCTGAGGTTCAGCTACGAAGCGGGTTTCGTGAAGGGTGCGATCACGACCAGGATCCTTCGGCTTGCCCGTGCCTTGCCGCAGGACATCCTCGATGAACTCGACGGCCGCTCACCGAAGGCCGTAGCGTGAAGCGCCGGGGCGTCCGTGCAGGCGACGGTGCAAATCTCGCCGTCCGGCAGCATGGGAACGAGTCCGCTTCGGTGAGCATCGTGTTCGCGCACGGCTGGACGCTCGGCAGTGAGCTGTGGGACGACGTGATCGCCCGGCTCGTCGACCGGTTCGGTGAGGACGTGAACATCGTCTCGTACGACCATCGGGGCCACGGCAGATCGGATGCCGGACCGCGTGGCAGCGGCACCCTCGAGCAACTCGCCGACGACCTCCGTACCGTGATCGACGTCTGTGCGCCCGGAGGGAAGGTGATCCTGGCCGGCCACTCCATGGGCGGCATGGCTCTGTTGGCATTCGCCGAGCGGCACCGCGATCTGCTCGATGACCGCGTCGCCGGTGCCGTCTTCGTCTGTACCAGTCCCGGCCGGATGTGGAACCCACTGAAGCGGCTTCCCGGCTTCTATCTGACGGCCCCGACGGTCCTGGGCGTCAACAATCCACGACTGCTCCGCAACTCGTGGATCACCCGGCTGGGACTGAAGCACGGTCTCTACGGTGGAACCGCGCAGACCCGTCATCTGAACGAGTCGATCCGGCAGATGCGTGCTGTGGACCCCAAGATCTACGCCGAGCTCGGCATCTCGATGATGCGGCACGAGCGCGACGGCATTCTCGGTCACTTTGCCGCCATCCCGACGGTGGTCTTCGTGGGCACTCGGGATCGACTGACGCCCGCGCGGCACGGCAGACGACTCGCCGCGGGGGTCGACGGAGCATTGCTGCTGATCGAACCGGGTGCCGGCCACATGGTGCCCTGTGAGCGATCGGTGTCGGTCGCTCGCGAACTGGATGCTCTCACCCGCGCGGTTCTGAGCACTTCCGTCGACGTGATCGTCGAGCAGACGGCCTGACCGCGATCGAGATCCGCGCCGACAGGCAATACCTACACCACTAGGAGCACTAGCTACATGACCATCGACGTCAACGAATCAGCCGGTCCGTCCGACACCCTCGTGTCGGAAGCGCCGATCCGTACAGGGACGATCATCATCGGATCGGGGTTCTCGGGTCTCGGAATGGGCATCGCCCTGCTGAAGGACGGGAGCGACGACTTCCTGATCCTGGAGAAGGCCGACGAGGTCGGCGGAACGTGGCGGGACAACACCTACCCGGGTGCGGCCTGCGACGTCCCGACCCACCTGTACTCGTACTCGTTCGAGCCGCGGTCCGACTGGAAGCAACTCTGGTCGATGCAGCCCGAGATCTTCGACTACTTGCGCGACGTTGCCGGCAAGTACGGACTGCGCAAGTACCTGCGCTTCGGCAAGACCGCCAACCGCGGGTACTGGGATGAGGACGAGATGCGCTGGCATCTGTGGACTACCGACGGGCAGGAGTACATCGCTCAGTTCGTCGTCTCGGCCATCGGCGCCCTCCACATTCCGAGCATTCCGGAACTGGACGGCATCGAGAAGTTCAAGGGCAAGGCGTTCCACTCTGCGCAGTGGGATCACTCGGTCGACCTGACCGGCAAGCGGGTCGCCGTCATCGGCACCGGCGCCAGCGCGATCCAGTTCGTCCCGGAGATCGCCGGTAAAGTGGCCTCGCTCGATCTCTACCAGCGGACCCCGGCCTGGGTGTTCCCGCGGCAGAACGTCCAGATCCCCGAGGGGGTCAAGCGCGCGTTCACCAAGGTGCCCGGCCTACGTCGCGGCTTCCGCAACGGACTCTACTGGGGTGCCGAGGCAGGCGCTTACGCACTCAACAATCGACCGGCCCTGCTCAAGGGCGTCGAGGTCCTCGGGAAGGCCTTCATCAAGCGCCAGATCGACGACCCCGTTCTCGCCCGCAAGCTGACTCCCGACTATCGGCCCGGCTGCAAGCGGCTCCTCGGATCGAACACCTACTACGCCGCTCTCAATCTGCCGACCTCGGATGTCATCACCGAGGGTGTGGTGAAGGTGACCAAGAACGGCATCGTTGCCGGCGATGGGGTCGAGCGGCCCGCCGATGTCATCATCTACGGCACCGGATTCCACGTCACCGACTCGTTCGAATCGCTGTCCATCAAGGGGCGCCACGGTATCGACATGGTCGCCCGGTTCCGTGAGGAGGGCCCCATCGCCCATCGCGGAATCACCGTCGCCGACGTGCCGAACGTCTTCTTCCTGCTCGGTCCGAACACCGGACTGGGGCACACGTCGATCGTCTTCATGATCGAGTCGCAGATCCGATACGTCGCGGAGGCGATGCGGATTGTCCGCAAGAAGGGCGTGGATGCGATCGTCCCGCGCGCGGAGGTCCAGGACGAGTACAACCGGGACGTGCAGCGCAAACTCTCCGGGTCGGTGTGGAACACCGGGGGCTGCCAGAGCTGGTATCTCGACGAGCACGGCAACAATCGAACTCTCTGGCCGGGATACACCTGGCGCTACTGGCTCAGCACCCGCCGGGTCCGGGAGTCCGAATTCGAGTTCCTCAACCTCGTCGGCCGGCCGGCGCCCGCCGCAGCCTGAGCTGCGATCCCTCGATCAAAGGAAGCATGAAACCCATGAAGGACTTTAACGACAAGGTCGCCGTGATCACCGGCGCCGGCTCCGGTATCGGCCGTAGTCTGGCGCTTCGGCTGGCCGCCGCCGGCTCGCACCTCGCGCTGTCGGACATCGACGAACCGGCGGTGGCCGAGACTGCAGAACTGTGTCAGCGGATCGGTGCCAGGGCTACCGCCGTCCGTCTCGACGTGGCCGACCGCGACCAGATCTACGCCCACGCGCAGGACGTGCTCGACGTGTACGGCCGCGTCAATCTCGTGTTCAACAACGCGGGCGTCGCGCTCGGCGCCGACGTGCTCGATATGTCGTGGGAAGATTTCGAATGGCTGATGAACATCGATTTCTGGGGTGTCGCGTACGGGACGAAGGCATTCCTTCCCCACTTGATCGAGTCCGGTGACGCCCACGTGGTGAACGTCTCCTCGGTATTCGGCCTGATGGGTATTCCGATGCAGAGCGCGTACAACTCTGCCAAGTTCGCGGTCCGTGGGTTCACTGAGTCGCTGCGCCAGGAGATGCGTATCGCCAAGCACCCGGTCGGTGTGACTTGTGTGCATCCGGGCGGTATCAAGACGAACATCGTGGCGAATGCGCGCGGAATGGACCGAGCGGGTGATCCGGAGCTCATGAGCAAGGGATTCCAGCTGGTCGCGATGACCCGACCGGATTCGGCCGCGCGCATCATTCTCCACGGGGTTCGGCGGAACAAACCGCGCGTCCTGATCGGGCCGGATGCCCGTGGATTCGACCTGATTCCGCGTATCGTCGGGCCCCGCTACCAGGACATCGGTGCACCGCTTCAGCGGATGGGTCTGAAGGTCGGAGAGAAGCTGGGGATCTCGCTGTGAGTTCGGAGGTGGGTGTGGTCACGCGGGCCGCGAACACTCACGTCCAGGTCCTGGAGGTTCTCGAGGTGATCGTGGAGACTTCTTCGGCCGTCTCGATCGTCCTCGCTGTGCCGGATCGTCTGGTAAGTCGCTTCAGGTATCAGCCGGGTCAATTTCTGACTGTCCAGATTCCTCGTGGAGACGGGCACGTCGCTCGCTGCTACTCGCTGTCGTCGTCGCCGCATCTAGACGAGCAGCTGATCATCACAGTGAAGCGGATCGATGGCGGATACGCTTCGAATTGGTTGTGCGACAACGTCAAGCGGGGGGACCGGTTGACGGTGCTGTCCCCATCAGGCAAGTTCATCCCGCGTTCGCTTCACCAGGACATCCTGCTGCTCGGCGCCGGTAGCGGCGCCACCCCGCTGCTGTCGATCGCCAAGTCTGCGCTGATCGGTGGAAGTGGGGCCGTGTACTTCTACTATGCGAACCGCACTGTGTCGGACACGATCTTCGCCGCCGAACTCGAAGACATGATGATCGAGTTCCCCGACCGGTTTACCGTGGAGTACCGCTACGACGACACCGACGGTGTCCCGACCGTCGACGATCTCGCCGAGCGTCTGGTCCCGTACCGGAAGTTCGACGCCTATCTCTGTGGTCCTCAGGGCTTCATGGAGGTCGCGCGTGGCGGCATGACCTCGGCCGGCATGGACTCGACGCACCTGCACACCGAGATCTACCAGTCATTGTCCGGAGATCCGTTCGCCGACATCGTTATTCCCGAGTTCGACGAGGGTGCAGATTCGGCCTCGGTGCAGGTCGAGGTCGGCGGCGCGGCCCACGAGTTGGCATGGCCGCGCGAGGCCCGTCTGCTCGACGTGCTGCTCAGCAAGGGCATCGACGCCCCGTACTCGTGTCGAGAGGGTGCCTGCAGTGCCTGCGCGTGCACCGTCGTGTCCGGCGATGTCCGCATGCTGGCCAACGACACTCTCGTCGATGCCGATCTGGCTGCCGGCCTGACCCTGGCCTGTCAGGCCGTGCCGGTCAGTGATGAGATCCGCGTGGTCTTCGATCAGTGACCTGACGGAACCGCGCTCGCCGGTGGGCCCCCGGAACAATTCGCAGAAACTGACGAATTACTAGTAGTCGGTACTTATAGTAGTGGTTACTTGCGGTTGGGAAGAGGGTTGCGTGGCAGTCGAACGTCACTACGAGGTGAATGTGTCAGGAGTCGTCCGGGTGTCCGTAGTGGACTCAGGTCCCTCGGCGCCGGTCGCCACGGTGATCCTCCTGCACTCGTGGGCGATGAGTTCGTCGGTGTGGGACGAGGTGACCATCCAGCTCGAAAGGGTGAGTCCGCGGCTGCGGGTGATCGCGTACGACTGCCGCGGCCACGGTGCGTCGGATCCGGTCGACGGCACTCTGACCTCACTCGGTGACGACCTCGCCGCGGTGATCGAGCGCCTCGTGCCCGACGGTCCGCTCGTTCTGGTCGGGCACGGCATGGGCGGATCGGCGGTGCTGTCGCTGGGGCTCGCGCACCGGGACCTCGTCGATGACCGCGTGGGCGGGGTGGTGCTGGTCTCGACCTCCGCGGAGCCGCTGGTTCCTGAAGAACGGCAGTGGCGCGGTTTCAGGACGCTGAGCCGAATGAACACCGAACTGCTTCGGAGAGGCGGAATCCCGTCGAAACCGGCACCGGTAATTCGCCGCGCGGTGCGGGGCCTGTACGGACGCGACGTGGACCGCCGCCCGGTCGACACGACGATCATGCAGGCCGCGCACTCGCATCCGCCGGCCTTGTCGTCACTGCTCAGAGATCTTCTCGATGTCGATCTCTCGCCGGCGCTCGAAGCGTACGCGGGCAAGCCCGCTGCGGTCGTCGTCGGCGGCTCCGACCGGGTGGTCAGCAATCAGCAGATCCGGCGCACCGCCGCCGAACTACTCGGCTCACGCCATGTGCTGATACCCGGAGCGGGACACATGCTGCCCACGGAATGTCCGGTGGATCTCGCGATGGTCATCGGCGGTGTCGCACTGGAGGTCGTCGGTATGGCGGGTTCCCGAACCGTGGGCGCGGCGAGCGGCCGGGCCGGTGACGAGATGGCGGGGGACCGGTGAGCGGGCCGACCACGGACGAGACGGCCGTCGAACCGTCATCGAAGTTCCCGGCGAAGCCGCCGGTAGCGTCGCCGGGCCGGTTGCACCGGCTGTGGCTCTACGGGCGCGACACGGTCACGTCCTCGACGCGCACGACGGGTCGAGCCCTGAAGCTGTTCGTCGAGTCGGCGACGTACATGGTCGGCGACCTGCTGACAGGGCGCTTTCCTCTCAGTGAGTGCCTGCGCCAGATGCTCTTCATCATCCGCGTCACGGCCTTGCCCGCGATCCTCGTCTCGATCCCGTTCGGTGTGATCGTCTCGGTCCAAGTCGGCAGCCTCAGCCAGCAGGTCGGCGCCAGCTCGATGGCTGGAGCCGCAGGTGGACTGGGTGTGATCAGGCAGGGCTCGCCGATGGTGTCCGCCCTGCTGCTGGGCGGTGCCGCGGGATCGGCGATCGCCGCGGATCTCGGCGCTCGCACCATTCGCGAGGAGTTCGACGCGATGCGCACGATGGGCATCGATCCGGCTCGCAACATCGTCGCTCCACGCCTGCTGGCGATGCTCCTGCTGGCACCGATGCTGTGCATCCTGATCATCTTCATGGGTATCGGTGTCGGATACGTGATCACGGTCTCGTTCCAGGACGGCGTTCCGGGAAGCTACATGGCGTCGTTCGCTGCGTTCGCCACGGTGTCCGACCTGATGATCGCGATCGGAAAGTCGGTCATCTTCGGTGTGGTCATCGTGATCGTGGCGTGCCAGCGCGGCATCGAGGCGACCAGCGGTCCGCGCGGCGTCGCCTCGGCGGTCAACGCCGCGGTCGTGATCGGAGTGATTGCGGCGTTCGTGCTGAACGTGATCATCACGCAGATCGTCGCCATGTTCCTGCCGGCGAAGATCGGGTGACGCGATGACGACGTTCAGGGAGACCACCTTCGCCCAGCGCGCCCCCGTGCGCCTGGTCACACGCCTGACGGACGGTACCGCGGAGGTGATCGACGCCGTGGGCCGTCAGGTCACCTTCCTGTTCCAGATGCTCGGGTCCATTCCGTACACCCTGCGGCACTACCGCCGCGAGATGACGAACGTCCTCACCGACATCACGTTCGGCAGCGGCCGGATCGTGGTGGGCGGCGGGACGATGTCGGTGCTCGTACTGCTCGGCATCGCCGTCGGCGGCTCCATCGGCATCGAGGGCTACAGCGCACTCAACATGGTCGGGATGGGGCCCCTCACCGGATTCGTGTCGGCGTATGCCAACACCCGTGAGATGGCGCCGATGGTGGCCGCGATCGGATTCGCGATCCAGGCCGGGTGCCGCATCACGGCGGAGGTGGGCGCCATGCGGATATCGGAGGAGATCGACGCGCTCGAGGCGATGGCGGTCAAGCCGATCCCGTTCGTCGTCACCACGCGCGTCCTCGCAGCGTTGATCACGACGATTCCGCTGTACCTGACGACGCTGATCCTCAGCTACCTGTCGTGCGCGGTGGTGGTCAACGTGATCCACGGCCAGTCGTCGGGCACGTACTACCACTACTTCGAGTCGTTTCTGCAGCCGAGTGACGTGATCTATTCAATTATCAAGGTCTCGGTGTTCGTGGTTATCGTGACCTACGCACACAGCTATCAGGGCTTCTATGCGAGCGGCGGGCCGGAGGGCGTCGGTCGCGCCTCCGGACAGGCCATTCGTGCCAGCCTCGTCCTCGTCGTGCTCGCCGACATGCTGATGACCCTGATTTTCTGGGGCCTCGACGTCGGCGTGAGGATTTCGGGGTGAGGCGATGACTACACGACAAGGCTCTCCCCGCGAGGCGAGCACCGCGACGCTCCGCGTGCGCGCTGTCCTCACGATCATCGTCATGGTGCTCGTCGGCGCCGGGCTCACGATGCTCGCGCGCGGCGCGTTCGAGGACCGGTTCAGGGTCACGATCAACGCCGAACGAATCGGCAGCGGTCTCGTCGTGGGCGCCGATGTGAAGCTCAACGGCTACGCGATCGGCCGTGTCTCGCGGATAGACACCGTCGGGTACGGCCGGCAACGGATCACCGCCGATCTCGAGCGTCATCAGGTGGGCCAGCTGACCGACCGGGTTCGTGCGTGTTTCGCGTCGTCGAACATGTTCGGGGCGACGGGCATCGAGCTCATCAACATCGGCGGCGGTGCTGCGCTGAAGGAGGGAGCAACGCTCACCATCGGTGCGGACACGACGCAGATCACCGTGACGGATGCCTTTTCGAGGGTGAGTCGTATCGCCGGCGCCCTGAGCGATGAGGACTTGCTCGACCTTCTGCAGTTTCTCGCGAGGGAGGGCCGGGGTGTAGGGAACACGCTGGGCGCCTTCCTGGAGACCGCGAAGCTGTTGCGCGACGGGCAGAAGGGCTCGATCAAGAAGTATTTGAAGGTCGCCGACGAGATGGGTGCCGGAGTGTCCAAGCTTGCACCGCTCGTCGTCGGCGGGGTGGTGGACCTCCTGCACCAGGCCGAGTACTTCGGTGAACAGAAGAATCGGGATCGCGTCAACACCGCGGTCGACGGACTCAACGACGTTCTCCTTCGCAAGGGCGGAGACGCGCTGGCCGATCATTCACCGGACCTGGTGAAGATACTCGACACCTTCATGGACCTGGTGATTCCGATCGGCCTGTCGATCGGAACGATTGCGCCGACCTACAACCGGCTGCCCGAGCTGATCGCCAACGTCAGGCGGGCCTTCCCACAGGTGGCCGGGAGTCCGCAGCTCCAGCTCGAACTCGTGGCGGCGAGCTTCCCGCAGGTGGTCGGACCACTCGCGACGAGAGGAAGCCGATGAAGACGGCGGGAACACGGGCCGCGGCACTGAAAGTGCTCGTCTTCAGCGGCATCGTCGTCGCGTGCATGGTGCTGATCGTCAACTCGATTCGCACGCCGGTGCCGGGAGTGAAGAACGAGTTCACCGCGATGGTCTCGGACGTGTCGGGCCTGTACGAGGGCAACGACGTGCGCATGTCCGGTGTGCAGGTCGGCAAGGTCGAATCCATCGAGCTGGCCGGCGCCGTGGCCCGAGTGCGGTTCTCCGTGCAGGAAGATCATTCGATCTACGACAACACCAAGATCGCGGTGCGCTACCAGAATCTGGTCGGACAGCGCTACCTGGAGCTGATCCGGGCCGAGCGGGACGGACCGGTACTCCCGGCGGGCACCACGATCAGTGAGCAGAACACCATCCCGAGCTTCGACGTCTCGCAGTTGTTCAACGGGTTCGCACCGCTCTTCGACACCATCGAGCCCGATGCTCTCAACAGGTTCGGGCAGAACATGCTCAATGTGATCCAGGGCGACGGATCCGGATTCGGCGGGCTCCTCGACGACGTGCGAAAGCTCGCCTCGATGGCGAATGACCGGCAGAAGCTCGTGTTGGTGATCCTCCGCAACCTCGACAACGTGTCGAAGTCCATCGTCGGCAAGTCGCAGCAGATCGGTGACTTCGTGCGCGAGCTCGACTTCATAGCCGGCGATCTCGACACGCGCGCCGACCAAATCCACTCCAGTGCGGTCACCGCGAACAAGGTGGTCAAGCGCGGCGCGGACCTCCTCGATCAGTTGCAGGCTGCCTACGACGACACCTATGGGCCGTTGCACGACTTCCTGTTCCGGCTGACTCCGCTTGCGAAGGAGATCCAGACGGCACTCCGGCTGTTGCCGTCCTTGATCACGGGTATGAACAACGGGATCAAGGGGACGACGACGCCGGTGAACTACACGTGCAGCAAGGGACGGAGCGGCCTTCCGGGCATCGGCTCCGTTGTCCTGGCGAATCAACGACTGGTGGTGTGCAAGTGAGAGATCCGTTCGCGAACGTCAACTTGACCCGTGGTCCGGACCTGAGCTGGGGAATCGTCGGCATGGTGTTCGCGGGGATCGGCCTGCTGATGGCCGGCGTCATCTACGTCGTACCGTTCGGGAGAACTACGTACACCGCACACTTGCAGTATTCGGGTTCGATCAGCGGTGGTGACGAAGTGCGGATCGCCGGAGTGAACGTCGGGAGCGTCGGGACGGTCGCCCTGGATGGCGACAAAGTCGTCGTGACCTTCACCGTCGACGACGGCCAGCGTCTGGGCGAGCTCACTGAGGTGGAGGTCAAGTTGCTGACTCCCGTAGGTGGACACTATCTCGCGGTCACGCCGAAAGGCGACGGTGATCTGGCTGGGGTGCCGATTCCCAAGGAGCGGACCAAGACCCCGTTCGAACTGTCCGACGTTCTCGAATCCATCGAGCCGATCGCCGGTGGCCTGAACGGAAACACGGTGCGTGAGACGATCCGCGAGGTCAATAGGGCGATCGACGGGCGGCCCGATGCGATCCGCGAGTTGATGACGCAGGGAACAGATCTGCTCAGTGTCATCGCGAATCACACCGACCAGTTGGAGCGCGGAATGGGGGTCGGTGACGAGTACCTCGGAGCGATCGCCCAGGATAAGCAACTACTGGCGGGCTTCGTGCGGCACCTCGGGGGCATCGCCGTCAAACTTGCCGACCGCCGGACCGACATCATTACCACCTTCCAGTCGCTGAAGCGGCTGGCCGCGGTCGTGCACCGCCCACTGATGGCGTGGGACGGCGGAATCGAGCCTTCGATATCCGCGTCGGAGGAGATCTTCCGGGCTCTCGTCGCTGATATCTCCAAGATCGACGACGCCATCGCGGGACTCCGCGAGGTGATCGGCTCGCTGGGAATGATGCTGGGCGACAGCGGAATCGAGATCGATCAGTCGAAGTCGGTAGTACGAGACACGGGATTGTGCATCCCGCTCCCGGGAAGTGATTGCTGAATGAGAACAGCACGCAAGATGGCAGTCGCGGCGTGTGCGCTCGCGGTGACCGCGACCGTCAGCGGCAGCGCGTCTCAGATCCCGATCAATCTGCCGAGTCCGGGTTCGCTCGGTCTGCCGTTCGGCACCAAGACGGTGTGTGCCGATTTTCCCGACGCGATCGGCCTGTACGAGGGCAACAATGTCGCGATGCTGGGTATCCCGGTCGGTTCGATCAGCAAGATCGAGCAACGTGAACGCGGTGTCCGCGTGACCATGAAGGTGGACAGTGGACTGGACCTGCCGGCGGACGTGGGAGCCGTGACGGTCGCCAGTTCGATCGTGACGGACCGTCGGGTCGAATTCACCAGGCCGTTTGTCAGCGGGCCGAAGTTCGACCTCGATGCATGCATTACCAAGACGCGGACCCCCAAAGGCATCAGTGACGTTCTCGACGGAATCAACCGCACGGCTGCTGAAGCTCTCGGTGGTGATTCCGGCGCCGAGGCAGAGGAGGGCAAGCGGCAGCTCGCGGCATTCGTCGAGAACATGAATCGACTGATCGACGGTAGCGGCAACCAAGCGAACCTCACGCTGGCGGCCGTCTCGAAGATCATCGGCGATCCGGCGGCCAAGGATGCGACCGCGCGGCGCATGATCGACTCGACGGCCGAACTGACCAACATGTTCATCACCAACTGGCCGGATTTCGAGAAAGCCCTCAGCCGGCTGTCGTCGGTGTCGAAGCTCATCCAGGGATCGACCAACGGCCTCGGTAGAGCCGTGGAGTACGCGAACGACTTCCTGCCGGTGATCGTGCGCAACATCGGCAAGTACGACCAGCAACTGTACGGGCTGGCCGACGCGCTGGTTCCTTTCACGCATGAGCTCCTCAAGCGGGTCGACGACATCGGCGAGTTCTTCGCGTACCTTCCGGTCGCGATCGGCAAGGTGCCGGGCCTCGTGGATCCGATCCTCCATGCGCTGCTGTTCACCTACAAGTCACCACGGTTCGAGGTCTCGTCCGGCGGGCGGAAGGTGCACTTGAACATGGCCGATCTGCTGGTCGCAGCTCAGGGAGGCGGGCGATGATGCGCGTGGCCAGACTCGCGGCGGTGCTCCTGGCGATTGTCGCCGTCTTTTCGGGTTGCTCGATCCGGGCGACGGACCTGCCGCTGCCGGGCACCGCGATGTCGGGCGAGCAGTACCGGATCGAGATCGTCTTCCGGACGGCGCTGAATCTGCCGGACAAGGCGAAGGTCTATTTGGAGGGCGTCGAAGTCGGCAAGGTCGACGCGGTCGACATCGAGGATCGGTACGCGGTGGCCGAGGTCGACATTCGCAGCGATGTCGTGCTGTCTACGAGAACAGTGGCCAAGGTGAAGCAGTCGTCGTTGATGGGCGACTTGTTCGTCGAGCTGTCATTGCCGGACGACCCTAACTCGGACGTGCTGCAGGCGGGCGGCCGCATTCCGATCTCCCAGACCGAACCGCCCGACAACATCGAGGACATGCTGCGCGCGATGGCGATGTTCGTCGCGGGGGCACCGGCGCAAGACATCGCGAGCCTCATCAACGAGGTCAACGAGGTCATGCCCGGGCCGAAGGAGATCGCATCGCTGAGCGAGGCAGGAAAACGCAATCTGAGTGAGCTGGCCGCGAGCACCGACGAGATCTCCAGCCTTCTCGACTCGGCGGGATCGATCTCGAAGACGTTCGGCGACAACGCCGGGCGTGTCGACTTCATGTTGCAGCAGGGACCGCCGCGGGTAGCCGGGCTCAAGGATGTGCTGTACGGCGTCATCGACCTGATGATGAGCCTGGCGCACTTCACCAAGCCGATCGAGCCGATGCTGGTCCCGCTGACGCCGGACCTGCACAAGCTGATCGGGATCCTGACTCCTGCCGGGCTGGCCATCGCCGACGCGGACCGCTCGCTAGTCGCGAACGTCAAAGACGTCAACGCCCTGATGCGGGACAGGCTGATCCCGTTCCTCGGTTCCCCCCTGAATGTGTCGATCCGGGGCGGAACCCCGGCCCAGGGCACCCCGGCTCAGCGCGCGGACGCGTTGATCGGCCTGCTGCGCGGAATCGGGATGATCCGATGATCAAGCTGCCTGCACCCGTGACCTTGTTCCTGCTTGCGCTGATCACGGCCGTGGGAACCGCGTATATGAGCATCGTCGTACTCAAGATCAATCCCACCGAAGAGAAGATCATCGTGAGCGTCGAGGTGCCCGAATCCGGTGGCCTCATGTCGACGTCGCAGGTGACCCTCCGCGGCATCCAGGTCGGCAAAGTCGCGTCGGTGCAGCAGGTACCCGGCGGCCTGAACGTGCGACTGGCGCTGAACGAGGGTGTCGAGATCCCGGTGAACGCGAACATGCGTATCGCGAACCTCTCCGCGGCGGGTGAGCAGTTCATCGATTTCTCCGCGGATCGGATCGTGGGTCCGTTCCTCACTGACGACGCACGGATACCGCGGCAGAACGTGCGGGTCAGTTCCACGGTCGCAGTCAGTCTCGCCGGACTGGATGCCCTGACCAGTGCGCTCGATCCCGCGCAGATCACGAAGCTGGTCCAGACCATGCAACAGAGCCTCGACGGCCGCCGTGGCGACTTCTCCAAGCTGATCGACGCGACGAACCGGTTCGCGACGATGCTGGTCGACAAGCGCGTTCAGATTCGTCAGCTGTATTCGAATCTGCAGGACCTCGGCGACAGATTCGACGGCTACGGGCCTTCGGTGGCGTCGGCGGCAGACGACGTCGCGGGCGCCATCCCGGACGTGCTGACGCTCGTGCAGCAGTTCCAGCGCTACGGAGGGGTCGGGGAGAAGGTGTGGAACGACCCTTTCAGCCCGCTGATCGACAAACTCGACGAGTACTGTTTGCAGCTCTGTCCGGATTTCAGTCTCATCGCCAGCATGCTGAAGCCGTACACCCGGAATCTGCGGCCGCTGCGTGCCGACATCGGCCAGCTGATGAACGCCATGCTCGGCGTCTTTCCGGGCAATTCGATGCGGGTGGCAGTCGTACTGCCTCCGAAGTAGCCGGCAGGAAGCAGGAGATCGTGAGCGAGAAGGATATGAATACGGACGTGTCGCGGCCGGACATCGTGGAGGAGACCGTCGAATTGGACGGAATCGCCGATGTCGAACCGGTCGATGCCACTCCGGTCCGGAAGCGGGCGGGGAGGACTTCGGGGTCCGTCGAGCGTATTTCGGGGTCCGGCGAGAACAAGGCGCCTCACCCCTCGCGACGCGGGCGCGCCGTCGTCGCCGCCGCTGTCGGGGCACTCATCGCGCTCGCCGCGCTCACTGGCGTCTTCGGTTACAAGTGGCAGTCGGTGCAGGGTGAACTGGATCGCGTCCAGGCGGATCAGTCGAGCCTGGCGGCAGCCACCGAGGTGGCTCGCGAGTACACGGAACGGTCGCTGACGTATGACTACCGCGACGTCGACGCGTTCTTCGACGGAGTCAACCGGGGGGCGACGAAGTCGCTACAGGACGAGTACCAGAAGGCTCGCGGTGATCTGCAGACACTGATGGTGACCGCACAGGTTGTCGCGTCCGGTGACATCATCGCGACGTCGGTGCTGTCGTCGGCCGACGACCGGTACGAGTTAGCGGTGACGGCGATCCAGAAGACGAAGAACCTGCAGCAGCCCGAGGAGGCTCAGGTTCCGAACGTGCTGAAGGTGGTCGTCGTGCGCGATGGCGACTCCTGGCTCGTGGACAAGTACTCGTCGATGTGAGGTGCGGCCGTTCCGGCTGACCAGATCAGGAGTGGAGAAGTCGATGCTGCACGAGAAGCACAAGGTGGTGGTTCCGGCGCCGCTGGAGACCACGTTGAGAATCCTCCAGGACGTCGAGTCCATGGACGGGTGGATACGGCCCTACCTCCCGCGGCGGCCACGCGTGTCGGCGACGACAACGGTGCTGGAGCGTACTTCGAGCGGAGCTCCGCGGCTGGTCAGACTGAAGACCTCGGCCGCCGGGATCGGCGACACGAGCCTCACGGAATACGTCTGGACTGATACCGGATGCCGAACGATGTTGCGTGCCAGCAAAGTGCTGCGGGCATCGAATGCGGCGATCGACCTCCTGCCGATCGCGGCCGGCACGTTGCTCACCCTGGAGGCGACGGTGGAATTGAAGATCCGGCTCCCGAAGCTCGTGGAACTGAGTTTCCACAAATATCAGCAGGACTTCACCAGTGCGGTGACTCGGGCATTCATCGCCGAGGGCAGGCGGCGGAGTGCCGGAGTCCATCAACGGTGACGCGGCTCCGGCCGCGCACCGAGGCCGAGCGCGGAAGGGTCCAGGTGCGAGGCGGTCAGTCGTCGATGCCGCTGAACGCGAGGTGCAGCGGTTGATCGGGATCGAAGGAGATCGCCGGGTCTAGGTTCGCCTGGATCACGCCGATGATCGACCGTGTGAGTATCGCCACGAAGTCGTCACGCGAGAGCGCGTCGTTTGCCGGCTGATCGGTCCGTATCCACAGGTCGGTGGCTGATCCGACCATACCGAAGAGGGTGTAGACGGTCATCTGGACGTGGGCGGCGTCCCCAATCGCATCGGACAGCACTTCTTGGGCAAGGCCGGCGGCGCGCTCGGCCGAGCCGCGCGCCATTCGGAGGGGGTGATCGGTGTCGCCGGTCACGGACCCGTACTGGCCGCTGGCCAGGAAGTGGAAGACGTTGGGGTGCTCGGAGACGATGTCCGCGAATTCGCCGACGATGTGGCTGGTCAGCTGGCGCGCGGAGTCCTCTGCGAGATTGATCTGGGCCGAGAGCCGGTCCCAGATATCGGTCGTCATCGTCTCCAGAATCGCCCGGTACAGATCGTTCTTGTCGTCGAAGAAGCGGTACAGCTTCGGCTTTTTCACCCCGACCTCCGCGCAGATGTCGTCGAGGGTGGCCTTCGGCCCGATGGTGTCGAAGGTACGGATCGCGGCGCTGACGAAGTCGGCTCTCACCTGCTGGCGGTGCGCGGCCCAGCGCGTTGTTCGAGCGTCCGGGCGCTTCGGTGCCTCCTTCGGGTCAGCGGGACTCGTCGCGGTAGCCATTCTCGAAATGGTACTAGGTACTCACAGGATCAGAACGCGCGGCGCCCGCCGAACTTGATGAAGGGTTTCGCGAACACGGCAGTCCACCGGAGTGGCAGGAAGCCGATGAACCGGGGGCGACAGCGACCGTGTAGGTCAGCGTGCTGCCGGTTCCGCTCTGGGCCACCGACCACCGCTCGGCGAAGGACTCGATCGCCAGCGGTATCGAGATACCCGAGCCGGTGGCGATCAGGCCGTGCTGCGCGTTCTGTTCGACGACCTGCGATGTGAACGCGACCAGTCCGCGGTACACACGGTCGTTGCCCTCCGTCACCGGACCCGAGAGGACGGGGCTCGCGCCGATGGTCGGTCCGTCGAGAACCTGTTGCCACACCTGGGACGGCGTATCGGGGAGGTCTATCGACACCGTCGCACCCCACGGGGCGGATGTGAGGAACTCTGTCGGATCGGCGGGTGGTGCGAGCGCGAAGCGTCGCGGCCCCGTCCTGCCTCCGGCGAGGACAGCGAGCGTGACGAGTGCGATCACTCCGAGTACGACGAGTGCGGCGACGACGGAGACGATGATCACCGGGTTCATGGGGGCCTTCCTTGGCTGTGCCGCGGTGGGGGCACGGTGGCATGGTCGAACTGTGGTACGGAGAGTAATAGATAGAATTGGTATGCGGTACTGTTCTTAAGAACATCTCTCGACACAAGGGGCAGCGATGCGAAGAGGAATTCTCCGGGCGGTCCGGCGCGTGAGCGTCGTTGACGTGTTCTTCCGGGTGATCGGGCTTGGTCTCGCGGCGACGGGGCTGGCACACCTGGCGTTCACCGGGCTGTTCGCCCGAATCTCGGCTCCGGTTTTCCCTGAGAACACGAAGGCCTGGGTTCGCGTGAACGGACTGTCGGAGGCCGCCATTGGCGCGGCTCTCGCAGGCCGGCGGACTCGACTGGCCGGGTTGATCGGGGGGCTCGTCTACTTGGCTCACCTCGCCGACCATGTGGTGGCAGCCGTCCTGCGATGGGTCAGGTCACCGGACCGAGGTGAGTCGGTGACCCACGGAGAGTCAGCGGCAGGCAAGGGAGGCGTCCGATGAGCAGCGAGCGGCGAGTGAGTAGCGGCGTGCGGGGCGCGATGGACCGGGTGTGGGAGGCTCGCCGGGATCTTCGGCGTTTCGCCCGACATAACGCGGCCTCGACCCTCCGGCTCCGAAAGCTCGACCTCGTCGGGCGGATCGTCGTCATCACCGGCGGCAGTTCGGGGATCGGCTACGCGACCGCGCGTCGTTGTCTCGGGGCGGGGGCCCGGGTGGTCATCGTCGCCCGCAGCGCGGAAGACCTTGCCGAAGCCCGCGAAACGCTGTCGCGGTCGGGCGACGTCCACGTTCGAACCTGTGACGTGACCGATGAGGCTGCCGTCCGGGCGATGATCGACGAGGTGGAGGCGACGATCGGACCGATCGACGTTCTCGTCAACAACGCGGGCCGGTCCATCCGTCGCTCCACGGTCAATTCGGTCGAGCGGATGCACGACTACCATCGCACGATGGACGTGAACTACTACGGGGCCGTTGCCTGCACGTTGGCCGTGCTGCCGAAGATGATCGAGCGTGGCCGCGGCCGGATCGTCAACGTCTCGAGCATCGCGACACAGGCGCTGGGGCCGCGGTTCGGTGCCTACGCGGCGAGCAAAGCCGCACTCGACGCATTCGGTGACGTCTTGGCCGGCGAGGTGGCCGGTCGGGGTATCACGGTGACTTCGGTGAAGATGCCGCTGACTCGCACTCCGATGATCGAACCGACCGGTGCCTACCGTTCGATGTCAACGATCAGCCCGGGGCAAGCGGCCTCCCTCGTGATGCGTGGAATCCGGTATGGACGCCCGCGCGTGTCTACTCTGCCCGGCGAAGCAGCGGCGGCCGCAGTCGCCCTCACACCGGGTTCTGCGGCGTTCTGGCGCCACGTCGACTACCTGGCGGTGCCCGAGTCGTCGGCCGCCCTCGGGATCACCAAGAGCGTTGTCGCCGATGAGGTGGAGGATGCCGCCGAAGAGGTACAGAATGACGGGGTGCACGAACTCGTCCAGGAGGATTCGCATGTCTGATTCGTTGACTACGGGAGCCAGTGTTCCCCCGGAGGTTCGGGTGCGCACACGCGCGTATGAGGCGACCGGTGTCGACGCCGAGTTCGGCCGTCAGGCCAGGCGCCGGGCACCGCGCAGAGCAGCGGGCGACTGGGATGCATCGGTCCGGTCGGTGACGGCTCTGGATCGCCTGCGCGCCCAGGAATCCGTCCGCGATGCGGGCTTGTTGCCGTTGCGGTATGCGCGGATGGCCTCCTCCCCGTGGGCGTACCTGCGTGGCGCGGCAGCGGTGATGGCCGGACTTGGCGTCCTCACCGCATTCCGGTCTGACCGTTCAGATGTGCGGCGATGCGCACATCCTCAACTTCGGTCTGTGGGCGTCGCCCGAGCGGCAGTTGCTCTTCGACGCCCGGGACTTCGATGAGACGAGCCCGGGCCGTTCGAGTGGGATGTGAAGCGGTTGGCGACGTCGGTCTTCGTCCTCGCTCAGACGGAAGGCATTCGGAAGAAGACCGCCGAGAAGGCGGCTGCCGCTGCGGTCGGCGCCTACGCCGAGGCGATGCACAGGTATGCGGGGATGAGCGAGCTCGACATCTGGTACGACCGGATTGACGCGGATTCACTGACCCGCAGTCTCAGTTCCGCGTTCGCCACCGAGACCCGGCGGACGATCGCGGCCCAATCGAAGAAGCGGTCACAGGTCGGTGCCGCGCGCAAACTGATCGTCACCGACGACGCCGGGAATCGCCGAATCTTACTCGACGACGTCAAGCGTCGCCCGCTGGCGTTGTCCGAAATCGAGGCGGCGAGCGTATACGATCAGATATTCGAGACCTATCTGGCGTCCGCCCCACCGCACCTGCGCCGTCTCGCGGGCCGGTTCACACGTCACGACACCGTCCAGCAGGTTGTGGGAGTCGGAAGCGTGGGGATGCGGGTCTACCTTCACCTCATGGTCGGGGACAGCGATGTACCGGTGTTCTTCCAGCTCAAGCAGGCGACTGCTTCGGTGTACGAAGAGGTCCTCGGTACCAGCGAGTTCGCGAATCACGGTGAGCGTGTGGTCGTCGGCCAACGATTGATGCAGTCGGCCAGCGATGTGTTTCTCGGATTCGTCCGTGTCGATGAACATGACTACTACGTGCGGCAGTTCCGCGACATGAAGATCATTCCCGAGGGTTCACAGGTCGCGCCCTACCTTGCCGAGTTCGCAGCAACTTGCGGTAGCGCATTGGCCAAGTCGCACGCGCGAAGCGGTGAGCCGTCGGCGATCGCCGCCTACATCGGCTCAGGTGACGCGTTCGGTGAAGGAATCGTGAACTTCGCCAAGGCGTATGCTCGCCAGACCTCGCTCGATCATTCGGATCTCGTGGCCGCGATCGGCGACGGAGAGGTCGAAGCGGCCGAGTCCGGGTGGTGACTTGTCTCGGCCACCCGTCGATGACGTCCACGCCGCCGCTATGAGATGAGTCCGCGTTCGCGCGCGACCGCCACCACTCTGGTGCGACTGGTGACGCCGAGCTTGTCGAAGATGTGCACCAGATGTGACTTCACCGTGGCTTCGGAGATGAAGAGGCGCTTGGCGATCTCGCGGTTGGATCCGCCGACCGCGAGCTGCTCCACCACGTCCAGCTCGCGGGCGGTCAGCGCCTGGGCCGGTGAGGTCATGCGGTCCAGCAGCCGGGCGGCGATGGGCGGGCTGAGGACGGTCTGGCCGGCGGCTGCGCTGCGAATTCCGGAGATCAGGACGTCCGGCGCGGTGTCCTTGAGCAGGTAGCCGATGGCGCCGGCCTCGGTCGCCCGGACGACGTCGGCGTCGGAGGCGTACGTGGTGAGGATCAGCACCTGAGGCGCCGGGTCCAGAGCGCGGAGGTCGGCGGTGGCGGCTACTCCGTCCCGACCGCCCGGCTCGGCGCCGTGCAGGCGCAGATCCATCAGCACCACGTCGATGTGCTGCCCGGTCGCGAACGCGGTCGCTTCCCCGGCGTCGGATGCTTCGGCGACGACCTCGAAGTCGTCCACCGGCTCCAGGACGGCGCGGAGTCCGGCGCGGACGATCGGATGATCGTCCACCAGCATGATTCGGATCACGCCGAACCTCCTTGTGGCGGCGGCGCTTCGGTGGGCAGCGCGGGATCGCTCAAGGGTACGCACACGTGGATCGTGGTGCCGTCGCCGGGCTCGGAGTCCACGGTCAGCGCTCCGCGGCACCGCTCTGCCCGGGTGGCCAGGGCGCGGAGCCCGAATCCGGTGCCGCCGTCGGCCCGGGCCGGGGAGAACCCGACGCCGTCGTCGACGACGTCGAGGTGGGCCTCGTCACCGAGTGCGGTGAGGGTCACCACCGCGCGGGTGGCGCCGGCGTGCCGGACGGCGTTGGCGAGCGCTTCTTGTGCCGCTCGCAGCAGCAGCGCTCCGGCCTCGTCGTCCAGCCCGTCCAGGGCACCGTGGACGTGCAATTCGGTCGGCAGGCCCAGGCGTGCAGCCTTCGCGACCGCGGACTGCAGTCCGACGGTCAACGGCCCGTCGGGCACTTCGCCGCCGTCCAGGCCGCGCAGGAACATGCGAGTCTGGGTCAGCGCGGCCGACGCCATCTCCAGAGCGGTGGCCGTCTGGGCGTGTCGTTGCGCCGGGGCGGTCGACGGATCGGCGGCCGACTGCAGCAGCATGACGATCCCGGCGAGGGCCTGGCCCGCCCCGTCGTGGATCTGCGTGCCCAGCCGTTCGCGCTCGGCGAGCAGAGCAAGCTCCCGGGAGAGCGCCGCGCGATTCGGCGGCGGCGTCGACGATCCGGTGGACGGCCTCGGTCACCGCGATCGCGGTCGCGATGCCGATCACCGGCCCGATCACGGCCCCGACGCCGACGGTGTCGCCGCGGAGCGAGGCGAGCGGCCACGCTGGAGAGGTGTTCATCGGATGGCGAGAGATCCGCCGCGCGGCGGGAAGATTCGGGTTGATGACGGGCGTGATCGCGCTGATGTCGTTCATGGTGGTGGTGCTCTCCGCGCTCACCGGCGGCTTGCAGCAGGAGTCCACCTCGGCGATTCAGGCGTTGCCCGGTACCGGTCTGGCGGTGCAGACCGACGCGGGCGGGGCCGCAGCGAACCTGGTCGACAGCAGACTCGATGCCGACGCCGTCGCGGCGATCCGCGCCGTCGACCCCGGCGCACGCCCCCTGGGCATCGTGATGTCCGGCGTGGCGCGCGGCGGGACGAGTTCGGCGGTCGCGGTGTTCGGCCGCGACGGCGCTGATCCGGCGGCCGCCTCCGGCGTGCGGATCGGGCCGGAGGCCGCGAGCGCGCTCGGTCTGGGTGTCGGCGACGAGGTGACGGTCGGCGGCGTCGCGACCCGGGTCGCCGAAGTCTCCCCGACGCTGGAGTTCGCGCACTCGCCCGTCGCGGAGGTGCCCCTGGAGTTGTGGCGTCAAGTGGCGCACCGCGACGAGGTGACCGCGATGGTCCTCACTCGCGACGTCGAGGGGGTCGCCGGGGTCACGACGGCAGTCGGCTCCGCTCGGCTGGACCTGATCCCGGGGTACTCCTCGGAACACAGCTCGCTCCTGCTGATCCAGGGTCTGCTGCTATTGATCTCCGCCGTGGTCGTGAGTGCCTTCTTCGCCGTGTGGACCGGACGCCGCCTCCCGGAGCTCGCCGTGGTGCGGGCCATGGGCGCCGGCCGGGGATACCTGCTGCGCGACGGCCTCGGCCAGGCGGCGGTGGTGCTCGGCGCCGGACTGACCGCGGGAACGATCACCGGGGTGATCATCGCGTGGGCGGTGTCGGGGACCGTGCCGATCCAGCTCAGCGTCGTCGGGGTGTTACTTCCCGCCGCGGCGATGGCCCTGCTCGGCATGCTCGGCGGAGCGCTGGCCCTGCGTCCGCTGACGACCGTCGATCCGCTGACCGCTCTCAACCGATAGGAATCCCGATGAGCCTGCAGATGTCCGCCGTCGACCTCACGTACCCGGACGGCGACGATCGCCGTGTCCAGGCGCTCGCCGAGGTGTCCCTGACTGTCGCACCGGGGGAGGTGATCGCGCTGACCGGACCGTCCGGATGCGGCAAGTCCAGCGCCCTGGCCGTGGCGGGCACGCTGATCCGGCCCGATTCGGGGACGGTGGCCATCGACGGCACCGAGGTGGGCGGACTGTCGGAGCAGGACCGTGCCAGGATCCGCCGCGAGCAGATCGGCTTCGTCTTTCAGCGCGACAACCTCCTGCCCGACCTCACCGCTCTCGAGCAGTTGCTGCTGACCGCGCACCTGCGGGGCGAGCGGCCCGCACGGCATCGGGGTGAGGCGCTCGATCTGCTGGCCGACGTCGGTCTGGCCGGCCACCACGACAAACTGCCGCGGCAGCTGTCCGGCGGCATGCGTCAGCGGGTCAACATCGCCCGCGCGCTGATGGGACCGCGCCGCGTGCTCCTGATCGACGAACCGACGTCGGCGCTCGACCACGCACGCGGTACCGCGATCGTCGAGCTGATCTGCCAGCTGGCCCGCGAGCGCGGACTCGCCGCGCTGCTGGTGACCCACGATCTCGCGACGCTCGAGGGCAACGCGGACGGTCTGCTTCACATGCTCGACGGACGGCTGACGGACGTCGCCGTCGCCGTCTGAGTGTTCGGCCGTCTCAGAGGTCGATGCGGGCGAACTCGCGCAGCTTGGCGGTCTGGTGACGGGCCTCCACGTTGCGCACGGTGCCGGACTTGCTGCGCATCACCAGCGAGCGGGTGGTCGCGCCGTTCGGACGGTAGGTGACGCCGCGG
>NZ_BANT01000031.1 GCF_000333015.1 Gordonia hirsuta DSM 44140 = NBRC 16056 | reverse complement strand
GCACCCGCGCGCGCACCCGCTCCGGCCGGGGCCGATCGGCGGGCGGGCCGCACGCATCGACCCGCACCCTGGGACGCGCCGGACCGGACGTGGCACCATAGGCGGAGTATCTCGACCCAAGGAGAATTTTCGTGAGCGGCAATCAGGACACCTGGCCCAGCGAGCCCAAGAACGCTCCGCAGGTGCCGTCGATCCCGATGTCCGATGCGAACCTCGGCCGCGACGGCCAGCCCACCATCGGTAATCTGGTCAAGGACGCCACCGCCAGCGCATCCACCCTCGTGCGTGCCGAAGTGCAGTTGGCCAAGACCGAGATCATCGGCGAAGCCAAGAAGGCGGGCGCCGGCAGCGGCCTGATGATCGTCTCGGCGGTGCTACTGCTGTACGCGAGCCTGTTCTTCTTCGTGTTCCTGGGCTTCCTGCTCGATCTGTGGCTGCCCACCTGGGCCGCATTCCTGATCGTCTTCGGCATCCTGCTGTTCACCGCGCTGGCTGGAATCCTGGTCGGCTACAAACTGTTCCGTAAGCTGCGGGCCCCGGAGAAGACCATCGAGTCGGTCAAGGAGACCAAGGCTGCGCTGACCCCGGGCGGCCCCGCGCAGCCCGGCGCCGGCGGCTACGCCCACCCGCAGATCCCGGCCCACCCGCAGATCCCGCCGGCGCGCCGGACCCGGAGCTGACCGCTGGCCACCCTGTCCGGTGCGCCCGATGCCACCCAGATCCGGTTCGACGGTCCGTGGCATCACTTCGACGTCCGCGCGAACGGGCTGCGTTTTCATGCCGTGGAGGTCACCGCAGCGGGACTGGCCGACCGACCGCTGGTGCTGCTGCTGCACGGATTCGGGGAGTTCTGGTGGAGCTGGCGACACCAGCTCGGGCCCCTCACCGAGGCGGGCTACCGCGCGGTGGCGGTGGATCTGCGCGGCTACGGCGACTCCGACAAGCCGCCCCGCGGCTACGACGGCTGGACCCTGGCCGGTGACACCCACGCGCTGATCCGGGCCCTCGGGCACAGCGAGGCCGCCCTGGTCGGTCACGCCGACGGCGGACTGGTCTGCTGGGCCACCGCCACCCTGCATCCGCGCTCGGTCACCTCCATCGCGGTACTGAGTTCCCCGCATCCGCGGGCCCTGCGCCAGTCGATGTTCACCAACTCGGCCGAGCGCACCGCGTTCCTGGCACCGTTCCTGCACAATCAGCTGCCCCGCATCGGGGAGAAGCGGCTCACCCGCGGCGGCGGCGCCTGGCTCGAGGAGTACATGCGCGAACGCGCCGGGAACGCCTGGAAGCAGACCGCCGATTTCACCGAGGCGGTGGACCGCAACCGGCATGCGGTCACCATCCCCGGCGTCGCGCACTGCAGCCTGGAATACCGGCGCTGGGCGTTCCGCTCCCAGTTCCGCAACGACGGCCGCCGCTTCATGGACCTGATGAACAAGCGCCTGCACATCCCGGTACTGGCGCTGCGCGGCCGCGAAGACGACTACATCCTCGACTCGGTGATGTCGGCCAGCAGCCACTGGGCCTCGGACTTCGACTATCAGGTGATCGCCGACGCCGGACACTTCGTGCACGAGGAAGCCCCCGAGCAGGTCAACCGGGCCCTGCTGCGGTCGCTCGCCGACTGACGCGCGCCGACGACCCGTGGCTCAGCGGACCAGGCAGCCGGCGGTGCTCACCGCACGCGTGCGGGCGGCCGATCCGTCCAGATCGGCGCGCACCTGCTGTGCGGTCAGCACGAAGCCGGTGTCGTCGTCGGGTCCCTCCGAGGCGCCGAACACCACCCCCAGCACCCGGCCGTCCGGAGTGATCATCGGTCCGCCGGAGTTGCCCGAACGCACCGTGCCGCGCACGGTGTACACCTGCCGCCGCACCGTCTGATCGCTCTGATAGATGTCCGGGCCTACCAGGTTGATGGTGTTGCGCAGCCGCACCGGGGTGACCGTGAACGGGCCGTTCTCCGGGTATCCCAGAATGATCGCATCGTCGCCGGTGCGCCCGGCGGTGTCGTCGAACTGCAGCGCCGAGGCCCGCAATCCGGGCACATCGAGCACCGCGACGTCGTTGCGCGGGTTGTACCAGACCACCGTGGCCGCATAATCGGTGCCGTCGACGGTCCGGACCGCGACCTCGTCGGTTCCGGCGACCACGTGCGCATTGGTCATCACCCGTTCGGGGCTGATGACGAACCCCGAGCCCTCCAGGGCCTGTCCGCAGCCGTGGGCCACACCCAGGATCTTGAGGACGCTGGGCCGCACCGCCGCCACCGCCGCCGAATCCAGGCGCTCATCGGGCGGATCCACATTGGCCACCTCGGCCTCGCCGAACGGGCTGATCACCTGTTTGAGGCCGGAGCTGTCGAGCAGGGCGGTGAAGTCCCCGGGCAGATCCCGCAACCACTGCGGCGCCACCGAGTCGACCGCATCGACCACCTGGGAGCCGCGCACCGCGGTCGCGAAATCGCTGGTCGACGTCGATCCGCGGATCGGCACCGCCACCAGCCAGGCCGCGACCAGGATCGCCACGAATTGCAGACCCGCCCCGATCACACTGTCCACCCGGCGCAGCCGCAGCGAATGCAGGCCGCTGCGCGCGGCCCGGCCGATCACCATCCCGGCGATCTCACCGACGATCACCAGGGCGATCAGCAGCAGTACGGCCACCAGCAGCCGTGCCCGCGGATCGTCGATCCTGTCGACCGCATAGGGCACCAGCAGGATCCCGGCGACCACCCCGATCAGGACGCCGGCGAAGGCCATCGCCGAGGCCGCCGCCCCCTGGCGGTAGCCGCTGAACGCGGCCAGCGCGGCGATCGCCAGCACCCCCAGATCGATCCAGATGGACCCGCTCACCCGCGGGGCTCCTCACTCGGGTTCAGCGGGAACCCCGAGACCTGACGGTTACCGGTGGCCGCGATCATCGTCTCCAGCGGCCGGACGTCGTCGGTGTCCCAGGGCACGTCCCAGCCGGCCGATTCGCTGATCGCCGCCAGCAACCCACCGGTGAATCCCCAGATCAGCATGCCGTCGTACAGGAAGGCCGGCCCCTTGTAGGCGGTGGCGCCCATGATCGACCGGCTCACCTGGAACCGGTTGGCCGGATCCAGCAGTTCGCGCAGGTTCACCCGCGAGACCCGCGAGGTCTCGGCGTTGACCACCCCCACCTCGCTGGGCGTGACCCAGTGCCCCAGGACCGGGGTCACCTCGAAGCCCGAGGGCACCGGGAAGGTCGGCAGATTCGCCAATACGTGCACCCCGTCGGCGCGCAGCCCCGTCTCCTCGCGAGCCTCCCGCATCGCGGTACCGACCGGATAGTCGTCGCCGGGATCGCGGCTGCCGCCGGGAAAAGCGATCTGTCCGCTGTGGGTCCGCATCGTCGGCGAGCGTTCGGTCAGCAGCACATCGGCGTCGGCCGGCAGCCCGCCCGGATGGTCGGCCGCCGCATCGAAGTCCCCGCCGAACAGCACCAGCACCGCGGCCGCCCGCTGTGCCCGGAAGGCCGAGGCCCACCGGGCCCGGTCGCTGCCGCGCCGCAGCACCGACTCGTTGACCGCCGCCGGATCGTCGGTCACCGGCCGCAGCCAGGGCGGGATCTGCGCGCGGTCCACCAGCGGCCCCACCGGAGTCTGCTGCCGTTTCATGAGCCGCCGCCGGTCAGATCGATGCCCAGTTCCTCGGTGATCAGTTCGGCCAGTTCGTCGTAAGAGTCGAAGACCCGCGGCGAGATCGAGGCGACGGTTCCGTCCGCGCGCACCAGGATCGTCGACGGGAACACCCGCGGCGCACGCAACGCCTTGGCGACCGTGCCGTCCACATCGGCGACGGTCGGGATGCGCACGTCCACCTCGTCGAGGAACTGCAGCAGCGCATACGGTTTGTTGGCGCCGTCGCGGGCGTGTACCGCCAGCACGTCGAGCCGGTCCCCGGCGCGCCGGTACAGCTCGGCGAAGACCGGCAGTTCCTTGCGGCAGGGCAGGCACCACACCGCCCACATGTTGATCACCACCGGCTGCCCGGCGGTGGCCTGCCCCAGATCGATGGGCTTACCGTCGGTCAGGCAGTAGGCGGACACCCCGTTGAGCGCGGCCCCGGCAGGGACCGGCGCGCTGCTCTGCGGACAGGGCGGCAGGGCCGCTTCGGCGCGGGCCTGCGCGAGCATCTCCGGCGAGATCGCCTCATCGGTGATCCCGCCGCCGGCGGTCTCCAATCCGCCGGCGGGCACGGTGTCTCCGCCGCGCGGCCACAACGCCACGATCAGCCCCAGCGTGACCACGACGAAGGCGATCATCGCCTTGGCCGCCGGCGTCTTCAGATGCTTCATTCCTCGTCTCCCGATTCGCCGACCCCCGCCAATGCCAGCAGGTGGTCGGTCTCCGGGCCCCTCACCAGGGCAGCGGCCGCGAATGTGTCCGTTGGACCGGTGCCGTAGGCCGGGCAGTCCTTGGCCAGGATGCATACGCCGCACGCGGGTTTGCGGGCGTGGCAGATCCGTCGTCCGTGGAAGATGATGCGGTGCGACAGGTCGGTGTAGTCCCGTCGCGGGAACAGCTCCCCGATGGCGCGTTCCACCTTGACCGGATCGGTCTGATCGGTCCACTGCCAGCGGCCGACCAGCCGCAGGAAGTGGGTGTCGACGGTCAGTCCGGGAACGTCGAAGGCGTTGCCCAGCACCACATTCGCGGTCTTGCGCCCGAAACCGGGCAGCTTCACCAGTTCCTCGAGGGTGCCGGGAACCTGGCCGTCGTGCGTCTGCACCAGGGCCTGCCCGAGCCGGATCAGCGAATCGGCTTTGTTGCGGTAGAAGCCGGTCGAGCGGATCAGTTCTTCCAGTTCGGTCCGGTCGGCGCCGGCATAGGCCCACGCATCCGGGTACCGCGCGAACAGGGCCGGGGTGACCTGGTTGACCCGGGCGTCGGTGCACTGGGCCGACAGGATCGTGGCCACCGACAACTCCAGCGGGGTGGTGAAATCCAGTTCGCAGTAGACGTGGGGGAACTCGCGGGTCAGGTCGCGGTACATCCGGCGGGCACGACGAACCAGTCCCAGCCGAGTCTGTTCCCGGGGCCTGCCCGTCCGCGTGCTCACACCGACCCAGGTTACCGGTGCGCAGATAACAACTCGGTGACGACGTCGGTCCCGGTTTCCTCCCTGCTCATCGGCTGTGTTTGTGTGGAGGTCATGCAGGGTCTGGTCGTGCTCATCTTCCCGTTCCTTCTCATGCTGTTCGTGCTCGCCATGGAGCGCGTGCAGGTGAACCTGGACCGGCTGTCGGTCGGCCGCGCCCAGGTGGACGAATTCCTGGAGAGCGCCGACGACACCGACGTGTCGAATCTGGCCCGCAGCGGTCTGCCCGCCGCCCTCGATCAACTCCGTCGTCGCCGCAAACAAGAATCCGACGACGAAGAAGATTGACCCTTTCCGCCCCGTCCTGCCCGCGCGCGAGTGTCGCAGCAATTACACTCATCCATCGAGTAGCGTGGATCACTGGCGTGTGCACATCGCGGGCCACGACAAGAACGAGAAAGGTTCCTAGTGGACGAGATTCTAGCCCGGGCAGGTATTTTCCAGGGGGTCGAGCCTGCCGCCGTTGCGGCACTCGCATCGGAGCTGACGGAAGTCGAGTTCCCTCGCGGGCACGTCATCTTCCACGAAGGGGAACCCGGCGACCGCCTCTACATCATCCTGTCCGGCAAGGTGAAGCTGGGCCGGCGCGCCCCTGACGGGCGCGAGAACCTGCTGACGATCATGGGACCGTCGGACATGTTCGGCGAGCTGTCGATCTTCGACCCGGGTCCGCGCACCTCCTCGGCCACCACCGTCACCGAGGTGCGGGCGGCCACCATGGACCGCGACGCACTCAAGAAGTGGATCAAGGACCGCCCGGAGATCGCCGAGCAGCTGCTGCGGGTGCTGGCCCGCCGGCTGCGACGCACCAACAACAACCTGGCCGACCTGATCTTCACCGATGTGCCCGGCCGCGTGGCCAAGCAGCTGCTGCAGCTGGCGCAGCGTTTCGGCACCCAAGAGGGCGGGGCCCTGCGCGTGACGCACGACCTCACCCAGGAGGAGATCGCCCAGCTGGTCGGCGCCTCCCGCGAGACGGTGAACAAGGCGCTGGCAGACTTCGCCCAGCGCGGCTGGCTCCGCCTGGAAGGCAAGAGCGTCCTGATCGCCGACTCCGAGCGCCTGGCCCGCCGGGCCCGCTGATCCGGCGCTATTCACGCAGCTACCGCAATGCCGAGCCTCCCCCGACGGGGACGGCTCGGCATTGTGGTTGACGACATCTGTGGTTGACGACGATGCCCGGGCCCGCATCGCGGGCGGGCACCCGACGCTCACAGAGTGCGCAGATACTCCAGCTGGGTCTTGACGCTCATCTTGGCCGCCGGCCACAGGGAGCGGTCGACGTCGGCGTACACCTTGCGGACCACCTTCATCGGCTTGGCACGCTGCGGGGACACCCGCAGATCGTCCAGGGCCTGCCGGATCTGATCGAGACGCTCTTCCCGATGCGCCTTGTAGAAGCGGGCCACCGGGCCCAGTTGCGGGTGATCGGGCCCGTGGCCGGGCAGCAGGGTGGCATCGTCGGCCTCGACGATCAGCCGGTTCAGCGAGTGGAAGTAGTCGCCCAGGCCGCCGTCGAGGGGATCGAGCACGGTGGTGCCCCGGCCCAGGATGGTGTCACCGGTGATGACCGCGCGCTGATCCTGCCACTGCACCAGGAAACTCATCGAATCGGCGGTGTGCCCGGGGGTGTGCAGGGCGGTGATGCGCAGTCCGGCGGCATCGATCACCTCCCGATCGGTCAGCCGCGGGGCGCCGTGACTGAACTGCGGCGAATACGCGCGGTGGATCGCCCCGGTGCGTTTGCGCATCTTCTTGATGGCGCCGGTGTGGTCGTAGTGACGGTGGGTGATCAGCGTCAGTTCCACCTCGCCGGCCGCGTCGGCGATGGCGCGCACATGCCGCCCCGACTTGGGCGGGCCCGGGTCCACGATCACTGCGGTGTCGCTGTCCGGCGCCCGCAGGATCCAGGTGTTGGTGCCGTCCAGTTCCATCAGGCCGGGGTTGTCCCGCAGCAGCACCGAGGCGAACGGGGTCACCTGACGGACCGTGCCGTAGGCCGGGTGGGCGGGAGACTCCGTCGTCACCGCTGTGCGCCTTCGACTTGCACGATCAGTTCCAGTTCCACGGCCGCCCCCAGCGGCAGTTCGGCCACGCCCACGGCCGAGCGGGCATGCACCCCGGCCTCCCCGAAGATCTCACCGAGCAGGTCGGAGGCGCCGTTGACCACGGCGGGCTGGGCGGAGAATCCGGGCGCCGAGGCCACGAACCCGACCACCTTGACCACCTGCACCACCGAGTCCAGGCCGACCACCGCGTCGATCGCGGCCAGCGCGTTGAGCGCGCACTGGCGCGCGGCAGCGGTGGCTTCTTCCGGCGACACCACTCCCGCAGCGCCCTCGGCGACCTTGCCGATGGCGGTCAGCCGGCCGTCGGCCATCGGCAGCTGGCCCGAGGTGTAGACCAGGTCACCGACCCGCAGGGCGGGGGTGTATCTGCCGATCGGGTTCACCACGGTCGGCAGCGTGAGGCCCAGTTCGGCCAGCCGCGCACTCGGGGAGGGCGGGTTCTGCGCTGGCGCCATGATCAGTTCGTGGGGCGCTTGAGGTAGGCCACATGCTGCTCGCCGGTCGGGCCCGGCAGCACGCTGACCAGCTCCCAGCCGTCCGAACCCCACGTGTCCAGAATGTCTTTGGTCGCGTGCGTCAGCAGCGGAATGGTCGCGTATTCCCAGGTCTTCAGTTCGCTCATACGCCAACCCTAGCCCTTCGGCGGCGACACCGGCAGGGTGGTTCGCGACCGCAGCCGCCGGGGCTGCCGTTAAGGTGATCGTCGTGACGACTGAGCGGTTGATCGTGCAGGGAGATACGTGGCCGGCGCAAGCGCGCGACGCCCGCCTGCATTTCGTATCGGGTAAGGGCGGCACCGGTAAGACGACGGTCGCCGCCGCCCTTGCGGTTGCCTTCGCCTCCGAAGGCAAGAAGGTTCTGCTGGTGGAGGTGGAGGGCCGGCAGGGCATCGCCCAGCTGTTCGACGTTCCGCCGCTGCCGCCCACCGACCACCCGGTCGCCGCCGCCGAGGATGGCGGCGGAGTGTGGGCGCTGGCCATCGACATCGAGCACGCCCTGCTGGAATACCTGGACATGTTCTACAACCTGGGTTTCGCGGGGAAGGCCATCAAGAAGGTCGGCGCCATCGACTTCGTCACCACCGTCGCTCCGGGCCTGCGCGATGTGGTGATCACCGGCAAGATCAAGGAGCGGGTGATCGCCACCGATAAGAAGGGCGAGCTGCTCTACGACGTGATCGTCGTCGACTCGCCCCCGACCGGCCGGATCGGCAACTTCCTGGACGTCACCTCGGCGATGCGCGATCTGGCCAAGACCGGCCCGATCCGCAACCAGAGTGAGGGTGTGGTGCAGCTGCTGCACTCGCCGCAGACCGCGGTGCACCTGTGCACGCTGCTGGAGGCCATGCCGATCCAGGAGACCGTCGAAGCCGTCGAGGAACTGACAGCCAAGGACCTGAACATCGGCGCGGTCTTCGTCAACCGGGTCAGTCCGGGGTATCTGCCCGACGCCGATCTGGACGATTTCGCCGAGGGCGCCGTCGACGCCGAGGTGCTGCGCGCCGGTCTGCAGCGGGCCGGCCTGACCGTGTCGGACGAGGATCTGGCGGGCCTGGTGGCCGAGGCCACCGACTACGCGATCCGGATGCAGGCCCAGCAGGTGGCCCAGTCCGAACTCGACGAGGTCGATGCACCCAAGATCGACCTGCCCGAACTCGACGAGCACGTCGACCTGGGCGCCATCTACCAACTCGCCGGTGTCATGAGGGAAGCGGGAGTCTGATGACCGACTTGAAGATGGGCGAGGTCCTGCTCGACCCGGCGAACCGCGTGGTGATCTGCACCGGTTCCGGCGGTGTGGGCAAGACGACGACGGCCGCCGCCATGGCCCTGTACGCGGCCGAACACGGACGCACCGTCGCGGTGCTGACCATCGACCCGGCCCGCCGCCTGGCGCAGTCGCTGGGGATGAGCGAGCTGACCAACGAACCGCAGCCGGTGCCGATCGAGGGCTCCGGCGAGGGCACGCTGGACGCGATGATGCTGGACATGCGCCGCACCTTCGACGACATGGTGATCGAGCACTCCACGCCCGAGCGCGCCGAGGCGATCTTGAACAACGCCTTTTATCAGACGGTCGCCTCGTCGTTCTCCGGCACCCAGGAGTACATGGCGATGGAGAAGCTGGGCCGCCTGCTGGAGGAGAACCGCTGGGACCTGATCGTGGTGGACACGCCGCCGTCGCGCAACGCCCTGGACTTCCTGGACGCGCCGCAGCGGCTGGGCTCGTTCCTGTCCGGCCGGCTGATGAAGATGCTCATCGGCGGCGGGCGCGGTGTCGGCCGTGTGGTCACCGGTGCGATGAGCCTGGCGATGCGCGGCATCGCGACCATCATCGGCGCCGACATCCTGCGCGACGTCGCCGTCTTCGTGCAGTCCCTGGACTCGATGTTCGGCGGTTTCCAGGAGCGCGCCGACCGCACCTATGCGCTGCTCAAACGTCCCGGCACCAACTTCGTCGTGGTCGCCGCCCCGGAGGCCGATGCGCTGCGGGAGGCGAGCTTCTTCGTCAACCGGCTGGCTCAGGACTCGATGCCGCTGTCGGGCCTCATCGTCAACCGGACCCATCCGAACCTGACCAGCATCTCCACCCCGGTGGCCCAGGCCGCGGCCGAACAGGCCGACGACGAGCTGACCCGCGGCGTTCTGGCCCTGCACGTGGACCGGGCGATCAAGTCTCAGCGCGAACAGCACATGCTGCAGCGGTTCACCTCGGCCAACCCGAGTGTGCCGCTGGTCAACGTGCAGGCTCTGCCGTTCGAGGTCTCCGACGCGCAGGCGCTGCGCGCGGTCGCCGAGCAGATCGTCACCCCGGACTGACGGGTTCGGACGGCCCCGGCTGACCGGGCGCCGGTTGAACGGGCGCCGGTTCAGCGCGCGGCGACGACGTTGAAGTAGGCGGTGCTGTCGGGCCGGTACAGCAGATAGAGGATGGCCGCCGCCAGCACCAGGGTGGCGATGGCGACCGGCTCGATCCCGCCCAGCAGGGTGTAGACCGAGCCGATGATCGCCAGGATCCCCAGTCCGGTGGAGGTGGGCCGTCCCCAGCGCTTGCCCTGCCGGCACGCCCAGGCCAGCAGCAGCCAGAGTGCGGTCAGGACGACGGTGACCGCCGCCACGCCGATGCGCCAACTGGTCACGGACTCGTCGATCAGCTGTTGCGCATCACCGCCGTGCTCGGCGACGTAGTCGGTGTAGGTCTCCCGCACGCGCGGGTCATCACGCAACCGGCTGACAAACAGGAAGAAGGTGACCCCCACCGCCACCTGAAGAACCGCCCCGACGTACATCAGCCGGATGGCGGTGCGCAGCGACTGCGGAAGCTCCGCTGCCGCGCTCCCCCCGGAGGTGCGGCCCGAGCCGCTCTGGTCGTCGGGCTGCGGCGATTCGGTCATACCGCCGACGCTAGGGCACCGGCGGCGCGGACCGCAACGCGGCCCCTACCGCGCCCGACTCCCCGACGGTCAGCTGCTGCGCTGGGCCGAAACCGCGGCCAGTCGCTGACGGCTGCGCTGAGCCTCGAAGAACGCCGCCCACGAGGTCACCTCGGGATGCTGGCGCAGCAGGGCGCGGCGCTGCCGCTCGGTCATTCCACCCCACACGCCGAACTCGACCCGGTTATCCAGGGCGTCGGCGCCACATTCGAGCTGGACAGGACAGTGCCGGCAGATGGTCGCGGCCTTGCGTTGGGCAGCACCCCGGACGAACAGGTCGTCGGGGTTCCCTTCACGACACCGGGCTTGCGCCACCCAGGCCAGACGTGCTTCGGAATCTCCGTTGGACAGAGGGGCCAAAGTCATTGCGGTAGTCCGCCTTTCAACAAACCGTCGACACGTTCCCGGGGTTCGGGCTCGCGCATCAGATCCTTGATTGCGATATGAGTCACACTTGAGTTGTTCTTGTTGTGTAACTCACTGTGTTCAATCTATTGAGACTCGACCGCGGATTGCAAGTCACGGTTCGGCCAAGACCCCGCAGCCCCGCTTTCCACACTAAACAAGAGCACTCCACAAGAATCCACACCACACATCGCCGGTGCGTGCTGAGCCCGGGTGTCAGGTTCGCCACGTATCCTGGGCCACGTGCGGAACACCTCGAGACTTCCCGGCCTGGCGCTGGCATTGACGCTGGCCGGCATTCTGGTCGCCGGACTGATGTTCCCCTTCGTCAGCGGCGCCGCGATGCTGTCGAACCGGGCCGCCGCGACGATGGCCAACACCTCCTCGGAGCTGCTCAACGGCACGGTTCCCGAGGTGACCACGGTGACCGATGTCAACGGCGCCCCGATCGCTCTGCTGTACGACCAGTACCGCACCGTCGTCGGCTACAACGACATCTCCCAGGACATGATCCGCGCCATCATCTCCATCGAGGACCGCCGGTTCCTCGAGCACGACGGCGTCGACTGGCGCGGCACCCTGCGCGCCGCCCTGAAGAACCAGTCCTCCGGTGAAGTGCAGCAGGGCGCCTCAACACTGGATCAGCAGTACATCAAGAACTATCAACTGCTGGTCCTGGCCCGCACCGAGGCCGAACGCGAGGCCGCGACCGAGTCGACGCCGGCCCGCAAGCTGCGCGAAGCACGCATGGCCATGGTGCTGGAGAAGACGTTGACCGAACAGGTGATGCGCGAGAAGGGCGTCGACGAGGCCGCGGCCAAGCAGGACGTCAAGAAGCAGGTCATCACCCGATACCTGAACATGGTCCCGTTCGGCAACAACGCCTACGGCATCGAGGCGGCCGCACAGACCTACTTCGGCAAGCCCGCCAAAGAACTGAACCTGTCCGAATCGGCGATGCTGGCGGGCATGGTGCAGTCCAGCGAGGCGCTGAACCCGTACACCAATCCCTCCGGCGCGCTGGCCCGCCGCAATACGGTGCTCGACACCATGCTGGAGAACTTCCCGCAGCTGCGGGCCGAGCTGGTGGCCGCCAAGGAATCCCCGCTGGGCGTCCTGCCGCAGCGACGCACGCCGGCGCAAGGCTGCATCTCGGCCGGGAACAACGGCTTCTTCTGCGACTACGTTCTGCAGTACCTGGCCGAGAACGGCCTGACCCGTTCGACGGTCAACCGCGGCGGCTACACGATCCGCACCACCCTGGATCCGGAGGTGCAGGCCAACGCCCAGCGCTCGGCCCGCGCACAGGCCTCCCCGACCGTCGACGGCCTGGCCAATGTGATGAGCGTGGTACGCCCGGGAACCGAATCGCACGACGTGCTGGCGATGGTCTCCAGCCGCGAATACGGGCTGGACCAGCAACGTGGCCAGACGGTGCAGCCGCAACCGTTCGCCCTGGTCGGCGACGGCGCCGGTTCGGTCTTCAAAGTCTTCACCGCCGCCGCGGCGATGGAGAAGGGGATGGGCACCAGTGCGGTGCTGAACGTGCCGCCGTCGGTCGCCGTCTACGGGATGGGCAACAGCAACGGCGCCTTCGGGTGCCCGGTGAACGCCTACTGCGTCAAGAACGCCGGCCCGTACCCTCCGGCGCTGCCGTTCCCGCAGGCGCTGGCGCAGTCCCCGAACACCACCTTCATCCAGATGCTGCAGCAGACCGGAGTCAAGCCGGCCGTCGACATGGCGGTGCGGCTGGGCCTGCGCTCGTACGCGGCCCCCGGCTCCTCCGGCTTCGGCGAGCAGAGCCTGGCCGACTACATCAAGAAGGGGAACTACGGCTCGTTCACCCTCGGTCCGTTCCCGGTGAACGCGCTGGAACTGTCCAATGTCGGCGCCACGATCGCCTCCGGCGGCGTGTGGTGCCCGCCGAGCCCGATCGTCTCGATCCAGCAGCCCAAGCGCGACCCCTACGGCAATCCCGTGGTGACGCCGGAAGGTGCGCCGGTGATGGTCAATGTTCCGTTCAACCCACCCAAGTGCGAGCAGGTCATCGAACGCGGACTGGCCAACACCCTGTCCAACGCGCTGAGCCACGACGATCGGGGCGCCGGCACCGCCGCGGCCGCGGCCAACTCGGCCGGATGGTCCCTGCCCATGTCGGGGAAGACCGGTACCACCGAAGCGCACCGGTCGGCCGCGTTCCTCGGCTTCACCAACCAGCTGGCGGCGGCCGCCTACATCTACAACGACGGCCCCCGTCCGTCCGGGATCTGCACCTCGCCGCTGCGGCAGTGCTACGACGGCGACGTATACGGCGGTATGGAACCGGCCCAGACGTGGTTCCGCGCGATGCTGCCGATCGCCGAGAAGTTCGGGCCGGTGCGGATGCCGCCGAACGACCCCCAGTTCGTCCGGGGCAGCAGCCGCGGCCGCATCCCCGATGTGGCCGGCCTGCCGGTCAGCCAGGCCGTCGCCCGGCTGCAGGAGTCCGGATTCAAGGTCAACGAGCTCGAGGTCGACAGCGGAAAGCCCAAGGGCACGGTGGTGTTCACCGCACCGTCGGACAGCGCCATGCCCGGCACCGTGATCGCCGTCTATGTCAGTAACGGCAAGAGCAGCAGGAGCGGCAGCGGCAGCGGCGGAGTCGCCACCAAGACGGTGACCGTTCCGGGTGTGGGGCCCGTGGTGATCGAGGTTCCCGAGGGCTGACCAGCGTAGTCTGGTCGCTATGGTCTCCCCCGGTCTGCCGCGTCGTACCCCTACCGATCTGCTGGGCTCCACCACCGCTCGGGTCGCTGCCGGCGCGGCCGGGGCAGCGGCAGCCGGACTGGCGTATGCGACCGTCATCGAACGCAACGCCTTCGCGCTGCGCGAGGTGACCGTTCCGGTTCTCGAACCCGGCTCCCCGACGCTGCGAGTGCTGCATCTGAGTGACATCCACATGATGCCGCGCCAGACCCTGAAGCAGGCATGGATCGCCGAGCTCGATCGCCTCGAACCGGATCTGGTAGTCAACACCGGCGATAATCTGGCGCATCCGGCGGCGGTGCCGGCGGTGGTGCAGGCCCTGGGTGGCCTGCTGGCGCGGCCGGGGCTGTTCGTCTTCGGTTCCAACGACTACTTCGGCCCGACCGCGAAGAATCCGTTCAAGTACTTCAAGAAGGACCACAAGCGCAGCCACGGACGCCCGCTGCCCTGGCAGGATCTGCGTGCGGCCTTCACCGAACGCGGCTGGCTCGACACCACCCACACGATCCGCGAGCTCGAGGTGGCCGGAGTCCGGGTGGCCGCTGCCGGGGTCGACGATCCGCATATCGGCCGCGACCGCTATGAGACCATCGCCGGCCGGCCCAATCCACTGGCCCAGTTGCGGCTGGGACTGACGCACTCACCCGAACCCCGGGTCCTCGATCAGTTCGCCGCCGACGGCTACGACCTGGTCCTGGCCGGGCACACGCACGGCGGACAGCTGTGCCTGCCCGGCTACGGCGCACTGGTGACCAACTGCCACCTGGATCGCTCGCGGGTCAAGGGCGTCTCCAACTGGGGTTCGACGATGAAGCTGCATGTGAGCGCCGGGCTGGGGACCTCGCCCTATGCGCCGGCCCGCTTCAGCTGCCGGCCGGAGGCGACCCTGCTGACGCTCACGGCGACCGGCCGCGGCGGCCGGGACGACACCTTTGTCGATCAGTCTCTCCCCCAGCTGGCGAACACCCTGGGGTAAGCCTCGCCGGCTCGCCTGCGAAATCGCTGTGGCCAGCCGATTTCACGTCTAGAGGGGTTGTCGGATATCCTCTATGAGGTTGTAACACGGGGTATGGCGCAGCTTGGTAGCGCGCTTCGTTCGGGACGAAGAGGTCGTGGGTTCGAATCCCGCTACCCCGACGCTTTGGTTGAGAAGCAGTAGAGGCCCTCGGGCTGTGGAAACACAGACCGGGGGCCTCCTCGTCTGTCGGGCCTCGAGTCGCTCTGGGCCGACGGGAGCGCACCGGAGCGCTCGCGGTTCAGAGTTTCGGAGGCCTGTTCCACCATGCGGGAACCGGGACCGTGCGTGGCTGGGCACGACGATCATCGTCGGGCACGCCCTGAAGTTCACCGCCGCCTCAGCCGACCGGTAGCGCTCAGCCTTGGAGGTAGATCTGCCGAGACCTCGCTCGGAAGTATCCCCATGGGGCAAGAAGCGATGGGGTGACAGTCAGCCGGAACTCGGCGCCGTACGGTGAAGCACCGGTCATCCCCGGGTGTTGCCGGTAGCGCTCCCTCAGCTGCTCGTCGACGAATTGCTGTTCGATGCTCAGCGTGTACCGTACGCCGCGGTGCTTCCAGGAAACGGGCCGACCGGGTGAGATCTCGTGCATCGAAGTCGACCCGTCCGGCGCCTCGACGTACAGGGCGTGACCGTCATAGCGAGCGTGATACCCCGCGACGAGCGGTTGCGGCGGTAATGCCATCTCGGTGCCTCCCGTCCCGCACCGTCCACTACGAGGTGCGTCAGGTGTACCGACCGGAACAGTCGGCTGTTGGGCCCAAGCTAATGGTTCCCTACAGCATGGGCACTCATATCAGGAAAAGTACGGTGCCGATTGACAGCGCGCTTTGGTCGAGGCGACAAGACCGTCGATTCGAAGCCCGCTACGCCCGACGCTGTGGTTGAGAAGCAGTAGCCGCCCTCGGGGCCGTGTACGGCGCCGGCATCAGCTCTCCAGCGGCGCGGAACTGAGACTGCCGGCGGCGATCGCCCCGACGAGCCGCGCGTGATCCTTCAGGTTGATCCGGGCGTAGTCCAGCGACCAGTCGGCGATCGCCCGATCGAACTTCTTCCCCAGCCGGTCGACGCAGTCGGCGATCGGCACCCGCGCATCGGTACGCGCATGCGCCTGGGCCAGCACCTTGCCGCACAGCTCACCGTACCGGGCCAGCTGATCATCGGGCATGCCCTCGATCACCGCCGATCCCTTACCGTCGCGGAGCTGCCGGATGTAGAAGTCGGTCTTGCCGGCCAATGTCAGCGCGGTACCGTCCATATCGCTGGTGAAGGCCGGGGCGCGCATCCAGCCCAGCAGGACATCGCTGGATGCCTGCATCAACTGCTGGCCGTGGACGACACGATGACCCTGGTTGGCCCATTCGGGACTGTCCACATAGGGTGCCAGCACCGATTCGACGGCCTCTTTCATCTGCAGGAACAGCGGGTCCATATTGTCCCGGCCGGCGAACAGCGCGATCCAGCAGCGGGTGCCCACACTGCCGACACCGACCACCTTGCGGGCCACCTCGATCAGCTCGTACTGGTCGATGAGTGTGCGCAAGTACGGACTGAGCGTCTTGCGGTACGCCGCGAACCGCTTCTGGAACTGCGCCTGCAACTCCTCGGGACCGGCGTTGGGGAAGACCTGGGTCCCCGGAATCAGCAGGGGCGGATCGCTCTTGATGTGCACGCCGGTCCGGTCGATCACGCACAGTTTGGACAGGGCCTGGTCGCTGTTGCGGTGCCGCGACTTCTCGAGCAGCTTACGGATGCGCTCGGAGGCGGCGGTGTCCAGGCGACCGCCCACCTCGGCCAGGACCTCGTCGGTGTCGATGTGGTCGTACCAGCACTCCAGAGCGCTCTTGGCCGCCGAAGTGATCATGGTGCGCCGGTAGGCACGGGCGGCCCGCCGAGCCATCCGTCGCGCCGACTCATTGTCGGCGCCGTTCCCCTGCGCGGCGACCACCATGCTCGCCGCCAGGCGTTTGACGTCCCATTCGAAGGGCCCGGGGTGCGTCTCGTCGAAGTCGTTGAGGTCGAACACCATTTGCCGCTCCGGGGACAGGAACAGCCCGAAGTTCGACAGGTGCGCATCCCCGCACAGCTGGGTGATGATCCCGCTGTTCGGTGTGGACGCCAGGTCGGCGGCCATCACCGCCGCGGCACCGCGATAGAAGGTGAAAGGGGTGGCCGACATGCGCTCGTGGCGCACCGGCACCAGATCCGCCAGCCGGGCGACGTCTTGCGCCGCCAGGATCGCGACCGGATCACGCCGGCCCCGCTTACCCGGTACCGCAGCCAGTTCCCGCGCGCTGATCCCCATCGAATTCACCTTCCGGTCTGCGGTCAGTCCTCGGCGTCGTCGGATGTCGCCTGATACGAGTCAGTGAACGACACCCGCGGAGTGGTGGCCGCAGCGAAGCCGGCCAGCGCCAGGTAGACGATGGTGGCGATGCCGAACAGCGCGGCCACCAGCAGGGACACCCCCCAGAAGACATCGGCGGCCACCCCGTCAGCGGCGTCGAAGATCAGCGCGGCAGCCGCGGCGAGCAGCGTCACCAGCAGTGCCCAGGCGGCGCTGCGCATCCGCGGACCGACCGCCGATACGTAGAACAGGCGCTGGTACAGACCGGTCTCGAACTCGTCGACGCAGGCCAATCGCACCGGGTCGGCGCCGGCCAGGTCACGCAGTCCGCGCGCCAGGTCGACCTGGCGCATCATCGCCGCCGATTCTCGCTGTCGGTAGCGCACGTAGGCGATGGTCGCCACCGCGGCGGCGAGCAGTCCGAGTCCGGCGAGAATGCCCCAGTTGTCCACGAGCGCTCACGCTACCCGCCCGCAGTGCTCGGACGGGGAGCCCACGCGGTCACACGCTCGAAGTCACCGTGTGCACGATGTTGCCGCGGGTGGCCTTCGAGTACGGGCAGAAGGCATGCGCCTGCTCGGTCAGTTCCTGCGCCTTGGCCGGATCCAGCCCGGGCAGCGTCGCATGGATGTCGGCGACCAGACCGAAACCGCCGTCGGCGTCGTCTTCACCGATCCCAACGGTCACCTTCACGGTGGTGCCCTCGGGTACCGGTAGTCCAGCATTCTTGAACATCAGCTGCAGGGCGCCGTTGAAGCAGGCCGCGTAGCCGGCCGAGAACAGTTCTTCCGGGTTGCTGCCCTCGCCGCTGCCGCCCATCTCCACCGGCGGACGCAACTCCATATCGACACGGCCGGTCTCGGAGACCACCTCACCGTCGCGGCCACCGCCGGTCGACTCCGACCACACTCGGTACACGGGATTCACAGTCATCGGGCTCATCCTCTTTCGCTTCGGGTATCGAACAGAACCGTTCACTTGCCAACGTACTCGCGTTCGGCCCGGTTCTGCAGCGCCTACTGGCGCCAGACCCGCGAGGGTTTGACCCGCATCGACTCGGGCAGCCAGCGGCCGATGCCGCCGCGGAAGGTCATCACGACCGAGGCCAGCAACGCCCCGAAGCTGACCCACGCCAGCACGCGAATGACCGCCGGGACCTCGTCGTAGGCGAAGAGCAGATCGGCGATGAGCGGCACGAACAGTGCCACCACCACGCAGACCGCCGCGTAGACGCTGCGCAGATTCCGGCTGTGGTGGCGGGCGATGCCCGTCAGCAGTGGATAGGTCACCGCCATCGCCAGCAACCAGCCGATCAACAGGGCCGGCGGCCAGAATCCGGCGATCGAGGCGGCCGTGGCCTGGGCATCGATGGTCTGGACATCGGCCATCTGCGGTTCCAGGCGGGCCGTCAGCCGATCGATCTCACTGCCCAGGGTCGCCAGCCCGTAGATCAGACAGACCAGGGCGGTGGCGGCCGACAGATACCACATCCACATGGCGTCCCGGGTGAGTGCCACCGGTGCGGGCCCGGGATCGTCCGGGCGTCGCGGATAGCGCTCGGTCAACGCCCGATCCTGCGAGGTCCGCGCCAGTTCGGCCAGATCCTCGGCATCCAGTTCCGCCTGCGTCGGGATCCGATCGGGGTCGTCGGGGTCACGCCAAGCACCCGGAAGAGTCATGGCGCGATTCTATGCGGTCGTGTTGTCGCCGGCCCGGCTGCGCCGCGAACCCGTCGGCCGGGAACGACGAGGGCCGCGGCGACGCTCACCCCGAAGGTGAGGGTCACCGCGGCCCGGTGTCGCACCGCCGCGCCGGCGTCAGCGGTTCAGCCCGATCAGCGGTTCAGCCCGATCAGCGGTTCAGCTCAGTCAGCAGGAACCCGGTCGCCGGGAGCAGGAACTCCAGCATCGGCAGCGCGTGGTTGACCACCAGGCCCGGGAAGATCGGCGGTACGTAGCTGGTCATCATCTGGACGTTGGCGCCCTGGGCCCGCCAGTCGCGGTACAGCTGGTTCACCTGGCCGGTCGGGATCACATCGTCGTGGACGCCGGTCGACAGCAGCACCGGCGCGTTCGGCTTGAGCCGGCCGATGCGCTGATCGTCGATCATGTCCTTGACCTGCGGGTTGCGCTTGACTACCGCCGACAGCGGCTTGCCGTCGCGGGTCCACTGCCCGGTGCGCTGGAAGCCGGTGGACAGGCCGGTGTCACCGATGCACTGGGTGGAGACCTGGTTGAGGACCTGCTTGCCGTGGGCGTTGGTCTCCTTCTTCAGCACCGGGGTGAGCTCGGGGTACCGGGCGGCCAGGCCGTTGATGGCGTAGCCGATGGCCCCGGCGATGAAGGTGCCGTCGATCTGGTCGATCACCTTGCTCAGGTCGGCCGGCGGGGCGCCGGCGTAGGTGGCCTTGACGTTGACCTCGGGCGCGTAGGTCTGGGCGAGCTCGGCGGCCGACGCTGCGGCGCCGCCGCCCTGCGAGTACCCGGAGAAGGCGACCGGAGCGTTCTTGGGCGCCTTGCTCACCGCCAGTGCGGCCCGGGCTGCGTCCAGCATGGCCCGGCCGGATTCCACGCGGTTGACGTAGGTGTGGATCCCCGGGGTACCCATGCCGACGTAGTCGGTCACGGCCACGCGGACACCGTTGAGCAGCAGCAGGTTCATCTCCAGACCGGCGTAGTTGACGCCGAGGGAGGGCTTGAACGGATCGATGGCCATCGGAAACGAGAGCATCTTGCTGCCGGCGCACTGGTCGCCCTGGCCGACGGTTCCCGGACCGATCACGACGGTCGGGCGCGGGCCCTTGCCGCGCCAGGGTGCGGTCGGCTCCACCACGTAGCCGGTGACCGCGGTGGCTTTACCCGACTGCAGGGTCGAGGTGTACATCATCTTCTTGGCGTTACCCGGCCACTGGTTGGGCACCCCCGGGATCTGCAGCAGCAGCGGTGCCGCCTCGGTGCGGATCACCGCGCCCGGGGTCGCCGAATACGACGACGGCGGGCGGTAGAAGTCACGGGCGGCCTGCGCCGGCGCGACCGAGGTCAGACCGGCGCCGACCACCGTGGCGGCCACGAGTGTGGTGATGGACTTAGATACGAATCCCCGAACTGATTTCATGCAGAGCATGGTAAACCACTTTCTTACCGCTCAGTAAGGCAGGTCACCGGCGCCGGTACCGCCCCCGGATGCCACGACGCCCCCGCGGTCGGCGGGGGCGTCGTGAGCGGTTCGGGTCTGGCTCAGACCAGCAGTTCGGCGATCTGGATCGTGTTCAGCGCCGCGCCCTTGCGCAGGTTGTCGCCCGAGACGAACAGCGCCAGCCCGCGCCCGGCCGGGGCGCCCTCGTCCTGCCGGATCCGCCCGACCAGCGAGACGTCGCCGCCCGCGGCATCCAGCGGGGTCGGCACGTCGGTGACCCGCACCCCGGCAGCCTCGGCCAGAATCGCCCGGGCCTCCTCGGGGGTGATCGCCTCGTCGAATTCGGCGTTGATCGACAGCGAATGCCCGGTCAGCACCGGTACGCGCACGCAGGTGCCGCTGACCAGCAGGTCGGGCACACCCAGGATCTTGCGGGACTCGAAGCGCAGCTTCTGGTCCTCGTCGGTCTCCCCGGAGCCGTCGTCGACCAGGTCACCGGCCTGCGCCACCACGTTGAACGCAATCGGCGCGACATACTTGACCGGCTCACCCAGGTCCACGGCCTCGCCGTCGTACACCAGGCCTTCGGCACCGTCGACACCCTTGCGGACCTGCGTGAGCAGCTCCTCCACACCGGCCAGGCCGCTGCCGGAGACCGCCTGATAGCTGGAGATCACCAGCCGGCGCAGTCCCTTGGCGTCGTGGAGCGGCTTGAGGACCGGCATCGCGGCCATCGTGGTGCAGTTCGGGTTGGCGATGATCCCCTTGCTCGGGTTCTTGGCCAGCTCACCGTTGACCTCGGCCACCACCAGGGGCACGTCCGGATCGTTGCGCCAGGCCGACGAGTTGTCGATCACGGTGGCACCGGCCGCGGCGAATCGCGGCGCCTGCACCTTAGACATGGACCCGCCCGCAGAGAACAGGGCGATGTCCAGGCCCGACGGATCGGCCGTGGTCGCATCCTCGATCACGATCTCGCCGTCGCCCCACGGCAGGGTTTTGCCCGCCGAGCGCGGGGACGCGAAGAACCGCACCTGGTCGGCCGGGAAGTTCCGTTCCTCCAGGAGCTTGCGCATGACGCCGCCGACCTGACCGGTGGCGCCGACGACTCCGATACTGACCATGGCTATCGCCCCGTTCCGCCGTAGACCACGGCTTCTTCGTCACTACCCAGATCAAAGGCCTTGTGCAGTGCGCGCACCGCGTCGTCGAGCTGCTCCTCGCGGCACAGCACCGAGATCCGGATCTCCGAGGTGGAGATGAGTTCGATGTTGACCCCGGCGTCGGCGAGCGTCTCGCAGAAGGTCGCCGTGACGCCCGGGTGGCTCTTCATGCCCGCGCCGACCAGGGACACCTTCCCGATGTTCTCGTCCAGGGCGATCTCGGAGAAGCCGATCTCGTCCTGCAGCTTGGACAGTGCGTCGATGGCGACCTGTCCCAGCTCGCGCGGCAGCGTGAAGGTGATATCGGTCTTGCCGGTCTCCACCGTGGAGATGTTCTGCAGGACCATGTCGATGTTGATCTCGGCGTCGGCGATCGCCCGGAACACCTTGGCGGCGTAGCCGGGCATGTCGTCGATCCCGAAAACGGTGACCTGGGCTTCGCTGCGGTCGTGTGCCACACCGGTGAGAATCGCGTCTTCCACGGGGATGTCCTCCATCGATCCGGTCACCAGGGTGCCGGGCTTGGTCGAGTACGACGAGCGCACATGTACGGGAACGTTGTAGCGGCGCGCGTACTCCACGCACCGGAGCATCAGGATCTTGGCACCGCAAGCGGCCAGCTCGAGCATCTCCTCGAAGGAGATCCGGTCCAGGTGGCGCGCGTCGGGCACGATCCGCGGATCGGCGGTGTAGACACCGTCGACATCGGTGTAGATCTCGCAGACGTCGGCACCCAGGGCCGCGGCCAGCGCCACCGCGGTGGTGTCGCTACCACCGCGACCCAGAGTGGTCACGTCCTTGGTGTCCTGGGCCACACCCTGGAAACCGGCGACCAGAACGATCTTGCCGTCGTCGAGGGCGCTGCGGACCCGGCCGGGGGTCACGTCGATGATCTTGGCTTTGCCGTGGCTGGAAGTGGTGATCACACCGGCCTGCGAGCCGGTGAAGCTCTGCGCCTCCTCCCCGAGGGATTCGATCGCCATCGCCAACAGTGCATTGGAGATGCGCTCACCGGAGGTCAGCAGCATGTCCATTTCACGCTGCGGCGGATTCGGATTGACCTGCTCGGCCAGATCCAGCAGTTCATCGGTGGTATCGCCCATCGCCGAAGCAACGACGACGACGTCGTTTCCCTGCCGTTTGGTCTCCACGATCCGCTCGGCGACACGACGAATGCGTGCGGCATCCGATACCGACGAGCCACCGTACTTCTGGACCACCAATGCCACGTCGGGGCCTTCCTTACTCGCTGTAGCTGTCGTGGCAACTGTACCGGTCCTGCGGCTCTCGGCCGAAGTCGAGCAACTGCGTACGATCTTTGCGGTGACCCATCCGACCGTGCCGCCACCGGCCTCCCGCCGCACCTGGCTGGGACTGGTGGTCCTGACACTGCCGGTGATTCTGGTGTCGATGGACTTCTCGGTCCTGTACCTGGCGATGCCGACGATCGCGCGGGCGCTGCACCCGTCGGCGACCCAGGAACTGTGGATCTTGGACGTCTACGGCTTCCTCATCGCGGGCCTGCTGATCACGATGGGCAACCTCGGCGACCGGATCGGCCGGCGCGCGATCCTGCTCACCGGTGCCGGCGTATTCGGCCTGGCCTCGGTCACCGCGGCCTTCGCACCCTCGGCGGGCTTGCTGATCGCCGCGCGGGCACTGATGGGTGTCGGCGGCGCCACTTTGATGCCGGCCAGTCTGTCGCTGATCGCGAACATGTTCCCCCGCGATGCCGAACGCGCCCGTGCCATCGGGATCTGGACGGCCGGATTCGCCGGCGGTGCGGCCCTGGGCCCGGTGATCGGCGGGCTCCTGCTCCATCACTTCTGGTGGGGTGTGGTGTTCCTGATCAACGTCCCGGTGCTGGCGTTGTTGTTCGTCGCGGCGCCGTTCGTGCTGCCCGAATTCCGGGTCCGGGCCGCCCACCCGTTCGACCTGCTCGGCGTGGCACTGTCACTGCTGGGCCTGCTACCGCTGGTCTACGCGGTCAAAGACGCTGCCGCAGAGGGAATCTCGGTCCGCAGCACACTGCTGGCCGGATTCGGCGCGGTGCTGCTGGCGGCGTTCCTGATGCAGCAGCGCCGTGCCCGCGCCCCGCTGGTGAATCTGCGCTTGTTCGCCAGCGCCACCTTCAGCGCCTGCATCGCGATAGCGCTGGTCGGCATGATGGCCCAGGGCGGGATGGCGTACCTGACCAATGTCTTCCTGCAGTCGGTCCAGCGGTACGACGTCCTGTCCGCGGCGCTGGCCGGGCTGCCGATGGCGGTGACGATCGCGGCCTTCTCCATCGGCGCCTCCCGGATCGCCGCGCGGATCGGGGTCCGCCGGGCCCTGGCCTACTCGCTGCTGCTGGCCGCCGCGGGCAATCTGGGCATCCTCAGCCTGGACGTGACCAGCGACCTGTGGATCTTCCTGGTGCTGACCGCGGTCACCGGTATCGGCTACGGCATTCAGTTCGCGCTGGTGACCGACGTCGTCATCGGATCGGTGCCGCCGGAACACTCCGGCGCCGCCTCGGGCATCTCCGAAACCAGTTTCGAGCTGGGCACCGCGATGGGTCTGGCCCTGCTGGGTTCGCTGGCCACCGCGGTCTTCCGGTCCCGCGGCGACGGCCGCTTCGCCGACTCCCTCGGCGAGACCCTCGACCGGGCCGGCGATCTGGGCCCGGCCGGCGAACAGCTGGCCCTAGCGGCCCGGGAGGCCTTCGTCACCGGGATGCACGCGGCCGCCGCGGTCGGCGGCGTGGCACTGATCCTGCTCAGCGCTGTGGTGGCCTACGTCATGCGGGACCGCGTCTGAGCGCCTGCTCCCCTACCCTGAGGGCATGCCCCAGACCACCACCACCGTTGCCGTGCACCCGCTGATCGCCGGACGCTGGAGCGCTCGCGGCTACGACGTCTCGGCCACCATCGACGACGACGAGCTCACCGCGATCCTCGAAGCCGGGCGCTGGGCGCCGACGTGGGGCCGCATCCAGCCGGTCCGGTTTCTCGTCGGCCGCCGCGGCGATCCCACCTTCGAGGCGCTGACCGCCACGTTGAACCGCGGCAATGCCGGCTGGGCACCGGCCGCCGCCGCATTCATCGCGCTGGCCACCACCGACGACCCCGACGACGCAGCCAAGCACGAGTACGGCGCCATGGACGCCGGACTCGCGCTGGGCCAGATGCTGCTGCAGACCCAGGCCCTGGGATTCAACGGGCACCCGATGGCCGGCTTCAACCGGACCGCCGTCGACGAGGTCTTCGGGGTTCCGCCGGGCTACCGCTCGATGGTGATCCTCGCCGTCGGCAAGCTCGCCGAGGACCCCTCGACGCTGACCGAAGCGATCCGGGAACGCGACGCCTGGCCGCGCGAACGGCTGCCGCTGGACCAGATCGCCTTCGCCGGCCGCTGGGACACCCCGTTCGACTGAGGCAGTGACCGCCCGAGCGGTTTGGCCCCGCTCTGCCGCCTGTCGTACGATGCACGTGTGCAGCGCATCCTCCTCCTCGGTTGCCGCGGCGGGGTCTGAACCGACCGGCCCTCCGTCGCGGGCCTTGTGACGCGCCGGTCAAACCCCTTCCTTATCTCTTTCCAGGAGCTTGACCAGTCATGGCAGCAGCAGACACTTTCGCATCCGGCCCCAGCCGCATCGTGACCCCGAACGGTCCGATCCCCGCAGACCAGCCGGCCTACAACCTCCAGCGCAATTCGGCGATGCCGGCCCACCGCTACCGTCCCTTCGCCGAGGAGGTCGAGCAGATCTCGCTGCCCGACCGCACCTGGCCGGACAAGGTGGCCACCCGTGCGCCCCTGTGGTGCGCCGTGGACCTGCGCGACGGCAACCAGGCGCTGATCGACCCGATGAGCCCGGCCCGCAAGCGCCGCATGTTCGATCTGCTGGTCCGCATGGGCTACAAGGAGATCGAGGTCGGTTTCCCTTCGGCCAGCCAGACCGATTTCGACTTCGTCCGCGAGATCATCGACGAGGGTGCCATCCCCGAGGACGTCACCATTCAGGTGCTGACGCAGGCGCGCCCGGAACTGATCGAACGCACCTATGAGGCCTGCAACGGCGCACCGAACGTGATCGTGCACTTCTACAACTCCACCTCGGTGCTGCAGCGCCGCGTGGTCTTCCGCGCCGATAAGGAGCAGGTCAAGAAGATCGCCACCGATGCGGCGCAGCTGTGCTTGGAGATCGCCAAGAAGTACCCGGACACCAACTGGCGCTACGAGTACTCCCCGGAGAGCTACACCGGCACCGAGCTGAGCTACGCCAAGGACGTCTGCGACGCGGTCTCCGCGGTGATCGCGCCGACCCCGGACAATCCGCTGATTATCAACCTGCCGGCCACGGTGGAGATGACCACCCCGAACGTCTACGCCGACTCCATCGAGTGGATGAGCCGCAACCTGGAGCGCCGCGACTCGATCATCCTGAGCCTGCACCCGCACAACGACCGCGGGGAGGGTGTGGCCGCCGCCGAGCTGGGATACCTGGCCGGGGCCGACCGCATCGAGGGCTGCCTGTTCGGCAACGGCGAGCGCACCGGCAACGTCTGCCTGGTGACCCTGGGCATGAACCTGTTCTCCCGCGGGATCGATCCGCAGATCAACTTCGCCGATATCGACGAGATCCGCCGCACCGTCGAATACTGCAACCAGCTGAACGTGCCCGAACGCCACCCCTACGGCGGCGACCTGGTCTTCACCGCCTTCTCCGGCAGCCACCAGGACGCCATCAACAAGGGCCTGGACCAGATGAAGTACGACGCCGACGCCCAGGACAAGGATGTCGACGACCTCGTCTGGGCTGTGCCGTATCTGCCGATCGACCCGAAGGACGTCGGCCGCAACTACGAGGCCGTGATCCGGGTGAACAGCCAGTCCGGCAAGGGCGGGGTCGCCTACATCATGAAGGCCGATCACGGTATGGATCTGCCGCGCCGGCTGCAGATCGAGTTCAGCCGCGAGATCCAGAAGATCACCGACGGCGAGGGCGGCGAGGTGAACCCGAAGGAGATGTGGGACGTCTTCGCCCAGGAGTACCTGGAGCCGATCACTCCTCTGGAGCGCATCCGCCAGAAGGTCGACGCCGCCGAAACCGATGAGGGCAGCGACTCGATCACCGCGGTGGTTCTGGTCGACGGCGTCGAGCGGGAGATCAGCGGCACCGGCAACGGTCCGCTGGCGGCGTTCGTCGACGCGCTGGGCACCGTCGGCTACGACGTGCGGATCCTTGACTACAGCGAGCACGCCCTGAGCGCCGGCGGTGACGCCAGCGCTGCCTGCTACGTGGAGACCGAGATCAACGGGGAGACCGTCTGGGGCGTGGGTATCGCCTCGTCGATCACCACCGCGAGCCTGCGGGCCGTGGTCTCGGCGGTCAACCGCGCCCACCGGGTCGCCGGTGAGCAGCAGTTGGAGGAAGCCGCCGAGGGCGCCCGCACCTGGGCACCGTAATCCAACGATCACCGACAGGGCCGTCACCGCGATATCCGCGGCGGCGGCCCTGCGTCGTCCCGCTGCGCCAGCGGGGCAGGACCCCGTCGAGCACCGGGTTCGCAATCTTCCCGGCGAGATCGGCATCACCCGACTGCGGCCGGATCTCGGCGAGCGCCTGACTCCGTACCTGTCGCAGTGGACACAAGACCCCGATATGGGCGCGGACTACGTCATGGACATGCTGATCGATTCGGTCTTCGGATAACTCAGCTGCCTCTGCAACCGGCAGATCCCAGATCCCCCGGCCTCCCAGATCCCCCGGCCTCGCCGATGACCCGGGTTCGGCCGGGGCAGGACAGGTCAGCGGCGTCGTCGATCCCGCCGTTGCGGTCGTTGCGGACGTAGCCACGTCGCCGGTTTGGTGCGGCTGAGGCGGTAGTCGATCCGGTCGTCGAGGTAATTGCGCAGGCGTGGATCCTCCGGCAGCACCTCCAGCACCTCGCTGGTGATGTACCCGGCGGCCCGGTCCAGCCGGTTGCGGGCCAGATCGGCTTCCTGTTTGCGGTACTCGTAGCGCAGGCCGCGCACGATCGCCACACACATCATCACCAGGACGATGGAGAACGGCAGCGCCGTGGCCAGCGCGGCCGACTGCAGCGCGGCCAGGCCACCGGCCAGCAGCAGGGAGATCGCCACCGCCCCCTCCACCAGCGACCACAGCACGCGCGACCAGGTCGGCGGATTCGGGTGGCCACCGGAGGCCAGCATGTCCACCACCAGCGAGCCCGAGTCCGACGAGGTGATGAAGAACAGTGCGATCACGATGATCGCGACCACCGAGAAGAACTGCCCCAGCGGCAGCGCTTCGAGCACCTGGAACAGTGTCGCGGGCGCGTCGATGCTCTCGGCGTCCTCGGCCACCAGGTCACGGCTGCCGAAGAACTGCCGGAACAGGCCCGCCCCGCCGAGCACCGAGAACCACACGAAACCGACGAGCGTGGGTGCCAGCAGGACGCCGCTGACGAACTCGCGGACCGTGCGCCCGCGCGAGATGCGCGCGATGAACACACCGACGAACGGCGCCCACGAAATCCACCAGCCCCAGTAGAAGATGGTCCAGGACTGGTACCACTCCTGTCCGACGTCGCCGTGGAAGGCGCCCACGTCGAAACTCATCTGCAGCACGTTGCCGAAGTAGTAGCCGAGCGATTCGACGAAGTTCCGGAAGATGAACAGCGTCGGGCCCAGCGCCAGCACCGTCACCATCAAGATGCCGGCCAACGTCAGGTTGATGTTCGACAGCCATTTGATGCCGGCGCCGATGCCGCTGACCACCGACATGGTGGCCAGGAAGGTGATCCCGACGATGAGCACGATCAGCAGCCAGCGCGACGAGGGATCGCCGACCAACCCGATCGCGTCCATACCCGCGGCGATCTGCTGCACACCCAGGCCCAGCGAGGTCGCCACACCGAAGATGGTGCCCAGCACCGCCAGGATGTCGATGATGTCGCCGGCCCAGCCCTTGACGCGGTCTCCCAGCAGCGGCTCGATCGCCCAGCGAATCGACACCGGGCGGCCGCGGCGGTGGATCGCATACGCCAGGGCCAGACCGATGACGGCGTAGATCGCCCACGGATGCAGTCCCCAGTGGACGAAGGTCTGCGCCATCGACTTGCCGGCGATCTGGGCGGTGTCGCCGTCCCAGCCCGGCTTACCGGAGACCGTGGCATAGCTCAGCGGCTCGGCGACGCCGTAGAAGACCAGCCCGATGCCCATACCGGCGGCGAAGAGCATCGAGAACCACGACATCGTCGAATACTCGGGTTTCTCCCCGTCCCGCCCGAGGGTGATGCCGCCGAGTTTGGAGGTGCCGATGATGATGATGAAGACGACGAAACCCGCGATGGCCAGCACGTAGTACCAGCCCAGCTCCTCCACGATCCAGCTCTGGATGCTCGCGAAGACCTCGCCGGTGCCGTCGGGCCAGACGGAGGCGGCCACCACGACCGCCACCACCAGGAGCAGTGCCGGCCAGAACACCCGGGGCGCCAGATTCCAGGCCCCGAGTTGCACACCCTGACTCCGCAGTTTGCGCGCGATGTCCTCATCGGAGTCCATGTCTTCGATGTGGTCGTCCAACGGCACGGCGTCGAGTCCGGGGCGCGCCCGCAACGTCCGGGTGGGCTGGTGGTGGGATCGGGCGTCGGCGGCGATCTCGGCCAGCGGGCCGGTCTGCCGCTCCTGCGCCACCGGCGCACCGTCCGCGGGGTCGCCGGGCGGGCCGGTGCCTTCGGCCGTCGTCGTGGAGTCCTCCGCCTTGCCGGGCGAAGGATGGTTCGTATCGTCGCTATCGGGTGTCGTCGTCATACTCTCGTCAGGGATTCTCTTCGGTTCCGTATCTCTCCACCACCATGGTCGGCCGGGTCTGCGGTGCCAAAACGTTGACACCGGAAAGACGAATCGTGAGCAAATCGTTACCGATCGCCTGCGCCGACCCCGGCCGTCGCGTTCAGTCCAGCGCGTCGATCACCGCCGCGCCCATCCGGGCGACGTACTCGCGCGCATCCGGGGAGATCAGCGCCATGTTGATGAACCCGTGCAGCAGAGCACCGGCCCGTTCGAGGGTCACCGGCACCCCCGCGGCACGCATGGCCTCGGCATAGGCGATGCCCTCATCGCGCAGCGGATCGAACCCGGCCACCACCACATAGGCCGGCGGCAGCCCCGACAGGTCGTCGGCACGCAGGGGCGAGACCCGCGGATCGGCCGTCTCGACCTGCGGATCGGTCAGGTAGTGGTCGGTGAAGTAGTCGATATCGGCACCGGTCAGGAAGTAGCCGGAGGCGAATTCCTTCCGCGAGGGGGTGCTGCCACCCATATCGGTCACCGGATAGATCAGCAGCTGCAGCGCCGGAACCACCTTCTCCCCGCGGGTCTGCTGGGCGATGACCGCCGAGAGGCAGCCGCCGGCCGAATCGCCGGCCACGACGATCTTGTTCGGGTCGATCCCCCAGTCCGGTGCCTTGTCGACCGCGAAGTGCCAGGCGGCCAGTGAATCGTCGACGGCAGCGGGGAACTTGTCTTCCGGGGCGAGTCGGTAATCGATGGACAGCACATCGGCCCCCGAAGCCACGGCCAGCGCGCGGGCCGCCGAATCGTGGCTGGCCCGACTGCCGACCACATAGCCGCCGCCGTGGATGAACAGGATCAGCCCGCGCGGGGTGCCCTCGTGGATCCGGTACCGGGTGGCACCGATCGGCCCGGACGGACCGTCGATGATCAGGTCCTCCTCCACGGCGAACGGCGCGAAGCTCTGGGCCATCGCCGCACCGACCACGTCGAGGTTCTTCCGGTCCCGCGTCGGGCCCTGCCCGGTCAGTCCCATCCCGGGCACCTTCGCCGTCGCTGCCGCGACCAGCGCCATCTCCGGGGCCAGGTGCTCCCCGTCGCTGTTGACCCGGGTGACCCGGGCCGCCAGTCCCAGCAGTGGTGCGGGCACGATTCCCAAGACCTGGAACAGCCCCCGCTGCGCCCGGTCGAAGACGGACAGATTCACAGATGTTGCACGGCTCACAGGTTCCGACGGTATCACCGGCCCCGATGCCCGCCACTGCTGCTGTGACAGACTCTCGGGTATGCGCTTGCCACTTCGCACCCGGACCGCTCTGGCGGCCGCCGCTTCCGCGCGCTGGGCTTCGCGTACTGCCGGACGCGGAAAGGGCTCGATGATCGGCGGCCTGGTCGCCGCGAAGATCGATCCGCAGATCATGTCCCGGCTGGCCGCGGGCCGCAAGACGGTCCTGGTGACCGGGACCAACGGGAAATCGACCACCACCCGCATGCTCGCGGCGGCGCTGGCCACGCTCGGACCGGTCGCCACGCAGGCCGACGGCGCCAATATGGACGCAGGCATCATCGCCACCCTGTCACTGGACCGGTCCGCACCGATCGCGGCGCTGGAGGTCGACGAGTTGCACGTCCCGCACGTCAGCGATGCCACCGATCCTCAGGTTCTGGTGCTGCTCAACCTCTCCCGCGATCAGCTCGACCGTGTCGGCGAGATCAACACGATCGAACGACGTCTCCGCGAGGGCATCGACCGCCACCGGGGGACCACGCTGATCGCCAACTGCGACGACGTGCTGGTCACCTCGGCCGCCTTCGACGCCCCGGACGTGATCTGGGTGGCTGCTGGGACCGGCTGGGTCGGCGACTCCGGCAGTTGTCCGCGCACCGGCGAACCCATCGTCCGCAACGGTCAGGACTGGTATTCCACCGGCGACCCCGCCTTCCGGCGGCCGACCCCGCAGTGGTGGTACGACGACGAGAACGTCTACGGCCCCAACGGTTTCCAGGCCCCGATGCGACTGTCGGTGCCGGGCCGGGCCAACCGCGCCAACGCCACCCAGGCGGTCGCCGCCGCGGTGGCGATGGGGGTCGATCCCGCGGCTGCGGCGGCCGCTGTGGGCACCGTCGGTGAGGTCGCCGGCCGGTACGGCAACTATCAGCTCGGACCGCACCGGATCCGCACGCTGCTGGCCAAGAATCCGGCCGGCTGGCAGGAGGCGCTGTCGATGATCGACACCGGCGCCGACTCCCTGGTGATCGCGGTCAACGGTCAGGTCCCCGACGGCGAAGATCTGTCCTGGCTGTGGGATGTGCAGTTCGAGGCCTTCGACACCATGCAGGTGATCGCCTCCGGGGAACGCGCCGCCGATCTGGGGGTGCGTCTGCTGTACGCCGGCGCCGAGCACACCCTGATCACCGATCCACTGGAGGCGATCGCCTCCTGTCCACCGGGCCGGGTGGAGGTGCTGGCGAACTACACCGCCTTCCGTGACCTGGGGATCGCGATGGAGAGGGCCGGAGCCCTGCCCTCCCAGTCCGACGCTCCGGCCGGAGGTGCCCGATGAGTGAATCGACCCTGCGGATCGGCCTGGTCCTGCCCGATGTGATGGGCACCTACGGCGATGGCGGCAACGCCCTGGTGCTGCGGCAGCGGGCGCGGATGCGCGGCCTGGATGCCGAGATCGTCGAGCTCACCCTCGACGGCCAGCTCCCCGACTCCCTGGACGTGTACACCCTCGGCGGCGCCGAAGACTTCGCCCAGCGGCTGGCCACCCGGCATCTGAGCGCCCACCCGGGCCTGCAGCGGGCCGCGGCCGCCGGTCGGCCGGTGCTGGCCATCTGTGCGGCGATTCAGGTGCTCGGCCACTGGTATCTGACCGCTGCCGGCGAGAAGGTCGCCGGAGTCGGGCTGCTCGACTGCACCACCTCGCCGATGGCCGAACGTGCCATCGGGGAGCTGGTGACCGCTCCCCTGCTCGACGGCCTGACCGCACCGCTGACCGGTTTCGAGAATCATCGCGGGGCCACCACGCTGGGCCGCGACGCCGCCCCCCTGGGCACGGTGCGCCACGGCATCGGCAACGGCACCGGGACCCCCGTGGAGGGCATCGTCCAGGGCAGCGTGATCGGCACGTACATGCACGGTCCGCTACTGGCCCGCAACCCCGAGCTGGCCGACTACCTGCTGACTCAGGCCACCGGCAGCCCGCTCGCCCCGCTGGAACTGCCCGAAGTCGAGCAGCTGCGCCGCGAGCGGCTGGCCGCCGCCCGCTGATCTGGGGCCGTTACCTCACTCGGCGACGATCGCCAGCCCCGTCAGCGTGCCCGCATCGCCGAGCGAACCGGCATCGCGCACATCGGTGAAGCCCATCGACGACATCACCTGGGCCGCATACGCCGACCGGTTCCCCGACCGGCAGTAGACCAGGTAGCTGCCGGACCGGTCGAGCCTGCCGATCTCCTGGTCGAACGCCGCCGACTGCAGATCGATGTTCATCGCACCGGTGAGATGTCCCTGCGCGAACTCGGCCGGGGTGCGCACATCGATGACCGTGGTGTCGGGGCCGAGCGCGGCGGCCGGATCCTGTTCGGCCGGCGTACTGCACCCGGCCAGTACCGCGATTCCCAGTAGCAGCGCCGCCAGGAGGCCGTCGAACCTGCGAAACACCGTCATATCGGGAGCCTCTCGTCGAAAGTCGGACAACACTCCCAGAGTACGGAAATCGCCGGATCGCGCGCAGGTGCCGATCGCGGGACCGCTGGCCGCAGTGCACCCGAGGCGTCTGCCGGCCCTCAGTACCGCACGATCTGGCACCGCTCGCGGGTGCGGTCCACAGCGAACCAGCCCTCTTCGAAACGCTGCCACGCCGCCAGCAGTTCGCGCTGATCCTCCCCGTCCCGGCCGACCGCACGCTCGAGCCGCTGCGGCGCATCGGGTCCGTCGATCCACAGGGCGCGCGCCACCCGGCTGCTGATCGCCTGCCGGGCAGCGGTGACGCCCTCCAGGATCATCAGCGGCGCCCACCGCAGATGCTGCACGGGTCCGGGGTGGGCGGCGCCGTCATACCAGGTGCGCGGCCGGTAGGTGACGTCGTGGCTGCGACCGAAGGGCGCGAGCACATCCGATTCCAGTTCCGGCCACCAGGAGGCCGGATCGTCCCAGGTGGCGTAGTCGTCGGTCCGGATCAGCAGCGGCGGCCGGCCCAATTCGGCCAATCGTGCGGCCAGCGCATCGGCGAAGGTGCTCTTCCCGCTGCCCGAGGGGCCGTCGATCGCCAGGATGCCGCTGCGCAGTTCGCCGGACTCGGCCAGCCGGTGGGCAGCAGCCACCAGCGGCGGGGCGGACCCGGGACTGCCGTTCGACACCAGACTCACGCTACTCCGCCCAGCGATGATCCGGGTCAGGCCAGGATGCGCCGGCCCGACAGCGCTCGGCCCAGGGTGAGCTCGTCGGCGAACTCCAGGTCACTGCCCATCGGCAGCCCCGAGGCCAGCCGCGTCATCGACAGTCCCGGGAAGTCCTTGAGCATGCGCAACAGGTAGGTCGCTGTCGCCTCGCCCTCGGTGTTCGGGTCGGTGGCGATGATGATCTCGGTGACGTCGACCCCGTCGGGCTGGTTGGCCAGCCGCTGCAGCAGTTCGCGGATGCGCAGCTGATCCGGGCCGATCCCCGACAGCGGATCCAGCGCCCCGCCGAGGACGTGGTAGCGACCGTCGAACTCCTTGGTCCGCTCGATCGCGTAGATGTCTTTGGGTTCTTCCACGACGCAGATCTTGGTCGCATCGCGGCGGGCATCGCTGCAGATCCGGCAGAGCCGCTTGGCGGCGACGTTGCCGCACTCGGCACAGAAATTGACGTTATCGCGGACCTCGCCCAGGGCGGCGGTCAGCCGGTCTATCTCCTGTTTGTCCCCGGCCAGCAGCGAGAAGGCGATGCGCTGCGCCCCTTTGGGCCCCAGCCCGGGCAGCTTCGCCAGCTGGTCGATCAACACCTGGATCGGCCCCTCGTACATCAGGCCCTCTCAATCGCCACGGGATCCCCTCGCCACCGGTCAGCCCACGCCCGGCATACCGCCGGCCAGCGGACCCATCTTCTCCGAGGTCAGGGCATCGCGTCGGGCGGCCAGATCGGCCAGGGCGCCGACCAGCAGGTCCTGCAGCGTCTCCACATCGGCCGGATCGACCACCTCCGGTGAGATCGTCACCGCGGTGACGTCCCCGGTCCCGTTGCCGGTCACCTGCACCAGCCCGTTACCGGCGGTCCCGGTCACCGTGGTGGCCGCGATCTCCTGCTGTGCGGCCAGCAGCCGGGTCTGCATCTCCTGGGCCTGTGCCAGCAGACCGGCCATCGGGTTCTCGTCGCCGCCGCCGAAGAGCGCACTGGGATCGAATGCATCAGTCACACCGACCAGGGTAGCCGCTGCCGGCAGGCCCCACCGTTCGCAGCGCCGCGCGGTCAGCTCATATCGATCAGCCCGTCGCTGGTGCGCGGCACCTCCTCGGCGCCCGAGAGCCCGGACTCGACTCGTTCGATGCCCGCGGCGATCGGATTCATGGTGCGCTCGACCAGCGTCTGGCGCGCGCGGGCCAGATCCGCCAGGGCCGCCACGATGAGTTCCTGCAACCCGGTCAGATCGTCGCGGTCGATATCGGGGGAGATGACCACCGCGCTGACCTCGCCAACCCCGTTTCCGGTCACCTGCACCAGTCCGTCGCCGGCGGTGCCGGTCAGCTCCGCGGCGGTGATCTCCTTCTGGACGGCGAGCAGCCGTCGCTCCAGCTGCTGCGCCTTCGCCTGGTCCCGGAGCGGGGCGCCCAGCCCGGCGAGGGGGTCGGCGGCCCCGGCCAGCGGGTCACCGCCGAAGCCGTCGTCGTCACAGTCGCAGGATGCGGGATTGAAAGGTTCGCTCACAGCGCCCAGGGTAGCCACCGGCCGCAGCGGACCGGCCGCCCGGCGATCAGCTCAGCAATCGCTCGATATGCGCGGCGAGCTCGTCGACGCTCTGGCCGTCGACGGCGACCACCTCGAAGGAGATCACCTCATCGGCGAACAGTGCCGTGGCCCGCCGGTTCAGCGCGAATTCGAACCGTTCGGCGCCGCCGTCGACGGCCGGCAGCCGGCGCCACTGCAGCACGCCGCCGACCACTGGTGCACTGGCGCCGGTGCTGAGGGCGTGCTGGTCGGCGCGCGGTCCCCCGGGCAGGTCCCGCTGCAACTGCACGCAGGCCTCCGACTCCGGGTCGAGGAAGACGACGGCCTCCAGGCCCAGATCCGGATGGTGTTCGTAGGAGCCGATGATCGTCATGCCCGCGAGGCTAGCGGTTCACGGTCCGAACGTGCGCGGTGAGTCGAAGCGTCGCCGCGCACCGGTGAGAGGGTCGTCGAACTCCAGTCGGGCGGCGATCAGCCGCAGCGGTTCGGCGAAGTCCCCGCGGTCGGGTGCCGCGGCCAGCACGGGGTCGACCTGCGGGTAGAGCGGGTCCCCGGTGATCGGGACACCGAATCCGGCCATGTGCAGGCGCAGCTGGTGGGTGCGGCCGGTATGCGGGACCAGGTGGTAGTGTGCCAATCCGTCCGGGCGCAGGTCCGCCAGGGTGATATCGCTGATCGCATTGGCGGGCCCGTCGACCACCCGGGCCCGCAGATCGCCGGCGGTCTTTTCGATGCGGTTCTGCACCCGCACCGGTTCACCGGCCGCCAGCGCCGCACTCGTCGGCGGTGCCGCGGCCAGCGCCCGGTACTCCTTGCGGGCCAGCCGGTCGGCGAAAAGCGACTGATACGCGGCCCGGTCCTGCGGCCGCCGAGTGAACAGCAGCACCCCGGCGGTCAGCCGGTCGAGCCGATGTGCGGGAGCCAGTTGATCACCGAACGTCCGCCGCAGCCGCACCAGGGCCGTCTGGGTGACGTGCCGCCCGCGCGGCATGGTCGCCAGGAAATGCGGTTTGTCGACGACGACGAGGCGCTCGTCGGCGTGCAGGATCTCGACGTCGAAGGGCACCTCGAACTCGTCGGGCAGATCCCGGTACAGGTAGACCGGCATCGCCTGCCGCACCGGTGCCGCCAGCTCCACCGGGCGGCCGTCGACGTCGACCACCTGCCCCGCCCCGTGCTGACCCCGCAGACGCTCCCGGCTCAGGCCGGTCAGGACCGGCGCGGCCAGCAGCGCCTGCTCCACCGTCGGGACGATCCCGGGCCCGAAGAGCTCGGGGCGCAGCACCACCCGCGTCGCATCGACGCCGTCGCGCGGGGGCAGCGGTTTGGTGCGGCGCCGAGGCCGGCGGCTCAGCGTTCCAGGCGCGTCTTGAGATTGCCCAGCAGCGCGGTCTGGATCCGGGCCAGTCCCTTGGGTGCGAACGTCTTCTCGAAGAAGCCGCCGATGCCCCCGGCACCCTGCCAACGGGTCGTGGTCTCCACCCGGCTGCCGGCGCCGGCCGCGGTGACCCGGTAGACGGTGACCATCGACGAGTTCCGGTCGGTCTCGGTGACCGAGTCCGTCGTCACCGTGACGTCGGCCAGGACATCGCGTGAGCGCTTCTCCGTGGCCTGCAGGATCCAGTGCACCACCGTGCCGGCGCCGGTGCCGCCCTCCTGCACGCGGTAGTCGCGGTAGTTCTCCGGCAGGATCGCCGGGCGCACCTCCCGATAGTCGGACAGTGCGGCGAGCACCGCCGACGGTTCGGCGGCGATGTCGATGGTGGAGGTGGCAGAAACCTGACCCACGGTAAGTACTCCTTGATTCGGTGCAGGCGATCGACCGGGAGGCCCGGCGACGCGGAAACGGCCCGTCGATCCGGGCCTACTCCACGGTACCGGCGGCTGCCGGTACCGTGGACCCGTGGCTTCTGCACGCCTGGAATACGGCACCTCAGCGTTCGATCAGGGAGTGGACCGCCTCCTGGCGAGCTACCGGAAGATCCCCGACGGCGCGGGCATCCGGCTGGCGAAGAAGACCTCGAATCTGTTCCGCAAGCGCGCGAAGAACCCCGCCCCCGGCCTGGACGTGTCCGGTCTGCACCGCGTCATCTCGGTGGACCCGCAGGCGCGGACCGCACAGGTCGCCGGGATGTGCACCTACGAAGACCTGGTCGACGCGACCCTGACGTACGGGCTGGCGCCCACCGTGGTGCCGCAGCTCAAGACGATCACCCTGGGCGGGGCGGTGACGGGTCTGGGCATCGAATCGACGTCGTTCCGCAACGGGCTGCCGCACGAGGCCGTCCGCGAGATCGAGATCCTCACCGCCACCGGCGATCTGGTCGTCGCGCGGCCCGACAACGAGTACGCCGACCTGTTCTTCGGCTTCCCCAACTCCTACGGCACCCTGGGCTACTCGGTGCGCCTGGAGATCGAACTGGAGAAGGTGCCGGCGTTCGTCGAACTGCGGCATGTGCGGTTCGGCTCCATCGAGGATCTGCAGGCGCAGATGATCGCGATCGTCGACTCCGGCGAGTACCGCGGTGAACGCGTGGACTACCTCGATGGAGTCGTCTTCACCCGCGACGAGTGCTATCTGGTGCTGGGCCGGCAGACCGACGAGGCCGGACCGGTCAGCGACTACACCGGCGACCAGATCTTCTACCGGTCGATCCAGCACGACGACGTCGACGAGCCCAAGCGCGACCGGCTGACCATCCGCGACTACCTGTGGCGCTGGGACACCGACTGGTTCTGGTGCTCGCGCGCCTTCGGTGCCCAGAATCCGACGATCCGCCGTTTCTGGCCGAAGAAGTACCTGCGGTCGAGCTTCTACTGGAAGCTCATCGGCTACGACCACCGATGGAACATCGGCGACAAGCTCAACGCCCGCAAGGGCCAGCCGCCCAGCGAACGCGTCGTGCAAGACATCGAGGTGCCGATCGAACGCACCGCGGACTTCGTGAACTGGTTCCTCGACGAGATCCCGATCGAACCGATCTGGCTGTGCCCGCTGAGACTGCGCGAACCGGCGGTGGCCGGCGCCGACCCGCAACAGCCGTGGCCGCTGTATCCCCTCGAACCCGGCCGGGCGTACACCAATGTCGGCTTCTGGTCGGGGGTCCCGGTGACCCCCGGAAAACCCGGCCACGCCAACCGCCGGATCGAGCTCAAGGTGAGCGAACTCGGCGGCCACAAATCCCTATACTCTGAATCGTTCTATCCAGAGGACGAATTCGATCAGCTGTACGGCTCGCAGGCCTACCGGGCGCTGAAGGAGAAGTACGATCCGCGGGGTCGTCTGCTGAGCCTCTACGAGAAGACGGTGAAACGCGCATGAACCTGGCCGAGATCTTCCAGACCCTCCTGGGCAAAGAGCTGCAGATCCGGTTCACGGCCTACGACGGCTCCTCCGCAGGGCCGGCGGATGCCGAGTTCGGACTGAATCTGAAGACGCCACGTGGGACCACCTATCTGGTGACCGCACCCGGTGATCTGGGGCTGACGCGCGCCTATGTCTCCGGCGACCTCGAACTGGTCGGCGGTCATCCCGGCGACCCGTACGGCGCCCTGCAGGCCCTGGCCGGTGACCTGCAGTTCACCAAACCCAGTCCGCTGGTCCTGGCCGGGGTGGCCAAGTCTCTAGGGCTCGAGCACTTCAAACCCATCTCCCCGCCGCCGCAGGAAGCCCTCCCCCGCTGGCGCCGATTCGCCGAAGGTCTGCGCCACAGCCGGGGGCGTGACGCCGAGGCGATCGGCTATCACTACGACGTCTCCAACGACTTCTACGAACTGGTACTCGGCCCGGCCATGACCTACACCTGCGCCATCTACCCCGATCGGAACGCGACGGCCGAGCAAGCGCAGGAGAACAAGTACCGGCTGATCTTCGAGAAGCTGGCGCTCAAGCCCGGTGATCGGCTCCTGGACATCGGCTGCGGCTGGGGCGGCATGGTCCGCTATGCGGCGCGTCGCGGCGTGCACGCGCTGGGCGTGACCCTGTCCAAGGAACAGGCGGAGTGGGCGCAAGAGGCGATCGCCGACGAGGGCCTCGGCGAGTTCGGCGAAGTCCGCCACAGCGACTACCGCGACGTCGTCGAGGGCGACTTCGATGCGGTCAGCTCCATCGGCCTGACCGAACACATCGGCATCGCGAACTACCCGTCGTACTTCGGCTTCATGCGCGACAAGCTGCGTCCCGGCGGGCTGCTGCTGAACCACTGCATCACCCGTCCGGACAACCAGTCACGCGGCAAAGCCGGGCCGTTCATCGACCGGTACGTGTTCCCCGACGGGGAGCTGACCGGCGTGGGCACCATCATCTCCAAGATCCAGGACGTCGGCGGACTGGAGGTGCTGCACGAGGAGAACCTGCGCGAGCACTACGCCATGACGCTACGCGACTGGAATGCGAACCTGGTCGAGAACTGGGATGCGGCTGTGGCCGAGGTCGGCGAGAACACGGCCCGGCAATGGGGCCTGTACATGGCCGGCTGCCGTATCGGCTTCGACCTGGACATCGTCGAGCTGCACCACGTCCTGGCTGTGAAGCACGACAAGGATTCACAGCCGAACACCCCGCTGCGCCCCTGGTGGAATCCGTAACCCGTCGCTGCTGACCCGCCCGGGGTACCCCGGGCGCCGGTCGGGCCCGGCAGCGATCCGGGCTAGAAGGGGGCGTCCTCTTCGAAGGGGCGGGCCCCCAGTTCGGATTTGAGCAGTTCCAGCGCCACCTGGTCGGGATCGAGCCGTTTGTCGGCGACGCCGTCGCGGGCCGAGGCGACCATCTCGTCGCGCTCGGCATCGGTCAGTTCTTCGTCCGGAATCGGCTCGGCCGGCCACGGCTCCTCGGGTTCGGGCGGCGCCTCCGGCGGCGGCGGACCGTCGTCGAACGACGGCCGACGTTCAGCCAGCTGGTTGGCGCGGCTCGGCCGGGTGAACTCCTGGCGGCGGGGCCGCGCGGGCGCGGCCGGTGGACGGTTCTGTGCCGCCGGCGTCGCCGAGCCCGGCGGGGCGTGCACCACCTGTACCTGCCAGCCCGGGCCGAAGAAGTCGGCGATGATCTGGTTCAGCATCTCGCGGCGGCCGCTCTCCGACAGCCGCCCGATCAACGGTTCGATCGGGTGCCCCAGCACGATGACCCCGTCACCGACCGCCTGCACACCGGCCGAGGAGAGCATCGGCTCCACCGCCGGACCGCCCTGCGGATGCTTGCGGACAGCGGTGCGGATATCCGCCCACCGGGCGGAGACCGCGGCAACCGTCAGCTCCGGCCGCGCCTCGGCTGCCGGAGTCGGCTCAGCTGCCGGTGCTGGCTCCGATACGGGTGCGTGTTCCGGTGCGGGCGCGGGTGCCGGTGCAGACTCCGGTCGCGGCGCCTGCTGGTGCGGGACCTCCGAGGCGGGTGACCGCTCCGGAGTCACGTGACTCGGAGGCCGGGGTGGCCCCGGTGCCGGGGGTGCGGCTGCTGCCGGGGGTGCGGCGGCGGCCGCGGGAACATCCGAGGCGGGTGACCGCTCGGGGGGCACCGGACTCGGAGACGGTGGCACGGTGCGAGTAGCCGGCTCCGGGGGCGCGTCGTAGTAGGGGTCCCCGGGGTAGTAGGGCTCCTCCGGCGGAGGGATGTCGTCGACGGGCCCCCGCTGTTCGGTGCGCGACTGCGGCGGGGCCGACGCCGGTTCCGGGCGCGAAGGTGTCCGGTCCACGACAGCCGGTGCAGGCTGTGCGGCGACAGGCTCGGCTGCCGCGACCGGAGCATCTGCCGACGATGCACCCGACTTCGGCGCCGGGGCGACGGGTTCAGCCGACCCAGGCTCAACGGGCACCGGCGGCGCGGGCGCGGCGGGCACAGTCGCAGCCGCAGGCTGCGCGGGAGCCTCAGTCTGCACGGGAGCCTCGCGCTGCGCAGGAGTCTCAGACTGCCCGGGAGCCTCGCGCTGCGCAGAAGACGGTGCCTCGGGCTGGTCGGCCGCCGCGGCCGCCTCGGCAGCCTCCTGCGCCCGACGTTGCGAGGGGCGGATGAATTTGGCCGGCGGTTCGTCGACCGGTGCGCCCGGCGCTGCCGGTGCGCCGGCGCTGCCGGCACCTGCGGCG
>NZ_BANT01000032.1 GCF_000333015.1 Gordonia hirsuta DSM 44140 = NBRC 16056 | reverse complement strand
ACACAGCCCAGCATGCCGCCGGCCACCTGGGCGGCGCGCCGGTGCGCACCGGCGTCGAAGACCCGGACCCGCCAGCCCGCATCGGCTGCGGCCAGCGCGCTGATCAGGCCGACGGCACCGCCGCCGACCACCGACAGTTCCGGCCCGCGGGCCGAGGAGGACAACACGTCGATCAGACCTTCCTTCGCCGGCATGACCCGGATCAGGTTCGACGGTCCAGCGGTGGCGTGCGCTGTCTCAGCCCGCCGGTCCTGCGGGCACCCGTGTTCTTGTGCTCTTCTAGCCTATCCCCATGAGCTCTCACCTCCCCAGTGGTCTGCGCGCCCGGCTGGCGCAGTCCCGGCTGTACCTGTGCACCGACGCCCGGCGCGAACGCGGTGATCTGTTCGACTTCGTCGCCGCGGCCCTGGCCGGCGGCGTGGACATCGTGCAGCTGCGGGACAAGGGTTCGGCCGGCGCCGCCCGGTTCGGGGCGCTGGAGGCCGCCGAAGAACTCGCGTTGCTGGCCGGCCTCAAGGAACTCACCGCGGCGGCCGGTGCGCTGCTGTCGGTGAACGACCGCGCCGATATCGCCGCCCTGGCCGGGGCGGATGTGCTGCACCTGGGGCAGGGCGATCTGACCCCGGCCGCCGCGCGCCGCATCGTCGGCGAGGAGATGATCGTCGGGGTCTCCACGCACGACGACGCCCAGTTGGCGGCCGCCGATGCCGATCGGGCCGTGGACTACTTCTGCACCGGGCCGTGCTGGTCGACGCCGACCAAACCCGGCCGCACCGCCACCGGTCTGGACCTGGTCCGCGCGGCCGCGGCCCGCCCGGCCGGCAAGCCGTGGTTCGCCATCGGCGGCATCGACGCCGCCCGGGTCGGTGCGGTGACCGCCGCCGGGGCCGACCGGATCGTCGTCGTCCGGGCGATCACCGGCGCCGATGATCCCGCCGCCGCCGCACGGGAGCTGCGGAACATGGTTGCGGTTCCACGCTGAACGAGTAGGGTGGCGTCATCATGACGTGGAAGCTTCTGGTAACTCGCCGCAGCGGGGTCTGATCCGAGACCGACCCCCCGCTGCGGGTGGTGCGTACGTTCTTTTCCCCTTGTCGGTCACCAAGATTTCGACCGAAAAGAAGCATCCCGATGCGTAGCGTTATCAATCACCGGCAAACCTGTAGGCGTGAGTCTTCCACTGCGCCGCAGCCGCCGTCGTTCCGTCCCCGTCCGCCGAGCTGGTTCCCGCCCGAGGCCGGCGGCATGAGCGCCGCCCGGTTCGAGGGCGCCTACGCCCCGCGCGGCACCATCGCCCTGCAGCAGTTGCGGACCGAACCCGGTCCCGGCGACAGTGTTCACTGCCGCGCCACCCTCACCGTCGGCCAGCAGCCGCTGCACCTGGAGGCCAGTGCCTTCGGGGCGATCGGGGCGATGAGCGAAATGCTGTACGGGCTCGGCGCCGGCGTCGAAATCGTCTCGCTCTATCACCAGCGCGACGGCCGGCAGGTCGCGGCCTATCTGCGCTGCGAGCGCGACGGGCGGCAGTGCTGGGCGTACGGGCTGGCCGACACCGGCGACGAGGCGACCGTGCGCGCCCTGATCTCGGCGGCCAACCAGCTACACCGGCAGTCTGCCTGAGCCGGGCAGGAGATCCGGCCGCGTGCTGCGGCCGCTCAGCGCAGCCGGTGCCGCAGCTGCGGCCAGGCCCGCCCGAACCCCGGATGCAGGGGCAGCGAATCCACCTGGTCGACCGGTACCCAGCGCAGTTCGGCCGACTCCCCGTTGGCGGTGGTGCTCAGCGGTTCGGGGACGCGGGCGATCACCGTCGTATACGTCCAGCCGCTGACCGCCTCGTGCGTCACCTCGGTCTCCAGGACCTCGACCGCCGTGTGATCGATACCGGCTTCTTCTTCGGCCTCGCGGATCGCCGCGTCGACGGCCGTCTCGTGCGAATCCAGGGCCCCGCCGGGCAGTCCCCAGGTGTCCCCCTGGTGCGACCAGACGGCCCGGTGCTGCAGCAGCACGGCCAGCGTCTGGTCGACCGGAGTGCACAGCAGCAGCCCCGCCGCCCCGTACCGCCCCCAGTAGCGCGCACCGTCCGGGTCGAACACCCAGCCGTCCCCATCTCCACGCACGTGTGACCTCGTTCCTGCTTCGCCGCCGGGTGATCCGGCGGCGATCTTCTTCCACGGTACCGGGGTGTGCCCTGCGACACGCGGCAGGCGACTAGTGTTTGAGGGACGGAAGGGAGACGTTCGGTGAGTAGGCAAACGTCGTCGGTTCGGACGGCGCTGACCCACGCCGGTCGCAAGGTGCTCCCCGAATCCACCCAGGCCAATCCGCGCCTGCGCCAGGTGATCGCCGATCGCCGCGAGATCGCCGCGATGACCCGCGACCGGGTCAGCTCGCCGATCGCCGCCTTCAAGTTCTACGCCCTCACCACACCCGGCAAACTCGTGGTGATCATGTTCGCGCTGACCCTGGCCTCGCTGCTGACCGGGTGGTACTCCTCAGCCACCCTCAACGAGCGCAGCCAGACCCTGGAATCGCTGATCGACCGCAGCGAGCCGCTGGCCGAATCGGCCGAGGTGCTCTACAGCTCCCTGTCGGTGGCCGACGCCGCGGCGAACTCGGCGTTCATCTCCGGCGGACGCGAGTCCCCGGATCTGCGGCGTCTGTACGCCGACGCGATCGCCAGTTCGGGCACCTCCCTGGTGGCCTCGGCCGACGGCGGCGCACCGGCCTCGACCACCAGCGGCCCCGGCGCCAGGATCTCGATCCGCGACGACCTGGACACCATGGCCGTCCAGATCCCCACTTACACCGGTGTCATCGAGACCGCCCGCACCAACAACCGGTTGGGCAACCCGGTCGGCTCGGCCTATCTGGTGCAGGCCTCGTCGTTGATGCAGGACGAGATCCTGCCGGCGGCGCAGCGACTCTACGACGAACGCTCGGCGGCCATCTCCGAACCGCAGCGCACCCTGACGGTGCCGCCGTGGGGGATGTACGTCGCCCTGTTCGGGACCATCGTGATGCTGCTGGGCTGCGGCCGCTATCTGGCGTACCGCACCCGGCGCCACTTCAACATCGGCCTGGTGCTGGGCGCGGTCGCCCTGATGGTGGGCACCCTGTGGCTGCTGGTCACCGGCCTGACCTCGGTGGCGGCAGCCAATACCGCCAAGAATTCCGGCGCCGAACCGCTGCACGAGCTCACCACGATGCGGATCCTCACCCAGCAGGCCCGCTCGGTGGAGACCCTCGGACTGATCCGCCGCTCCGATCCGGGGGCCGGTGACCGCAACTTCTCGGCGGCGATCGACCAGATCCGCACCAAGGCCAGCGCGCTGCTGGCCGAACACGAGAACGAGCCGGGGCTGCGCGATCCGCTGCAGCAGGTGCAGACCTCGATCGTGCAGTGGGAACGGGCCCACCGCGAGGTGAGCCGGCGGCTGGCCGCCGGCGACTTCAACGCCGCCCGCTCGCTGACCATCGGCACCGGCACCATCAGCACCGCCAGCGGTTACGAGCAGGTCAACGCCTCGCTGCTGAGCGCGATCGACGACACCCGCAGCACCTTCCGCAACAACATCCACACCGCCCAGCAGCTGCTGGGTTACACCGGCACCGGGATCGGCTGGCTGTGCGTGGTCGCCGCCGTGGCCGTCGTGGCCGGTCTGGTCCAGCGGATCCGGGAGTACCGATGAGGCCCGGCCGGCGGGGTCTGCTGGCGGCCGCGGCCACCGCGCTGTCGGCGGCGCTGCTGCTGACCGGGTGCGCGTCGTCGCATCTGACCGGCAGCAACCCGCCGACCACCTCGGCCTCGGTGCCGACCCCGCCGGGCGCCTCGTTCGGGGCGCCGGCCCCCGAGGACGTTCCCTCGGCCACCTGCGATCCGTTCACGAGTCTGCGCGCGATGTCCCCGCTGCCCGAACCCGGGCACATGCCGGCCGGGTCGGCCATGGAACGCATCGCCTCGCGCGGACGCATGGTGGTCGGCACCGACACCGGCAGCAACCCGATGAGTTTTCGCGATCCGATCTCCGGGGACATCCGCGGTTTCGATATCGACATCGCCAACTGGATCTCCGAGGCGATCTTCGGCGAGGTGCGCATCGAATACCGCATCCTGGGCACCGGCGACCGGGTCCGGGCGCTGCAGGACGGCGACGTCGACATCGTGGTGAAGTCGATGAGCATCACCTGCGAACGCACCGAGTTGATGGACTTCTCGGCGCCCTACTATGTGGCCTCCCAGCGGATTCTGGTCTACCGCAACTCCGGTATCGAGAGTGTGGCCGGCCTGGCCCACAAATCGGTGTGCGCCACCCGCAACTCCACGCCGATCGCCCGCATCCAGCGCAAGGTGCCCGGCGCCCGACTGGTGACCACCAACACCTGGGCCGACTGCCTGGTGCTGATGCAGCAGGGGCAGGTCGACGGGATCGTCAGCGACGAGCCGCTGCTGTCGGGGATCGCCCAGCAGGATCCGTGGGTCCGTATCGTCGGCGACCCGATCGGCACCGAGTACTACGGGGTCGGCATCCCCAAGGGCGAGAACGATATGGTCCGCTTCGTCAACGGGGTCCTGGAGCAGCGTCGTGCCGACGGCAGCTGGCAGCGCGCCTACACCACCTGGCTGTCCCAGCTCGGTCCCGGTATCCCGCCCCCGACCAACTACCGGGACTGATCGATGAGCCAAGACACCCCCGAGACGAACGACGACCAGCCCGCGCCGATGCCGACCGTCGGCACCGTTCGCACCTCCGACGACCCGTTCTTCGACGATCCCGCGGACAACGACCCCGCCTACGACGACTACGCGGCCACCCAGGCGACCCAGGCCGCCGGCCCCATGACCTTCGACGACGACGAAGACGACGAGGACGTGGGCACCCAGGCGATCGCCAGTGACCGGCTGCTGGCCGACGGTCCGGTGTCCGGACCCGGTTCTCTCCCCCGCCGGCCGGCCCCGCTGGCGCACGACCGCCGCCTGGGTGCCGACCTGGTGCAGCTGCCGGTCATGCAGGACATCGACCCCTCCGATGCGGTGCTGTCCAACCCGATCATCGTCGAGCACAAACGGTTCTGCTGGAACTGCGGGAAGCCGGTGGGCCGCACCTCCGGACCGAACCAGGGGCCGCTGACCGGGCTGTGTCCGCACTGCGGATCGCGCTATTCGTTCGTGCCCGGTCTCGAGCGCGGCACCATGGTCGCCGACCAGTACGAGATCGCCGGGGCCATCGCGCACGGTGGTCTGGGCTGGATCTACCTGGCCGTCGACCACAACGTCTCCGACCGTCCGGTGGTCCTCAAGGGGCTGCTGAACTCGTCGGATTCGGCAGCACGGGCGGTGGCGATCGCCGAGCGGCAGTTCCTGGCGTCGGTGAACGACCCCGGCGTGGTCAAGATCTACAACTTCGTCGAATACACCGACGCAGAGGACCGCCAGCTCGGGTACATCGTCATGGAGTACGTGGGCGGTCACACCCTCAAGCAGCTGACCACCGCCGAGGACGGCTCCAAGATCAATCTGCCCATCGAGCAGGCGATGGCCTACATCCTCGAGGTGCTCTCGGCGATCGGGCATCTGCATTCGCTCGGGCTGGTCTACAACGACGTCAAACCCGACAACATCATGATCACCAGTGACGAGGTGAAGATGATCGACCTGGGTGCGGTATCGGCGATCGGCGGCTACGGGCACCTGTACGGCACTCCCGGATTCCAGGCGCCCGAGATCGTCGAGACCGGCCCGCAGGTGGTCACCGACATCTACAGCATCGGGCGCACCCTGGCCGCCCTGACGCTGGATCTGCCGATGGAGCAGGGCCGCTACCTCGACGGTCTGCCGCCGCCGGAGACCACTGACCTGTTCGCCGAGAACCCGTCGTACTACTACCTACTGCAGCGGGCCACGGCGACCGATCCGGATGAGCGGTTCGAGTCCACCGAGGAGATGACCCACCAGGTGCTGGCGGTGCTGCGCGAGACCGTCGCCCTGCACACCGGGGTGCCGCGCCCGGCGATGTCGAAGGTCTTCACCCCGCAGCGCTCGACCTTCGGCACCAATCTGATCCTGGCGCCGGTCGACGGGTTCTTCGATATCAGCCAGGCCGCCGAACCCGATCCGGCCGATATCACCCGCGCCCTACCCGTGCCGCTGGTCGACCCGACCGATCCGGCGGCCGCCCTGCTCTCCTCGGCCGCGCTGACCTATCCGCGGCAGGTGCTCGACTCGATCAAGGTGGCCCGCCTGGAGGGTTTTCCCGGCCTGGCCACCGCCGACGGCGAGGACGACGGCACCAGTGGCCACACCGCCGTGAGCGCTTCGGTGGAGGTGGATCTGGCCGAGGCGCGCGCCCACCTGGAACTGGGGAACCTGAACATCGCGATGCGGCTGCTGGGCGACATCAGCGACAAGCACGGCGATTCCTGGAGGGTGTACTGGTATCTGGGGATCGCCGCGCTGCAGGACGGCGATGCCGAACTGGCCTATGAGCGCTTTCAGACGGTGCTCGAGGCGCTGCCCGGCGAGGTCGCCCCGAAACTGGCCGTGGCCGGTACCGCCGAACTGATCGGCTACTGGCTGTCGACCCAGGATGAGCTCACCAACGACGAGATCGCCCAGATCGAGCACTGGTACGACATCGCCCGCCAGCACTACCACGATCTGTGGCTGACAGATCACTCCATCATCACCGCCGCCTTCGGTCTGGCCCGGATGCTGATCGCCGACGATCAGCATGCCGAGGCGATCGAACCGCTCGACGAGGTGCCCACCACCAGCCGCCACTACGGCGTCGCCCAGGAGAGCGCGATCCTGTGCCTGGTGCACGGCCGACCGCCCAGTCAGGTGCGCCGCGAGGAACTGTTCGAGGCCGCCGAACGCCTGGAGTCGCTGCGTGACGAGGACGGGCGGCTGGGCCGGCTGCGGCTGATCGTGCTGGGCACCACGCTGGGCTGGATCGACGCGCACCCGGAGGAGGCGCGCGATCCCGACGACGGCGATCCGCCGGACTTCCTGGGCTTCCCGTTCACCGACCCGGGTCTGCGGGCGGGCACCGAACGGTCCCTGCGCGAGCTGGCCCGGCGGACCCGAGACAACCGGGCCCACCGCTTCCTGCTGGTCGATCTGGCCAATCTGGTGCGCCCGGCGACTCTGTTCTGACTCGGCCCGGGTCTGTTCTGACTCGGCCCGGGGCCGACGACGACAGATACCCTAGGAGGTATGACGAAACCTACGGCGATCATCACGGGCGGCTCCGGCGGCATGGGTCTGGCGACCGCCCAGATCATGGCGGCCGACCATCACCTGGTCCTCACCGACCTCGACGACGCCGCCCTGACTGCCGCCGTCGAGCAGATCGAGGCCCTCGGCGGCAGCGCAGAGTACGTGGTCGCCGACATCACCGCCCGCTCTCAGGTGGACGAGGTGCTCGCTGCGGCCCAGGCGGCCGGCCGATTGCGCGCAGTAGTGCACGCAGCCGGGGTGAGTCCGCACATGGGCGATGCCGCCAAGATCATCGACATCAACGCCGTGGGTACCGTCAATGTCACCCGGGCCGCCTATGTGGTCGCCGACGACGGTTTCGCGCTGGTCAACGTTGCCTCGATCGCCGGGCAGATGCTGCCCCGGATCATGGTTCCCACCCGCGCATTCCGGTATGCGAACACCCACCTGGCCACGTTCCGCCGCAAGCTGATCGCGGCCGCCTCGCGCACCGGCAAGAAGGCGGCAGCGGGACAGGCCTACTCCATCTCCAAGGCCTTCGTGATCTGGTATTCAGCCGAACAGGCCGCCGACTTCGGTGCCAAGGGCGCCCGGATCCTGTCGGTCTCGCCCGGCTCCTTCGACACCGAGATGGGGCGCCTGGAAGAGGACGGCGGCGCCGGCCGGATGACCGACTTCGCCGCTCTCAAGCGCTTCGGCCGTCCCGAAGAGATCGCCGAGCTGCTGGCCTTCTGCGCGAGCGACAAACCCGGCTACCTGACCGGTATCGACATCCTGTGCGACGGCGGCACCAAGGCCGGTATGGGTTTCAAGGAGATGCTGACGCTGGCCCGCGAGGCCTGACCGGTACGGCCGCTCGACCCGGCGAGCAGCGGCCGCGACACCCCTAGTCGGCAGGGCCCGCACGCGCCATGCCGTTCGCCTGGCCCACACCCCAGCGACCCAGCCGGACGCTGACCTGGGTGCCGACCAGCACGTCAGTACCGTCGAGGTCGCACCCGGTCAGCTGCACAGCGCCCTCCTGCTGCACGACGACGCTGCGCGCCCGATCGCACGGCGCCTCATGCCCGTAAACCAGTGCGGACGCCGCGGCCAGCGCCCCGAGGTCGGCGGCGTTCTGCGCGCGATGCCGGGCCAGGACCGCCGAACCCAGGTACGTGACCGCCAGCAGCACTGTCACCAGACCCGCGATCGCCAATGCCGCCGCAACCGTCGCGAAACCCGCGTCGTCGTGCCACCACCGCACCCCTCGCGACGAGCGGCTCGACGGCGCACCTGGGCGCCGTTTCACGTGCCGGCCACCAGGTCACCGTCACCGGCGCTCGGCTCGACAGCGGCGACGCTGCGCGCCGAAACGTCCAGCAACGGCAGCAGCGGCACCTTCGCGACGACGGTCGCGACCACCTGCTCGCCACTGCGCTGGACCTGAATGCGAGCCCCGGACGGCGCCACCCGTGCCCCGACGGGGACTGCCGCCGAGTCCCCGGCCGCAGACAACCGCGCGACCTCACGGGCTGCATCGGTGCAGCGCAGGTGCGCCACTACCCCGCCGATCGCGGCCACTCCCAGCACGACCACGGCGACCAGTGCCGCCAGCGCATAGGCGGCCTCGACGGTCACCATTCCGGTCTCGTCCGCCGCAAGCCGTCGCCACCACCGCCGGCTCATCCCACCGAGGTGGACAGTGCTTTGCTGATGATCCCCGTCAGCGCACTCACCACGTTGTCGCCGGTGACGACGCTGTACAGGATCGCCCCGAACGCAGCCGCGGCAATCGTGCCGATCGCATATTCGGCCGTCGACATGCCGGAGTCGTCGTGCGCGAGCCGGCTGATCTCCGCTCCCGCACGATCCGCCAGCTTCCCGAGAACTCGCACTCCCATAATCTCCCCCTTGTTCATCAACCGCCTCTGCGGCTGCGTGATGTCGTCGATGGTTAGACGCCGCCGTGACGCCTCCGGTTCCACGACACGCCGGGAGTCACCATTGTCCGAGCATTCCGCCGGCCAGCCCGATCACTACCGGCACGATGCCCAGGCAGACGAAGGCCGGCAGAAAACACAATCCCAGCGGCCCGCTGATGGTGACCCCGGCGCGCTCGGCCCGGGCCAGCGCTTGCGTCTGTGCCTCCTGCCGGGTCGACTCGGCCAGCGTCGCGACTCCCTCGGCCAGCGAGGATCCGGCCCGGGACGCCCGGCGCGCGAGCATCGCCAGATCTTGGAAATGCGGGTCCACAACGTCGCCGCCGGGCGTCCAGGCCTGCACCGGATCAGCCCCCAGACCCAGCAGTTCGGCAGCCCGCTCCAGGTGTCCGGCCAGGGGCGCCGGACTGTGCTGCGCTGCCACCGCAGCAGCCACACCGACCGGCAGACCGGCCAGCAGGCACACCGCGAACACGTCGTAGGCCGCGGCCACGGCGAACGGGTCGGGGCGCGGGGCCGCCCGGAGCCATCGCGGCTGCCCGCGTGCCCGCGCCGCGGTGACGGCGTGCGGTTCGGTCGTCGCGATCCTGGTCAGACCGGATCCTGGCATCGGCCACATCAGCAGCGCCGCGGCCAGGACGATCATCGCGCCGGTCATCGCCGGGCCTTGGCCACGATCGCGTCGGCCCACAGCAACCCGGCCGCAGCCAGACCGACTCCGACCACCAGCAATACCGAGCCGATCGGCGTACCGACGAGCACTCTCAGCGGCGCTGCGCCCATCAACTGGCCCAGCCCCAGGCCCAGCAGTGGCAGCCCAGCCAGCACCATCGCAGTCGCCCGCGGCCCCGCCAGACCGGCTTCGGTCCGGGCGGCGAACTCCTTGCGCTGCACCAGATCCGACCGCAACGCATCCAGCAGCGCCGCCATCGGCAGCCCGTGCCTGCTGGAGATGGCCCACGCCTGGCTCAGCCGGCGCAGGCCCGGCAGATCGGCGGGGACCGCGTCGGGATCCAGACCCCCGCCCAGTTCCACCCGCGCGGCGATCCGGGAGAGCTCGGCCGCCACCGGCGACCTGCTCTCACCGAGCTCGTCGACGGCAGCTTTGCACGCCCCCACCAGCGGAGCGCCGACCGACATCTCGGCCACCATCACTCCCAAAGCCCGGCACAACTCCTGTTCGCGCGCCGCTCTCGCAGCCTCAGCCGCTGTTTTCCGGCGGCGTGAGATCCCGACTGCGGCAACGATTCCCGCGGCCAGGCCAACACCCACCCCGCCGACCGCGCCGAGGACCGGTACCGCAGCCAGCACGACCACCGTCGTTCCGGGTCGGCGGCTGTGTCGGTCCGCTCGGCCGCTGAGCCCTCCGATGCGGCGTTGCCCCTGCGTCGACGGCCACAGCAGCAGCGCCGAGGCCAGCAGCAGCAATGCCGGAATCAGCAGTGTCATCTCGGCCATGGACCCCGCCTGTCCGCGCCGTCGTCGCGGCGCCAGCGGCTGCGGATCGACACCATGCCGTCGGCACCCCGCTGCACCGTGCCGATCTCGACCAGACCGCGGCCGCCGTCGGGGCCACGGGCCACGCACAGCACCACCTCCAGTGCCGCTGCGAGCTGGCTGTGCAGCGCCGCCCGGCTCATCCCGCCCAGCGCCGCCAGCGCTTCCATCCGGGCCGGCACTTCGGTCGCCGAATTGGCGTGCAGGGTGCCCGCACATCCCTGATGGCCGGTGTTCAGCGCGGTCAGCAGGTCGATCACTTCGGCGCCTCTCACCTCGCCGACGATGATCCGGTCCGGCCGCATCCGCAGCGCTTGCCGCACCAGTGCGCGGACCGAGACCTCCCCGATCCCCTCGACATTGGGCGCTCTGGCCACCAGCCGCACCACGTGTGGATGCTGCGGTTCCAGTTCGGGTGCATCCTCGACCAGCACCAGCCGTTCGCGCGGATCGACCTGCCCCAGCAGCGAGTTGAGCAGCGTGCTCTTGCCGGCGCCGGTGCCGCCCACCACCAGGAAGGCGCGGCGCTCGGCCACCATGTCGGCCACCAGATCGCTGACCTGCGGCGGAATCGCGCCGTTGGCGACCAGTGTCGCGAAGTCCATCGTCGTGCTGCGCAGGACACGTAGCGAGATGCATGTGCCGTCGGTGGCCAGTGGCGGGATCATCGCGTGCAGCCGGACGGCGTACCCGTGGCGTCCCACGCCCGACAGCCGTCCGTCGACCCACGGTTGCGCGTCGTCGAGCCGGCGTCCCGCACCCAATGCCAGCCGCACCGCCAGCCGCCGGACACTGGCTTCGTCGTCGAACACCACCCCGGCCGGTTCCAGCCCGCTTCCGCGCTCGACCCACACCCGCTGCGGGCCGGTCACCAGGATGTCGGTGACCGCCGGATCGGCCAGCAGGGTCTCCAACGGCCCGGCGCCGACCAGTTCGGTCTGCAGGTAGCGCAGGGCCGCCAGCAGGTCGGTGTCCGAGAGCAGGCCGCCCGATTCGCTGCGGACCGCCTCGGCGATGGTCTGCGGATCCGGTTCGACCGCCCGGCTGGCCAGCTGTTCGCGCACCTTGGCCAGCAGTTCGGTGTGCCGCCGGGCGTCCACACTCATCGTCGTACCCGATGCAGTGCCTGCAACGCCTCCAGCACCGTCGCCGCCGCCCGGCCCTCGGGGCTGCGGGCCACGGGCCGCAGTCCGCCCTCCTCACAGCGCCGGGCCAGCGACCGGCGGGTGCGCAAGGTGGCGAGCAGCGGGATGCCGACCGCGTCGGCGACCTGTTCCACCGACAGCCCGCCTGGTGCCGGCCCGCGAACGACCAGACGCAGGTCCCCGCGCCCACCCAGCCGGGCCAGCAGCTTGCGGGTGGCCGCCACCCCCGGGACCGAGGCGGCGGTGACCACCACCGTCAGATCGGCCGAGTCGAGCACCCCGGACGCCGCCGGATCGGTCGCCCGCCCCAGGTCGGCGACGACCAGCTCCCCGTTGCTGCGGGCCGCATCCAGCACGGCCAGCACCGTCTCGGCCGACAGGGCACTGCCGTCGCCGCGCGCCCGCGTGGCGATGCGCAACCGGTCCCCGATCCCCGGCAGCGCCGCCGACAGCGCCGGCCCGGCGATGCTGCCGGTCTCGCCGGTGATGTCGTTCCACCGCAGGCCCGGCACCTCTTCGGCGCCCAGCAGCAGATCCAGTCCGGCCCCGCCGGGCTCCACGTCGAGCAGCAGCACTCCGCCGCCCCGCCGGCTCGCGGTCTCGGCGAGCACCGCGGCGAATGTGCTGACCCCGGCCCCGCCGTGACCGCCGACCACCGCCAGCACCGGGGCGGCGGTGCGGCGGGGGCGCCGCAGACCCGACAGCGCCGCCACCAGCTGCGACTCCTCCTCGGGCAGCACGTACCCGCCCTGAGCGCCCAGAGCCAGACCGTCCCGCCACGTCCCAGCCGCGGCCTCGGGACCGGCTACCACCAGCACCCCCGCACGCGGCGGCGGCGCCGTACCGGTGAGCGTCTCCAATGCGCGGCCGTCGACCACCACCGCACCCGCGCGCAACCATTCGTGCCGGCAGCGCGCCGGATCGGCTCGGGCGATGCGGTAGCCGGCCGCCGCCCCGCACCGGGCGACATCGTCGTACAGCACGGGTCCGGTCAGGGCGAGCAGGACATCGGTCATACCCGACAGCTTCGGGCCGATCGGCCGGTCAGGCCAGGGCGCTGTCCACAGGGTCGCCGGTCGGCAGCGAGTAATCCACAGGCGGCCGGATCAACCGGTGAACGGTGGAGTGAACTCGCACGGCACCGTGACCGGATGTTCGGGGTCGAGTGCGTTGAGCACCATGTACGCCGCCCGCCGCGATCCGGCGATGGCCATGTGGTCGCTGTAGTCCTGGGCGCAGGTGTCCTGCACGACAATGTTGCGCACCGTCTCACCGCGGCGACCGGGCACCAGGCCGCTGGTGTACGGCACCACCATCTCGTCGTACCGGGTCGCGATGTTGGTGTAGGCGACGCCCCGGACGTACGGGCTGCCGCCGGCCCAGATCTTCTTGTGCATCGGCGAACCCGGCAGCATGCCGCCGCACCCGACGCAGAACGGCATCGGCACGTCGCCCAGCGCCTGCCCGAGAGCCTTCGATTCCGGTCCGAAGGCACCGGTACCTCGCCACAGCGGCGCCAGCGAGACATAATTGGTCACCTTGTCGGCACCCCCGAGATACTTCAGGTAGTACGTCGGCATGTAGGTGCCCTGCGAGTGCCCGACCAGGTCGACGGTCTGCGCGCCGGTCGAGGACCGCACCTTGTCGACGAACCGCGCCAGCTGCCGGGCGCTGACCTCCTGCCGGTCCATCCCGCCCACCGCGGTGAACGGCCACGGCAGACCCGGCAACGCGCCGTAGGTCAGCGCGTAGACGCAGTAGCCGCGGTTGGCAAGCATCGGCGCGTAGGAGCCCCAGTTGGTGGTCTTCGCCCCGCCGGTGCCGTGGACCAGGATCACCGGCCGCGGATGCTGCGCGGACGGCTTGCAGGTCCAGTCGTTCGAGCCGGGCAGGTCGCCACCGGGGTGGGCCAGCTCGTACGGGATCCCGCCGAAGAAGTTGTAATCCTCCGGCAACGGCGCCGCAGCAGCCGGACCGGCGAGCGCAGCGCCGGTGAGGATCAGCAGCAGTGCCGCACCCAGAAGACCGATCGTTCGCCGCATGAGGTGCCCGCCCTTTACCGTCGTGGATCACGCCGTCGATTGGGGACAGACGCTAGCAGCCTGGGTGCATCGAAGAGCCATAACGCGCAAGACGCGATCGGCTGCAGGCGGGGAGGCGAGGACCGTTGCCCCGGAGTCGACGACGCCGTCGGCGCGTGGTGAACGGACCCGGAAAAGGTGATGACCCCGGCCAGGGGGGAGGAGGCCGGGGTCATCGGCCTTCAGCCCCGGGGGGTCGGGCTGAAGGCTCCGGCCGAAGCCGGATACCTGCGAACGTACACCCGGCTCCCAAGCACTGCAACTTGCAACTAACCAGTGTCGACGATCGGCTCCCCGCCGTTCCCGATTTTCGGCGTTCAACGCGCGGCCGGGCACAAATCGACGTAACCTCGGCCCGTGACTTCCATGTCGCCTCCCCGCTCAGCGGCCTTTTTCGATCTGGACAAAACAGTCATCGCCAGATCGAGTGCACTGGCCTTCACTCGCCGCTTCTACGACGGCGGACTGCTCAGCAAACGCACGATGCTGCGCTCGGCGATCGCCCAACTCCAGTTCCTGTTGACCGCGGCACCCGAAGACCACGTGGAGCGGATGCGCAAACACGTGACCGAGATGAGCGCCGGCTGGGATGCGGCCACGGTCCGGTCCATCGTCACCGAGACCCTCGAGGACGTGGTGCGCCCGGTGATCTTCACCGAGGCCGCCGCGCTGATCGCAGAACACAAGGCCGCCGGCCGTGATGTCGTGCTGATCTCCGCGTCCGGAATGGAGATGGTCGAGCCGATCGGCGAACTCCTGGGGGCCGACCTGGTGCGGGCGACCGTCATGGAGGTGATCGACGGCCGCTACTCCGGCCGGATCGAGTTCTACTGCTACGGCGAGGCCAAAGCGCAAGCCATGCGCGAACTCGCCGACGAACGCGGCTACGACCTCTCCCAGTGCTACGCGTACTCCGATTCGGCCACCGACATCCCCATGCTCACCGCGGCCGGCAACCGCGCCGTGGTGAACCCGGACAAGGTTCTGCGCGCCTACGCCCAGGAGCACGATTGGGAGATTCTGGACTTCCCGAATCCGGCACCACTGGTCGACTGGTCCAGTACCACCACCCGCGGCTGGACCGCGTTCGCCGCCGGAGTCAGCGCCGTGGCGGTGGCCGCTGCGACCTACGGCATCGTCCACCTCCTGCAGGAACGCCACGACGCCGCCTGATTTTTCGCGAAACACTTGCTGTGATGCAAATCACCGTGTACTAGTAGAGGTACGGAACGGCAGAAGGCCACATTCGGACCAGAAGAGAAGGCCCGAATCCCCGAAAGTCGTTCCCAGCATGGGCGGCAAGTACCGACGCGGAGCGCGCCGCATTGGCAGAAGCGTTGTGCGCCTGCGACATCGAGGCCCCGGCCCGGCCGGACCTCGTTCCCTCGCCGAGGCGAGACCACAACCCACCTTGCACGCTCGGTCACTCGAGTCCATGCTCGCGGGCGGCACCTGAAAGCGGTTCACCGGATTCAGGGGCCGCCCGCAATACTGTCTGCACCCGGGTTACTGTCTGCACCCGGATTCCGCCTCCGGATCCGCCGCGGCCACGCATCGACGGGGCCGGCGTCCGTCCGGTCAGCGCGCGGCGTCGGCGATCGACGCCGCTTCTGCCGCACCGGCCTGCATCGCCTGACAGCACAGGATGATCCAGTCCGCCAGCGCCTGCGGGTCCCCGGTGGCAAAGCGCGCCGAGGCCTCCCGGTACTCCCCGAGCCGGCGCAGCCAGGTCACCTCCGGCACCCCCAGCAGGTGCGGGTCGAGCCCCTTCGTCGCACTGACCAGTCGGGACGCCCCGCGGGCGACCACACCGTTGCCCTGCTCGAAGGGCGCCAGCGCCAGCAGTTCGCCGTGCACCACCGCGGCCAGCACCGCCGCCGGAACCGCGGTCGCCCCGGTGATCAGCTGCCCCAGCAGATCCAGCCGGGCGGCGATGTGCGGCTCATCGCGCGGACGGCCCAGCAGCTCCTCGTCGACCAGGTCGGCCGCAGCCAGCGAATGCATCCGCGCCAGCGACTGCATCGGTGCGCGCCGGAACACCGCGACCTCCCGGTCGATCGTGTCCGGATCCAGCGCCTGCGCCACTCGGATCGCCCCGGACATCACCGGATCGTCGAAGTCGTGCTCCCGGTTCAGCTCGGTGGTGGCCCCCTCCATCGCCGCCGAGCTGCGGCCGCCCCGCCACGACGACTCCCGCGAGGTCTTGTCCCAGCCGCGCAGATTCACCGGATGACGGTGGACGGCGGCCAGGGCCTCGCCCGCCTGTTCGGCGGCATCGGCGACGCCGGGAAGCTCGAGTAGCGGCAGCAGCGGATCGACGGTCACCGCTTCAGCCTAATGCTCCCGGTCACCACCGACCCCGCCGGACCGACCGCTCATCGCACGCATCCCACCCGCAACCTCTGTGCCGTTACCCTCGACCCCGGCGGTGACTACGCTCACAACTGTTGATGAACCGCGAGCCATGACACCTCCAAGATTCGCGTGAGGAACGGTCCCTCGCGACAACCGAAAGGCAGCCACCATGTCGTCCACCGATCAGGTCTACCCGCCCTCACCGGAATTCGTCGCCCAGGCCAACGCCAACGAGGCGATGTACTCGCGCGCTGCGAACGATCCGGAAGAGTTCTGGGCCGAACAGGCACGCCGCCTGGACTGGGCGGTCCCGTTCACCCGCGGGCTGGACTGGTCGGATGCCCCGTTCGCGACGTGGTTCGCCGACGGCAAACTGAACGTCGCGGTCAACTGCGTCGACCGGCACGTCGACGCCGGCAAGGGTGATCGGGTCGCGATCCACTGGGTCGGCGAGCCCGGCGATTCCCGGGACTTGACCTACAGCCAGCTCAAGGACGAGGTCAGCCGCGCGGCCAACTACTTCGCGTCCATCGGGCTGGTGGCCGGCGACCGGGTGGCCATCTACATGCCGATGGTCCCCGAGGCGATCATCGCGATGCTGGCCTGTGCACGTCTGGGCCTGACCCACACGGTGGTCTTCGCCGGCTTCTCCTCGGCCGCCCTGCGCGCCCGCGTCGACGACGCCGGCGCCAAGGTCGTCATCACCACCGACGGCCAGTTCCGGCGCGGTGAGCCCGCCCCGCTCAAGACCGCGGTCGACGAGGCCCTCGGCTCCGGCGACGACGCCGCCCCGTCGGTCGAGAAGGTCATCGTTGTTCGCCGCACCAATCACGATCCGGATCTGCCGTGGGTGGCCGGCCGCGACGTCTGGTGGGAGGACACCGTCGCCGAAGCCTCTCCCGTCCACGAGCCGGAGGCCTTCGACGCCGAACAGCCGCTGTTCCTGCTGTACACCTCCGGCACCACCGGCAGCCCGAAGGGCATCGTGCACACCTCCGGCGGCTATCTGACCCAGGCCGCCTACACCTTCCACAACGTCTTCGATCACAAGGAAGCGCGCGACGTCTTCTGGTGCACCGCCGATATCGGCTGGGTCACCGGGCACACCTACATCGTCTACGGACCGCTGGCCAACGGCGCCACCGAGATCGTCTACGAGGGCACCCCGAACTCGCCCGACGAGCACCGCCATTTCAACATCATCGAGAAGTACGGCGTCACCACCTACTACACGGCCCCGACCCTGATCCGCACCTTCATGAAGTGGGGCCGGCAGGTGCCCGACGCCCACGATCTGACCTCGCTGCGCCTGCTGGGCACCGTCGGCGAGCCGATCAACCCCGAGGCCTGGCGCTGGTACTACGACGTCATCGGCGGCAACCGCTGCCCGATCGTGGACACCTGGTGGCAGACCGAGACCGGCGCGCACATGCTGGCGCCGCTGCCGGGCGTCACCGCCTGCGTCCCGGGATCGGCGATGGGCCCGCTCCCGGGGATCAGCGCCAAGGTGGTCGACGACAACGGCAACGAACTCCCGCAGGGCGAACAGGGCTACCTGGTTCTGGACAAGCCGTGGCCCGGCATGCTGCGCGGCATCTGGGGTGACCGCCAGCGGTTCATCGACACCTACTGGTCGCGGTTCGCCGAACAGGGCTGGTACTTCGCCGGCGACGGCGCCCGGTACGACGAGAACGGCGCGCTGTGGGTGCTCGGCCGCGTCGACGACGTCATGAACGTCTCCGGTCACCGCATCTCCACCGCCGAGGTCGAGTCGGCGCTGGTGGCCCATCCGGCGGTGGCCGAGGCCGCGGTGATCGGCGCCGCCGACGAGACCACCGGCCAGGGCATCGTCGCCTTCGTCATCCTCATGGAGGAGAGCGACGACCACGACGCGCTGATCACCCAGATGCGCGATCAGGTGGCCGTGGACATCTCCCCGATCGCCAAACCGCGCGAGATCAACATCGTGCCCGAACTGCCCAAGACCCGCTCGGGCAAGATCATGCGACGCCTACTCAAGGACGTCGCCGAAGGCCGTGAGCTCGGCGACACCTCGACGCTGGTCGATCCCTCGGTGTTCGAGGCGATCCGATCCCAGCGCGCCTGACCCCGGCCGGCGGCCCGCACCCGCGCGCGCACCCGCTCCGGCCGGGGCC
>NZ_BANT01000033.1 GCF_000333015.1 Gordonia hirsuta DSM 44140 = NBRC 16056 | reverse complement strand
GCCGCCGCCAAGCGCCGTTCCAGTTCGGCGACCCCCGCCTCGGCCGGCCCCAGGTTGCCGCGGTGTTCGGGTGCGAACAGCACACCGTCCTGCGCGCAGACTCCGCTTCCGGCGATCACCGCCCGCAGCAGCGCCGCATCCGGCAGGGCCAGCAGATCGCGGGCCGCCCCTTGGCTCAGCCCCGCGGCCAGCGGATCGCGCCGGTGCAGTTCGCTCACCGCCCCGCGCAGCCGCGCCTGCCACCGGTCCAGCTGCTGCTGATCGACCCACCAGCGACCGATCTGCGCGACGCCGTCGGGAACCGTGTCCACGGCGAATCCGGTTTCGGCCAGACGGGCCGGTTCGACGACGCCGCGGCGCGCCACCTCTTGCGCGGTGTCGGTATCGCCGGTGCGACCGGCCAGGTGCTCACCGCGCCGCCGACCATCGCCGCGGCGCCGCAGCGGCGGCGGATCCAGATCGACCACGCCGGCTCCGCCGACGATCCGGGATGCTCCCGGATCCCGCAGCACCAGGCGGTCGCCCACCTGCAGCGGCAGTTGCCAGGCCAGTGTCAGCCGCAGATGCTCGGCATCGAGCGGGCGGGCGCGCGCGGGTACGGCCGCGGTGCCGGCGTGCACCGTCAGCCACAGCCCGGCGGGGACGTCGTCGCCGATCCGCCGCACATCGATGACCCCGGACGCACCGAAGTCACCGGGACCGATCAGCGCGCCCCCGCGATGGACCCCGTCGGCCGGCACCCCGCGAAGGTTCACCGCGACCCGGCTCACCGGCCCGGCCCGGTCCACCGGCCGGCCGTGGCACTGCAGGCCGCGCACGCTCACCTGCCGCACACCGTCGCGTCCGCGCAGCTCCAGGAGGTCGCCCACCTGCACCGACCCGGCGGCCAGGGTCCCGGTCACCACCGTGCCGGCCCCGGTGACGGTGAAGGCCCGATCCACCCAGATCCGGACCGGTCCGGTCGCGGCGGGTGCCGGCAGCCCGCCCAGCAGATCGTCCAGTGCGGCGGTGAACTCGTCGAGTCCGGTGCCGTCGCGGGCGGCGACCACCGTCACCGGGGCATCGGCCAGCCCGGTGCCGGCCAGTTCCCGGCGTGCCTGGGCGATCACCTCGTCGATCCGTCGCCGATCGGCCCGGTCGGCGCGGGTGATGACCAGCAGCCCGTCGGTGATGCCCAGGGCCGCCACCGCATCCCGGTGCTCGGACGACTGAGCCATCCAGCCCTCGTCGGCGGCCACCACGAAGCACACCACCGGGGCTGGCCCGAGGCCGGCGAGCATATTGCCGACGAAGCGCTCGTGCCCGGGAACGTCGACAAAACTCACCTGCCGGCCCGACGGCAGCGTCGTCCACACGAAGCCCAGATCGATGGTCAGACCGCGCCGGCGTTCGGCCTCCCAGCGGTCCGGTTCCATCCCGGTGACCGCTTTGACCAGCGTCGACTTCCCGTGATCGACGTGTCCGGCGGTGGCGGCGACGAACACCCTCAACCTTCCGACAGGGCGGCGCACACCGCGGCGGTGAGCACTGCATCGGCGGTGTCGGGAACACAGCGCAGATCGATCAGGGCGGCGCCGTCGTGCACGCGGGCCAGCACCGCCGGCGTGCCGGTGCGCAACCGCGGCGCCAGGTCCTCGGGCAGACGCACCGCCC
>NZ_BANT01000034.1 GCF_000333015.1 Gordonia hirsuta DSM 44140 = NBRC 16056 | reverse complement strand
GGCGGGCCGCCGGTATCACCGGCGACTCGATCACCGGACCGTGAGCTGCCCGGGCGGCTGCCCGGCGACCAGGTGACCGATCACCGGATAGCCGGGGACCTCGCCGGCCACCAGCAGACCGCCGGAGGTCTGCGCGTCGGCGAGCAGCAGCAGGTCGTCCTCGCCGATACCCGGACCGGTCTGCACGTGCGGGCGCACCCAGTCCAGGTTGCGGCGGGTGCCGCCGGAGACGAAGCCGTCGTTGAGCGCGGCCACCGCCCCCTCGAGCACCGGCACCGCGGCAGCGTCGAGCACGGCCCCGACCCCCGAGGCGCGACACATCTTGTACAGGTGCCCGAGCAGTCCGAAGCCGGTCACATCGGTGGCCGCCCGGACGCCCGCCTCCAGGGCGGCATCGGCGGCGTCACGGTTCAGGGTGGTCATCGAGGCGATCGCCTGCGGAAAGTTCTCGCCGGTCGCCTTGTGCCGATTGTTCAGCAGCCCCACGCCGATCGGTTTGGTCAGGGTCAGAGGCAGACCGGCCACGGCGGCGTCGTTGCGCAGCAGCCGGTCCGGGTGGGCCACCCCGGTGACGGCCATCCCGTACTTGGGTTCGGGATCGTCGATGGTGTGCCCACCGATCACCGGGCAGCCCGCCTGCGTCCCGATGTCCAGACCCCCGCGCAGCACCTGGGTCATCATCTCCATCGGCAGCACCCCGCGCGGCCAGCCGACCAGGTTGATCGCCACCACCGGCCGCCCGCCCATCGCGTAGATGTCCGAGAGCGCATTGGCCGCGGCGATCGCACCCCAGTCGTAGGGGGAGTCGACGACGGGGGTGAAGAAGTCGGCGGTCGACAGCACCGCCAGATCCTTGTCGATGCGCACCGCGGCAGCGTCGTCGCCGTCGTCCAGACCGACCAGTACCTCCGGAGCGGTCGGCCCGATGAGATCGCGGACCGCATCCTCGAGTTCACCGGCGGGGATCTTGCACGCGCAGCCGCCGCCCTGGGCGTAATGAGTCAGTCGTTTCAGCTCGCTCACGTCCCCGAGCGTAGGCGGCTAGGGTTATCGGCGGAGGCGTCTGGGTTCCTGGTGGGCCCCCCGGTCTTCAAAACCGGTGAGGCCGAGTACCTCGGTCTGGCGGGTTCGATTCCCGTCCGTCTCCGCCACAAGCTGTGAGCTCTCGAGGGAGGACAGCATGGTCGATCATGCTGCGGGGCAACAGGATCCGCGCCGGACGATTCCGCGGACCGATGCGCTGCTGGCCTCGGCGGCGGCGGTCTCGGCCCGCGCTCGTCTGGCCGAGCACACCATCGCCGGACTGATCCGGGCGGTTCAGGAGCGGGCCCGCCGCGGGGAGGTTCCGCCCGAGCAGGTCGCCGGCACCGTGGCCGCCGAACTGGCTGCGGCCCGGGCGAGCACCCAGACTCCGGTGCTCAATGCGACGGGGGTCGTCGTGCACACCAATCTGGGACGCGCACCGCTGTCGGCGGCGGCCGTCGAGGCGCTGGTCGATGCCGCCGGGTACGTCGACGTCGAACTGGATCTGAGCTCGGGGACACGCGGAGCCCGCGGCGCCGGTGCCCGTGCGGCCCTGCTGGCGGCGTGCCCGGCCGCCGAAGACACGCTGGTGGTCAACAACGGGGCCGCGGCCCTGGTCCTGGCCACCACGGTCCTGGCCGCCGGCCGGGAGGTGATCGTCTCGCGCGGGGAACTGATCGAGATCGGGGCCGGATTCCGGCTGCCGGATCTGATCGCCTCCACCGGGGCGCGGCTGCGCGAGGTGGGCACCACCAACCGCACCCACCTGCGCGACTACGCCGAGGCGATCGGCCCGGACACCGGATGTCTGCTCAAAGTGCATCCCAGCAACTTCCGCATCGACGGTTTCACTGCCGGGGTGGAGGTGGCCGAGTTGGCGGAGCTCGCCGGCGCGCACTCGATTCCGCTGGTGGCGGACCTGGGCAGCGGCCTGCTGGCCCTCGACCCGCTGCTGCCGGACGAACCCGATGCGGCCACCGTGCTGGCGGCCGGAGCCGATCTGGTGACCGCCAGCGGCGACAAACTCCTCGGCGGCCCGCAGGCCGGGATCGTGCTGGGCCGCGGCGAACCGGTGCGCGCGCTGGCCCGGCATCCGCTGGCCCGGGCCGTGCGCGCCGACAAACTGACCCTGGCGGCACTGGAGGCCACGGTCGCCGGACCGGACAGCCCGGTCACCGTCTTCCTGCACGCCGATCCGCACCGCTTGCAGGAGCGGGCGCAGGCACTGGCCGAGGCGACCGGCGGACAGGTGGTGGCCCACGACGGGCGCGTCGGCGGCGGCGGTGCGCCGGGAGTGCCGCTGCCCGGCTGGGCGGT
>NZ_BANT01000035.1 GCF_000333015.1 Gordonia hirsuta DSM 44140 = NBRC 16056 | reverse complement strand
GCCCGCGGCGGGCGGTGTCGCCGATCGCCGCGGCCAGGGCCGCCAGGCCCGCACCGGAGTCCATCACCATCTTGCGCCCCAGCAGATCCAGGCCGTGGATGCCGTGGGCGCCCTCGTGGATCAGGTTCAGCCGGTTGTCGCGGTAGAACTGCTCCACATCGAACTCGCGGGTGTATCCGTAGCCGCCGTGCACCTGGATCGCCAGGCTGTTGGCCTCCAGGCACCACTGACTCGGCCAGCTCTTGGCGATCGGGGTGAGCACCTCCAGCAGCAGGTGGGCGTGGTCGCGGTCGGCCTGTTCGGGGGCGGTCAGCTCCTCGTCGACCAACCGGGAGGCGTACAGGCCCAGTGCCAGTGCGCCCTCGGCGTACGACTTCTGGGCCAGCAACATCCGCTTGACGTCGGCGTGCGCGATGATCGGCACCGGCGGGGTGTTCGGGTCCTTGCTGTCCACGGGCCGGCCCTGCTCGCGGGTCTTGGCGTACTCCACCGACTGCAGATAGCCCGCATAGCCCAGGGCGGTGGCCAGGAAGCCCACCCCGATGCGTGCCTCGTTCATCATGTTGAACATGTAGCGCAGCCCCTGGTGCTCCTGGCCGACCAGGTAGCCGACCGCGCCGGCCGGCCGATCCGGCACCGCGAAGGTGCCGTCGCCGAGGTTCAGCAGGGTGTTGGTGGTGCCGCGGTTGCCCATCTTGTGGTTGAGGCCCACCAGGGCGACGTCGTTGCGGGTGCCGTCGGGCAGCACCTTCGGGACGATGAACAAGGAGATACCCTTGACGCCCGGGCCGCCGCCGGGCACCTTCGCCAGCACCAGGTGCACGATGTTCTCGGTGATCTCGTGGTCGCCGGCCGAGATCCACATCTTGGTGCCGGTGATCGCATAGGTGCCGTCGCCGTTGTCGACCGCGCGCGTGGTGATATCGGCCAGGGACGAGCCGGCCTGCGGCTCCGACAGGCACATGGTGCCCGCGTAGCGCCCGGCCAGCATCGGCCGCACCCAGGTGTCGATCTGCTCGTCGGTGCCGTACTTGGCCAGCAGGTTCGCGTTGCCGACGGTCAGGAAGCCGTACGACGACGTCGCGGCGTTGGCGGCCTGGAAGTTGACCATGGAGGCGCGGGCGACGGTGTGGGGCAGCGCCATCCCGCCCAGTTCCTCATCGAAGGTGCCCGCATTGAGGCCGGCCTCGCCGAAGGCGCGCACGGCGGTGGTGATCGCCTCGAGCAGGACCACCTTGCCGTCGTCACCGATATACGGCTCGCTCTGGTCGGATTCCTTATTGTGCGGAGCGAAGAGCTTGGCCGCCATATCGTGGCTCAGGTCCAGAACCGAGTCGAAGGTCTCGCGGGAGTGCTCGGCGTACCGCGGCCGCTGGGTCAGCGCGGTGACGTCCAGCCAGTCGTGCAGCAGGAAGTCGAGGTCTTTGCGGGACATGAAATCGGCCATACCCCGAGCATAACCGAACGCTCACTCGGGAGTGTTAGATGCCGGAACGGCGGATCAGATCTCCGGCCAGCCGCGGGGAGAACTCGGCGATCGTGCGCAGCACCACCGCATACCGCGGATAGATCTCGGCCCGCCCGGTCTGCGCTGCGCGCACGATCCAGCTCGCGGCATCGCCGGGCGAGAGTGCGGGGGCATCGTCGTAGTCGGCCGTCGGGGCGATCATCGGGGTGCGCACCAGCGGGAAACCGATGTTGCTCACCGTGACGCCGGTGCCGCGGCATTCGTCGTCCAGACTCCGGCCGAAGGCGGCCAGGGCTGCCTTGGAAGCGTGATAGGCGCTGAACTTGGGCATCGATCCGGCCGCCACACCCCAGGTGACGACATTGACGATGCGACCGCTGCCGCGGGCGATCATCGCCGGCAGCAGCCCGGTGGTCAGGGCGACCGCCCCGAAGTAGTTCAGTGCCATCGTGCGCTCGAAGTCGTGGAAGCGGTCGACGGTGTCGAGGACCGAGCGGCGGATGGACCGGCCGGCGTTGTTCACCAGCACGTCCGGGGTGCCGAAATCGGCCAGGACGGTCTCGGCCAGCGCGGCGGCGGCGGAGGCATCGGACAGGTCGGCGGTCAGCGCGTGGGCCGTGCCGCCGTCCACGGCGATCGACTCGGCGACGGCGGTCAACCGCTCGAGATCGCGGGCGACCACGATCACGTGGGCACCGCGGGCGGCGAACATCTTCGCGGCGGTCTCGCCGATGCCGGAGGAGGCGCCGGTGACCACGATCAGGCTGCCGGTCAGGTCGTCGTGCTGGGACCCGAAGAACTCGGTCAGACCGGACAGGGTGCGTGCGGGTGCCAGCGCCAGCTGGGTCACCTTCCGGACGCCGGGGATCACTTGTACTTCTTGATGATCTTCATCGCCTCGTCGCCGTCGACGTTCTTGGCGACCAACTTTCCGTTCTTGACCTTCCGGATGGTGAAGAGCTTCGGTTTTTTGGCATCGGCGACATGAAGGCCCACGCCCTTGGCTTTCTTGTTCAGGTCTTCCAGCACGACTGGATGGTAACCCGTCAAGGTGAACGAAGAGCACGGGATGGGAGGTGCTGTGCGCCACGGCATCGTGGCGCCGGTGATCAGCAGATCTCCACGCCTACCGGGGTCGTATCGTCGAGCCGCCGGGCGTAGGTCTCACCGCCGATGCGGTTGCGGGTGGCGCAGGTCTGCGCCAGGTCGGCGCCCTCGTAGTACACGGCGTAGATCGGGTTGCCGTCGAGCGACTGACGCAGCGACTGGCAGGACTGATCGGTGCGCAGGTACGACGATCCCGGGTGCGCCGCCAGCGCCGCGGCGACCTCCTGCGCGTAGGCGCCCGGGGTGGTCGCGTTGTAGACGAAGGCGACGGTGCGGCCGTCACACGGGGGAGCCGAGATCGGCGTCGACAGGCCCAGATCGCCGGGCCCGCGCGTGGAGGCCGGCGGTGCGGAGGCGGCCGGCCGATCCGACGGTGTGAGCGGTGATTCGGCGGCGCCGGAGGAGTCGGCCCGGCTCGGCGGTGTTCCGCTCGAGCGTTCCTGCGCCGCCTCGGAGAGCGGGGCGGGATTCTGGGTGACGGTGGTGATCGCGGACTGCTGGGCGGTGGCGTCGTCGCCGGAGGTCTGCCAGAACACGACACCACCGATCACCGCCAGCAGCACGACGACCGCGGCCGCGGCGGCGATCAGAGGGGTATTGGACTTGTGCGGCGCCGGTGCACCCGCGCCGACCGGATACGGGCCCGACTGGGCGTACTGCGTCGGCGGGTACTGGGCCGGCGGCTGCTGGGCCGGCGGGTACCGGGTCGATTGGTGCGGGTCGTACATGCCGGCCGCGGCCACGCGGGTCGCGGCGCGGTCCTGCGGGGCGGCGGTGGCCGCAGCGGCCAGCTCACCGGCGGTCCGGAAGCGCTGGCCCGGATCCTTGGCGGTGGCGCGGGCGATGACGCCGTCGTACGCGGTCCCGGTGGGCGGCAGTGCCCGGTGCAGCTGACCGGCGATGATCTGCTCCATACTCGCCGTGCCGAACGGCCTGCTGCCGGTGAGCGACTCGTACAGAACGCAGCCCAGGGCGTAGATGTCGGTGGCCGGCCCGACCGGGGCGCCGGTGCCGAAACGTTCGGGCGCCATGTAGTTGAACGAGCCGATCGCCAGTCCCGTCGAGGTGAGGCCGGCCTGCCCGGCCGACTGCACCAGCCCGAAGTCGACCAGGTAGGCGAAACCCTTCCGGTCGATCAGGATGTTCTCCGGCTTCACATCGCGGTGCGTCAGGCCGGCCTGGTGGGCGGTGTCCAGGGCGCCGGCGATCTGGCCGACGATGTCCACGGCCTGTTCCGGTGTCAGCGTGCCCTGTTCGATCAGACTGCGCAGGTCCTGGCCGTCGACGATCCGCATGTCCAGGAACAGCTGGCCGTCGATCTCGCCGAAGTCGTGGATCGGGATCACGTGCGGATCGTTGAGTCTGGCGACGGTCTGCGACTCGTTGAGGAAACGGGTGCGGAAATCGTCGTCGTGCGCCAGGTTCTCCGGCAGCAGCTTCAGCGCGACGGTGCGGTCCTTGCGCGTATCGACGGCCTCGTACACCTCGCCCATCCCGCCGCGGCCCACGCGCCGGACCAGGCGGTACGGGCCGAGCTGAGTGCCTGAACGATCCCCGGGAGCAGTCATGGCCTGAGGTTACCCAAGAGTCGGGTGAGGAGTGATCCGCGCCGGTTCAACAGTCCTATGCTGTGAGATGGCTTACTGATAGCTGTCCGCTGTGAGGTGGGCGATCCGTGCTCGACCCGAGAGCCCTCGCCCCGAGAAACAAAGGTGAAACCCGATGAAGTTGAGAAGACTCGCGGTGGTCGCGGCGATCGCCGCGGTGACCGCCGGACTCGCGGTGGCGGTGCCCGCCCCGGCCCAGGCCGCAGTGATCAACGGTGTGGACTGGCTCTGTCACACCGAAATGAAGAACGATCCGTGCGATCTGAAGAACGATCGCACTGACATGCTGACCGGCAAGAAGACGCCGGCCACGCCGGTCGCCGACGCCGATAAGCAGATCGACTGCTTCTACCTGTATCCGACGGTGACCGACAACCTGGGTCTGCACGCACCGGGGCACCAGGTGCCGGCGACCGAGTCGATCGCCCGCTTCCAGGCGGCGCCGTTCAACGGCCAGTGCCGCGTCTTCGCCCCCAACTACCGGCAGATGACCCTGTTCGGTCTGACTCCGGCCGCGATCGCCGCGATGGTCGGCAACCATGATCTGCCGGCCGTCGCCTACGGCGATGTGCTGCGGGCCTGGAAGAGCTACCTGCGCAACGACAACCAGGGCCGCGGCGTGGTCATCATCGGTCACTCGCAGGGCACCATGATGGCGCGCAAGCTGATCCGCGAGCAGATCGACCCCGATCCGCAGCTGCGCAAGCGCTTCGTCGGCGGCATCCTGATGGGCGGCAACGTCACCACCCGGGAGGGCCGGACCACCGGCGGGGACTTCCGGAACATCCCGGTCTGCACCCAGCGCGGCCAGGCCGGCTGTGTCACCGCCTATTCGACCGAGCTGATCGGGCTGCCGTCGCTGTTCGGCAACAGCTGGCTCGATGCGCTCAGTATCGCGATGGGCCTGCCTATGGGCCCCGGCTTCCAGGTGGCCTGCACCGATCCGGCCAAGCTCAGCGGGATCACCCGTCCGGTCGGGGCCACGACCCCGTCCAAACCCTTCGCCGACGGCATCATCAGCCTGCTGATGGCCTACACCACCTTCCCGGAGGCACTGCCGTCGACGTCGTCGACCTGGACCACCGGTAAGGGCCGCTACACCAGCTCGTGCGTGAACACCGCCGGCTTCCACCGGCTGCGGGTGCATCCGGTGATTCCCCAGCAGGTCAACGAGATCCCGCTGTTCGACACCCACCTGCTCGACGTCAACTTCGGCGTCGAACGCCTGGTGAAGATCGTGGAATTGCAGAAGCAGACCCACCTGGCGACGGCCTGACCGCCGCTGACCACCGGATTCGCCGGTCACGGGGCCTGCCGCTCACTCGAGCGGCAGGCCCCGTTCCAGTAGGTCGATCGCCGCGAGCAACTCGTCGAGCGTCTCCTGATTCGGTACGGCGGCCCGCTCGGCGATGTGCATCATCACCCCCGACAGGGCAGCGGCGAAGACCCGCAGCGACAGAGCCTGCGGGTCCGTGCCGGTGTAGTCGGCGATGAACTCTATGCCCTCCTGGATCACCCGGTCGGCCTCGAGCTGATGCGCCATCCGCAGGACCGGCTCGGTCCGCACCAGGTGCAGCCGCTGCGGATCGGAGGTGAACGGGTCGTCGCGGGCCAGCGAGAAGATTCCGGTCACGATCCGCCGCGCCAGGTCGAAATGGTCCAGGCCCGGCGGGATCTGCTCGAGCATCGCCCGGCGGGCATCGTCGAGGCCGTCGCCGATCAGCACCTGCTCCTTGGACTGGAAGTACCGGAACAAGGTGGTGTGCGAGACGTGGGCGGCCTCGGCGATCTGCGCCACGGTGGTGGCGTGATAGCCCTGCCGGGAGATCAGATCCAGCGCGGCCTGCCGGATCGCCGCGCGGGTGCGCGCCTTGTGGGCGGCGCGGCGTCCGGGGCCGGTCACGGTGCCGACGTTCCCAGTTCCACCGGCTCCTCGGCGGTGGTGCTCACGCCCCGGTTGCGCACCGAGCTGCCCTCGACGTCGAAGTTGAGGACCAGCTTGTCCAGCCAGCGCGGCAGCCCCCAGGCCTTGTCGCCGAGCATCGAGATCACCGCCGGCACGACGATCATCCGGATGATGAAGGCGTCGAAGAACACCGCGACGGCCAGGGCGAAACCGAGCATCTTGTTGGTCGTCTCCGGCGACAGCATGAAGGCGGCGAAGACACTGATCATGATGACCGCCGCGGAGGTGACCACGCGGGAGCCGTGCCGGTAGCCGGCCACGATCGCATCCTTGGCCGACAGGCCGTGCAGGAACTCCTCGCGCATCCGGGTGACCAGGAAGACCTGGTAGTCCATCGCGAGGCCGAAGACCACGCCGACCAGGAAGATCGGCAGGAACGACAGGATCGGCTGGGTGTTGGAGATCAGACCGAGCCAGCCGTCGGTGAACACCAAGGTGGTGATACCGAAGGTCGCCAGCACCGAGAAGACGAAGCCGAGCGTGCCGATCAGCGGCACCCACAGCGACCGGAACACGCCGATCATGATCAGGAACGCCAGCCCGACGACGACGGCGATGTAGGGGATCAGGGCCTTGTCGAGTTTGACCGACAGATCGGACATGATCGCGGTCTGTCCGCCCACGTGGATCTCGGCGCCGACGGCCTCGACCTGTGGGGAGAGCGCGCGGATCGACTCCATCAGGTCATGGGTCTGGCTCGACGACGGTGCGCTGTTCGGGGTCACCACGATCAACGCGGTATCGGCGCCCGGATTCGGGTTGGCAGGATCGTCGCCGTTGCCCATCCAGACCACACTCTGCGGTTGGTAGACGTCGTCGAGTCCCTTGATACCGGCGACCGCGCGATCGGCGGCCGGAGCCACCTCACCGTCGTCACCGGCATGGACGACGACGAACAGCTGTCCGTTGATGCCCTCGCCGAAGCCCTCGGCAACCAGCTCCTGCGCGGCGATCTCGTCGTCGGCGGTCATGTCCAGGCCCAGTGCCATACCCCGGGCCGGGATCGCGGCGGCGACCAGGATCGCCAGTCCGACCACGATGAAGGGGATCGGCTTGGCCACGATCATCCGGCCGAACCGGGTGCCCAGGGTGTCGTGGTTCTCGTCGGCTTCGGCATGGCGGATCCACGGGATGCGCGGGGAGAACGCGAACCGGCCAAAGGCGCCCAGCAGCGCCGGGATCAGTGTCAGCGAGGCCAGCACCGCCACCGCCACGGCCAGCGCCGCACCCATACCCATCTGGGTGATCAGCGGGATCCCGATCACCATCAGGGCGACCACCGCCACGATGACGGTCAGACCGGCGAAGACCACTGCGGTCCCCGCGGTGCCGGTCGCCCGGCCGGCGGCGTCCGCGGGGTCGCCGCCGCGGCCGCGTTCGGTGCGATAGCGGGAGACGATGAACAGGGCGTAGTCGATGGACACCGCGATACCGAGCATCAGCACGATGCCGGTCGCGGTCTGGTTGACGGTCATGAACTCGGTGCTGACCATCAGCAGGAGCATCGTCATACCCACCCCGACGATGCCGGTGATCAACGGGATGAAGGCGGCGATCAGGGCGCCGAAGGCCACGATCATCACCACGAACGCCACACCCAGACCCAGCGCCTCGGCGGCACCGCCCTGGTCGCGGGCCTGCATGATGCCGCTGGTCGCGGCGATGTCCAGACCGTCTCCGCGATGCTCGTCGAGCACCTGGAGCAGCGCCTTCTTGCCGTCGAGCGGCAGGTCGAGCAGGTCCAGATCCTGGCTGACGGTGATCAGGCCGATCTTGCCGTCGTCGGAGAGGACCTGAGAGGCCAGCGCCGGCTCCGCGGCAGCCAGTGCCACCGGGTCGACGATCTTCTCCGGTTCGATCACATCGTCGAGCTTGGTCAGATCGGCGGCGAGCGCGGTGATCTGCTCGGTGTGCTTGTCCAGACCGTCCTGAGCGGAGACCACCACGGTGGTGTGCGGTTTGCGCTGCTGCTCGGACAGGGCCGGGAACTTCTCCCGCATCTGATCCATCGCGATCCCGGCGTCGGTGCCGGGCAACTCGAAATCGTCGGCGAACTTCGGGTTGAGGCCGACGACCAAGCCGATCAGCACGGCCAGTACCGCGGCCCAGGAGCCGAGGACCCACCATTTGTGGCGGAAGGAGAAGCGGCCGAGGTAGTAGAGAACCGAAGACATGCCAACAAGTGTTACTGACTAACACTTTGAACTGCAACGTGATTCTCCGTGAGCCGCCCCACAGGCCGCCGGAGCGCCGGACCTGCCGTGCCGTGCCTAGCCGGTCTTGGGGGTGAAGGGTTTGGATTCGACCGCGATGATCGGGGTGCCCACCGGGGAGAGTCCCTCGGCCACGCCGGTCACCGACAGGAACTTCTTGGTGTTCATCACCACCACCGGCGTCACCGGGGAGTAGCCGGCCGCCTCGATCTTCTCCCGATCGAAGGTCACCAGGGCGGTGCCGGCCCGCACCTTCTGTCCGGCTTCGACATGCACCGTGAAGCCCTCGCCGGCCATCTGCACCGTGTCGATACCGATGTGGATGAGCAGTTCGATACCGCCGTCGAGCACCATGCCGACCGCATGCCCGGTGGGCTGCATGGCCACCACGGTCGCGTTGGCGGGAGCGAAGACGGTGTCGCCGGTGGGATCGATCGCCACACCGTGCCCGACGCTGCCTGCGGCGAACGCCGGATCCGGGACCTCCTCCAACGGCAGCACGATGCCCGACACCGGCGAGCAGATCTCCGAGATCGGCCCGCGTGCGGGAGCTTCCACCTCGGCGACGGCCACCGCTCCGGCCGCGGCACCCGCACCGGGCTGGGCCGGTGCGGCAGCCACGGTCACCTCCGCGACCTCCTCGGCCGGTGCGGCGGCATCCGGAGCCTCCTCGGCCACCGCGGCGGCGGCCTCGTCGGCGGCGCGGATCGCCTCGAAATCGGCCTGCTGCTCGGGACTGCGGAAACCGGAGACGATGATCAGGAACATCGCGGTGAAGAACGCCGCGGCCACCGCGATCATGTACAGGTACATGTTGCTGAACGCGGGAATGGTCAGCAGCGAGGTGAATACGAAGGCGGTGGTCTTGACGCCGCCGCCGATACCGATGATCAGGCCGCCGACGAAACAGCCCACCAGCATCCGTGGATAGATCCGTTTGAAGCGCAGATGGATGCCGTACAGCGACGGCTCGGAGATGCCGCCGAGCAGACCGGCGGTCAGGGCACCGGTCGCCGTCTGGCGCATCTGGATGTCCCGTTGACGCCAGGCCAGGACCAGCACGCCGGCGGTGGCGCCGAAGCAGGCGAAGTTCCACGCGCCCATCGGTCCCTGGATGAAGTCGTAGCCCAGGGTCTTGATGTTGACCAGCATGATCGCGTTGATCGGCCAGTGCAGCCCCAGCGGCACCATGAACGGATACGCCAGCGGAATCACGATCGCGAAGATCAGCGGCGAGAAGTCGTTGATCGACTTGAGCGCACTGCCCAGTCCGGCACCGGCGTACACGCCGATCGGACCGATCAGGAAGGCGGTCAGCGGGATCATGATCAGCATCGCCAGGAACGGGACGAAGACCAGGTGCACGTTCGCCGGGATCAGCTTCTTGAGCAGCTTGTACAGCGGACCCAGCAGCGCCGCCATCAGCAGCGGCGGGAACACCTGTGAACCGTAGTCGTTAATTGTCAACGGCAGCCCGAACACGTCGATGGTCTTGATGTCGAAGCCGAACAGCGTCCGTTCGGTCGCCTCGTCGCCTAAGGCCATGTAACCGGGCAGCATCAACACCGCCATCACCGCGAAACCCACCCACGGATCGGCGCCGACCTTCTGCGCGGCGTTGTAGGCGATCATCAGCGGCAGGAAGACGAACACACACTGCCAGGCGAGGTTGACGAAGCTCCACGACGGCGACAGCGCCGGTGCGGTCGGATCATTCCAGGCGGGGATCACCTCCAGCGTCGCCATCAGCGCCATGAAGGTGATGAACAACGACGCACCCAGCAGGGCGCCGAGCACCGGCCGGAACGAATCGGAGAGGAACTCGAAGAGGCTGTCGATCCAGGCGACCTTGCCGCGCGGACCCTGCGCGCGGGCGGCGGCTTTGACCGCGTCCGCGTCGCTGCCGCCGGCGTCCTTCATCGCCGGCAACGCCATGATGTCGTTGAAGACATCCTGCACGCCGCCGCCGATGACCACCTGATAGTGCGTGGCGCCCTGCGGGACCGCGCCCAGGACCACTGGGATCGCCTCGACGGTGTCCTTGTCGATCCCGGCGGTGTCGTGCACTTCGAAACGCAGCCGCGTGGCGCAATGGGTCAGGTGGGTGATGTTGCCTGGTCCGCCGAGAGCATCGACGATCGCCTGTGCATCTTTCTCCGACATGGAGAAAGCCTAAGCCTCAAGTGAGGTTCGTCACAGCCGTTGCGGAAGAAAGGAATTCGCGGATCTTGCCGTGGTCCTTCACTCCGGGCGAGGATTCGACGCCGCTGGACACGTCCACACCCCACGGCCGCGCCTGCGCGATTGCGCGGGCGACGTTGTCCGGGCGCAGTCCGCCGGCCAGAATCCAGTCGCCCGACGGGGCCGTGTCGGCCAGGGCGCCCAGGTCCCACTGCCGGCCCGATCCGGGCTGCGGGGCATCCAGGAGCAGTACCTGCTCGCCGTAGGCGCCGACCGTCAGGTCCGGATCGTGCGCCAGCGAGGTGGCCCGCCACAGCCGCGGGAACAGCGCGCGGGCGGCAGCGAAGTCGGCGGCGGTGTAGGCGCCGTGCAGCTGCAGGACCGTCGCGCCGATCCGGCCGGCGAGCCGGGCCGCGTCCTCGGCGGGCATGTCGTTGACCACCAGCACCGTTTCGACTGCCCCGTCGGCCGCGGCGATGATCGACCGGGCCAGGTCCGGGGTCACCGCACGCGGGCTGGTGCGGTTGATCACTACGCCGATCGCGTCGGCGCCGGCCTCGACCGCCACGGCGACATCGTCGACCGTGGTCAGACCGCACACCTTGACGAACATGCCGCCGAGTCTAATCGGGCGACGGGGCCGGGCGGCCGGACGGGGCGCGACCGGGCGCCGGACCGGTGCGATTCGCGCTGGACACCGGCCCGTCGCCCGTGAACTCGTTCTCGCCCCCTCGGCTGAGGGCGCGAGAACGGACTGGGGGTGCCGGGCACCCCAAGTCAGGGTGCCCGAGCAGACCGGAGCGCCGGGCGGGCAAGGAGTCGAGATCCTAGGAGTCGCGATCCTAGGAGTCGAGGTCCGAGGAGGGGAGTGCCGAGGAAGAACGGTGCCGCAGGGCGAGCGCACGGCCCAAGGCCAGGGCCAGTGCCACGCACGCGGCCGCCACCGCGATCGTCGCGATCCAGGTGGCCTCGTCGTGGGAGAAGTCGTAGAGGGAGGCGACGCCGACACCGGCAGCGACGGCGACCAGGGCCCCGATCGGCAGCAGCCATGCCAGGACGACGACCGTGCGCCGGGCCAGCGAATCGTGCACGGCTCGCAGCACCACATAGACCGCGCCCAGCGACAGCCCGTACGAGAGCAACCCGCAGGCGGCGTAGATCGCCAGGATGCCGGCGACACCGGGGTCGGCGGACAGGCCGCCGAACGCCACACCGACTGCGATCGCCGGCCCGACGGCCGCGGCCAGCAGACCCGCCGAGATGGTCGGCACCATCCGGTTTCCGGCCGGTCCGGTCATCGTGAACCCGGCCGCCAGCGCCGCCGTCCCGATCACCGCACCGATCAGCAGTCCCGTCAGCGGCGCGACCACGAATGGATCGACGGTGTCGGCGGGACCGGAGGACAGGGTGGAGAACACCATCACCTGCTGTGAAGAACCGGCCTGCGTCAACGCAGTGGCCAACAGTGCCGTGAATGCTCCGACCAACGCGAATCCCAGAATCTGCCGCACCGGACCATTCTTGCTCATGGGCAGGTGCGCACCGGGCGTGCGGGCCGGTGCGCCGTACGGTGACAGCATGGAGATTCCGGCCGGGCTGGCGGCTCAGCGCAGACTGGGTCCGGACTGGGCGTCCTGGCTGGACCTGCTGCCGTCACGCTGCACCGCACTGCTGGTCGAATGGGAACTGGAACCCTCCGGAGAGCCGATGCACGGCCACTCCTCGCTGGTGCTCCCGGTGCACACCGCCGACGGCCGGCAGGCGGTGCTCAAGGTGGGTTTCGACGGCTCGGAGCAGACCGCCGACGAACATCTGGCACTGCAGGTCTGGGCCGGTGGCGGGGCGGTGCGGATGTTCCGGGCCGACCCGGTGCGCCGGGCTCTGCTGCTGGAGCGGCTGAGTACCCGGGATCTGTCCGGCGAATGGGATGTGCAAGCCTGCCAGGTCATCGCCGGATTGTATGAACGGCTGCATGTGCCGGCGTCGCCGCGCTTCGCCCGCCTGCCTCAGCTGCTCGAGGGCTGGCTGCAGGCGCTGGACGCCGACGCCCGCAACGTGCCGGTCCCACCGAGACTGATCGATCAGGCGCTGGTGCGCGGCCGCGAGTTCGTCGCCGACCCCGATTCGGCCGGGGTCCTGGTGCACGGCGACCTGCACTACGAGAACGTCCTGGCCGCCGACCGGGCGCCGTGGCTGGCGATCGATCCGCAGCCGATGTCGGGGGACCGGCATTACGAGGTGGCGCCGCTGCTGTGGAATCGCTGGGACGAGATGGCCGGCTATCTGCGCCCATCGATTCAGCAGCGCTTCTTCACCGTGGTGGAGGCTGCGGGCCTGGACGAGGACCGGGCTCGCGACTGGGTGCTGGTGCGCATGGTGCTCAACGCGCATTGGGCGGTGTCCGATGCGGTGCAGGCGGGCCGGGCGCTCGACGCCGCCGAACGAGACTGGATCACCCGCTGCATTGCGGTGGCCAAAGCGACACAGCCCTGACCGGTAACGCTGGTCCGACCGCAGGCACCCCTCCCGCCCCGTTCGGCGGGCCGCTCGCAACCAGATGCGGCCCGGCCAGAGGGAGGGAATCGCGCCTGCCCGGCTTTCCCCAAGCTGACCGCGTCGAGGTGCGGCACCGGGCGTTCGAGTTGCCCTGGGCATCGATTCGGGGCCGTTCTTCGTCGTCGACGGTCGCTATCGTCTCTCCGGGGTTCACAGGCCACCGAGCTGTTCTCCCGTGCGCAGCAGCAGGCCTGGCAGGACGGGTTAGGGTCGGAAGACCAGGCCCAATAGTTCGGGTCGGGCCCAGCAGAGGAGATTCATGTCGAACCCCGTGTCCCCGCAGGCGATCGAACTGCCGGTCCTCCGCGAACGCATCGAGATCCCAGGTTCGGCCGATACGCCGCTGGTCGCGCTGATCGACCGCCCCGATGGTCCGGTGCGCGGCCACGCCCTGCTGGCGCACTGTTTCACCTGCTCCAAGGACACGATCGCCGCGGCGCGGATCGCCCGGGCGCTGGCGGCAGCGCAGATCGCGGTGACGCGGGTCGACTTCACCGGACTGGGCGAGTCCGCCGGCGACTTCGCCGACACCACCTTCAGCTCCAATATTGAAGACCTGGTGCTCACCGCCGACGCGCTGAGGGAACGCGGAATGGCTCCGGAGCTGCTGGTCGGCCACTCCCTGGGCGGCGCCGCCGTGATGGCGGCCGCCGAGTTCATCCCCGAGGTCCGCGCGGTGGCCACGATCGCCGCACCCGAGGAACCGGTCGCGGTGGAACGGCACCTGGTCGAGGGCCTGGAGCAGATGGCGCGCGAGGGCGAGGCGGTGGTGATGCTGGCCGGACGGCCCATGCGGATCCGCCAGAGCTTCGTCGACGATCTCGCCGAGCACAGCCTCGCCGACCGGGTCGCCGCCCTCGGGGTGCCGCTGCTGCTGATGCATTCTCCCGACGACGAGCAGCTCGGGTTCGACGCCGCCGAGCGGCTGTATGCCCATGCGCGCCAACCCAAGTCGTTGATCGCCCTGGACGGCGCCGACCATCTGCTCACCGCCGACGGCGCCGCCGAACGAGCCGGCCGGCTGATCGCGACCTGGGCCGACCAGTACCTGCCGACAGCGCAGGAACCGTCGTCGTCGTTGCCGGCCGGGGCGGTGTCGGTGCGGCCGAACGGGCTGGGCGCCTTCGGTCAGGACATCGCGGCCGGGCGCCACCGCTGGCTCGCCGACGAGCCGACGACGGTGCGCGGCGCGCTCGACACCGGGCCCAATCCGTACGACATGCTGCTGGCGGCGTTGGGGGCGTGCACGTCGATGACGATGCGGATGTACGCCGACCACAAGGGATTCGAAGTCGACGATCTGCAGGTGGTGCTCTCGCAGGAGCGCGTGCACGCCGACGACTGTGCCGACTGCGAGACCTCGGACGGGCACGTGACCCGGATCGAGCGATCCATCTCGATCTCGGGCGATCTGACGCCGGAGCAGCGGGCCGGACTGATGCGGATCGCCGACAAGTGCCCGGTGCACCGGACCCTGAGGGAACCGATCGTCATCGTGACCCGCGAGGCCGACGCGGCGGAGTAGAGCGCCGCTCAGGGAGCTGCGGCTCAGTAGGTCGCGGCGTCCAGGGCATCGACGGCGAGCTGGCGGCCGGCGGAGATCACCTCTTCGGCGAGGTGGAAGTCACGGGTCCGGCACACGGTCCGGGGCACTTCGATCACCAGATCCGGTGGATAGGCGGCCAGGATGTGCCGGTCCAGTGCCGCCTGCGTGATGTCGATGCTGCGGTCCACCACGCGCAGCCCACTGAAGTCGGGCAGCGGATCGCCGGTGACCGGCTCCAGAGTGCTGAGACGGACTGCGATGGTGATATCGGCGTCGACCGAGGCCAGCGGCGCCATCGGCGTGGGATCCAGGATTCCGCCGTCGCCGAGGAGGCGCTCCTCGATCACGTGCGGGGTGATCAGACCGGGAATGGCGATCGAGGCGCGGATGGCGGCGGCGACCGGGCCGCGCTGCAGCCAGACCGAGGTGCCCGCGACCAGGTCGGTGGCCACCGCGGTGAAGGCCATCTCGAGGTCTTCGATGCAGACCGGGCCGAGGATCTCTTCGACCTGGTTCAGGATCTTCTCGGCGCGCAGCATCCCTGCGGCCCTGAGTGTGGGGTCGATCAGCCGCAGGATCGCCCGTTGATCCAGGCTCTGCGCCCACTCGCTGAACTCGGCGAGCTTCCCGGCGGCCAGCACCCCGCCGACCAGCGCACCCATCGACGATCCGGATACCCCGACGATCTGGTGTCCGCGGGACTCCAGCTCCTGGATCACCCCGATGTGGGCGTAGCCGCGTGCGCCGCCGCTCCCTAGCGCGAGTGCCACCTGCATGGCTTCGAGTATGGCAGTGCGCGGCGACGTCGTTCCGGCGGCAGCAGCGAAGGTGTCCCGTCGTGCCGGCGCCGGTGTTCTCTGGTGCCCCCAGTCGGGCTCGAACCGACACTGGGCGGATTTTAAGTCCGCTGCCTCTGCCAATTGGGCTATGGGGGCGGTGCGTCGATCTTGCCAGGTAGGCGGTCATGGTTCCATGGAGGGGTGACGCACACTCCGATGACCGTTGAGATCTGGTCCGATATCAACTGCCCGTTCTGCTACCTGGGCGTGCACCAGTTCCTGGAGGGACTGGGCGGCTTCGATCACCGAGACGATGTCGAGGTGATCCACCGTTCGTTCGAACTCGATCCGACGCAGATGCGCGGGGCCTCCGGCGACGTGGTGGCGCATCTGGCCGACAAATACGGTTTCACCCTCGAACAGGCCGCCGAGGGGGAGCGTCAGCTGGCGGAGAAGGCCGCCGAGTTCGGTCTGCCCTACATCAGTTCCGGACGCGACTACGGCGACTCCTTCGATATGCATCGCCTGGTGCACTTCGCCGCCGAGACCGGTCGATCCGAAGACATGCTGTTGGCGCTGCTGCACGCGAACTTCGGTGACGAGCGCCCCCTGTTCGGCAATCCCGAGCGGCTGGTGCAGGTCGCCGTCGACGAGGGCTTCGACGAGGCGGCCGTGCGCGAGGTCCTCGCCGACCCCGACCGCTATGCCGAGCAGGTCCGCACCGATGAGAACCTGGCCCGCGAGCTGAAGTGCCAGGGTGTGCCGTACTTCGTCCTGGACCGGCACTTCGTGATCTCTGGCGCCCAGCCGGCCGAGGTCTACGCCGATGCGCTGCGGCAGGGCTGGGAACACCACACCGGTACCGAGTCGGGCGACTGACGACTCTTCGGTCCACTCTTCCGCCACGGATCCGGCGGTGCTAACTTAACGGCGATAACTTAACCGTCGTCGAATGGATTCGCATGCTGGAACGGTTGACTCGCCGGGTGATCGCGGCACCCCGGGTGGTGCTGTCGGTGGCCGTAGTGCTGCTGGTGGCCTTGGGACTGTACGGCTTCGGCGCGGCCGGAAAGATGCTGGCCGGCGGCTACGAGGACCCGGGCAGCGAGTCCACCCGCGCCCAGCAGGCCGTCGACCGGGTCTTCGGGCAGGGCGGCGTCCAACTGGTCGTGAAGCTCGACGGGCCGGCCGGCACCGATATGGCGACCGACCCGGTGGCGCGCACCGTCGGCGACGAGGTGGTCGAACAACTCACCGCCACCGGCTATGTCCAGCAGCCGATCGCCACGGTCTGGAACTCCCCGCAGCTGGCCTCGGAACTGCTGAGCCGGGACAAGACCTCCACGCAGATCGTCGCCGGAATCGAGGGCGACGAGGCGCAGGCCGCCGATCGGGCCCGGGAACTCGAATCCCAGATCCCGGGGCTGCGGCAGGGCATCGAGATCAAGGTCGGCGGCCCGGCGCTGGTCTACACGCAGGTCAACGATCAGACGTCGAAGGATCTGCTGATCGCCGAGTCGATCGCCATCCCGATCAGCTTCCTGCTGCTGATCGTGATCTTCGGCGGCGCCGTGGCCGCCGCGCTGCCGGTGCTGGTGGGCATCGTCTCGATCATCGGTGCCATGGCGCTGTTGCGGCTGATCACCGAGTTCGCCGATGTGTCGATCTTCGCGCTGAACCTGGCCACGGCGATGGGCCTGGCCCTGGCGATCGACTACACGCTGCTGATCGTCACCCGCTACCGCGAGGAGGTCGAGCGCGGCAATCCGCGCCCCGAAGCGATCGTGACGACCATCAACACCGCCGGCCGCACGGTGATCTTCTCCGGGATCACCGTCGCCCTGTCGATGGCGGCGCTGGTGATCTTCCCGATGTACTTCCTGCGCTCGTTCGCCTACGCCGGCGTCGGGGTGGTGATCGTGGCAGTCCTGGCCGCCGTGGTGCTGACCCCGGCGCTGCTGGCGGTGCTTGGCGATCGCGTCGACGCGCTGGATCTGCGCAAGACGGCGCGGCGAGTCCTGCGCCGCCCGCCGCGGCAGCCCGTGCCGCTGGAGCAGAGCTTCTGGTACCGCAGCGCCCAATGGGTGCTGCGCCGGGCCGTGCCGGTGGCGGTGCTGATCACCGCGCTGCTGGTGGTGCTGGGGCTGCCGTTCACCGGCATCAAGTTCGGGTTCCCGGATGACCGGGTGCTGCCGACCTCGGCCAGCGCCCACGCGATCCAGCAGGAGATCCGCGACCAGTACGCCGAGAACCCGTCGTCGAACGTGACCGGGGTGATCGAGGGACTGGTCGGCAGTCCGGCGATGACCGCCTACGTCGAAGACCTCTCGCGGGTAGAGCACGTGAGCTTGGTCTCCAGTGCGGTCGGTGTCTTCCGGGACGGTCAGCCGATCGCACCCCCGCCGCCGGGCATGGTGGTCGGTGAGGTGGCGCTGCTGAGCATCACCGGCGACGTCGAACCGATGCAGTCCGACGGTCAGGAGCAGCTCGCGGCACTGCGTGCGGTGCCCGCCCCGCCGGGCGCGCGGGTCAGCTTCGCCGGACTGGCCGCGGCCAACGCCGACACCGTCGACGCGATCTACCGCTACCTGCCGTGGGTTCTGCTGATCATCGCCGTGGCCACCTATGTGCTGCTGTTCCTGTTCACCGGCAGCGTCGTCCTGCCGCTCAAGGCGCTGGTGATGAACGTGCTGTCGTTGACGGCGACCTTCGGGGCGATGGTGTGGATCTTCCAGGAGGGTCACCTGGGCGGTCTGGGCACCACTCCGATCGGTCTGCTGGTGGCGACCATGCCGGTGCTGATGTTCTGCATCGCCTTCGGCCTGTCGATGGACTACGAGGTGTTCCTGCTCGGACGGATCCGCGAGGAGTGGCTCAAATCGGGGCAGGGGCGCGACGACAACGATCGCGCGGTGGCCATCGGCCTGGCCCGCACCGGCCGCGTGGTGACCGCCGCCGCACTGCTGATGGCCATTGTTTTCGCCGGGATCGCCGCCTCGCAGGTGTCGTTCATGCGAATGTTCGGGGTAGGCCTGGCACTGGCGGTGCTGATGGATGCGACATTGATCCGGATGATGCTGGTACCGGCGTTCATGCGGTTGGCCGGACGCTGGAACTGGTGGGCGCCGGCACCGTTGCGCCGGCTGCACGACCGTATCGGGCTGACCGAAGAGTGATCCGATGACAGGGATCCGATGACCCGGAGGTGTCGAGTGCGCAAACGATCACCGCGCGGCTCGGGCGGCCTGCTGGGCGACGAGATCCTCGACGCGGCCACCGAACTGCTGATCGCCGGTGATGGCGGCGCCGGGGTCTCCATCCGGGCCGTGGCCGCCCGGGTCGGGGTCACGCCGCCGTCGATCTACCTGCACTTCGCCGACAAAGAGGAGTTGCTGGATGCGGTCTGTGCGCGGTTCTTCGAGCAGTTCGACGACGTCATGGTCGCTGCTGCCGACGGTATCGACGATCTGACCGAACGCGGTGTCGCCCAGGGACTGGCCTATGTGCGGTTCGCCATCGACAACCCGGTGATCTTCCGCGAGGCCTTCGCCCGTCCGACCACCGAACCCACCCAGACCGACCAGGTGCTCATGGCCTCGGCGTTCCAGCGCATGCGGGCCACGGTGGCCGAGGCGATGGAAGCGGGGGTGCTGCCGCGCGGTGAGGTGACCGCGATGGTGCTGCGACTGTGGTCGATCGCGCACGGCGTCGCCGACTTGATGACGGCCAAACCGGGGCTACCCTGGGGGCAGGATCTGACGCTGGCCGAAGATGTTCTTCGGGCCGCCTTGACGGGATTTGGTCAAGAATCGGTAAAGTCGGAACTACTGCGGCGCGATGAGCGTTGAACCGGTGAGAGTGCCGCCCATCCACCCTTGAAGGAGAACCCGAGTGCGCGATAGCAGCAACCCGGTCATGCGCGGAGTGGTCCGCGACAATCAGCCTGCCCCCTACGCAGGCTTCAACCAGGCCATTCCCGGCGCCCAGCAGGCAGCATGGCAGGCCGGGCAGCAGAACAATCCCTACCTGAGCGAGCAGGGCTTCGCCCCGGCACCGACCACCGGCCGGCAGATCACGGTCGACGACGTCGTCGTCAAGACCGGCATCACCCTGGGTGTGCTGATCGCTGTGGCGATCGCCACCTATGCCGCGATCGCGACCCGGGCGACCGAGGCCGCGCAGTCGTCGTTGGCCATGCCGCTGCTCGCGGTCGGTGCCATCGGCGGTCTGGTACTGGTGCTGGTCGCCAGCTTCGGCCGCAAGCAGGACAACCCCGCCATCGTGCTGAGCTACGCCGCCTTCGAGGGGCTGTTCGTCGGCGCGATCTCGTTCGTCTTCGCTAACTTCGTCGTCGCCGACGGGGTGACCGCCGGGGCCATGATCGGTCAGGCGGTGATCGGCACGCTCGGCGTCTTCGTCGGCATGCTCGTGGTCTACAAGGTCGGCGCGATCCGCGTCACCCCGCGCTTCACCCGCATGCTGATGGCCGGCCTGTTCGGTGTGCTGGGACTGATGCTGGTGAACCTGGTGCTGGGCCTGTTCGGTGTCGACACCGGCCTGCGCAGCGGCGGCCCGATCGCCATCATCTTCTCGCTGGTGTGCATCGCGCTGGCAGCGTTCAGCTTCCTGATCGACTTCGACGCCGCCGACAAGCTGGTCAAGGCCGGCGCACCGGAGAAGGCCGCCTGGGGCGTCGCCCTGGGGCTGACCGTCACCCTGGTCTGGCTGTACGTCGAAATTCTGCGCCTGCTGAGCTACCTCAACAGCGACTAGCAGCGGACCTGCACGACCGCCGAGGCCCCCGAGGTTCGCTTTCGAACCCGGGGGCCTCGTGCTGTCGTGGATTGTGCGGTCGCTGGGCGGGGCGGTCTTCCGAGGCGTGTGACCCCGGCGCGGTCACGAATCTCGGAGAACCAGCCGTCGGGCCAACAGCAGCTGGCTGGTGACTCAGTCAGCCGTCGAAGGCGTTGCGCAGCCGCAGCAGATCGGGTGACTGCATCTGGGTGCTCTTGACGAAGCCATCGAGGATGCCGGTCTGTTCGCGTTTACAGGACGGGTCGTTTCCTCCGGTGCGGCCGAGTGACCGGATCTCCTGATCGACCGCCTCCGGCTGGGTGAGCGCGAGCGGCTCGAGGACCACCGGATCGCCGGACTCCGGAATCAGCTTCAGCGATACGGCGACCACGATCGCCTTGCCGTTGCCGGACTCCTCGGGCCCGATGGTCACCACCATCCGATCGCCGGACTTCGGCTTCACGGTGAAGTCGACGTCGCTGGAGACGGTGTCGCTGGACAACTCCATCGTCCACGGGTTGTACGGAATCTTCACCGAATAGAACGCGGAGACGACCATGCCGCCGCCCTGGCGGTTGCAGCTGACGGTCTTGGCCTCGAGCACCGTGGTCTCGATGCGGACGATCTTGATCGGTGTATCACCGTTGTTCCGCAGGGTGATATCCACCGGGGTCGCCTGCGTGGTCATCGGCGACGTGCTCGTCTTGTCCGAGGTCATGAACGTGACCGCGTCGATCGATGACGGATCATCGAAACTCAGCTTCTCCACCTCCAGGGTCCTGGCGATCTGGGCCGAGCCTTGCGAACCGTTCGGCCAGAAGACGGTGAGCAGGACCGCGGCCACGGTCACCAGCGTGGCGACCGTGATCCAGATCGGGTGCATGAGCGCCTGGACGGTCGTCCCGAGAAACGACGACCCGCCGGCCGCCCGCGGTGCAGGTCGGGTCTGCTGAACACGCAGCTGCGGACGTGGGCCGAGTGGCGGCCGGGGTGCTGGAGCGGGCACATCGTCGACCCAGAGTCTCCACCCGCGGGGCGGTGGACCCCACCGTGGATCCGGTTGCCAGCCGGGCGGCGGCTGCCAGCCGGGATCGGGCGGCGGCGGCCAATTCGGGGGAGGGTTGTAGCGCATGGGCTGAGTGTAGGTAGCGACCACGGGGCGCGGAAGAATCCCTTCAGCCGAACTGTGCTGCCGTCGCGGCTACTGCTGTCCGGATCTTCCGAGGCCCGTGACGCGTATCGGGTCACGCGCCTCGGAGGACGGATCGTCGTGGCGTGAACGACGAGCAGGATGCGCGACGGGCGGCTCCGGAAGTGATCCGGAGCCGCCCGTCGTCGGTGGCGTCTGGCCTCGACTGAGGTCTAGCCGAAGCCGACCGTCAGCTGAGGCGCTCGATGATCATCGCCATGCCCTGGCCGCCGCCGACGCACATGGTCTCCAGACCGAAGGTCTTGTCGTGCGTCTGCAGGTTGTTCAGCAGGGTGGTGGTGATGCGAGCACCGGTCATACCGAACGGGTGGCCCAGGGCGATCGCGCCGCCGGAGACGTTCAGGCGATCGTGGTCCATACCCAGGACGTCGGCCGAGCCGAGCACTTGGACGGCGAAGGCCTCGTTGATCTCGTACAGATCGATGTCCGACAGTGACATGTCGGCCACGCGCAGCACCTTGCGGACCGCCTCGATCGGGCCCAGGCCCATGATCTCCGGCGACAGGCCGGTGGCGGCGGTGGCCACGACGCGTGCGAGCGGCGTCAGGCCCAGGGCCTTGGCCTTGGTGTCGCTCATGATCACCAGGGCGGCGGCGCCGTCGTTCAGCGGGCACGCGTTGCCGGCGGTGATGGTGCCGTCGGGGCGGAAGACCGGCTGCAGCTGGCTGATCTTCTCGTAGGTGGTGCCCGCGCGCGGGCCGTCGTCGGCGGTCACCTTGGTGCCGTCGGCCAGGGTGATCGGGTCGATCTCACGGGCGTAGAAGCCGTTGTTGATGGCCTCCTCGGCGCGGTTCTGGCTGCGCACGGCCCAGCGGTCCTGGTCCTCGCGGGAGATCCCGGTGTAGGTGGCGACGTTCTCGGCGGTCTGGCCCATCGGGATGTAGACGTCGGGGAGCAGGTCGTCCTCGCGGGGGTCGTGCCACTTGCCGGCACCGCCCTGAGCGGTGAGGACGGTCCGGGCCTCGGCCTCGTCGAACATCGGATTCTTGGAGTTGGGCAGACCGTCGGCCGCGCCGGAGGTGCCGAAGCTCGAGACGCTCTCGACGCCACCGGAGATGAAGACATCGCCCTCACCGGCCTTGATGGCGTGCAGCGCCATGCGGGTGGTCTGCAACGACGACGAGCAGTAGCGGTTGACGGTCACGCCCGGCACGTGGTCCAGGCCGAGTTCCACCGCCACCACGCGCGCGATGTTGTAGCCACCGGCGCCACCGGGCTGCCCGATGCCCAGGTGGATGTCTTCGATGTCGGCGACGTCGAGTTCGGGCACCTTGGCGATCGCCGTAGCGATCATCTGGCGAGCGAGTTCGTCGGGGCGGACGTCCTTGAGGGACCCCTTCCCGGCGCGGCCGATCGGGGAGCGGGCAGTGGCAACGATGACAGCTTCTGGCATGGGGCCAGCCTAACGCAGGCACGGTCGTGGGACTATGGACTCATGCGCATCGCCAATCACGTCGTCGACCTGGTCGGAAACACGCCGCTGGTCAAGCTCAACTCGGTGGTCAAGCCGGGCTCGGGTCTGGTCGCCGCGAAGATCGAATATCTGAATCCGGGTGGCAGTTCCAAGGACCGTATCGCCAGCCGCATGATCGACGCGGCCGAAGCCTCCGGTGAGCTGAAGCCGGGCGGCACCATCGTCGAACCGACCTCGGGTAACACCGGTGTGGGGCTGGCTCTGGTGGCTCAGCAGCGTGGCTACAAGTGCATCTTCGTGTGCCCGGACAAGGTGGCCAAGGATAAGCTCGACGTGCTGCGGGCCTACGGCGCGCAGGTCGTGGTGTGCCCGACCGCGGTGCCGCCGGAGCACCCGGACAGCTACTACAAGGTCTCTGATCGTCTGGTCAGCGAGATCGACGGCGCCTGGAAGCCGAACCAGTACCAGAACCAGGCCGGACCGCGGAGTCACTACGAGACTACCGGCCCGGAGATCTGGGCGGACACCGACGGCAAGGTGACACACTTCGTCGCCGGCGTCGGTACCGGCGGCACCATCACCGGAACCGGGCGCTACCTCAAGGAGGTCTCCGAGGGTCGGGTGAAGGTGGTCGGCGTGGACCCGGAGGGCTCGGTGTATTCCGGCGGCTCGGGTCGGCCGTACCTGGTCGAGGGTGTCGGCGAGGACTTCTGGCCGGGTGCCTACGACCCGACCGTGCCCGACGAGATCATCGCGGTCTCCGATGCGGACTCGTTCGAGATGACGCGCCGGCTGGCGCGCGAGGAAGGGCTGCTGGTCGGTGGCTCGTGCGGCATGGCCGTGGTGGCCGCGCTGCAGGTCGCCGAACGCGAGGGCCCGGACTCGCTGGTCGTCGTGCTGCTGCCCGACGGCGGCCGCGGTTACCTGTCGAAGATCTTCAACGACGAGTGGATGAGCAGCTACGGCTTCCTGCGGACTCCGCTGGAAGGCGAGCGCCCCGAGGCCACCGTCGGCGAGGTGCTGCGCGGTAAGACAGGTCTGCTGCCGGACCTGGTGCACACCCATCCGCAGGAGACGCTGCGCGATGCGATCGAGATCCTGCGCGAGTTCGGGGTCTCGCAGATGCCGGTGGTCGGGGCCGAACCGCCGGTGATGGCCGGCGAGGTCGCCGGTTCGGTGAACGAGCGCGACCTGCTCTCGGCGGTCTTCGAAGGCCGCGCCACCCTGGCAGATCCGGTGTCGGCGCACATGGGCCAGGCGTTCCCGCTGATCGGTGCCGGAGAGCCCGTATCGGCGGCGATGGAATTGTTGGGTGACACCGATGCGTTGATGGTGGTAGAGGACGGTAAGCCCGCCGGTGTGATCACCCGGCACGACCTCCTCGCCTATGCGAGCATTCATCCGCTCCCGACTCGTGAGGACAAGCAGTGACCGATCAGGGTTTCGCCGATTCAGGATTCTCCACCAAGGCCATCCATGCGGGCTATGAGCCGGATCCGCAGACCGGTGCGGTCAACGTGCCGATCTATGCCAGCTCCACCTTCGCGCAGGACGGCGTCGGCGGGATGCGTGACGGCTTCGAGTACGCACGCACCGGCAACCCGACGCGGCGGGTCCTGGAGGCCAATCTGGCTGCCATCGAGAACGGCACGTACGGCCGCGGATTCAGCTCCGGTATGGCTGCCACCGATGCGATTCTGCGCGCCGCGCTGCGCCCCGGCGACCATCTGGTGATTCCGAACGACGCCTACGGCGGCACCTTCCGGCTGATCGACAAGGTCTTCTCGCAGTGGGGGATCGAGTACTCGGTGGCTCCGGTGAACGACGTCGCCGCGATCGCGAACGCCATGACGCCCAAGACCAAGCTGGTCTGGACCGAGACTCCGACCAACCCGCTGCTCAATGTCGGCGACATCTCCGCGATCGCCGAAGTCGCCCACGATAACGGTGCGAAGCTGGTGGTGGACAACACCTTCGCCACCCCGTACCTGCAGCGGCCGCTGGACGCCGGCGCCGACATCGTCGTGCATTCGACCACCAAATACCTCGGCGGCCACTCCGACGTGGTCGGCGGCGCGATCATCACCAACGACGAGCAGTTCGACGCCGATATCGCGTTTCTGCAGAACGGTGCCGGTGCGGTGCCCGGACCGTTCGACGCCTATCTGACGATGCGCGGTATCAAGACGCTCGCTGTCCGGATGGACCGGCACTGCGACAACGCCGAGAGACTGGTCGAGGCGCTTTCGGCGCACCCGAAGATCACCCAGGTTCTGTACCCGGGCCTGGCCGATCATCCGGGTCACGAGGCCGCCGCGAAACAGATGAAGCGCTTCGGTGGAATGATCTCGGTGCGGGTCGCCGGCGGCGAAGCGGCCGCACAGGAGTTCTGCGCCCGGACGAAGGTGTTCACGCTCGCGGAGTCACTCGGCGGTGTGGAATCGCTGATCGAGCATCCCGGTGCGATGACGCACGCCTCCACTGCCGGTTCGTTGCTGGAGGTGCCGGCCGATCTGGTCCGGCTGTCCGTCGGGATCGAAGACGTTACCGACCTGATCGCCGACGTGGAGCAGGCACTCGGCTGATTCTTCGGGGGCGCGACCGGCTCCGTCACGCTCGTCGTGTCGTCCGAACGCGTGAATGAACGGTCGTATTTCGGATTTCCGGGAACCTTCCGCGGCTGAGGCGCGTCTAACTCTTACAACAGACGAATCTGCCGTCGGGGGGCGGCGGATGTCTGTTCAGGGGGACCGCGGGTGGAAGTCGGCAACTGGGGGAGCCGGCTTCCACCCGCCCTCGCCCAAGATCTCGTTCAAAGAATCTTTGAAAACGATGGAACCGGATCAGCATTCGGTGCGTCTAATTCATAGACGGTTGCATCCGCCACCCGGGGGATGGCGGATTCGACCGGACGAAGGGAAGTGTGGCGATAGCCGGCATCGGGGGAGTCGGCACTCACCACGCTTCGGGGGAACGGTGTTGGGTGCCGGTATCGGGGGAGCCGGCCCCAACACCACCTCGGAAACCCGAACCGAACGGACGACGCGGAGGTTCCTATGCCGGAAGTGATGTCGATCTCGACTGTGTGGCTGAATCGGGCTCGTGAGGCTGAGAACGCGGCGAGGGAGTTGGAGAGACTAGTTTCTTCCGCGGGAACAGTTTTGTCTCAAAACCGGTTTGGAGTCGACTGTGTTGAGGGGCGTGCGCTCTTTGTGAATCTCAACCATGCGGTTGAACTATGGAGATCTAGTATCTCAGCTATTGCCGAAGACTTGGCTACGACTGCTCTGCACTGTCGAACTGCTGCAGCCCATTATGAGTTGGTAGATAGTTTGTCAGCCAGTGAGATCGGCGACTGAAGTGCCTATGCCTGACCTGCTCGCCCCCGTACTGGGGTTTGTGGTGTTGATGTCCGCAGCGGCCTGCACGTCGGTAAATGAACAAGCAGCTGGCTCTAGACAGACTGCGATTCAAGGGACGCCCTCGACTGGACCGCAAGTCCCGGATGCGTCCTCGCTGCCTTTTGACTCGTTCTTTACTCGACGATGGAACACGGGTAACGATGGAACGACTTATGAACCGTGCCTAGCGATCAGAGGCTCAGCGCTGGAAGCGCTCGGAATCTCGGCCGGAACGGTGAGTGACGCTGCCGGTAGTGATGGGCAGACCGCGCGCGGCTGTTATTGGGAATATCATCCTACAGATGAGGGACTTTGGGCGGTTTCTCAAACAGTCGGGAATTCAGATAACCTCGTTGACTACAAGGACAAGTACCAAGACAGGTATTGGTTGGATGATATTCGCATCGACGGTCGCGTCGTTGGTATCTCGCAATCAAAGCACCTGATTGAATGTCTTACATACGTTCAATCAGGTCGAGCTGGAGTTACGACTACAGTCATCCATCATCGCTCCCCCCGCACGTCGATCACCGAAGTTTGTGATCGAGCGATCGCCTTCACCGAAGCCACCATCACCAAAATGCCCCGCTGACGCAGGCGAGTCGGCGTCAGCGGACGTCCGGCGCCCGGATGCTGTGCGCTGCAGCGGAGCCGGCAGGACGCCGTTGGCGCCCAGCCATGGATTCGAACATACGAACTTGTCGTACCCCGATGTCATCATAGTTGCACGGGCTCGGATGGCCGCCGGTGAGATGTATCGGCCATCGGCGGCGAGCCCGGAACGTGCCGGGCGCGGTGTTCGGTGGCGATGTGTTTTTTGAGAATTTCATATTGGGCCCGCGGGGTGCGCGGTGGTCAGGCGCTCAGTGATCGCAGCTGACGGCGTGGCATGGGCGCTTGGGCGAGGCGAGCTTCGCGGTGTCGGCATTGCCGAAATCCGTTGCGCGTCAACGGTTTAGAGTGCACAACATGGTGGGCAGACAATCTGGTGTGGATTGACCAGATTGGATGAGTGGCCGAAAGCGAGCGTGGATCCCTTGCTTGGGACACCTATGCGTACTCGTTCGCACACCGGTTGCTGATCATTCGGAAGAAGCGGGGCTACTCGCAGGAGGAGCTGGCAGAACGTTGCGGACTGCACCGCAACGCGGTCTCGAATCTGGAGCGTGCGACGAGTAACCGTCCGCCACATATCTCCGATCCTCAGCTGTCGACGGTGTATCGCCTGGCCCGGGCTCTCGAGGTACCGCCGGCTCTTCTGCTGCCGGAGGTTTCGGTGAAGCTGCCGAGTCGTTCGAAGGAGCAGGCAACGGTCAACGCTCTTTCCGCAGTCGAGACGGAACTGCACCGGCTCCTTGCCGACGATGTAGAAGCCTGACGGCGCAAGAGCGCCCAGGGGCCGGTGCTCGAAGTGCTCTATCGAGGCGCTGAAAGACGTAGACCGAGCCGCGGTCTGCGGCCCGGTCTACGGGAATCTGGGCGTGCGAGTGAATCAGTGCTGGTACGGCTCTGCGCTGACCAGAGTCACAGTCAGCTCGGCACCACTGGGTACCAGGTAACTGCGGCTCTCTCCGACCTTCGCATCGAGGATCGCGGCACCGATCGGCGAACTGGGGGAGAAGACCTCCAGGTCGGTAGCGACGCTCTCTTCGCGCGTTGCGATGAGGAAGGTCTTGGTGTTGGTCTTGTCGTCGCCGATATAGATCGTCACGACCGTGCCGGGCAGGGCGATACCCGACTGGGTCGGTGCCTCTCCGATCTGGGCGTCCTTCAGCAGCGCCTGCAGCTGACGGATGCGGGCCTCTTGCTGGCCCTGTTCCTCGCGGGCGGCGTGGTAGCCGCCGTTCTCCTTGAGGTCACCCTCTTCACGTCGCTCATTGATCTCGGCGGCAATCACCTCGCGGTTCGCGATCAGTGCATCGAGTTCATCTTTCAAGCGCTGCGCAGATTCAGGGGTCAACCAGGTCACATCGGCGTCGGTCATTGTCGATCTCCTTCTGCTGTCCGGCAGTGGACTGCGCGTAAACGTCGTGCCGTCGGAAAGCTCTCGGCTGAACTGGCCCCACGACACGCATGTGCTGATAATGCAGCAAGCACGGCTCCTCCCCGAAGCCGTGCGCTCCCTAGGATACCAGCCGGAGATGTGGCTCAGCGCACACGGTGTCAGCGGTCCGCGAGAGCTTCTCCGTACGACGGCTCCGCGCGTTTGAGGAATCCCACCAGAGCGTAAGTGCCGGGCATCACCACGATCTCGATCAGCGTTTTCCAGGTGAACCCGATCGCGACGAACGAGAGGAACTGTCCCCAGGTCGACACCCCGATCACCGGTGCCGCGATGGCGCAGAAGACGACGGTATCGAAGAACTCACCCACCACGGTCGAGGTGATCAATCGCGCCCAGAGACGTCGTTCACCAGTCCGTTCCTTCATCCGGACAAGGACCCACGAGTTGGTGAACTCGCCGATCAGATAGCCGGCCAGGCTCGCTGCCACCAGCTGAGGAACAGCGCCGGCCACCGCCTCGAGAGCCTGCTGATTCTCGTAACCCTCCAGCGGGGGCAGGGCGATGGTTGCGGTGAAGGCGAGGGAGGCGAGCAGCAGAATCGCAAAGCCGGTCCAGATGGTGCGCCGCATCGCGCGGAATCCGTACACCTCGCTGATCACGTCGCCGAGCACATAGCTGAGCGGGAACAGGAAGAATGCCCCGTCGGTGACGAGCCAGCCGCCGAACAGTCCGACGCCCTTCGTGGCGGCGATGTTGCTGATCAGCATGATGCCGACGAACAGCGCCATCAGCACCGGATAGTAGGGCGAAGAGACGGTGGCGAATGCCGCTTGCCTCGGGGCCTTGGTGGGGGTGTCCGCCGGGCGCGTGGCGTCCGGCCGTCCAGAGTCTGCGGGATCGTCCTCGGTCACCGGTGCGTCCTCATTCCTCGGCTTGCAGGTACGACGGCACCGACGTGGTGCAGCCGAAGACCTCGCCGATCACCGCGGGGCGAGAGGTCTGCACGACGGTCCGGGCACCGATCTGCACCTCGTCGCCGGCCGGAATCAGCACTTCGCGGCGCCCGACCTCGGCGCCGTCCTGGGCCCGGCCGCGGACCACGCAGGCGACGGCCTCGTCCGGATTCTTCCGGTTGACGGTGTAGAGAACGGCGACCGAATTGGAGCTGAGCACATCGTGCCCGGTCGCCGAACCGGAGACCTCCGGGTCAGCGAACTGCTTCCATCCGATGAACGCGATGATCACTCCGAGAACGACGACCGTGGTCGAGCTGATCAGGAACCATCGACGCCGACTCTGCGGGGACTGCTCCGTCGGGTACGTCGCACGCGGACCGCTCTGCGGTTTTGGCCGGTCGCCGACCCGATCTGAACTGCTCACTCGTCAATACCTACCATGTAGGGCAGGACCGAGCGAAGGTGAGGAAGCGTGACCGAGAGCACGGGGCGCCTGCGACTCATGGCTGTGCATGCACATCCTGACGACGAGTCGAGCAAGGCGGCCGCGACATTGGCCAAATACGCGGCGGCCGGACACGAAGTCCTGGTCGTGACACTGACCGGCGGTGAGCGCGGAGACATCCTCAATCCAGCCATGGACCGACCAGGAATTCTGGAGAATCTTCCCGAGGTGCGCAAGGACGAGATGGCCGCCGCTGCCGCAGCGCTCGGCGTCGACCAGATGTGGCTGGGCTTCGTCGACTCGGGTCTGCCGCAGGGCGATCCGCCGCCTCCGCTGCCGGACGGTTGCTTCGCCCTGGTGCCGGTCGAGGAAGCCACCGAGGCCCTGGTCAGGGTCGTCCGTGAGTTCAAGCCGCACGTGATGATCACGTACGACGAGAACGGCGGCTATCCGCACCCCGACCACATCATGTGTCACAAGGTTTCGGTCGCCGCCTTCGAAACGGCCGGCGACCCGGAGGCATTCCCCGAGGCGGGACCGCCGTGGACCCCGCTGAAGCTCTACTACACGCACGGCTTCATCCGCGACCGCATCTACGCCTTCTCTGAAGAACTGGAGAAGGCCGGCATGGAGAACCCGTTCCGCGAGTGGCTGTCCAAGTGGAAGCGCGAGCAGGGTGACATCATGGCTCGCGTCACCACGCAGGTCTCCTGCGCCGACTACTTCCCGCAGCGCGACGATGCCCTGCGTGCGCACGCCACACAGATCGACCCGAACGGCTTCTTCTTCGCAGTTCCGCTCGAGTGGCAGCAGCGGCTGTGGCCCACCGAAGAATTCGAGCTCGCCCAGACCCGGGTGCAGACCGCTATCCCGGAGAACGACCTGTTCGCCGGAATCGAGGAGACGTGAACACCGTGCTGACGCTGGCGAACGAAGCCGCGTTCCTGCTCGCCGACAAGCCACCGGCCAAAGGTCCCGAGTTCGGTAAGGCTTCGCCGATCGGATTGCTGGTGATCGTGCTGCTGCTGGTGGCTACGTTCCTGTTGATCCGCTCAATGAACAAGCAGCTCCGCAAGCTGCCGGAGACCTTCGACGCCGACAACCCCGAGCCGGACCAGGCCTTCGACGACGGCACTGTCGCAGAAGATGTCCCCGACCCCGATGCCGTCGCCGACGCTGCCGGAGCACAGACACCGGGGTCCGCTGAGACGCGTGGGGCCGCCGAACAGGTCGATGAGCCCGGCTCCAGTCCCGACCGGGGCTGAGGCCGCGCAGTAACGGTCCGCCGGCATTGTCGCACCTGCCGGGCGGACCGTCGGCGAATAGACTGGACCCGTGACCAATCGTCTCGCGAGTTCGTCCAGTCCGTACCTGCGCCAGCATGCGGAGAACCCCGTTCATTGGCGCGAATGGTCCGACGATGCCTTCGCAGAAGCGCGCGAACGGGACGTCCCGGTGCTGCTGTCGATCGGGTACGCGGCCTGCCACTGGTGTCACGTGATGGCGCACGAGTCCTTCGAGGATCCGGAACTGGCTGCACAGATGAACGACGGATTCGTCTGCATCAAGGTCGACCGTGAGGAACGCCCCGACCTGGATGCGATCTACATGGCCGCCACCGTCGCGATGACCGGCCAGGGCGGCTGGCCGATGACCTGCTTCCTGACCCCCGACGGCGAACCGTTCTACTGCGGCACCTACTACCCACCGGTGCCGCGCGGCGGGATGCCCGGTTTCGGGCAGATCCTCGCTGCGATCTCCGGTACCTGGACGCAGCGCCGGGACGAGGTCTTCGAGGCGTCGGCGAGCATCACCGAACATCTGCGTGCCAACACCGGTCCGCTCCCACCCGGCCCGGTGCTCGACGACGAGCTCACCGCCGCGGCCGTCACCACGGTCTTGAGCGAGGAGGACCCGCGGGCCGCCGGTTTCGGCGGTGCCCCGAAGTTTCCGCCGTCGGCGCTGCTGGAAGGGCTGCTTCGGGCGGCAGAACTGGGTGGTCCGGCCACGGCAGAGCTGGCGCCATCGACCCTGGGCGCTGTCGAACGCGCCTGCGTGGCGATGGCGCGCGGCGGCATCTACGATCAGCTCGCCGGCGGTTTCGCGCGCTACGCGGTCGACCCCGACTGGGTGATTCCGCACTTCGAGAAGATGCTGTACGACAACGCTCTGCTGCTGCGCGTCTACGCCCACCTGGCCCGGCGTACCGGCGATCCGCTGGCGACGCGCATCACCGCCGAGACCGTCGAGTTCCTCGATGCGGCGCTGTGGACCGGCCAAGGCTACGCATCCTCGCTCGACGCCGACACCGACGGCGTCGAGGGCCTCACCTACGTGTGGACCCCTGCGCAGTTGCGCGAGGTGCTTGGCGACGAGGACGGCGCCTGGGCGGCAGAGCTGTTCACCGTCACCGAGCCCGGCACCTTCGAGAACGGCACGTCGACGCTGCAACTGCTCGCCGACCCGGACGACCCGCAGCGATTCGACGCCGTCCGCACCCGGCTTTTGCAGGCCCGGGGCGCCCGGCCGCAACCGGACCGCGACGACAAGGTGGTGCTGAGCTGGAATGCGCTCACGATCACCGCACTGGCCGAGGCCGGCTCCACGCTCGACCGCCCCGAGTGGGTCGAGCGGGCGGCCGAAACCGCGGCGGCACTGTGGGATCTGCATCAGGTCGACGGCCAGTGGCGCCGGGTGTCCCTCGGCGGCCGGGTGGGTGAGCCGTTGGCGGCCCTCGACGATCACGCCGCCTTCGCCACGGCCCTGCTCACCCTGCATCAGGTGACCGGTGAGCAGCTCTGGTGCGAGCGCGCACTGACGATTCTGGACCGGGCCGTCGAGGACTTCACCGACCCGCAGGCCCCCGGTGCCTGGTACGACGCTCCGCCGGGTGCGCTCATCACCAGACCGCGAGATCCCGTCGACGGAGCCACCCCGGCCGGTGCGTCGCTGCTGGCCGAGGCGCTGCTGCTGGCCGGTAGTCTCGCGCCCGAAGCCGCAGCGGCCCGCTACGCCGACCTCGCCGATCAGACGCTGGCTCGTGCCGGGCTGGTCCTGCAGAAGATGCCGCGTTCGGCCGGGCACTGGCTGGCAGTGGCTCTGACCCGGCTGGCCGGTCCGCTGCAGGTGGCTGTCGCCCAGGACCACTCCGGGGACGGTTCGCTGGCGACGCAGGTGCGCCGCGCGGCACCGGGCGGCACCGTCGTCGTCGCCGGTGAACGCGATTCGCTGCCGCTCTTAGCCGACCGCGGTCAGATCGACGGCGCCGATGCGGCGTACCTGTGCCGCGGCCACACCTGCGATCTTCCGGTCACCACGGTGACGGCGCTGCCTTTCGGCTGACCGGCCCAAACCGGACCGGACCAGACCCCGACCGGGTCCGGTCGCCCGGCTGCGCCACAGCGGGTTCGCGTCGATTGGTGTAGTGTTCAGGACGTGAAAACCACTGTGCGCGGCTATTGGCGCTTTATCGAGGCTCCGGGTGAGCCTGCGATGAAGCGCTGAACTGCGCACAAAAAGCGAACCCGGAGCCGAAGCAGTGACCAGCAGGTCGCTGCTTTCGTCGTTTCCGGGCCACAGGTCACTTCCAGTGCTTCGGGAACACGGACCGACTTCGACTCGAACGCCCACCCGAAAGGCAACTGACATGACCCTCGCCCCTGGTACCAGTGCGGCCGCCACGCAATCGACTCCGTCGACCTCCGACCGTCGCGTCACGGCCTTCTCGCCGATTCCGTCGCCCAACAGCCTGCTCGGTGAGTTGCCGCTGACCGCGCGCCGCGCCGAGATCGTCGCTCGCGACCGCGAAGAGATCGCCGCGATCCTCGCCGGTCGCGACGACCGGCTGATCGTCGTCGTGGGCCCGTGCTCGGTGCACGACCCCGTCGCGGCCCTGGACTACGCGCGTCGGCTGGCACCGCTGGCCGCCGAATACGCTGACAGCCTCAAGATCGTCATGCGCGTCTACTTCGAGAAGCCGCGGACCACGGTCGGCTGGAAGGGCCTGATCAACGATCCGGACATGGACGAGTCCTTCAACGTCGAAAAAGGACTGCGCATGGCGCGCAAACTGTTGCTCGACGTGATCGACCTGGGGCTGCCGGTCGGTTGCGAGTTCCTGGAGCCGACCAGCCCGCAGTACATCGCCGATGCGGTGGCCTGGGGCGCCATCGGAGCACGCACCACCGAATCCCAGGTGCACCGACAGCTGGCCTCCGGGCTGTCCATGCCCGTCGGGTTCAAGAACGGCACCGACGGCAACATCCAGGTCGCCACCGACGGCGCCAAGGCCGCCGCCAGCAGGCACGTCTTCTTCGGAATCGACGACTTCGGCCGCGGGGCCGTGGTTCAGACCGCCGGGAACGAGGACTGCCATGTGATTCTGCGCGGCGGAACGCGGGGCCCGAACTACGACGAGGTTTCGGTCGACGAGGCGGTGGCGTCGCTGCGTGCGGCCGGTATGTCGCCGAAGGTGATGCTCGACTGTTCCCACGCCAACTCCGGCAAGGACCACGTGCGCCAGGCCGAGGTGGCCGTCGAGATCGCTGAGCGGGTCGCGCAGGGGCGTCGCGCGGGCTCCGAGCAGGTGATCAGTGGTCTCATGCTGGAGAGTTTCCTGGTACCGGGTGCGCAGTCGGTGGACGCCCCGGAGCTGGTCTACGGACAGTCGGTCACCGACAAGTGCATGGGGTGGGACGTCAGCGCGCAGGTGCTCGCCGAACTGGCGGCCGCCAACCGGTGAGGCGGCTCCCGTCGGCCCCGGGGCCGATAGCGCCGGTAGGGTGACGGCCACCGACGAACGAAGGGAAGCGTCATGTCTGCCAGCGGAGGCACCGGTCCGAAGCATCCGAACGTTTTTCCGCCGTGGCTCGACCGGCTTCAGCACAAGTACATGAACCCGCTGGTGAAGCCGATCGCCCACCGGCTGCCGGGGACGTCGTTGGTCAAGCATCGCGGACGCAAGTCGGGTAAGCCCTATTCGACGGTGGTCACCTCCTACCGCAAGGGAGGCACCCTGGCGGTGGCTCTCGGGCACGGCGAAACCGACTGGGTGCGCAATGTGATGGCTGCGGGCGAGGCCGAGTTCGAGCGGTTCGGCAAGACGGTGCGCGTGGTCAACCCCCGGATCCTCGCGGCCGGCGGCGATATGACGGGTCTGCCCTGGCGGGTCCGTATACAAGGCCGACAGGTGGCGATTCTGGTCACCGACATCGTCTGAAGATCCTGGCAGACTGAAGGTATGAGCCGGATCGACGACGCTTTCGCCGCAGCCCCGCGAGCCGATTTCCTGCCGCCGGACCAGCGGCACCTGGCCGGCGAGGACCGGCCACTGCCGATCGGCTACGGGGTCACCAACTCGCAGCCGTGGACCGTCGATTACATGCTCACCCACCTCGATGTGCAGCCCGGTGACCGGGTACTCGACGTGGGCAGCGGTTCAGGCTGGACCACCGCGCTGCTGGCGGAATTGACCGGCCCCGACGGCACCGTGACCGGTGTGGAGATCGTGCCGCAATTGGTCACCTTCGGCAGCGGCAACCTCGGCGACCGGTACCCGAATGCGCGCATCGTGGACGCGATCCCCGGTGTCATGGGCCTGCCCGAGGCCGGACCGTTCGACCGGATTCTGGTCTCCGCCGACGCTGGCAGCATTCCGGAAGAGCTCGAAGACCAACTCGCCCGCGGCGGCCGCATGGTGCTGCCCGCCGCGGGCGAGATGACGATCGTCGAGCGGTCAGCGACCGGGGAGATCTCGCGTCGGCAGACCGGTACGCGGTTCAGCTTCGTGCCGCTGCACTGAGCCCGGCGAGCCCGCGCGGTTCGGTGCCCCGGCTCTGCGTCGGCCGAGCCCGGCGACGCCGAGGTCGAGCAGCAGGAACGCCAGCAGCGGCCATCCGAGCAGTGGCATGAACCAGCCCGTCGCCGCGGCCGTCACCAGCACCGCTGCATTCGCCGGCCACGGCAGACCGGCGAGTGCGCCCCGGGTCGGAGCGCGTCCGGGCCGGCGGGCCCCGCGGGGGCGGCGTTGCCACCACATCCGGTAGCCCAGCACGATGATCGCGGTCAACGCCACCGCCACCAGCAGGAGCGCGAGCTGATTGATCGGTCCGAACAGGATCCCCATGTGCAGTGCGATCCCCAGGTTGGCGAGCCGAGCCGCCACGGGCCAGTCGGCGAACCGGTCGACGCTGATCACGCGATCGTGGGCGGGGTCGACCACGGCGGTGTCCGGGGAGAACTGCCAGGGCGCCCGCACCTCGGTGACGGTGAACGCGGTGTTCGGCGTGCCGGGAATCGTGATCTGCACGGCCTCGCCGATCCCCACGCCCGCCGACCGGGCCAGCGCCAGCGCGGTATCGGTGTAGCCGGCACCGTCCGCGGCCACCGCCCGATCGTCGTCGGCGGCCGGCGGCGAGCCGTGCCCGTGATGTCCGGCGCCTCCGTCGGCAGCCGGCTGACCGGTCAGCGACGTCGACACCGTCGGCTGCGTCCAGTTCAGTGCTGCCCGCAGTTCAGCCACGTTCTCCCCGGCGAAGCGCGACCAGGTCAGTCCCGTCGCCGACAGGAACAGCAGGGCGACGACGATCCACAGCCCGGTCATCGTGTGCCAGCGGCGGGTCCGGGTCCGGGCGTTGGGCCGGCGGGGTGCGGGCTTCCGGCGTCCGAACCACCACAAGAAGAGACCGGCCAGGGCGATCACCCACAGCCAGGAGGCGGCCAGTTCGCTGTACAGACGCCCGGGTTCGCCCAGGTGCAGATCGCGGTGCAGACGGTCGATCCAGGTGCGCACCGGCAGTGCGCCGCCGCTGCCGTAGGTCGCGAGTTCACCGCGGACCTGCACGGTCACCGGATCGACGAAGACCGCCAGCTGAGTCGACTCCGGGAGCGAGGGGTCGGCGAACAGCACCCGGGTGGTGTCCCCGGGGCGCGGCGCCGGACGCACTGCGGTCACCGTCAGATCGGGGCGTGCCGACATCGCGGCATCGACTTGTGCGGCGATCGAGGCCGGCTGACCGACCGAGTCGGTGTGCAGTTGGGTGCGATAGATCAGCTGCTCGGCCGACGGCGCCAGCGCATACAGGCCGCCGCTGACGGCGGCGATGAGCAGGAACGGGCCGACCAGGATGCCGGCGTAGAAGTGCAGCCGGCGCAGCAGTCGCTGCACGATCACCGAGGTGGTCGGATCGGGTGGACCGGGATCGCGAGGGCTCGCACCGACTCGGGCCCGATCGGGTCGGTGCGGCTGAGACGGGACGGAATCGGACGGAGCCCTTTCGGGCAGGACGGAACCAGACATGGGCGAAGTCGCCTCTCGAAGTAGGAGACGGGCACGACGCACCGCCGACGCGGCGGCGCCGGACCCGAAGGGGGTTCAGAAGGAGTTCGAGAGGACGGGCGGGCCGCGGGTTCCGACGGTGCCCAGATGGCGCAGCCGCTGGCACTGCGGCACTGCGAACGCGGGGACCAGCACACCGCTGGGCTGCTCGATCGGGGTACTGCCGACCAAGACCAGCACCCGCAGGGCCAGTCCGGCGACCGTCCGCACCAGCTGCTCGGCGCCGAGTACCAGCGCCCAGGCCGCCAGCGTTCCGAGACCGTGCACCAGCGCCATGGGCGCGGTGATCAGCTGGTGGTGCTGGCCGGTCAGTGCGATCAGCAGCAGGTGGACCAGCAGCTGACCCCCGGCGAGCAGGGGCAGCAGCCGCGCGGTGTGCCGGGCCGCTAGGCCCAGCCCGAGCCCGGCCACGGCCACGATCAGCAGACCGCCGACCCCCGGCAGCCCACCGTGCCCCTGCGTGTGGGCGAGCACGCCGGTGCCTGCGCCGACGACGCCGACGCAGCCCGCGCGCAGGCGGGGCAGCGGTACGGCGTCACGGGCGGGCACCCGCTGAGTGTACGAAGCTTCCGCGCGCAGCGGGCCACACAGGTGCCGGAGTGTCCCAGAAACCAGAGTGTCCAGAACTCGCGGCTCAGGGCTGCAGAACCAGCAGCCACACGGCGATGTAGTGCAGTACCGCCGCAATGGCGGTGCAGGTGTGGAAGACCTCGTGGTGGCCGAAGATCCCCGGCCACGGCTCGGGCCAGCGCAGTGCGAACAGCACGCCGCCCAGGCTGTAGAAGACGCCACCGACCACCAGCAGCACGAAGACCGCGACACCGGCGTTGTGCAGCAGATCAGGGGCCACCACCACGACCGCCCAGCCCAGCAGGATGTAGAGGATCACCCCGAGCCCGCGGGGGGAGCCGGGCCAGAACAGCTTGAGCAGCACCCCGCCGGCGGCCCCGGCCCAGACGATGCCGAAGATCCACCAGCGCTGCGGGCTGTGCAGACCCATCATGCAGAACGGGGTGTAGCTGGCGGCGATGAACACGAAGATCATCGAGTGGTCGGCGCGTTTCATCGCGACCCGGCGCCGTGGCGAGCGCCAGTCGACGCGGTGGTACACGGTGCTGGTGGTGAACAGTGCGGTGATACCGACCACATAAATGCACACCGCCACCACGTTCAGCGCACCGTGCCGCATAGCGGTACCGACGATCAGGATGATGCCCACCGCACCGGCGATGAACGCGGAGTACTTGTGGATCACCCCGCGCAGAGTGGGCTTGGGCAGGCCCTCTTCGTCGAGCATCCGGATCAGCTGTGTCACAAAACCTACGGTACCGTAAGTTTCTGACGGGTAACCCGTTCCGGGCGTAAGATCTTGCGTGTGAAACTGATCCCAGAGGGCGTGCGCGGTGCGCTGTATCGCGTCTACGAGGGCCGGCTCGTCCAGCTGATGGAGGGCGACCGGATCCCCCAACATGTGGCGATCATCTGCGACGGCAACCGTCGCTGGGCGCGGGAAGCCGGTTTCGAGGACGTCGCGCACGGACACCGGGTCGGTGCCAAGCGGATCGCCGATATGGTCGGCTGGTGCTCGGAGCTGGACATCGGCACCATGACGGTCTACCTGCTGTCCACCGAGAACCTGGCGCGAGCCTCCGACGAGCTCGACGCGCTGATGGAGATCGTGCCCGACATCGTCGACGAGATCGCCGATGCGCCCGGCGGGGACTGGCGAGTGAATCTGGTGGGCAATCTCGACGTCCTGCCCGAACCTGTCGCAGCGCGGCTGCGGCGCGCCGCCGAGCGCACCGCCGACCGCGATGCGATGACCGTCAATGTGGCCGTGGGCTACGGCGGACGGCAGGAGATCGCCGATGCGACGCAGACCTTGCTGCGGGAGAAGCTGGCGAAGGGCGCCAGCCCGGAGGAGATGATCGACGCGGTCTCGGTGGAAGGGATCAGCGACAATCTCTATACCAGCGGACAGCCCGATCCCGATCTGGTGATCCGCACCTCCGGCGAGCAGCGGCTCAGCGGCTTCCTGCTGTGGCAGAGCGCCTACTCGGAGATGTGGTTCACCGACGCGTACTGGCCGGACTTCCGCCGGGTCGACTTCCTGCGCGCGCTGCGCGACTTCTCGGCACGCAACCGCCGCTACGGGAAGTAGACGGCGAACCGGTGGCGGCCACCCCGGCGATCGCGGCACTGGACGGCGCGGGCATCGACCACGCCGTCCACGAATACCGGCATGAGCGCCGCAGCACCGATTACGGGGCCGAAGCCGTCGAAACATTGACGACCCGCCTGGGCATCAGTGCCGGCCAGATCTTCAAGACGCTCGTGCTCGATCTGGGGGAGCGGCGGCTGGGGGTAGCGGTGTTACCGGTGCCCCGGCAGCTCTCGCTGAAGGCGGCCGCCAGGGCCTTCGGCGTACCCAAGGCGCGGCTGGCGCAGGCTGCCGCGGTCACCCGGACCACCGGCTACGTCCTGGGCGGGGTGTCGCCGGTGGGGCAGAAGACCGTGTTGCCCACCGTCGTCGATTCTTCGGTCTTGCAGTGGGACCGGATCTTCACCAGCGCCGGCAAACGCGGACTGCAGATCGAACTGAGTCCGGCCGACCTGATCGCGGCCACCTCGGCGAGTGTCGCCGATATCGTGGCCTGATGAGAGATTCCGCGCCGTGCTGATCGGCGGGCAGCACCGCCCCGCACCTGGGCTGATACGCGCGCGACGTCAGGGCCTGTTCTGCATCAACCAATCCCGCACGGAGCCTCTCTCGCCGGGTTCAGAGTTTCCGCAGCCGGACGCGGTTGATGGAGTGGTCGCGATCCTTCCGCAGCACCAGGGTGGCGCGCGGGCGGGTGGGCAGGATGTTCTCGATCAGGTTCGGCCGGTTGATCGACGTCCAGATGTCGCGGGCGGCGATGGTGGCCTGCTCGTCGGTCAGCGACGAGTAGTAGTGGAAATGCGATTCGGGGTTGGCGAACGAGGTGGTCCGCATCTGCAGGAACCGGGAGATGTACCAGGCCTCGATATCGGCCAGGTTCGCATCGACGTAGATCGAGAAGTCGAACAGATCCGAGACGGTCAGCGTCGGAGCGGTCTGCAGGACGTTGAGGCCCTCCAGGATCAGGATGTCCGGCTGGTTCACCTCGTGGTATTCGCCGGGCACGATGTCGTAGGAGACGTGCGAGTAGACCGGAGCCCGAACCGATTCGGCACCGGATTTCACATCGGTGACGAACCGCAGCAGCGCGCGGCGGTCGTACGATTCGGGAAAGCCCTTGCGGTGCATGATCCCGCGGCGCTGCAGCTCGGCGGTGGGGTAGAGGAAGCCGTCGGTGGTCACCAGATCCACCTTCGGATGCGACTCCCAGCGGGACAGCAGTTTGGCCAGCACGCGCGCGGTGGTCGACTTGCCGACGGCGACGCTGCCGGCGATACCGATCACGAACGGGACCTGCCGATTGCGTTGCCGGCCGCCCAGGAAGGTCGAGGTGGCCGCGAACAGGCGCTGACGCGCTTCGACCTGCAGGTGGATCAACCGGGACAGAGGCAGGTAGACCTCGGCGACCTCGTTCAGGTCGATCTGCTCGCCCAGACCGACGAGCTGTTCGAGTTCGTCCTGTGTCAGCACCATCGGCATCGATTGACGCAGGTCGCGCCATTCCCGACGGTCCAGTTCGAGGTACAGGCCGGGATCGCGGTCGCTGGATGGGCGCGCCATGGCACGCAGAATACCCGGTCGGTAGCGTAAGTCCGCATGAGTGCCGATGCCGCGGGGGAACTGGTCGACGACTACCTGCGGCTGGGGCTGGCCTTCGACCGGCTGGAGCCGGGCTTCGTCGACGCCTACACCGGTGATCCGGCGCTGCGCGCGCAGGTGGAGAACGCACCGGCGCCGGCTCCGGCCGAACTGGTGCGCCGTGCCCGCGAGCTGGCCGACCGGCTGCCCGCGGGACTGCCCGCCCAGCGCGCGGAGTTCCTCACCGCACACCTGCGGGCGCTGGAATGTTCGGCGCGTAAATTCGCCGGCGAACAGATCGGCTTCGTCGACGAGGTGAAGGCCTACTTCGACGTCGATATCGCTCCGGCCGACCAGGGCCGCTACGCACAGGCGCATGCGCAGATCGCCGCGGCGCTGGGCGTGCCGGGGGCGACCGGAACCCGGTTGCGCGAGGCCTATGCCGCCTACCGTCGCAGCGAGGAGATCCCGCCCGAACTGGTGCGACCGCTGGTGGCCGAACTCAGCGGTGCGCTCCGGGAGATCGTCCGCAGCCGGTTCGGGCTGCCGGAGACGGAGGTGATCGAGTTCGAGATCGTCTCCGACAAACCGTGGTCCGGTTTCAACTACTACCTGGGCCATTACCGCTCTCGCGTGGCGATCAACACCGATCTGCCGCAGTATCTGTCGGGACTGCCCGCACTGGTGGCCCACGAGGCCTATCCGGGCCACCACACCGAACACTGCCGCAAGGAGCAGTTGCTGGTCGGCGACGGCCAGCGCGAACAGTCCATCTTCCTGGTCAACACCCCGCAGTGCCTGATGGCCGAGGGCCTGGCCGACCACGCGCTGGCCGCTGCCGCCGGCCCCGACTGGCAGCCCTGGGCCGCGCAGATCTACGCCGACTTCGGACTCCGGTTCGACGTCGAACGGTCGCGCGCGCTGGCCCGGGCGACCGCCGAGCTGTTGCCCGTGCGCCAGGACGCGGCGCTGGCGCTGCACGACGGGCACCGCGACGCCGACGAGGTGACCGAATTCCTGCAGCGCTGGTTGCTGGCGCCGCCCGAACGGGCCCGGCAGATGCTGCGTTTCCTCACCTCGCCGCTGTGGCGCGCCTACATCTCCACCTATGTGGAAGGGTACGAACTGCTCGGCGATTGGCTCTCGAAGTCGACCGAGGGGCCGGCGCGGCTCGACCGTTTCCGGCGGTTGCTCGACGAGCCGCTGACCCCGGCCCGATTGCGCGCAGAGCTGGCCGCCTAAACTGGCGCGCATGAGCCTCTTTACGCAGTCCCTGGCCGAGCTCGATCCCGACCTCGCCGCAGCCATGAACGGTGAGCTGAACCGCCAGCGCGACACCCTGGAGATGATCGCGTCGGAGAACTTCGTCCCGCGGTCGGTACTGCAGGCCCAGGGCAGCGTGCTGACCAACAAATACGCCGAGGGCTATCCGGGGCGGCGCTACTACGGCGGCTGCGAGTACGTCGACGTGGTCGAGGACATCGCCCGTGACCGCGCCAAGGAACTGTTCGGCGCCGAGTTCGCCAACGTCCAGCCGCATTCGGGGGCGCAGGCCAACGCCGCGGTCCTAATGGCGCTGATGGAGCCCGGCGAGAAGCTGCTGGGCCTGGACCTGGCGCACGGCGGCCATCTGACCCACGGCATGCGGCTGAACTTCTCGGGCAAGCTGTACGACAACCACTTCTACGGCGTGAGTAAAGAGGACTTCCGCGTCGATATGGACGAGGTGCGCAAGATCGCCCTCGACACCCAGCCCAAGGTGATCGTCGCCGGCTGGTCGGCCTACCCGCGCACCCTCGACTTCGCGGCCTTCCGGGAGATCGCCGACGAGGTCGGCGCCAAGCTGTGGGTCGATATGGCGCACTTCGCCGGACTGGTCGCCGCCGGGCTGCACCCCAATCCGGTGCCCTACGCCGACGTCGTCTCCACCACGGTCCACAAGACCCTCGGCGGCCCGCGGTCGGGTCTGATCCTGGCCAAGCAGGAGTACGCCAAGAAGCTCAACTCGGCGGTCTTCCCCGGTCAGCAGGGCGGTCCGCTGATGCACGTGATCGCCGCCAAAGCCGCCGCGCTGAAGATCGCCGCCTCCGAGGAGTTCGCCGAGCGGCAGCGTCGAACCGTCTCCGGCGCCCAGATCCTGGCTGAACGCCTGATGCGCGACGATGTGGCGCAGGCCGGCATCACCGTCCTGACCGGCGGCACCGATGTGCACCTGGCGCTGGTGGATCTGCGTGACTCCGAACTGGACGGCCAGCAGGGCGAGGATCTGCTGCACGAGGTCGGGATCACCGTCAACCGCAACGCCGTACCGTTCGATCCGCGTCCGCCGATGGTCACTTCGGGTCTGCGCATCGGTACTCCGGCGCTGGCCACCCGCGGCTTCGGCGACGCCGAGTTCACCGAGGTCGCCGACATCATCGGCACCGCGCTGGCCGCGGGCAAGGACGCCGATATTCCGGCTCTGCGCGCGCGCGTCTCGGCCCTGGCTCTGGCCACTCCGCTGTACGAGGGGCTGGAGAACTGGGGAATGATGAGCACCCGCTAGACGTCGACTAGGATGTGACCTGTGGCTGTACTGGATGAAGACGAACTGATCACCGCCCTGGAGAAGGCTCTTCCCGAGATCGCCGAAGAGCACCAGATCGGTGCGCAGGCGTGGGAACCTCACGACTGGGTGCCGTGGAGCAAGGGCCGGAACTTCCGCTTCCTCGGTGGCGAAGACTTCGAACCGGGCCAGGAGACGCAGCCGGCCGAGGTGGCCGCACCGCTGCTGGCGCTGCTGCTGACCAAGGACAACCTGCCGTCGTACCACCGGGTGCTGGCGATCCACTTCCCGGCCTTCTCCGACTGGCGGCAGTTGGTCGGCGTGTGGACCGCCGAGGACAACCGGCATGCGATCGCGCTGCGCGACTACCTGGTCGTGACCCGGGCGATGGATCCGGTGGACGCGGAGAACCGTCGCCGTATCCACGTGATCGCCGGCTGGAAGCAGCGCCCCGATCTGGTCGCCGGCATCGGGCCGATGGATGCACTGGCGCTGCTGGCCGTGCACGAGAACCAGTGCGTGCAGTTCATCGAACGGCTGCAGGAGCGCAACACCGATTCCGAGCTGGCCACGATCCTGGACAAGATCAAGGTCGACGACGCCGTGCAGGCCGCCACCTTCCAGGCGTTCCTGATGGCCGGTATGGTCGCCGACCAGGAGGCCACGGTGCTGGCGGTGGACAAGGCGCTGGCGCAGATCGAGCACATCGGTGACGATTGCGCCGACTTCGACGCTCAGCGGGCACTGTTCGCCGACTTCGAGAACCAGACCACCGATGCGGCGATCGCCGCCAAGCTGGTCCAGGAACTCAAACTCGACAGCGTGCAGGAACTGAGCGACGACGCCGAGGCGGCCCGTCAGCGCATCCTGGCGCTGGCGACCGGCGCCTGACCCGCACCCGACACGCGCCCCCGTACGGGCGGCGTTTCGCCGCTGATTTCGTTCTGGCCCCCTCTGCAGAGGGGGCCAGAACGCATCGAGGGTGCCGGGCACCCTTATTCAGGGGGCGGCATCCAAGGGGGGGCGGCATCCAGGGGGCGGTGGTACGTCCGCGCGCGGCGGTAGGCGGGGAACGACGGCCCGTGCGGCGGCCACGGGCCCCGAGTCACCGGGTGTTCACCGACACGCGGCCCGGCGTTCCCGCTGTGGGCTGGCGCACACGCGTAGCGTCGGCATCGACGGACCGCGGGGAAGCGGCTCGTCCGGGAGGTCCGATACGTGTACGCGATAACCGTCACGGGAGGGCCGGCCCCGGTCCTCATCGGACCCGCCGGCCACTAGATCTCGCCCGCGCGGGTGCCGCTCGGGTCTCAGGAGCCAGCCGTGACCGCACGCACCTACGTCCTCGACACCTCCGTCCTGCTCTCCGACCCGTGGGCGCCGGCCCGCTTCGACGAACATCACGTGGTCTTGCCGCTGGTGGTGATCGGCGAACTCGAGGGCAAGCGCCACCACAGTGAGCTGGGCTGGTTCGCCCGCACCGCGCTGCGACTGCTCGACGATCTGCGCATCGAACACGGCCGGCTGGATGTGCCGCTCCCGATCGGCACGGCCGGCGGCACCGTGCAGGTCGAGCTGAACCACACCGATCCGGCGCTGCTGCCGGCCGGTTTCCGCAACGACTCCAACGATTCCCGGATCCTGGCCTGCGCCCTGAACCTGCGCGCCGAGGGTCGGGCGGTCACCCTGGTCACCAAGGACACTCCGCTGCGGGTCAAGGCCGGTGCGGTGGGGCTGGCCGCAGACGAGTATCACGCCCAGGACGTCGTCGTCTCCGGCTGGACCGGAATGGACGAGCTCGAGGTGGCCCCGGCGACGATCGACGAGCTGTTTTCCGACGGGATCGCCGACCTGGATGCCGCTCGCGATCTGCCGTGCCACACCGGGGTGCGGCTGCTCGGCGGTGGCTCCTCGGCGCTGGGCCGGGTCACCGAGACCAAGCAGGTGCAGCTGGTGCGCGGAGACCGGGAGGCGTTCGGATTGCGGGGCAGATCCGCCGAACAGCGGGTCGCCCTGGATCTGCTGCTCGACGAGTCGGTGGGCATCGTCTCCCTCGGCGGCAAGGCCGGCACCGGCAAGTCGGCGCTGGCGCTGTGCGCCGGGCTGGAAGCGGTACTGGAACGACGGACCCAGCGCAAGGTGGTGGTCTTCCGGCCGCTGTACGCCGTGGGTGGCCAGCAACTGGGGTACCTGCCCGGCGGCGCCGACGAGAAGATGGGCCCGTGGGCTCAGGCCGTCTTCGACACTCTCGAGGGACTGGTATCGACGGAGGTGATCGACGAGGTTCTCGACCGCGGGATGCTCGAGGTGCTGCCGCTGACCCACATCCGCGGCCGATCCCTGCACGATTCGTTCGTCATCGTCGACGAGGCGCAGTCGCTCGAACGCAATGTGCTGCTCACGGTCCTCTCGCGATTGGGTGCCGGTTCGAGGGTGGTCCTGACGCACGACGTCGCTCAGCGCGACAATCTGCGGGTGGGCCGGCACGACGGAGTGGCCGCAGTGATCGAGAAGCTCAAAGGGCATCCGCTGTTCGCGCACATCACCCTGCACCGCAGCGAACGCTCGCCGATCGCCGCGCTGGTCACCGATCTGCTCGAGGAGTTCGCGCCGGGCCAGGGCTGAGCGGCGCTCAGGCCTTCCGCAGGACCGAGACGGCCCAGTCCGACTGCGGGGTCCACGGCCGGATGTCCCAGGTGCCCAGTCGCAGGTCCACGCGCAGACCGGCCTGGGCGACGGCCTGATCGAAGTCGTCCAGGCTCAGGTGCCGATCGGTGTGGAAGCCGATCACCAGGGGAGCGTCGTCCTTGAGGTGCGCGGCCAACCGGGACAGCACCCGCGCTTCGGTCTCGGGGGCGACGAAGACCAGCACATTGCCGGCGCAGACGATCGCGTCGAACTGCCCGTCGACGCCCCGGGCGGGCAGGTCGAGTTCGGACAGATCGTCGACGAGCCAGCGCGGCCCGGGATGGTCCTGTTCGGCGGCCTCGATCAGCGCGGGGTCCACATCGACACCGACCACGTCGTGCCCGACCGAATGCAGGTAGGCGCCGACGCGGCCCGGTCCGCAGCCGGCGTCGAGGATCCGGGACCCGGGGCGGACCATCGCATCGATGAAGCGCCCCTCACCGGCCAGATCGTCGCCCTCGGCGGCCATCTCCCGGAAGCGCTCGATGTACCACTGACTGTGGCCCGGTTGGGTGTCGGTGATCCAGCGGGGCCGCGGAGTGGATTGTCCGTGTGTCATGGCCTTGAGGTTACTGATCCGCCGAAGTGTTGCGGTCCGGTGACAATCTCCGAGGCAAGTGGCACGCATGTAATTTCGCTGCCAGACTGGGGTGGTGCTGAAGTTACTGATGAGTCGTATGTGGCAAGTGTGCCTGATGGTGATTGCGGTGATCGTCGCCGTCGCCGCAGTTCCCGGCACTGCAGCCGCCGAACCGACCGCCCCGACATCGCCGGCCGTCGATGTGCAGACGATGATCGAGAACCTGCTGCGCGGACTGTCGATCCCGGGGGTGCCCACACCGGGGAACCCGGCCGGTGACACCAGCCAGATGATCGTGGTCTCCGTGCCCGAGGCCTCCGCGGTCAAAGGCACGCTGACCGCCTTCGAAAAGGACGAGAACGGGCAGTGGAAGCCGGTCATCGGACCGGTTCCCGCCTACGTAGGCGACAAGGGCATCGGTAAGCCCGAAGACAACGTGCACCGTGCCCCGGAAGGGACCTTCGCTCTCGGCAAGGCCTTCGGGCGCGAGTCCAACCCGGGCACCAAGATGCCCTACACCAAGGTGGACAATCAGGACTGGTGGGACGGCAACATGAAGTCGCCCACCTACAACCGGATGGTCCGGCAGCCGAACTCGCCCGGCGAAGGCAGCGAGAACCTGTACGACATGGGTCCGGCCTACGACTACGCGGTCCAGGTCGACCACAACCCGACCAACACCCCGGGAAACGCCTCGGCCATCTTCCTGCACATCGGCAGCGAGCCGACCTGGGGCTGCGTGGCGATCCCGCGCGAGGCCATGGTCCAGGTCCTCAAGTGGCTCGATCCGGCTAGGAACCCGAAGATCAGCATCGGGGTCAACGTGAACACGCCGACCGATATCAAGGACGCGCCCTCGACGGTCGACCCGAACGGAGCACCGCTGGGCGACGACGCCCTCACCGCGATCCTGGGCCAGTTCACCAGTGTGATCCCCCAACTCCTGGAGTCGGTGGTCGGGAGCTCCTAGACGACACCGCCTCACCCCGCCCGGGGCCGTGTGCAGCTGAGCCTGCGTGCGGCCCCGGTGTGCATCGCCCGGCGGGGCACTGCGGCCCTACCATTCGTGCGACGAGTGGTGGGAGTCGGTCAACGGAAGATCGAAGGCGCGCCGCATATTGCACGGGTCGCAGGGATTGCGATCGAGCCGCTGTCCGGTCCACCGGAATACCCGATAGCCCAGATCCTGCAGTCGAGTGTCGATCGCGGTGCGTTCGGCGCATTCGCGATCGGGAGCCGGTGGCAGGTAGTCCCGGCTGTCGCGCCACTCGTGGCGATCACCCTCCTCGCCGCGGCGATCGAAGTCGCAGAAGCGGTCTACTTCTTCGCAGAAGCCGATGACCCGCTGCTCGGACCAGACGAACGGCGGTGTGGCGACGACGGTGCCGTCGTCGTCGACGATATCGACGAACATCTCCGGTGCCGGCAGACCCAGACGTGCCAGCACCCGGCGGCTTCGGCTCTGGGCTTCGGTGCGGGCACGGCCGTCGAGCCGAGCGAGCATCCCGTGCATTCGCGCCGACTCCTGTGCCGACAGCAGGTCCGCTTCGGCCGCGAGTTCCTCGGCGGTGGCCAGTCGCTGGTTGAGGATCTGATCGCCGATGGCGACGAGAGCATCGTCGTCGTGGTGCCACCTGGGTCCGCGCAGATCGATCAGCGTGCGCGCGATGCCGGTGACCTCGATGCCGTCGACCATCACGGTCGAACGCGGCCGGGTGTCGACGGTGTTGTCGGCCGCCTTGCGGTGAAACGCCTTGGCGTCGGGGCGGTAGTCGCGGAACTCGATCGGTTCCCGGTGGGGGCGCGGGTAGTAGCCGACGAGTTCGGGTACCGGCAGCCGGTGGAGGCGAGCAGCCGTCCTCCCGCCGACCACCAGGCCGGGGTTCGCCTCGAGCTGCGCCCCGATCGCGGCCAGCAGCTGCGTGCGCGCATCGGCGTGGGCGATCTCCGGCGGTCCGAAGTACTCATCGCCGAACTGGGCGAGATATCCGGCGCGCTCGGCTGCCCGCAGCTGGGCGAGGCTGTAGCCGGCCTTCCGGAGGTCGTTGCGGTGCATGGCGTGGTCGAGGCGGGCGAGGGCTTCGGGAATAGCGCTGTGTGCTGTGCTCATGCGTCCACGGTCGTCCTTGGCCCGGTCCGGTGGAAGGACGTGCCCGCCGGTCTGTGGACAACCTGCGTGTGGTCGGACCGGTGTGGACGACGACGTTGACCCCGCGTGCGAGAGGCGCATGAGGATCGCGTCGTTCGGTGTCGCCACCAGCGAGTCTCTGGCCGGGCCTCGTAGGTCGAGCGGTTCGATCGGCAGAGGGGGTGGTCAGGACAGTGGCCCCGACTGCAGGGCGACGACGACGGCGGTGATCGCGACCGCGAGCTGGACGGCCAGTCCGACCACCGGTAGCGGCCTCAGGCGCCGTCCGCGGCGCAACCGCACGAGTACCCACCCCAGAGTGCCCAGCACGACGAGCCCACCGCCGATGATGGCGATACCGACGCCGACCTCGATGTAGACGGGGTTTCCGCACGGGGTCAGTCCGTCGCCGGGACGGGTGCTGCAATTGGCGGTGTTCATCGCCGAGAGTGCAGCGCCCAGGAATCCCAGATAACCGATGGCAAGCTGGAGCGCCAGGCCCGCGGCGGCACCGATCACCTGCAGAGGCGTGACGGCCTGATCAGCGGAAGTCCCATCGGACGATGAAGAGGGAGACATGCTCTTCATCGTCGGACCTTTTCGCCGTCCGCCGGATGCGCAGAAGTACTCAGACCGCGGTACTCAGCCGGCCGCCACGCGGGAGCCGGTGGCTACCGTCCGCGCACGAGGGTGAAGCCGGAGGCGTGTGCGGCGGGGAAGCCCTCGATCGGGCTCGTCGACATCTCCACCTGTGCCCGGGCCTGGTCGACGACGGGCGTCTGCGGATCCAGGACCGCCAGATAGACGTCGTGCTCGGCCAGCGAGGCGACGGCCGGCTCGATGTAGCCGTCCACATCGACGGCGTGCGTGGAGCCGGGACCGTTGACGAACAGGGCGCGCGGCGGATCGGTCAGCGCATCGAAGGCGTCGACGACGGCAGCGGCGAACTCCATGTGGTCGCGCTGATTCGGCCGGCCCGGAGCCAACTCGGGGCCGCCGTACAGCGACAGCACGATGTCCGGGTTCACCCGCACGATGGTCTCGGCGATCTTGTCGCGCAGCGCTGCGGTGTTGAACAACTCGCTGTCCTCGAATCCCCAGAACTCGACCTCGTCGACGCCGACGACGGCGGCCGACGCGCGCTGTTCGTCCTCCCGCAACGGGCCCGCCTCGGCCGGGTCCATCCCTTCGATACCCGCCTCGCCGCTGGTGGCCAGCCCATAGGTGACGAGTTTGCCCTCGGCCGTCCAGCGCGCGACCGCGGCGGCCATACCGTATTCGGGGTCGTCGGGATGGGCGACGAGCACCAGGGCGCTGGACCAGTCGGACGGAAACTCTGCGATCGTCATACCTGCAGAGACTACGCTGAGACCATGGCGAGGTTCAGCCCCCTCGAGTGGCCGGTGATCCGGCAGTTGCGTACCGGCGACCGGTTCGGCCGGGGTCCGGCGGTGGAATCTCCTCGCTCCAAAGCGCTCGAATCGCGGCTGGCGACGGCCGATCGCATGGTGCAGAGCGTATGCCCGTTCTGCGCCGTCGGCTGCGGACAGCAGGTGTACGTCAAGGACGAGCGCGTCATCGCGATCGAGGGCGATCCGGATTCGCCGATCTCCCGCGGGCGGCTGTGCCCCAAGGGGGCCTCCAGCGAACAGCTCGTGAACAACCCGTCCCGGCAGACCACCGTCCGCTACCGCGCCCCGTACGCCACGGACTGGCAGGACCTGGATCGCGACACCGCGATCGATATGATCGCCGACCGCTTTGTGCAGGCACGACGCGACCACTGGCGCGAGACCGATGCGCACGGCCGCCCGCTGCGGCACACCCTGGGCATCGCCTCCCTGGGCGGGGCGACGCTGGACAACGAAGAGAACTACCTGATCAAGAAACTCTTCACCGCCGCCGGGGCCATCGCGATCGAGAATCAGGCCCGCATATGACACTCGGCCACGGTTCCCAGTCTGGGAGCCTCGTTCGGCCGCGGTGGTGCCACCCAGTCCCTGCAGGACATGGCCAATGCGGACTGCATTGTGCTCATGGGCGGCAACATGGCCGAGGCGCACCCCGTCGGATTCCAGTGGGTCGCTGAAGCCAAGGCCCGCGGCGCGCGCGTGATCCACGTCGATCCGCGTTTCACCCGTACCTCGGCGGTGGTCGACCGGCACATCCCCATGCGGGCCGGCTCGGACATCGTGCTGCTCGGCGGCCTGATCAACCACGTCATCAGCCGCGGGGAATACTTCCACGACTATGTGGTCGCCTACACCAATGCGGCCGCGCTGGTCGACGACTACTTCGTCGACACCGAAGACCTGGACGGGCTGTTCTCCGGATTCGACGAGGAGTCCGGCACCTACGACAACGCCTCGTGGCAGTACGCGCAGGGCCGCGATGAGACCCTGCGCGATCGGCGGACCGTCTTCCAGATCCTGGCCCGCCACTACGCCCGGTACACCCCGGAGATGGTCGAGCAGATGTGCGGTGTCTCCGTCGCCGACTTCGACTACCTGGCCCGCGCCCTGACCGAGAACTCCGGGCCCGAGCGCACCGGGTGCTTCGGCTATGCCACCGGCTGGACCCAGCACACGATGGGCGCCCAGGTGATCCGCACCGCGGCGGTCCTGCAGCTGCTGCTGGGCAATGTCGGACGACCCGGCAGCGGGATCATGGCCCTGCGCGGGCACGCCAGCATCCAGGGGTCCACCGATATTCCGACGCTGTTCAACCTGCTGCCGGGGTATCTGCCGATGCCGTCGGTGGGTAAGCACGACACCTTCGAGGACTACATCGGGGCGGTGACCCCGGCCTCGGGCAAGGGCTACTGGGCGTACGCGCGGGCATACACGGTCAGCCTGCTCAAGGCGTGGTGGGGCGATGCGGCTACCGCCGAGAACGACTGGGCCTACGACTATCTACCGCGGCTGGACGGGCCGGCCGGAACCTATCAGACGGTCGTCGACATGCTCGAAGGGAAGGTCGACGGCTACTTCGTGGTCGGCCAGAACCCGGCGGTCGGTTCGGCCAACGCCCGCCAGCAGCGCATGGCGATGGCCAAACTCAAGTGGCTCGTCGTCCGTGATCTGAACATGATCGAGAGCGCCACCTGGTGGAAGGACGGTCCGGAGATCTCCTCCGGGGAGCTCAAGACCGAGCAGATCGCCACGGAGGTCTTCTTCCTGCCGGCGGCCACGCATGTGGAGAAGGCCGGCAGCTTCACCCAGACCCAGCGCCTGGTGCAGTGGCGTCATCAGGCGCTCAAGCCACCGGGGCAGGCTCAGAGCGAGCTGGACTTCTACTACGACCTGGGGCTGCGGATCCGGCAGCGGCTGGCCGGTTCCGACGATCCGCGCGACCGTCCGCTACTGGACCTGACCTGGGACTATCCCCGTAATGAGCACGGTGACGTCGACCCCGAGGCGGTGCTGGCCGAGATCAACGGCCGCTATGTGTCCGGACCGCAGGCCGGTGCACCCCTGGACACCTATACGCAGCTGCGCGACGACGGTTCGACGATCTCCGGCTGCTGGATCTACACCGGTGTCGCCGCCGGCGGACAGAACCAGGCCGCCCGCCGCGTCCCGCAGGGCGGACCGGAGGTCAGCCAATCGCAGTGGGGCTGGGCCTGGCCGGCCGACCGCCGGATCCTGTACAACCGGGCCTCGGCCGATCTGCAGGGCCGCCCGTGGAGCGAACGCAAGAAGTACGTGTGGTGGGACGCGCAGTCCGGCCGGTGGACCGGCGAGGACGTCCCCGACTTCCCGGTCGACCGTGCGCCGGGGACGGTGCCCGAATCCGGGGCCGTCGGCGCCGACGCGATCGGCGGCGACGATCCGTTCATCATGCAGTCCGACGGCAAGGGCTGGCTGTTCGCCCCGAGCGGGCTGGTCGACGGTCCGCTGCCCACCCACTACGAGGCGCAGGAGTCGCCGGTGCGCAATGCGCTGTACGGGCAGCAGCAGGCCCCGGCCCGGGTCACCATGCCGCGGCCGGACAACCTGGATGCGCCCAGCGCCGGGCAGCCGGGCGTCGAGGTGTATCCCTATGTGTTCACCACCTACCGGCTCACCGAACACCACACCGCCGGCGGCATGAGCCGCTGGTCGCCGTATCTGGCCGAACTGCAGCCGGAGATGTTCTGCGAGGTCTCCCCGGAACTGGCCGAACAGACCGGTCTGGTCAACGAGGGCTGGGCGACGATCATCTCGCCGCGCGGGGTGATCGAGGCCCGGGTGCTGGTGACCGAACGGCTGCGGCCGCTGGAGATCAACGGCCGTCAGGTGCACCAGGTCGGCCTGCCGTACCACTGGGGCGCCGGCACCGACGCGGTGGTGACCGGCGACTCCACCAACGACCTGATCGGTGTCACGATGGACCCCAACGCGTTCATCCAGGAGTCGAAGGTCGGCTCCTGCGCGGTGATCGCCGGCCGCCGCCCGCAGGGTGCGGCCGCACGCGACCTGGTGGCCGAATATCAGCGCCGCGCCGGGGTCACCACCGCGACCGACAACGTGCGGCTGACGAGGGAGGAGACGGACTGATGGGCCAGTTGACCGGACCGACCGATCCCGCCGCCGATGCCCACTGGCCGGGGCACGAGCCGCGGCGCGGATTCTTCACCGACACCTCGATCTGCATCGGCTGCAAGGCCTGCGAGGTGGCCTGTAAGGAGTGGAACCACAATCCGCGCGACGGCGACCTGGAGTTCACCGGAATGTCGTACGACAACTCGGTGTCCCTGGGCGCGAGCACCTGGCGGCACGTGGCCTTCATCGAGCAGGACGCCGACCGCATCGCCGCCGCCCGCGCCTCGGGAGCCGAACTGGTGGGCCTGGGCATGCCCGCACTGGGAAAACCCGACAGGACTCGGCCGGACACCACTCGGCCGGACACCACTCCGCCGGACACCCCCGAGTTCCGGTGGCTGATGTCCTCGGACGTGTGCAAACACTGCACCCACGCCGGCTGCCTGGACGTGTGCCCCACCGGCGCGCTGATGCGCACCGAATTCGGGACGGTGGTGGTGCAGGACGACATCTGCAACGGCTGCGGCACCTGCGTGGCCGGCTGCCCGTTCGGGGTCATCGAACGCCGCAGCGACGGCACCGCCGCCCCGACCACCCGGGCCGGCGAACGCAAAGGCGAGCAGCCGGAGGTCCCGAACAAGGGCATCGCGCAGAAGTGCACCCTGTGTTACGACCGGCTGCGCGACGGCCAGACGCCCGCCTGCGCCAAGACCTGTCCGACGACGTCGATCTCGTTCGGAGAACACGACGATATGGTCACTCGGGCCCACGAGCGACTGGCCCGGTTGCACGCCGAGGGCCTGACCGAGGCCCGCCTGTACGGCGCCAACCCGAACGATGGCGTCGGCGGCACCGGGTCGGTGTTCCTGCTGCTCGACGAACCCGAGGTGTACGGGCTGCCGCCGGACCCGCGGGTGCCCACCGCCGATCTACCCCAGATGTACCGACGCGCCGGCCTGGCGGTGGCCGGGATGGCCGCGGCCGCCGTCGTCTCGTTCCTGGGTTCGTGGAAGCAGCAGGACCGATGACCAGTTCCGAATACGACCAGTTCCGGCCGCCACCCCCGGAGCGCAAGGGGCCGCGGAAAGGTCAGGGCCGCAAGGGCGGCGGCAAGGGCCGCGGCGGCGACCTCATGGTGCCGCAGGCGCGGATCGAACACCTCGACGACAGCGGCTACTACGGGCATCCGGTGGTCAAACCGCCACCGTGGGAGTGGCCGGTCGGGGCCTATCTGTTCCTCGGTGGTGTGGCCGGCGGTTCGGCCCTGCTCGGGGCCGGTGCCCAGCTGACGGACCGGCCAGCGCTGCGGCGCAACACCCGGCTGGCCGGACTGGGCGCCGCCGGTCTGGGCGCGGTGGCGCTGGTGGCCGACCTGGGCCGGCCCGAGCGGGCGCTACACATGATGCGCACCTTCAAGGTGACCTCGCCGATGAGTGTGGGCTCGTGGATCCTGAGCGGTTACAGCCTGCTGATCGGAGTGGCCGCGGCCGACGAGGTGGACCGGATGACCGGGGACAGGCTGCCGCTGGGGCCGCTGCGACCGGTGCTGCGCGCCTCGCAGACCTCGGCCGGCTTGGGCGCGGGGCTGCTGGGCGCGCCGCTGGCCACCTACACCGCAGTCCTGCTCGGCGATACCGCGATGCCCACCTGGAACGCCATGCACCGGGATCTGCCGTTCGTGTTCGCCGGGTCGGCCGCGCTGGCCGCCGGCGGTCTGGCGATGGTCACCACCCCCGTCGGGCAGGCCGGTCCGGCCCGCACCCTGGCGGTCCTCGGGGTGGCCGGCGAGGTGACCGCCACCCGGTGGATGCAGCAGCGGATGGACCCGGTCGCCGCCGAACCGCTGCACGCGGGGACACCGGGCAGACTGCTGCGAATCGCCGAGGTACTGGCCGTGGCCGGCGGGGCGGGGGCGCTGGCCGCCACGGCCGTGGCCGCCAAGGACGGGGCTCGGCGCGGCGGCTGGAAGGCGCGGGCCCTCTCCGCGGTTGCGGGCACCGCACTGCTGGCGGCCTCGGCGTGCACCCGGTTCGGGATTTTTCAGGCCGGCCTGGATTCGGCCGCCGATCCGCGCTACACCATCGAACCGCAGCGGCGCCGGCTGGCGGCGCGGCGGG
>NZ_BANT01000036.1 GCF_000333015.1 Gordonia hirsuta DSM 44140 = NBRC 16056 | reverse complement strand
CCGGACTGACCGGAGAAAAACTCGACCCCGCCCTCCCGGCGAGCACCACCGCCCTGGCCCAAGGACTCATCGGCCGCGAACACATCCTCGTCATCGCCCAGATCATGAACAAAATCCCCACCACCGCCGACCCCGCCGACCGCGACACCGCCGAAACCATGCTCGCCGACGCCGCGACCACCCTGGACCCGGGCAACCTCACCGCCGTCGGCAACCGCATCCTGGCCCACCTGGACCCCGACGGCACCCTGACCGACGACACCGAACGCCAACGCCGCCGCGGCCTGTCCATCCAAGCCCAGAACCGTCAACTCCTATCCAAAATCCGGGCCACCCTGACCCCACTGCTACGCACCACCCTGGAAACCACCCTGCACCTATGGGCCGCCCCCGGCATGAACAACCCCCAAGACCCCGACTCCCCCCACGGCACCATCGACCAACCCGGCCTGGACCAAGCCGCCCTGGCCGCAGCCGCCGCCCGCGACCTCCGCAGCCACAGCCAACGCCAACACGACGGCCTCCTGGCCGCCCTGTCACACCTGAACTCCCACACCGCCGCCGCCGCCAACGGCAACAACATCACCTCCCAAATCGTGGTCACCGTCTCCGACGAAGACCTCGCCCGCGGCGCCGGCGTGGCCTACACCGCCACCGGCACCCGCCTACCAGTCAGCGACCTGGTCGCCCTGGCCGCCGACACCACCCCCTACCTCGCCGTCTTCGCCGGAGCCACCTCCCAAATCCTCTACCTCGGCCGCTCCCGCCGCACCGCCACCAAAGCCCAACGCCTAGCACTATTCGCCCGTGACCGCGGCTGCACCGCCCCCGGCTGCACCCAACCCTTCACCCGCACCCAAGCCCACCACATGCCCGACTGGGCCCACGGCGGCCACACCGACATCGACCACCTCGGCGGCGCCTGCGGCCCCCACAACCGCGCCGGCGGCACCCAACCAGGAACCTGGGAAACCACCATCCTGCCCACCGGCCCCCACACCGGCCGCGTCGCCTGGCGACCAGCAGGCCACAACACCCCCTGGACCACCAACCCCATGTTCCACCCCGAAAAGCTCGCCCACCCCACACCACCCGGACTCCCCCACCGACTCGCCACCCCACCACCACACACCCCCAACACCACCGGACCACCCGAAGCCGCCTAACCCCACCACCAACCCCACCAACCCCGCCAACCCGGCCCACCACCAACCGGCCGGGCCACCGGCATGCCCGAAGACTGAAAGACGCCGGGGAGCGCAGGATGCGCAGGCCGCTGCGATGGCCAACGGGGCCGCTCGAAGCAGCGCCCGCCGCAAGAACGGACTGCACCCACGTCACGAAATATCCGGCCGCCCGCATCGCGGAACCGGGTTCGTCGAGGAGCCCCCACCATCACGCAAGAAGCGGCAGACGCTCGCGCAGGCCGCGAAGGGCCTCAGCCCCGGTGCAGGATGAGGATGGGAAGGAGGGAAACGGTCTCAGTCTCGCTGCAGCAGGAAGAAGTACGGGCGGGCCGAGCCGCGTTGATCCATCGCACCGAGCAGAGTGTCCGCGTCGACCATCCGGAAGTGATCAATGATCGGCAGATCGTCGTAGACCATCGCCGCACTGACCGCACCGCGGTAGGACACCTCGCGCAGCCGCGCACGATGCCGTCGTGTCCGGGCCAGCCGGAAGGCCGCACGACCCCCGGGCGGCAGCCAGCGCGGAAAGCGGTCACCGAGGCGGTTGAGTGTGCCCAACGGCATCAGCTTCGGGTTCACCGCATACAGCCGTCCGGGCGCACCGAACAGCAGCGGGTGCACGTGGTCGGCGTCGGCGAATTCCTTCCCGTACCAACCCGAGACGTCCAGCAGCCCATCCATCGGATGGGCCGTGGGGACCTCGCTGCCGTGCCATCGGCCCAGGATCTGCTCGGTAGTCACCGGCGGCAGCGAGTCGAAGATCTCGGCCGCGCGGTCGGAGTCGAGCCCGGCCTGTAGGCCCGCGATATCGGTCATCCTGCGACGACTTCGGTGGCCTGCTGCACAGCCTCGTGCGGCACCGGACAGCCGCCGGGGAACGTACCGAGCTGCGCGGTCACCACCTCGCCCTTGCGGTAGGTCTTCTGCCGGTGGGTGTCCTCGAAGCGCTTGGCGCGCAGCCGCGGCGGCAGCATGCGGACCAGTACGCCTCGCGCTCGCAACGCCGCACGGGATGCCGTCTGCACCAGCGCAGGCGGGGCGTCGTACCTGAACGCCCGCAGCAGCGGCTCATCCATCAGCGCCCGGGAGAACACCCGAACCGCCGGGCGGGCCGGGCGCGGGTAGAAGGTGGCGAACAGTTCCATGGTCATGTCCGCCACCCGGCGGCCGCCCTCGTCGTAGGCGAAGTGCTGCTGCTCGTACGAGTCCATCAGGTCGGCGAACTCGTCGTAGGTCTCCGGAATGTCCTTGATGTTCATGTGCCGGCCGAGTTTGCGGTAGTAGTTCACCACCGCGACCACCTCGTCGTAGGTCAGCGAGCGCCAGCCGTAGTCGTCGATCCAGCGCTTGGGGACCACGACGAACGTCGACAGCACGTACAGCATGTCGTCGTTGGTGATGTCGTACTCGCGATGCATCTGGTTGATCCGGCGCAGCGCCGTCTTGCCCTCGACAGCGGAGAAACCACACACCAGCGGCCGCTCCAGCAGCAGCGCGGTGTCGTCGTACCGCTTCTGCGTGTCTACGAAGCCGCCGCTGCGATCGAGCAGACCGCCGACGCTCGGGACCGCGTAGGTGCGGAACAGCGCGAAGCTGAGCGCCTGGTTGATATCCCAGGGGAAGTCGTACAGCGCCAGATTGCGGTACATCTGCTCGAAGTCGGTCTTGGGGTCCAGCCCCCGGTTTCGGTTCCAGCGGAACATCAGATGGCCTTCCTCGTCAGCGGGCACGCAGCGTTGGTTCGCCTGAGCATAAGTCAACTTATGGACCGCGGCAAGGGCTTTGCCGACATGGCAGAATCGGCACCATGAGCTCGGCCGACCACGAAAGCGCTGCTACCCAGACTTCTCCGCTGCGGGAACGCTTTCTGCAGGCCGGGATGCGAGTGCTCGCCCGCGACGGCTACCCGGGGTTCAAACAGGCTGCGGTCTGCGCTGAGACCGGCCTGACCACCGGCGCCTTCTATCACTCCTTCCGCAACTGGAAGCAGTTCGAGACCGCGCTGATCAGCCACTGGCGCACCGAGTCGACCGATCAGCTGGTGGCCTGGCTCGACATCCAGCCCGCGTCGGCCGAGCGGGTTGATGCGCTGATCCGGGTCGCCCTGGACCTGCCCCACCGTTCCGAGGCCGCCATCCGGGTCTGGGCGGCCGGCGATGCGCAGGTGCGCAGCGCGCTGGAACAGGTCGACGCGGTGCGCCGGGAAGCGGTGGCGCGCTACTCCTGCGAACTCGGAGTCGCCCCCGAACACGCCGCACGGCTGGCATCGACGGCCATGCTGCTGCTGATCGGTCATGAGATGGGCGACGGCCCCCTCGCCGACCTGGAGTGGAGCATGCGGCATCTGATGGACACCGACCCGCACGTGCAGGCGGCGCTGGCGAACCATCCGGTCGCCTGAGACCTACCCTCCGGCTCTGACTCAGTCCGGCTCTGGCTCAGTCCGGCAGCGAGGAGTAGTCGGCCACCTGCCCGCGCGCCGGCGCCTGCTTCATCGCCCACAGCATGCGCGGCAGGGTGCGCAGCGGCAGCCGGGCCGGCCAGGCGTCCGGACGCATGAGCGCCTCGGTGCCGCCGTCGACGGTGACCACCGCGCCGACCATGAAGTCCGCGGCCGGCGAGAGCATGGTCATCGCCCAGTCGGCGATCTGCTCGGGTGTGCCGTACTCGCGCGCCGGCACCGGGAAGCTGCGCACCTGTTTGCCGGTGGGACTGTCCAGCTGCGATCGCAGCAGCGGAGTCATCACCGGGCCGGGAGCCAGCAGGTTGAGCCGGATCCCCGAGCCCGCCCAGTCGGCGGTCACCGCATGTTCGCGGCACCAGTGGCTCACCGCGAGCTTCGAGGCGGCATAGGCGATCGCCGGCGCCAGCTGCCGTCGTCGCACGATGATGCGGGTCGCCGCCTCGGTGTCACCGCGTTTGAGCTGCGAGATCGCCCGGGCCGGAACCAGCGGTGTGGATGTGGTCGAGTTGGATCCGACGACGACGACTTTGGCCTTGTCGCCCGCGGCCAGCGCGGGGCGCAGGCCGTCGAGCAGTTCGGTCACACCCAGCACGTTCACCTCGACGATGGTGCGTTCGGCCCCGCGTCTGGGTCCGAGCCCGGCCGCCAGCACCGCACCGTCGAGCCGCCCATCACACTGCGCCAGCACCTCGTCGATCGCCAGCTGCCGGCCGGCCGGTGTCGACAGATCCGCCACCACCTCGGCCTCTGCCCGATCGACGCCGATCACCCGATGATCGGCGTCGCGCAGCCGCGTCGCGATCGCCGCGCCCATACCGGACGCCGATCCGGTCACCACATAAGTCCCCATGAGATCCCCTCTGTCCGGGGCCTCGAATCGGGCACCGCCTACTCCAGCGTAGACAGGTCCGGTGAGGCCCCGCTGGTGTCCGGAAAGCCTGCTGCCACGTGCGCTCGAGCACCCGGCCTGGGGCACCCGGCGGGGCTACGTCTCTGCGCTACCGGCGTCCGGGGTCGCCGCATCGTCGACCCGGTACACCCGGCGGGCGTTCTCGTAGAACAGATGCGCCAGCAGATACTCGCCGCGGTCGCCGAGGACATCGAGCAGCGCCCCGACGGTGACCCCGATCGACGCGTTGTGCCCGTCCAGTGGGGCGTTGGAACCAAAGATCACCCGGCGCGGGCCGAAGCGGTCGACCACATGCAGCACCAGCGGCCCGATCATGTCGGCCAGGATGTGCTGGCCGCCGATGTTGCCCGACTTCTCGTTCCCGTACCCCAGGATGGGCGAGGCGATCGCACTGATCTTGACCAGCACGTTCGGTCGCGCGGCGAGCATGGCCATCCGCTCGCGCCACAGGTTCAGGATGTCGGCGCGGGCGGCGGCGGTGGCGCCGGTGGAGTTGCCGACCGGACCGAAGACACCGGCGGGCAATCCGAGATGTTCGACGACGAAGGTCGCCTCCGGGTAGCGGTCGGCCACCTCGACCAGCTCGCCGAGCTGATGCGAATAGCAGAGCGTCTCGATCACCAGACCGCGCCGGATCAGGTCGGGCAGCACCCGCTCGACGTGCGCGGTGGCGAACGCGTCGGGCGTGGACGTCCAATCATGCACCAGCGGATCGGGATGCCGGGCCCAACGCAACCGCACCCCGCGGATCAGGTCGTCGTCGTCCTCATCGAGCAGTCGTCGTACACCCAGCCCCACGGCGCGCTCGTCCAGCGGCACGATCACCCCGCCCAGCCGCGGCATACCGTCGACCCCGTAGGGCTGCGCGAGCAGATGGTCCAGATCGCGCTGGAAGGCCTCGGGGCTGTCTTCGGCGGATTGCCGCCGGCGCCACTGCGAATCCACGGGGATCACCGCCGACACCGGGACCCCGGCCACCGACTGCAGACCCGCCAGGTCTTTGGTGTAGTCGGCCAGCTGGTAGCGGCGGGCCAGCAGCCCCGGACCGGCGATGCCGCTGAGACTGTGTTCCTGGGTGAACTGCGAGGCGATCCACAGCAGCGGGCGGGGCAGGGCGCGTAGGACCGGGACCGACGCCCGGCCGATCCGCTGCAGACTCCACGGCGGAGTCCGCGGATCAAAGAAGTGGACTCGCGCATCGATGATGCTCGGGACCGTCCCCACCAACGTCGCCACGACGATAAGCGTCCCACATCACCGGGCCGAGTGCGCGTCTGGAAAACGAATGCGTCGGTGCACAGGACTATTCTGTGAAGGGGCCGTAGGCCGATCAACGACGTCGAGGCGAGGGAAGAGGTTCTGTCATGAGCGAGACCGCTCGACCGGTACTGCATGATCTGCGTGATCGCCTCGCCGCCGACCCGGACACCTTCGCCCGCAATGTCTTCGCCCGGCTGTTCGGTTCGGCACCGACGCTGCGCGACATGTTCCCGGCCCACTTGAGCCATCTGCGCGAGGCCTTCACCGATGTGATCGAACACGTCCTGGACGTGCTCCCCGGCGACGACGGCCACGACGAGCTGATCGAGCTGCTGGCCCAACTCGGGCGGGACCACCGCAAGTACGGGGTCACCGAGGAGCACTACAACGTGATGGCGCAGGCGCTGGTCGACGAGGCCGCCGCGGCCCTGGGACCGCGGTGGGACCGCGCGACCGCCGAGACCGTCGCGCAGGCGATCATGCTGACAACCGGGGTGATGCGCGGTGCGGCGCAGAGCGTTCCCGGTCCGGCGACCTGGCGGGCGCAGGTGGTGCAGAAGTTCGACATCAACCGTGAGCGCGTCGTCGTCCGGTTGATCGCGCTCGACCCGATGCCGCAGTTCCGCGCCGGCCAGTACCTGGAGACGCGGATCCCGCAGTGGCCGCACGCCTGGCGCAACCTGTCACCGTCGATCCCCCCGAACGACGCCGGGGAGCTTGAGTTCCACGTGCGCTCGGTACCCGGCGGGCACGTGAGCACCTCGATCGTGAAAGAGACTGCGCCCGGCGACATCTGGACCTTCGCTCAGGCGCACGGCACTTTGCAGGTGGAGGCCGGCCGGTCCGTTCTGATGGTCGCCGGCGGAACCGGGCTCGCACCGCTGCGGGCGATCCTGCTGTCGATGGCGCTGCACGCCGATTCGGCGCCGACGCATCTGTTCTACGGCGCCCGGTTCCCCGGGGAACTCTACGAGCTGGGCATGCTGCGCGAACTCGCCGCGGTCAACCCGTGGCTCAAGGTCACCGCCGTGGTCGACGACAGCACCGATCCGTGGTGGGTCGAGGGCGCCCCCGATCCGCACCAGTGGGGCTTCGAAGTCCTGCGCGGAAGAGTCGGCGACATCGTCGCCCAGTACGGCGACTGGACCGACCGGCAGGTGCTGATCGCCGGTCCCGCCGACATGATCACCTCCACCAAGCTGAAGCTGCGCATGGCCGGAGTGCCCACCGATCAGATGCAGCACGACCCCGTGCTCGACTGAGTCTGCACCGACCCATCTGCTCGCTGCCGCGACCCCCGGCGCTCTCCGGGCCCCCGGCGGGCGTGTCGCTCTCCGGGCCCCGGCGGGCGTGTCGCGACTCATTTCGCCATGTCGCGCCGTCAGGCGGGCAGCGACCTGCCAGAATGAGTCGCGACACGCCGCCGACAGGGCCCGAGCCGCTAGAGGATCTCGACGACTTCGTCGAAGTCCAGGCGCGGCAGCCGGTCGAACCAGCCGTTGTCGGCGGGCTTGCCCATGTTGACCGCGACCATCACCCGGTGCCGGCCGTCGGGGAAGAACTCCTTCGACACGCCTTCGGCATCGAAGCCGGTCATCGGGCCGGCCGCCAGGCCGAGGGCGCGGACACCGACGATGAAGTAGCCGACCTGCAGGCCGGTGTTCAATTCGGCGGTAGCAGCGCGTGCCTGCTCATCTCCGGCGAACACGTCGCGGGCACCCGGAAAGTGAGGGAAGGTCTTGCCGAACTCGTCGTGGAAGTCGACGTCGGCGGCCAGGAGGGCTACCGCCGGCGCGGTCCCGGTCTTGGCGCGGTTGCCCTCTGCCATGTGCGGCAGCAGCCGGGCCTTAGCCTCATCGGACCGCACGACGACCACGCGCAGCGGCTGGGAGTTCATCGCCGTCGGCGCCCACTTGACCAGGTCGTAGATCGCCTCGATCTGTTCGTCGGTCACCGGCTCGTCGGTGAAGGCGTTGGCGGTGCGTGCCTGCCGGAACAGCACGTCCTGCGCAGCATCGTCGATCAGGGGCTCGACACGGGTCGAAACAGGGGTGCTCATGTGTCCGTTCAACGGCTCCTCCTCGTCAAACCATCCCGGCCAGACCAGTGATCTGCCCCACCGCACCTACGACGACCCCACGAAGTGAGGGCCCCACCCCGTCACCGGGGTGAGGCCCTCTCCTCGTGTTCCTCGTCGTGGTTCAGGCGCGTCGGCGTCGCTGACGCGGCTCCCACACGACCACCGAATTAGATCGCTGCACGTGCACCACCTCGCCGCCGTTCCCGGTCGTCCGCCGGTTCAGCTCGGCGACCTTGCGGTGCAGCTGCTCGAGTTCATCGCTCAGCGCGATGATCCTCTTGATCCCGGCCAGGTTGACGCCCTCGTCCTGCGACAGGCGTTGGATCTCCCGGAGCCGGGCAACGTCGCGCGGTGAGTACCGGCGGCCACCGCCGCTGGTGCGCTGCGGGGTCACCAGACCCAGCCGGTCGTAGGTCCGCAGGGTCTGCGCGTGCATGCCCGACAACTCTGCCGCCACCGAGATCAGGTAGGTGGCTGTGTCATCTCGCTCTTTCTCGCGCATGATGCGTCACCGTCCCCAGCCCGCCCGCGGGTCGAAGCCGTCGGCCTTCTCGGCCTCCGCGTATGCCTTCATGGCATCGAGCGCGGCCTCGTCCAACTTGGGCGGCACCGCCACCTTGACGGTCACCAGCAGGTCGCCGGCACCGCCGGCACGCTTGGGCACCCCGCGGCCCTTGAGCCGCAGGACCCGGCCGTCGGCGGTGTGCGGCGGAATCTTGACGCCCACCTTGCCGTCGAGGGTCGGGACCGAGACCGTGGCTCCGAGCACCAGCTCGGAGAAGCTCACCGGCAGGGTCAGTTTGAGATCGTTCCCCGACCGGGTGAACAGCGGATCGGGGGTCACATGGACCGTCACGTACAGGTCACCCGAGGGGGTGCCCCGCTGACCGGCTTCGCCCTGCCCGGTCAGCCGGATACGCTGCCCGTCCTCGACGCCCACCGGAATCTTGACGTTGATGGTCCGCTTGCGCACCTGCACGCCGCTGCCGGAGCAGTCCGGGCACGGCTCGTCGATCCGGGTGCCGGTGCCCTGGCATTCGGGGTCGGGTTCGGCGAAGCCGAAGTGCCCCTGATCCCGCTGAATGAAGCCGCTGCCGTTGCATGCGGTACAGGTCCGCGGACTGGTGCCGGCCTTGGCGCCGCTGCCGTGGCACGACGTGCACGGCGACGGGCTGGTCACCTCCAGCCGGATGGTGTTGCCCTTGACCGCGTCGCGGAAGGCCAGCGTAGTCTCGGCCTGCAGATCGTTGCCGCGGCGCGGTCGCTGGGGTTGCTGGGCGGCCCGACCGCGGCTGCGGCCCATGCCACCGAACAGGTCGCCGATGTCGAAGCCGGCACCGCCGCCCCCGCCGCCGGCGCCGAACAGGTCGCCCAGGTCGCCGATATCGAAGCCACCGGTGGTGGTGTAGCCGCCTCCGCCGGGCCGCGCGGTGAAACCGCCGGCGCCGCCGAACGGGTCGCCGCCGCCACCGCGGTAGCGGCCACTGGCCATCAGCGCACGAGCCTCGTCGTACTCTTTGCGCTTCGTTGCATCGGACAGCACGCTGTTGGCCTCGGAGACCTTCTTGAAGCGCTCCTCTGCGGCGGTGTCGCCGGGGTTGCGGTCCGGGTGCAGCTGGGCTGCGAGTTTCCGGTAGGCCTTCTTGATGTCGGCCGCCGATGCATCCGAAGCGACGCCTAGATCGGCGTAGAAGTCTCGGTCGAGCCATTCGCGTTGTACCGCCATTCCGGCGTCACCTCCTTGTTGTTCGTGTCGAAGTTGTTCGTGTCAGTTTTCAGTCTTGTCAGTCCAGTCTTGCCGGTATTCAGTTCTGCTCGCCCGGTGCGGGCGTAAAAGTCTCTCGTGCGCGGAGACCGGGTGCGGATCGGCGCCTTCGCGCCCACAGATCCGCACCCGGTGCCATCACGCGTCTTCGGTGTTCGCGGCGCCGGGCGCCGCCGGATCGCGATCGGTGACGATGACCATCGCCGACCGGATCACCTTGTCGCCGACCTGATAGCCGGGACGGAACACCGTCCCGATCACCGGATCGACGCCACTTCCCTCATTCTGGATCGCTTCGTGACGCTCGGGGTTGAATTCCTCCCCCGGAGCCCCGAATCGGACCAGTTGCTCGCCGGCCAGGATGTCGCCGAGCTTGTCGGCGAAGGCCTTGAGCGGCCCCTCCTGCAGATCGCCGTGCTCGCGGGCACGGTCGAAATCGTCCAGCAGTGGCAGCAGCTTCTCCAGCAGCCGGGCCTTACCTCCGGCTGCGGCCTGCGAGAACTCCTCGGCACTGCGCCGTTTGAAGTTCTGGAATTGAGCTCGTTCCCGCTGCAGCGCCTCGGTGAGTTCGACCACCTGTGCCTGCTCCGGCGAGCCGCCGCCCGCGGCGGGGGACTGATCCCCCGCCGCAGCGGCGTCCTCGACGAATTCGGCTTCGACGGTCACGTCCTCTTCGGGCGCACCGGGTTCACCGGCATACGGCTGGGTCACTTGTCGTCCGCCGGATCGTCGACGACCTCGGCGTCCACCACCTCGGCGTCCACCACATCGTCGTCACCGGAACCACCGGCGGCGTCGGCGGGCGCCTCGTTCTGGGCGTTGGCGTAGATCGCCTCACCCATCTTCTGCGAACGCTCCGAGAGCTTCTCGATCGCGCTGCGGATGGCGGCCGTATCGGTGCCCTTGAGCGCCTCGTTGGCCTCCTCGACCGCACCCTTGACGTCGCTGATGACGTCGGCGGGCAGCTTGTCCTCGTTGTCCTTCAGCACCTTCTCGGTCTGGTGGACCAGGGACTCGGCCTGGTTGCGGGTCTCGGCCTCTTCGCGACGCTTGCGGTCCTCCTCGGCATGCAGTTCGGCATCCTTGACCATGCGGTCGATCTCGTCCTTGGACAGGCCCGAGCCGTCCTGGATCCGGATGCTGTTCTCCTTGCCGGTGCCCTTGTCCTTCGCGGTGACGTGCACGATGCCGTTGGCGTCGATGTCGAAGGTCACCTCGATCTGCGGGACACCCTGCGGAGCCGGCGCGATGCCGCCCAGTTCGAAGCTGCCGAGCAGCTTGTTGTGCGTCGCGATGTCGCGCTCGCCCTGGTACACCTGGATCTGCACCGACGGCTGGTTGTCCTCAGCGGTGGTGTAGGTCTCCGACCGCTTGGTCGGAATGGTGGTGTTCCGCTCGATCAGCTTGTGCATGACGCCGCCCTTGGTCTCGATACCGAGGCTCAGCGGGGTCACGTCCAGCAGCAGCACGTCCTTGACGTCGCCCTTGAGGACACCGGCCTGCAGTGCGGCGCCGACGGCGACCACCTCGTCCGGGTTCACGCCCTTGTTGGGCTCGCGGCCGTTGGTCAGATCCTTGACCAGGTCGCTGACCGCGGGCATACGGGTCGAGCCGCCGACCAGCACCACCTGGTCGATGTCGTCGACCTTGATGCCGGCGTCCTTGATGACGGCCTCGAACGGCGTGCGGCAGCGGTCCAGCAGGTCCTGGGTGATCTTCTGGAACTCGGCGCGAGTCAGGGTCTCGTCCAGGAACAGCGGGTTCTTGTCCGCGTCCACGGTGATGTACGGCAGGTTGATCGTGGTGCTCTGGCTGGCAGACAGCTCGATCTTGGCCTTCTCGGCAGCCTCACGCAGACGCTGCATGGCCATCTTGTCCTTGGTCAGGTCGATGCCCGAGGTGGCCTTGAACTTGTCGACGAGCCAGGTGACCAGGCGCTCGTCCCAGTCGTCGCCGCCGAGCTTGTTGTCGCCGGAGGTGGCACGGACCTCGACCACACCGTCGCCGATCTCCAGCAGGGAGACGTCGAAGGTGCCGCCGCCGAGGTCGAAGACCAGGATGGTCTGTTCCTTACCGCCCTTGTCCAGGCCGTAGGCCAGGGCCGCGGCGGTGGGCTCGTTGACGATACGCAGGACTTCCAGGCCGGCGATCTGGCCGGCTTCCTTGGTGGCCTGACGCTGAGCGTCGTTGAAGTAGGCCGGCACGGTGATGACCGCTTCGGTGACGTCCTCACCCAGGTAGGCTTCGGCGTCGCGCTTGAGCTTCATCAGCGTGCGGGCGCTGATCTCCTGCGGCGTGTACTTCTTGTCGTCGATCTCGGTGCTCCAGTCTTCGCCCATGTGGCGCTTGACCGAACGCACGGTGCGATCGACGTTGGTGACGGCCTGGTTCTTGGCGGGCTGACCCACCAGGACCTCGCCGTTGCGAGCGAAGGCGACGACGGACGGAGTGGTCCGGGAGCCTTCGGCGTTGGTGACGACGACCGGCTCGCCACCCTCGAGCACCGACAGTGCCGAGTTGGTGGTGCCCAGGTCGATTCCGACAGCACGTGACATATGTGTGTTCCTCCCAGTTGACGGCCCCGATGGGGCCGGTTGTCTTCCAGCGGGCCGAGGGCCCTGACTTCTGTATGGTCTCCAGAAACTTCAGTGCCGCACACTCAAGATGTAGAACGCCGGCGCGCTGCCGTCAAGCCATCTTGAGTCGCTCACACTCAAGCTTCTCGATCAGTACAACCGCACTCCCCCCGGAAAGCTTCCCAAAGTTGACAGCAATACGCTGAACTTTAGCGTGATCCTCGTCACGTGGGGATGGTTCGTGCCGCCGGCACCCGAGCACAGCCGTCACGCACAACCGTCACCAGCGCACCCGACCGTCACAGAACCGGACGATCGGTGACACCTGTGCACATCCGGGGCGGTCGTGCGTGACGGTTGTGCTCGGCCAAGAACCCTCCCGGCTCACCCCGGACCCACCGGACCGGCCGCAGTGCGATGATGGAGCCATGTATCTGGCGACGATCCGTACCGGGAACACCACGCACGCCGTCAAACGCGTCGAATCTGATTCCACCACCGACCTGCTCGATCTGGGCTACCCCGACCTCGGCGCACTGCTGGCCGACCCGCAGGGTCTTGCCAAAGCCGCCGCGGCCACCGACGGCACCCGGTACGCCCTCGACACCGCCGACTTCGCCCCGCCGGTGCTCGATCCGGCCAAGGTGATCTGCGTGGCGCACAACTACGGCGAGCACCACCGGGTCCTCGGGGTGAGCGTGCCCGAGGCACCGCGACTGTCGACCAAGTTCTCCTCCGCGCTGATCGGCGCGAACGATCCGCTGATCCTGCCCCGCGACGCCCACAAGATGCAGGCCAATGTGGAACTGGGCATCATCATCGGTTCGGCCGTCGGCCGCGGAAGCGACGACGCCGCCCAGGCGATCGCCGGCTTCACGGTGATCAACGACGTCGCCGACCGTGATCTGGGCTTCGAGTTCGACGCCTGGGGCACCGCCCAGATCTGGGACCGCAGCACCCCCACCGGCCCGTGGCTGGTGACCCCCGACGAGCTGACCGGCGGCACCGCCCCGCAGCTGACGCTCACCGCGACCGTCGACGGCACGCAGGTGCAGTCCGGGCAGACCGCCGATCTGCACTTCGATCCGGTGCACGTAGTCCGCCACGTCGCCCGGTTCGCCGATCTGCAGCCCGGTGATGTGATCGCCACCGGCACCCCGCCGCACACCGGCGATCCGGTGTACCTGGCCGCCGGCCAGACTGTCGTCACCGAGATCACCGGCCTGGGGGTCTGCCGCAGCACGGTGCGGGTCTGATCCGATGACCCCGGCAGAGACCACCGACCAGGTCACCTACGAGGTCCGCGACGACGTCGCGCACGTGCGACTGAACCGGCCGGCCAAACACAATGCGCTGACCCTGGACATGATCGACCAGCTCGCCCGGCTGGCCGATCGCGCCGCCAAAGACCGCTCCCTGCGCGCGGTGGTGATCGCCGGCGAGGGCGACTCCTTCTGCTCCGGACTGGACTTCGCCTCCACCGCCGATCAGCGCGGACGCATCATGCGCGCCCTGGTGCCCAAGCGGCGCACGGCGGCCAACAACTTCCAGGCCGCCGGCTGGGCCTGGCGCAACGTCCCGGTCCCGGTGATCGCGGTGATCTCCGGGCACTGCTACGGCGGCGGCCTGCAGATCGCCCTGGGCGCAGACTTCCGGTTCGCCACCCCCGACGCCGACCTGTCGATCATGGAGGCCCGCTGGGGGCTGATCCCGGACATGTCGCTGTCGGCGAGTATCGCCCAGCTGACCACGATCGACGTCGCCAAGCGGCTGACCATGACCGGTGAGACCTTCGACGCCTCCACCGCGCTGGAGTACGGCCTGATCAGCGGCGTGCACGACGACCCGTTCGCCGCCGCCGAGGAGCTCATCGCCGCGGTCCGCGAACGCTCCCCCGATGCGGTGGCCGCCGCCAAGTCGCTGTTCGAGCAGACCTGGTACAACGGCTCGCGGCTCTCGTTCCCCGTGGAGCAGGCCCTGCAGGTGCGGTTGCTGACCGGCCGCAACCACACCATCGCCCGCAAGGCGGGGCTGGCCAAGAAGCCGCCGTCGTTCACCGACCGCCAGTTCTAGCCGGCGCTGAACGGAAAAGACGGAGCCCCCGCCGTGGCCACCACCGGACGCATCGCCGTGACCGCGGGGGCGGATCGGCTGTTCCCCGAGTCGTGGCGGCGCCGCGACGACGTGGATCCGGTCGGCCCGCTGTGGCGCGGGGCGCAGATCTTCCGGCTGGTGTCCTTTCTCTATGCGCTCGGTTTCCAGATCGCGGTCAACCCCGATCTGATGCGCCCGGCGCTGGCATGGATGCTGTTCGCGGTCCTGACCGTAGTCAACGCGGTCCTGGCGACCGGCTATCTACTCGGTTTCGGGCGGCGCTGGTGGTGGGTCGTCGTGGAGCTGACGGTGTTCGTCGCGGCGATGCTGTCCACCTCGGCGGTGGCCTCGGAGTCGTGGATCGAGTCGAATCAGACCTGGCCCACCACGCTGTGGTGCGCCAATGCCGTCCTGTCGGCGGCCCTGCTGGCCGGTGCCTGGACCGGTGCGGGCGCCGGCGCGGTGATCGGGCTGACGAACTTCTTCGTCAAGGGCCAGATCTTCATCAACGTCGGCCGCAATGCGACCTTCCTGCTGCTGATGCTGGCCGGGCTGGCTGTGGGGCTGTCGGCCACCCGCACCCGGCTGACCCACCGGAAGCTGAGCGCCGCCGTCGCGGCCGCCGCACAGGCCCGCGAACGCGAGCGGCTGGCCCGCCAGGTGCACGACGGCGTCTTGCAGACACTGGCCCTGATCGCCCGGCGCGGCCGCGAGATCGGCGGGCCCACCGGCGAACTCGCCGAGCTGGCCGCCACCGGTGAACAGCGGTTGCGCCGGCTGATCGCCGAGAACGACGTCCCCGCCGCCCAGCCAGGTACGCGCGGCGAACGGGTCGATGTGGCCGCGGCCCTGCGCGCGCTGACCGCGGCGGATGTCTCGGTCAGCACCCCGGCGACCCCGGTGCCCCTGGAGCCGGCGAGGGCGCAGGAGATCCTGGCGGCCGTCGCCAACATTCTGGACAACACCCGGCGCCATGCCGGCCCCGGCGCCGTCAGCTTTCTGCTGCTGGAAGACCTCGACGGGCAGCTGGTCCTGAGCGTGCGCGACGACGGCGCCGGCATCGCGCCCGGCCGGCTCGCCCAGGCCGCCGCCGAGGGGCGGCTGGGGATCAGCGGTTCGATCATCGGCCGGATCGAGGCGCTCGGCGGCACGGTGGCACTGGAGTCCGCCCCCGGTGCGGGCACAGAATGGGAGTTGACCGTCCCGACCGAAGGAGCGCCCCGATGACCGGCACCCCCGCGATCCGCGTGATGGTGGTCGACGACCACCCGATGTGGCGCGACGGTGTGGCGCGCGATCTCACCGAGGAGGGGTTCGACGTCGTCGCCACCGCCGACGGGGTGGCGCGGGCCGCCCAGATCGCCAAGGCGGTGCAACCGCAGGTGGTGCTGATGGACATGCAACTGCCCGACGGCACCGGCGCACAGGCCACCGCCGGAGTGCTCGCGGTGTCTCCGGAGTCCCGGATCCTGGTGCTCTCGGCGTCGGAGGAACGCGAGGACGTCCTGGAGGCGGTCAAGGCCGGGGCGACCGGCTACCTGGTCAAGAGTGCTCGGCGCGCCGAACTGGTCGACGCGGTGACCGCGACTGCGGCCGGCAAAGCGGTCTTCACCCCGGGACTGGCCGGTCTGGTCCTGGGCGAGTATCGCCGGATCGCGCGGGAACCCGACGACGAGACCCCGGTGCTGACCGACCGGGAGACCGAGGTGCTGCGGTATGTGGCCAAGGGGCTGAGCTCCAAACAGATCGCCGCCCGCCTGCAGCTAAGTCCCCGCACCGTGGAGAACCACGTCGGCGCGACGCTGCGCAAACTGCACCTGCGCAACCGCGTCGAGCTGGCCCGCTACGCGATCGACCGCGGGCTCTCCTGATCCGCGCACCCGGTGGGGCCGGGTCATTCTGCGTATCTAGGTAGTTCTGCGCATCCGCCACGCCGCGCCGCCGCCGAAGCTGGAAGACATGAACACCACACCCGATCCGGTCATCGCCGTCGCGCGGATCAGCGACCGACTGGAAGAGCTCACCGCGCACCTGCACGAAGTTTCCGACGACGTCGCCGACCTGGCCGGCATGCTCGCAACCCCGACCACCGCGACCACCGTGACCCCGTCCACCGCGACCCCGGACCTCGCCGGATCGCAGCCGACGACTCCGCCGCTGGCTCCCCCGACGGTCACCCCGCCCCCGTCCCCCTGGCAGCACATGCCACCCCAGCCGTTCCCCCAGAACCGACCGTTCCCCCAGACCCCGCCGTTCGCCTCGCCCCCGCAGTTCACACAGACCCCGCAGCCCGGTCAAGCCCCACAGTTCGTTCAAGCCCCGCCGTCGAGCCAACCGCTGTTGCATTACGCGACTACACCGCGCCCGCCGAGGTCACCGCGTCCGCGGCGCCCACTCACCGGTGAGGGCGGTGCCCTGGGCAAGATCCTGGCGTTCGCCGGTGTCGCGATCACCCTGATCGGCGTCGTTCTGCTGCTGATTCTGGCCGCCCAGGCCGGTCTCCTGCGCCCGGAGATCCGGGTGGGCGGCGGTGTCGCTCTGGCCGCGGCGCTGGCGGCGGCCGGTCTGCGGGCCGGACGTGATCGGCAACGACGCACCGTCGCAGCCGCGGTCTTCGCCACCGGCGTGGTGACGGCACTGTTCTGCGTGCTGGCCGCGGCCAACATCTACCACTGGCTCCCGGTGATCGCCGCCCTGATACTCACCGGAATCCTCGCCGCAGGCGGTTTCGCCGTCGCGGGCCGTTGGGACAATCAGGCCCTCGGGGTGACCGTCGGTCTGGGTCTGATCGCACTGTCACCGGTGCTGACCGGTGGGATCACGCTGACCCTGATCGTGTTCATGCTCGTCTACGCCGCGGCGACCCTGGCGGTGCAGCTCGGCCGGGACTGGCCGGTCCTGTTCCTGGTCAACACCGTGGCCACCGTTCTGCCGCTGGCCGCGCTGGCCGCCACCCGGCTGCCCGACGGCCAGGTCGCAGCGTATGCGACCGCGCTGTCCGCGGCCTTCGTGCTGGCCGCCGGCTCGTCGCTGGCGCTGCTGCGCACCAGTTCGCAGCCGGTCCAGCTCGCGCTGACCGGGCTGATCCCGCTACTGGCCCTCTTCGCCGCCGCCGCCGTGCTGAGCGCGACCGTGAGCACGGCGCTGCTGAGCGGAGCCGCCGTGGTCCTGCTGGCGCTCACCGTCGCCGGACCGGTCCTCGCCGGTGCCGGCAGCGACGTCCGCACCATCTGGCTCACCGGTGCGATCATCGCCGGGCTGGCCGCCGTCGCGGCCACCGGCGACGGTCAGTTGCTCACCATCAGCGTCTTGGGCACCGCCCTGGCGCTGGGGGTGGGCGCCCACTACGTCACCTCGATGGCGACGGCGCTGCGTATCCTCGGCCTGATCGCCCTGGCCACCGGACTGCTGGCGCTGGTGGAGCCGGCCTCGATCCAGCTGCTGGCCGCCGACGGTCTGGACGGTTCGTCCCGGATCCGCCTGATGGTCGCCGCCCTGATCGCACTGGCCGCCGTGGCAGTGCTGACCGCGGTGTGGTTCCCCCACACCGACACCGACTCCACCCGGCTCGTCGTCATCGCCGGAGTGGCCGGACTGGTTCTGGTCAACGTCTTCTGCGTCAGCGCCGCCACGGCCGTGACCGGCGGCAGCCTCGACGGATTCCGCGCCGGGCACCTGTGCGCGACCCTGATCTTCGTCGCCGCCGGCGCCGCCGCACTGTTGTGGGCCCGCACTCTGGCCGGCGCGGCCCGCACCGCGGTGCTCTCGGCTGGGCTGCTGGTGATCGGGGCGGCCGTGGCGAAGCTGTTCCTGTTCGACCTGGCCGCCCTGGCCGGACTGTTCCGGGTGATCGCCTTCATCGTGGTCGGACTGGTGCTGCTGGGTCTGGGCGTGGCATACGCACACCGCCTGGACACCCGCGACGAGGCGCCGGGCATGGATCCGAGTGCCGCGGACCCGAGTGGCGCGGACCCCGCATGCAAGACGCAGCCGCAGGGCTGACGACCCGGCCGGATCCGCTTCCGGCGCCTTCCAGCGCGGCCCTCCCGAGAGTGATCTCGGGAGGGCCGCAGTGCTGTGACGGGAGGGCGAGCATTGCAGCCGGTCCCTCTTGCCAAGCCTCTTCGAGCCATCTAAATTAGCTATCGTTAACTTAATATTATGACAGCGCTCCAGACTCCGACGAATTCGCCGAAGCCCCGAGCGCGCCGCTCGACCGGCGCCACCGACCCCACCAACCAGAAGGGCGACCCCATGACCGACTCCGCCTCCACCGACCTCCCGCTCATCGAATCCGACGACGATCGGCAGATCCGCGAGGCCGTCCGCCGGATCTGCGCCTCCTTCGGCGACGACTACGCCCGGCGCTGCCACGACGAAGACCGGCCGCCGACGGAGCTGTGGCAGGCCCTCGGCGACGCCGGATTCATCGGCCTCAACCTCGCCGAAGAATGGGGCGGCGGCGGAATGGGCATGCGCGGCCTGACGCTCGTGGCCGAAGAAACCGCGGCGGCCGGAACCGCCTTGGTGATGCTCGTCGTCTCCTCCGCCATCACCGGATCGGTCATCAGCGCGCACGGCACCCCCGAGCAGAAGCAGCGCTGGCTGCCCGGGATCGCCGACGGCAGCTCGACCATCGCCTTCGCCATCACCGAATCCGATGCCGGCAGCAACTCCCACAATCTGCGCACCAGCTTGCAGCGGGACGGCGACGGCTACCGCCTCTCCGGCCAGAAGGTCTTCATCTCCGGTGTGGAGTCCGCCGAGTCGGTGCTGGTCGTCGCGCGCTTCCGCGAGGAGGACGGCGAACTCGGCGTTCCGTGCCTGTGCATCGTCGACGTCGACGCACCGGGATTCACCCGCACGCCGATCCCCATGCCGTTCATCGGCGCCGACAAGCAATGGCAACTGTTCTTCGACAACGTCGAGATCTCCGCCGACCGGCTGATCGGCGGCGAACGCGGCGGTCTGCGGGCGGTGTTCGACGGCCTCAACCCCGAGCGGATCATCATCGCCGGGATCGAGAACGGCATCGCCCGGCGCGCCCTGGACAAAGCCGCCGCCTACGCGCGCGAACGCACCGTGTGGAAGACCCCGATCGGCGCCCACCAGGCGGTCGCCCACCGCCTGGCCAAGGCCCGCATCGAACTCGAGCTGTCCCGGCTGATGACGAGCAAGGCGGCCGTCCTGTGCGATGCCGGCGCGCCCGGTGTCGGCGAAGCCTCCAACATCGCCAAGTACTCGTCGGCCGAAGCCGCGATTCACAGCGTCGACGCCTCGATCCAGACGCACGGCGGCAACGGCTTCGCCCTCGAATACGGAATCTCGGACATGTGGTGGATGGCCCGGCTCATGCGCACCGCACCCGTCAGCGCCGATATGGTCCTGAACTTCGTTTCCGAGCACATGCTCGGACTGCCGAAGTCGTACTGACCGCCGATCGACTGAAAGCACCCGATCACTCATGCCTGAACTCCTCGACCTCCTCTCCTCGTCTCTGCACCGGGGCAGCACCGTCTTCGTGACCGGCGGTGGCAGCGGAATCAATCTCGGTATCGCCGAGACCTTCGCCCGGACCGGCGCCAAGGTCGCGATCTGCGGACGCACCGAAGACAAACTCGTCGCCGCCACCGCCCGGCTGCGCGACCTCGGTGCGGACGCGCTGTACGCGGTCGCCGACGTCCGCGATCACGACGCCCTGACCGCCGCGCTGGCCCTCACCGAATCGAGATTCGGGCCCGTCTCGGCGGTCATCGCCGGGGCAGCCGGCAACTTCAACGCCCCCGCCGAGAAGATCAGCGCCAACGGTTTCAAGACGGTGATCGACATCGATCTGCTCGGCAGCTTCAACACCGCGCACGCCGCCTTCGCGCAACTCGCCGAGACCTCCGGCTCGATCCTGTTCGTGTCGGCCGGTCAGGCGTACTGCCCGACGCCGAACCAGGCTCATGCCGGTGCGGCGAAAGCGGGCATCGAGAATCTCATGAAGAACCTGGCCCTGGAGTGGGGGCAGTACGGAATCCGCGTGAACACGGTGGTTCCCGGACCCATCGCCGGAACCGAGGGCGTCGAGCGTCTCTCCGCGGAAGTGGGGGCCGAGCAATGGCGCCAAGCGGTGCCCCTGGGCCGCTTCGGCACCACCGCCGACATCGGTGTGATGGCCGCGATCCTGGCGTCCCCGCTGGGCGGCTACGTCACCGGCAGTCAGATCGTGGTCGACGGCGGCTTCGGTCTGGCCGGCTTCGGCATGCTGCGCCGCGACTGGATGAGTCTCGAATCCGAAGGAGCACGTTCATGACCCTCCCCCGCCCCCGATCCACCCGTCCACTGTCTGCTTCCCCCGAGGTCATCCGCATCGGAAACTTCTCCGGGTTCTACGGAGAGCGGCACAGCGCACTGCAAGAAATGCTCGACGGCGGCGATGTCGACGTCCTGACCGGTGATTACCTCGCCGAGCTGACCATGCTGATCCTGGCCCGCGACCGCGCCAAGGACCCCGCTCTCGGTTACGCCAAGACCTTCCTCGCCCAGATGCGCCAGTCCCTGGCCGCCGCGTATGCGAAGAACGTGCAGATCGTGGTGAACGCGGGCGGCATGAACCCCGCGGGTCTGGCCGCCCGACTCCGCGACCTGGCAGCCGAACTCGACGTACCCGCCCGGATCGCTCATATCGAAGGTGACGATCTCACCGACCGCGCCGCCGAACTCGGGCTCGGCCAGCCGCTGGCGGCCAACGCCTACCTGGGCGCCTGGGGCATCGCCGAGTGCCTGCGCGCCGGCGCCGACGTCGTCGTGACGGGCCGGATCACCGATGCGTCCCTGGTCGTCGGCCCGGCAGCCGCTCACTTCGGGTGGGGCCGCGAGGATTTCGACGCGCTCGCCGGGGCGATGGTCGCCGGTCATGTCATCGAATGCAGCACGCAGGCCACGGGCGGGAACTTCTCCGCGTTCACCGAGATCGCGGATCTGTCCAGGCCCGGCTTCCCCATCGCCGAGGTGTCCGCCGACGGATCCTGCGTGATCACCAAACACGCGGGCACCGGCGGTGCGGTGACCGTCGACACCGTGACCGCCCAGCTCCTCTACGAGATCCAGACCGCCCGGTACGCCGGACCCGATGCGACCGCCCGCTTCGACACCATCGCGGTGACCGACGACGGCCCCGATCGGGTCCGGCTGTCCGGGATCGGCGGTGAGGCGCCGCCGCCGCAGCTGAAGGTCTCGCTCACCCGCCTCGGCGGTTTCCGCAACGAGATGGCGTTCATGCTCGTCGGCCGGCACATCGAGGAGAAGGCGGCGTTGACCCGGCGGCAGCTGGAGCAGTGGTTGCCCGTCCGGCCCGCGCAACTCGAATGGGACCTCGCGCGCACCGACACCCCCGACGCCGACACCGAGGAGCGGGCGGCGGCGACCCTGCGGTGCGTCGTCCGCGATACCGATCCGAAGAAGGTGGGCCGCCTGTTCTCGGGCACCGCGGTGGAGCTGGCGCTGGCCGGCTACCCCGGGTTCTTCCTGTCGAGTCCGCCCAGGGAGGCGTCGCCGTACGGGGTGTTCACCGCCGGTTATGTCGATGCGGCCCTGCCTGAGCACACCGCGGTCCTGCACGACGGCACCCGGGTGGCCGTCCCGCCGACCCCGACCACCCGGGCTCTCGCCGACGTCACCGCACCCCCGATTCCCGCCGCCACCGCGCCGGGGCCGTCCCGGCACATCGAGCTGGGTGAGATCGCGCTGGCCCGGTCCGGCGATAAGGGGCCGCACGCGAATATCGGCGTGTGGGTTCGCACCGACGACCAGTGGACCTGGCTGGTCAACGCGATGACGGTCGAGCGGATCCGCGAACTTCTGCCCGAGACGGCCGATCTGCCGATCCAGCGCGCGGTGCTGCCGAACCTGCGCGCCCTCAATTTCGTGATCGAGGGCCTGCTCGGTGAGGGGGTCGCCTACAACGCGCGCTTCGACCCGCAGGCCAAGGGGCTGGCCGAGTGGCTGCTCGCCCGCCGGGTCGACGTCCCGGCGGCGCTGCTCAGCGACTGACCAGCAGCCGCCGGGTGGCTTCGACCAGACGCTCGTAATCCTCGGCGCGATTCATACTCATCGAGGAGACCATCAACCCGCTCATGACGGCGACGAGGGAACGCGACAGATCGCGGCGGCCCTCGTCTCCGTTGAGTCGTTCCGCCGGTGCCAGGGCCGCCAACCGGTCGGCGAACTGGCGCAGCTCCCGCAGCATCGGTCGGAGCCGGGGGCCCAGTTCTTCGTTGCGTTCGGCTTCGACCAGGACGGTGACCACCATCGCCGCCAGCGACGGGTCCATCGCATAGAGACCCGCGAATTCGCGCAGCGCGGCACTGACCGCCTCGTCGAAGTCGGTGATTCCGTCGATCGCCTCGTTCAGGCGCGTGATGCCCAGCCCGTACACGTCTTCGGCCACGGCGACGAACAGCCCTGCCTTGTTGCCGAAGCGCTGGTACAGCACGGGGACGCTCACACCTGCGCGCGGGCCGATCTCCGACACCGAGGTGCCGGCATATCCCTGGGCGGCGAACAGCTCCCGCGACACCTTGATCAGATCCGCCCGGGTGTCCAGACCCTCGGACGCTTTGGGGCGCCCGGGCGCCCGCCCGGGCTTGGCCGTGTTCCCCGACGGTCGACTCACGGTGTTCTCCACTCTCTGCCTTGAGGATCTGCGGTGCCGGCTGCCTCAGGGACCGAGTGCGGCATGGCACCACAGATCAGCGTGCCTCAGCCTATTGCATCCGCGTCGGCGGCCGAGTGTGCGTCAGCCCGCCGAACCGGTGAACTCCGGTGGGCGCCGGCTGAACTGCGCGTCGATGCCTTCTCGAGCATCGGCGCTGCGACACAACCGGGACAGGGTTGCGGCCTCGTCGTCGAGCCGCTCGGGGAGGGAGGCGCCGCTGTCGCGGAGCATCCGTTTGGATTCGGCGAGCGCCTGCGCCGGACCGCGGGCAAGACCACTCGCCAGCGTCTGCGCGGTCTCGGCGAGGTCGCCGTCGGCCACCACCCGGGAGACCAGTCCGACTCGCTGTGCCTCGGCGGCGTCGATGACGCGGTTCGTCAGCACCATGTCGCGCGCCAGACCGCGCCCGACGATCGGCGCCAGCGTCGCCGAGACCCCGCAGTCCGGTGCCAGTCCGATCCGGGTGAAGCCGGAGATGAAGCGGGCGGATGCCCCGGCCACCACGACATCGGCGGCACAGACCAGTCCCAGGCCGCCGCCGACGGCGAAGCCCTGCACGGCCGCGACCACGGGGACCGGCAGTTCGACGAGCATCTGCACCGCCGCATTCAGCCGGGTGACCAGGCGGTCGGCCAGGGCCGCCGCCGCAGCCGGTTCGACCAGCAGGTCTGCGACCTGGCCGCCGGCGCAGAAGTGTGGTCCGTCCCCGCGCAGCAGCACCGCCCGCACACCCGAGTCCGGATCGGCGCAGGCAGAGACCGCCTCGAGCAGTGCCGCGGCCAGCGCCTCGTCGATGGCATTGGATTTGTCGCCGCGCGCCAGCGTGATCACGCCCAGACCGTCGGAGATCGTCAGCTGCACCGGCGGCCCCTGCGCCGCGGCACTCATCCGGCCCGCCACATCGGCGCCGTGCCCTCGATGAACGCCCGCAGTCCGGACCTGGCCTCCTCGCCCCGCATCGCTTCGGCGAACAGTCCGGCGGCGTGATCGCGGACCGCTTCTTCGGGGATGTCCGGAAGTTCGGCCAGGAACCTCTTCACCGCGGCATTCGCCTGCGGCGCACACGCCAGCACCTGCCCGACCTGGGACTGCACCGCCTCGCCGAGCGCACCGTCGTCGACGATCTGATCGACCAGGCCGATCCGGAACGCCTCGTCGGCACCGATGCGGGCCGCGGTCACCGACAGGCGCCGGGTGTGATGGGTACCCACCCGGGCGGCCACGATCGGCGTGATCTGCGCCGGGAGCAGTCCAAGGCGGGTCTCCGACATCGAGAAACGTGCGCTGCGGGTGGCCACGGTGATGTCGGCCGCGGCCGCCAGCCCGAAACCACCGCCGACGGCCGCACCGTCGACCGCGGCGATGACCACACACGGCAACGCGGCGAGCCCGGCGAACAGCTCACCCCCGGCCCGGTTGATCTGTGCGGCCTCGGCCAGCCGCTCCGGCTGCGAACCGGATGCCCGGTCGTCCTGGAACATGGCTTTGAACTCCTTGAGATCGCCGCCGGCACAGAAGGTGCCGCCGGCGCCGCGGAGCACGAACACCCGGATCCGGCCGGCCGCTCGGCGCGCCGTCTCGATTGCCTCGGCGATCCCGCCGACCACCTCCTGCGAGAGGGCATTGCGCTGGTCGGGACGGTTGATGGTCACCGTCAGCACACCGCCGGCCTCCTCGACCAGGACGGCGCTCATGCCGCCTCACCGAGCGGTTCGTACACATCCGCGCCGGGCTGTGCGGCATAGAGATCGTCGATGTCGGCGGCGTATTCGGCGTGCACGACATTGCGCTTGAGCTTTCCGGTCGGGGTCACCAGCGGTGTGCCGGGCTCCCAGACGGCGGGCATGATCTTGAACCGCTTGATCTGCTCGACGCGGGACAGCCGGGCGTTGCCGTCGGCCACGGCGCGGCGCACCAGGTCGACGACGACCGGATCGGTGTTGAGCTCATCGACCGCGGTGGTGATGCCGAGCTCCTCTGCCACCGAGGGTTCCACGGTGATCAGGGCGACGTTGTACGGGCGGTTATCGCCGTAGGCGATCATCGGGCCGATCAGCCGGGACGCATCGCGCACGGCGCCCTCGATGTTGGCCGGCGACATGTTCTTGCCGCCGGAGTTGATGATGAGCTCCTTCTTCTTGTCGATGATCGTGTAGTAGCCCTCGTCGTCGACGGTGAAGATGTCACCGGTGCGCAGCCAGCCCTCGGCGTCGAAGGCCTCGGCCGTCTTCTCCGGCGCATTGCGGTAGCCGACCATCAAAAAGTCCGAGCGCACGAGCAGCTCGCCGTCGTCGGCCAGCTTCATCTCGTACCCGCGCATCGCGGTGCCGACGGTGCCCGGCTTGGCCTCGCCGATCGGCGCGGCCGTGGCGATACCGATCTCCGACATGCCCCACAGATCGGTGGTCGGTACGCCGATCTTGTTGAAGAAACCGAGGATCTCGCGGTTCAGCGTCGCCGACCCCGACAGCGCCCACCGCAGCTGGTCGAAGCCCAGCTTGGCCCGGACCGCCGCCAGCACAGTCTCGTCTCCGGAGTCGAAGGCGGCCGCCATCGCCGGATCGGCGCGCAACGCCGCCTCCACCGCCAGCTTCAGTTTCTCCCACACCCGGGGAACGGCGGCGAAGGTGGTCGGGTGCACCTCGGCCAGCGCCGCGCCGAGCTGCGCGACATCGGGACACATGGTGATCTCGGCACCGTAGAGCGAATGCGTGTAGTAGAGAACTCCGCGGTCGGCCAGGTGCGCGGTCGGCAGGTACGAGATGGCGCGGTCGTCGGTGCCGACCGGGAACCGGGCGGTGATCGACTTGGCCATCTCCACGAAGTTGCGATGGGTGTGTTCGACGCCCTTGGGCTGACCGGTGGTACCGGAGGTGTAGATCAGGCAGAGCAGGTCCTCGGGCTGTACCGCACGCCAGGTCGACGCGAAGTCGAAGTCCGGCTCGGGGGCCAACCGGTCGACGTCGCCGTCCTCGAGCACCAGAATCGTCAGGTCGACCCCGGCTGCCCGCACGTTGTCGGCGAACTGCTCCTCCACGACCACCACTTTGGCCCCGGAGTCCGAGAGCATGAAGGCGATCTGTTCCGGCGAGCTCGTGTTGTAGATCGAGAAGGTCGTCACGCCCAGGTGGTTGGCGCCCATCTCGACCAGGGCGTGCTCGGATCGGTTGGCGAGCATCGTCGCGAGCGTGTCTCCGCGGCGCAGGCCCAGCGCCGCCAGACCGCCGCAGATCCGTGCGACCTGCTCACCGTATTCGCGCCAGGTCAGGCCCTCGGCGCCGACATCGCGCAGGGCGGAGTCGTCGGGGCGTTCGGCGACGTGTTGCTGGAAGCCTTCGGGGATCGTGGTTGCTGCGGTCATGGCGCATCGCCTTCCGGTGAATCGTCGATCACGACGAGGATGTGGTCGGTCTCGATCTGCTGTCCTGCCGCAACGTTGACGGCCGAGACCACACCGTCCTGCGGAGCAGCAACGGTGTGCTGCATCTTCATCGCCTCGAGCACCACGACGGGGTCGCCGGCGGTGACCGTGTCGCCCTGCGTGACGAGCACCGCGGTGACCATCGCCGGCATCGGGGCGATCAGCGAACCCGCCGCGCGTTCCAGCTGCGGGTCGCGAAAGCGTGGTACCGAGCCGAGCACCACGCTGCCGAACGGCGAGTCGACGTCGACGCGGTCGCCGGTGAAGGCCACCTGGAACCGGTAGCGCGCTCCGTCGATCACCAGGTCCACCGCATCGACGGCGACGGCGGCCACCTCGGGGCTCGCCGGGCCGTCCGCACCGGCCAGACCGGCGACGAAGCCCTCTCCGGTGTGCTGGTATTCGACGCCCACCACCTCGCCGGCGGAGGTGGTGAACTCGGTTCGCTGCGGCATGGCCGGCACGTTCCGCCAGGCCGGGGGCATCATCGCCGCGACGGTCGCGTGGGCGCGGTATTCCATCCCCCGGGCCAGCGCCGCCGCGATGGCCGAGTAGCCGACCGCTGCGGGGCCGGCCAGCGGCTCGAAGACTCCGGCGGCCGAGTCGCGGTCGAAGAACCCGGTGTCGATGTCCCCGGACAGGAACTCGGGGTGGCGCAGCACCTGCACCAGCAGGTCCCGGTTGGTCACCGGCCCGTGCAGCCGGCTTGCGGCCAGCGCCCCGGCCAGCAACCGGGCGGCCTCGGCGCGGGTGGGCGCCCAGGCGATCACCTTGGCGAGCATGGCGTCGTAGTGCACGCTCACCGCGTCCCCGGCACCGAACCCGCCGTCGACCCGCAGCCCCGGCGAGTCCGGGATCGCGAACTCGGTGTCGCCGCGGCCCACCTCGAACCGGTGGATGGGCCCGTTGGTGGGCAGCCAATCGCTTGACGGATCCTCGGCCACCAGCCGGGCCTCGATCGCGTGGCCGTGGAAGACGGGGATCTCGGTCGTGGGCAGTTCGGCTCCTTCGGCGATGCGCAGCTGCCAGGCGACCAGGTCCACTCCGGTGACGCATTCGGTGACCGGGTGCTCCACCTGCAGTCGCGTGTTCATCTCCAGGAAGAAGAAGTCGCCGCGGTCATCGGCGAGGAACTCGACGGTGCCGGCGCCGACGTAGTCGACGGCGTGGGCCGCCAGCACCGCCGCCTCGCACAGGCGCTGGCGCATCGGGGTGTCGACCATCGGCGACGGCGCCTCTTCGAGCACCTTCTGGTGGCGGCGCTGGATGGAGCACTCCCGCTCCCCCAGCGGCCAGACGTTTCCGTGCCGATCGGCGAGGATCTGCACCTCGATGTGGCGGCCGGTGGCGATGTACTGCTCGCAGAACACGGCGGGATCACCGAACGCCGAGGCCGCCTCCGCGCTGGCGGCGGCGACCGCCTCGGGGAGTTCGGCGAGTGTGTGGACGATCCGCATACCTCGTCCGCCGCCGCCGGCCGAGGCCTTCACCAGCACCGGCAGCTGCTCCTCGGTGATCGTTTCGGGGTCGAGTTCGCCGAGGACGGGCACCCCGGCCTGGTCCATCAGCCGCTTGGACTCCACTTTCGACCCCATCAGCTCGATGGCCTCGGGCGGCGGTCCGATCCAGGTCAGCCCCGCGTCGAGCACCTGCCGGGCGAAGGCGGCGTTCTCCGACAGGAAGCCGTAGCCGGGGTGGACCGCGTCGGCGCCCACCCGCCCGGCGGCCTCGATGATCAGGTCCCCGCGCAGATAGGTCTCGGCCGGCGCCGCTCCGGGAAGTTCGACGACGACATCGGCTTCGCGGGCATGCGGGGCGCAGCGGTCGGCGGTCGACGCCACGGCCACGGTGCCGATCCCGCTGCGGCGGCATGTGTGGAACACGCGGCGAGCGATCTCTCCGCGGTTGGCCACGAGAACACGGTTGATCATGCGGTCACATCCTGAAGACGCCGAAGGCGTTCTTGACGCCCTCGATCGATTGATTGCTGACGATGGACAGGCAGTAGCCGAGGATCGTGCGCGTATCGCGGGGGTCGATGATGCCGTCGTCGTAGACCTTCCCCGACATGAACGGCGCGATCGATTCGGTGTCGATCTGGGTTTCGATCTTCTCGCGCAGCGCCGTATCGGCGGCCTCGTCGAACTCGACGCCGCGCGCAGCAGCAGCCTGCCTGGCCACGATCGACATCACCCCGGCCAGCTGCTGCCCGCCCATGACGGCCGTTTTGGAGTTCGGCCAGGAGAACAGGAAGCGCGGACCGTACGCCCGCCCGCACATGCCGTAGTTGCCGGCCCCGTACGAGGCACCCATGTTGATGGTCAGGTGCGGCACTCGCGAGTTGGAGACGGCGTTGATCATCATCGCCCCGTGTTTGATGATGCCGTTCTGCTCGTACTCCTTGCCGACCATGAAGCCGGTGACGTTCTGCAGGAATACCAGCGGGACATCGATCTGGTTGGCCAGCTGGATGAACTGGGCCGCCTTCTGCGACTCTTCGCTGAAGAGGATCCCCCGCGCATTGGCCAGGATGCCGACCGGATAACCCTGGATCGACGCCCATCCGGTGACCAGACTGGTGCCGTAGAGCGGCTTGAACTCGTCGAACCGCGAGCCGTCGACCAGGCGGCCGATCACCTCGAGCGGATCGAAGGGCTGTTTGATGTCCACCGGCACGATGCCGGGCAGATCCTGGATCGGGTGCACCGGCGGATCGGCCGGCAACGACGGCTCCGGGCCGGCCTTGCGCCAGTTGAGCCGGGAGACGATCTGCCGGCCGATCCGGATCGCGTCCATCTCGTCGACCGCGAGATAGTCCGCCAGCCCCGAGGTGCGCGCGTGCATCTCTGCCCCGCCGAGGGACTCGTCGTCGGAGACCTCACCGGTGGCCATCTTGACCAGCGGCGGTCCGGCGAGGAAGACCTTCGCCCCTTCCTTGACCATCACGGTGTAGTCGGACATGCCCGGCACATAGGCGCCGCCGGCCGTGGAGTTTCCGAAGACCAGCGAGATCACCGGTCGCCCCGACGCCGAGGCCTCGGTCAGGTCCCGGAACTGGCGGCCGCCCGGCACAAAGATCTCGCTCTGGGTCGGCAGATCGGCGCCGCCGGACTCGACCAGGCAGATCAGCGGCAGATTGTTCTCTTTGGCGATGTCGAACAGGCGCAGGAACTTGCGGACCGAATACGGGTTGCCGGTACCGCCCTTCACCGTCGGCTCGTGGGCCAGGATCGCGCACTCGACCCCCTCGACCACCCCGATGCCGGTGACCAGGCTGCCGCCCACGTGGAAGTCGGTGCCCCAGGCCGCCAGCGGCGACAGTTCCATGAAGGGGGCCGCCGGATCGAGGAGCATCTCGATGCGTTCCCGGGCGAGCAGTTTGCCGCGCTCGCGATGGCGCTGCACATAGCGGGGACCGCCGGCCGCCACCGCCTTGGCGTGTTCGGCATCGATCTCCGAGATCCGCTCGAGGTACTCGGCCCGACGAGCGGTGAACTCCTCGGAAGCGGGATCGATCGCGGTTTGCAGGACTGGCACTGTGCCTCCCGTGGGTCGTCCAACCAGATACTTACTTAGTTCTCGTTAATTTAACTCACGGGGCGACGCGGCACAAGGAGTTGCGGGGCATCGGCAGCAGCCGGGCCCCGCACACAGTGCGGCCCTCCCGGGAGTGATCCCGGGAGGGCCGCGGTGCTGGGTGAGCCGAGAGGCCGGCGGTCTACCAGTCGGCCTCGTCGTACACGATCATGCCGCGGATGTTCTCCCCGGAGAGCATGTCGTCGTAGGCCCTGTTGATGTCCTCGAGCCGGTATTCCTGGGTCACCAGGTCGCTCAGGTTCAGCTGGCCGGCGCGGTATTCGTTGAGCAGCTTGGGCACCTGGGTGCGCGGGCCGGCGCCGCCGAAGATGGCGCCCTGCACGCGCTTTTGCAGCAGCGTCATCTCGAACAGGTTCAGCGACACGTCCATGGCCTGGAAGTCGCCCATCCCGACCACCACCACCTGACCGCCCTTGCCGGTCATCGCCATCGCCGGGGCGATGTACTCGCCCTTCATCTCGCCGACGGTCAGGATCACCGAGTTGGCCATGGTGCCCCAGGTCATCTCGCCGACCGCAGGGATCGCCTCCTCCATCGATTCGAAGACGTGGGTGGCGCCGAGCTTCTCGGCCATGTCCCGCTTGAACTTCACCGGGTCCACGGCCACCACGTACCGCGCGCCGGCCGCCTTGGCGCCCTGGATCGAGTTGATCCCGACCCCGCCGATACCGACCACCACCACGGTGTCGCCGACCTTGGTGCCGCCGATCTCGGTGGCACTGCCCCAGCCGGTGGCGACACCGCAGCCCAGCAGTGCGGCCTCCTTGAGCGGGATATCGTCTTCGATCTTGACCAGCGAGGCCTGGTTGACGGTGATGTAGGGCGAGAAGGTGCCCAGCAGACACATCTGGGTGAACTCTTCGCCGGCGTCGTTGGTGACCCGGTGGGTCTTGTCGGAGATCGCCAGGCCGGTCAGCAGTCCGGCGCCCTCGTCGCAGATGTTCTGCTGACCGCGCGAACACGGACCGCAGACACCGCACGCCGGGATGAAGGCGGTGACCACGTGGTCGCCTTCGGCGAACCGCGTCACCCCGGGGCCGACCTTGGTGACGATGCCGGCACCCTCGTGCCCGCCGACGACGGGCATCGGGGCCGGACTCTGTCCGGTGCGCAAATGGTGATCGGAGTGGCACAGCCCGGAGGAGACCAGCTTGACCTGAACCTCACCGGCGACCGGATCGCCGAGCTCCACCTCCTCGATCTTCCATTCCTCGTTCACTCCGCGCAGGACAGCAGCCTTGGTCTTCACTGAGATTCCCTCGTTCGAAAAGTGGTGTACGTCTCGCTGACGCACCTTCGATACTGGCCCCGGCACCCAAGCGGTGCAGAAGAATTGTCGAATTGGCCGGGTTCGCGGCGGCGATCAGCGCGTCGTCGATGAGCGTTCTGGTCCCTCGTTGACTACATTGGTCAGTCGTGGCAGCAGAAAAGCACGGCACGGAGGTCCGGGAGTACCCGACCCCGAATGAGGACGCGGCCACCGGATACAACTCCGGCTATCGCCTCGACCTGGACGGATTGCGCGGTATCGCGATCTTCCTGGTCGCCGTCTTCCACGTGTGGTTCGGCCGGGTCTCCGGCGGCGTCGACGTCTTCCTGACCCTGTCGGGATACTTCTTCGTCGCCTCGCTGCTCAAGCACGTCACCAACAGCATTCCGCAGCAGGTGTCGATGCGGCGGGCGGTCGACCCGTGGCCGCGGTTCAAGCGCCTGCTGATGCGCCTGATCCCGGGCATGTTCCTGCTGCTGTCGTTCGTGGTGCTGATGGTCTGGTGGGTGATGCCCACCACGCGCTGGGGCACGCTGGGCAAAGAGACCATCGCCTCGGCCTTCTATTACCAGAACTATCACCTGGCCTTCGCCTCGCAGGACTACGGCGCCGCCGACTCGGCGGTCAGTCCGCTGCAGCATCTGTGGTCGATGTCCATGCAGGGCCAGTTCTTCGTCCTGACGCTGCTGGTCGCACTGGCGCTGGGCGGGCTGCTCAAGCTCGCGGCGCTGCGCTGGCCGGTGATCGGGCAGGCCACCACCATCCGGTGGATCGTCGGCCTGTCGCTGCTGGCGGTGGCCCTGGTCTCGTTCGCCTGGGCCAACTACCGGCACGGCATCAACCAGCCGTTCAACTACTACGACACCGTGGCCCGCCTGTGGGAGCCGCTTGTCGGCGGCCTGCTGGCCATCTGGATGCCGCGCCTGGCGATGCCCAACTGGCTGCGCACCGCGCTGACCGCGGTCGGTGTGCTGCTGATCGCGACCTCGGGTATCTGGATCGCCGGCGTCAAGGAGTACCCCGGCATCATGGCGATGGTGCCGGTGGGCGCCACCCTGCTGATCATCTGGGTCGGTTCCTCGCAGACCGCGCCCAGTCCCGTGGCCGGTGCCGATCTGTCGGTGGGCGGCAAGATCCTGGCGCACCCGTGGATCGTCTGGCTCGGCTCGATCGCCTACGCGCTGTACCTGTGGCACTGGCCGCTGCTGATCTTCTACCTGAGCTGGCGGTTCAAGGATCACGTCACCTTCTTCGAGGGCGCCGGGATCCTGATCGTCTCGGTGATCATCGCGTGGCTGTGCACCAAGTGGGTGGAGAAGCCGCTGCGCGTGGGCCGCGGCGGCGACTTCAGCCGCAAGTACCGCCGGATCCTGGCCGCCGTCCTGGTGTTCCTGTCCGTGTTCGCCGGCAGCAGCGCCGTCTACTGGCAGGTGCGCGCGGCGAACATGCACGTGGACACCACCAACCTGGACCCGCGGATGTACCCGGGCGCCCGCGCCTTCCTGGACGGCGCCTCCGTGCCCGCCATCCCGCCGGTGCCCTCCCCCGAGGCCGCCGCCGAGGACTGGCCGCTGAACCACATCGGCTACTTCTCCAACTTCGGTGACATGGAGATCCGGGTGGGCGAGTTCGGCGACACCTCTGCCGAGCGCACCATCGCAGTGGTCGGCGGCTCGCACTCCGAGCACTGGATGACCGCCCTGGACGCCCTGGGCAAGAAGCACGGCTTCAAGGTGACCACCTACATGAAGGCCGGCTGCGCCCTGAGCACCGAGGCCGTCGTCGAATACAACGGCGAGCTGCTCACCGAATGCCACGACTGGGTCAAGACGGTGATGGACCGGCTCGAGGTGGACAAGCCCGACGTCGTCTTCACCACCAGCACCCGGCCGATCCCCGGCCGCCCCGGCGACTACGTCCCCGAGGGCTACCTGGACATCTTCAAGGAGTTCCGCGACCGCGATCAGAAGGTGATCGCCATCCGCGACACCCCGTGGGGTCTGGACCCGCCGATGAGCCCGCCGGACTGCATCGCCGCCGGCCGCAAGCCGGAGGTGTGCGGTGTGACCCGCCAGCGGATGCTCTCCCCGGTCAGCCCCACCGACGCGATCGACGAGGAGTTCCCGAACGTCACGTTCATCGACTACTCGAATGCGGTGTGCACCGACACCTACTGCCCGGCGGTGGTCGGCAACATCCTGGTGTGGCACGACCGTCACCACCTGACGACGGCCTTCGTGCGCAGTCTGATCCCCTACCTGGAGAAGGACATCCAGCGCGCTACCGGCTGGTGGTAAGCACCGTCAGGACCGCGCGCGGGCGGGCCAGTAGCGGCTCGCGCACATAGTTGCGAGCCAACGACAGCGCCGTGCACCCCTGACACGGGGCGATGACGCCGACCACGTCGATTCCTTCGGCGCGGCACAGTCCGACCGCCCGGCCGACGTGAAATCCCTGGGTGACGATCAGCGCGCGGTGCACCCCGAACTCGGTCGCGGCACGACGACAGGTCGCCGCGGTGTTCAGGCCGGCCGGATCGTCGACGATGCGCTGCGCGGGTATCCCGTGGGCCTGCAGGTAGGTCCGCATCACCTGGACCTCGTTGCCTGCATCGTCGGAGTCGTTGCCGGAGTCGATGATCCGGTCCACCTGGCCGCTGCGGTACAGGTCGACGGCTACATCGAGCCGGTTGCGCAGGTACGTGCCCGGCTCGCCGTCGGCGGACTTAGCGCCCAGCACGATCGCGGTGGTCGGGGCGCCGGCCGGGAGCTGGTCGGCCTGCACCACCCGTCCCGCCCCGGCACCGAGCGTCCACGCCGAACTGACGATCACCGCCAACTCCAGCGCCACCACCGCCCACAGCGCGAGGAGTCCGAGGCGTCGTCTGGTCACGCGCCCACGGTAGTCCGGAGCGTTCGGTCGACTGCGCGGTGTCGTGTTGAGGTCCGACGATGCCCGGGCGCCCCAGATGCATTCGGTCCGCTTCCCGTCGTGGGAAGCGGACCGAATACGGTCGCGGGGTGACTACTTAGCCGACACTGGCGAGCTCAGGCTCAGAGGCCGTCGCCGAACCACTGTCACTGCCGGTGTTCACGGACTCGGACGACGGGTTCGAAGTATCGCTGCCCTGGTCGCTGGGCGACGGCGCGGTCGGCGTTTCCGTGACCACAGGCGCCGGGTCCGGCGTCGACGGAGTCTCGGTCGGGCTGACGTTCAGCTCCGGCTGGGTCGTATCGGGCGTCGCCGTCTTGGTCGTCTGCTGCTGGTCGGTGCCGGTGTCACCACTGAGCGTGGACAGCTCGACCGTGCTGGTGCCCTGTGTTTCGGACTTCAGTTCCGCAGGAGTCGAGGTGCTGATCGTCTTCGACATCGCCGGAGCAGTGATCGGATCAGCGCCAACATCTGCGAGCGTGATCGGCATGTTCACCGAGCGCGCGGCCGGGTTGGCAGAGAAGGATGTCTGGTTGAACAGGCCACTGAATCCGTTGAACAGGTTGCCGAGGCCGCCAGTCAGGCCGCCGATGCCGTCCTCGCTAAAGATCCGGCTGAAGAAGTCGCCGAGACCCGAGCCCAACTTCGGCCCGTCCGGTGTCATGACGATGCGAACGATGTCGCTCTTGAACTCCGGCACGAACTTCCCGGCCACCAGTTCCATGACCGGCCCCGGAACCGAGGGAAGTCCCATATCTGAGCCGACCTCGTCGATGATCTTCTGCAGCTCAACGATGAAGTTCGCGATGTTGTCACCGTACGGCGACACCATATTCATATCGAACGGGTTCTTGATCGCGTAGACGACGTTCCCGCCGTACTCGTCGACGTTCTGCTGCTTCTGGAAGATGAAAAGAACGCTCGTGCAGGAGTTCTGGCGTTGAGTCCCCTTCACTTCACCGTCTTGACCAACTTTGTCCGCGTGCACCCGGGCTTCGGCATAGACAGCCGTACACACTGCCCCCTGGCTTCCGTCTACCGCATGGAAGGCAGCAGCGACGCCTCCGAGCGCCACAGCAGACGTCCGGTACCTGTCGACGTAGTACTTGCTGCCCTCCTTGTAGAGAGGGTCGATCATCTCATCGAGGGTCAGCATCGAGTTCGCGATGGCGAAGCCCATCGGGAGGCTCTTGGCCTTTGCTGAATTCTCGATGCGCGGTGCGCCGATGTCTCCGAAGAGGAGCGAATGGTAGAGCAATGCGGGGCGACCCACTGCAGTCGCGACACTCACGCCAAAGAGCGCGTCAGCGTTGGCGATGCCACCTGTCGCCGCTAGTGCGATCGCGCCGGCCATGATGTAGTCGGCCTTCGCCTTAGACTCACCACCCAACAGGGTGATGGCGGTCGAGTATCCGCTGCCGGCAATCGTCGCAGTGCCCGGGATGAAGATGTTCGTCTTGTTGCCGGGATCCCAGAACCGCGGGTCTCCCTCGACTTCCAGTCCGCGGGTGGCCAGCGCACCGTTCATGCCACCCAAGGTGATGACATTGGCAAGGTCGGGCAGAACCAATCCCAGCAGGCCGTCGCCGATCTGTGCGAGGAGCCACGGGCTCGCCTGGGTACAGTCTGCCGTTCGAGTACCGGTGCCGTTCCCCGCGGTCGCGACCGTCGAGTCTCCCGCGTCACAAGCTTGTGAAATGCCGGGGATCCCGAAGTCGCCGATCGACAGCGGCGCCGCCTGCGCGGGCGCGGCGGGTGCCAGCACTCCGCCCATGAGTGCCGCCGACGCACCGACGGCGACGAGGGCTCCCGCTTTACGGCGTCGGCGGTTTCTGCGGTTAATAGAGGTGGCCATGTGTTGTTGTTCCTTTTTATTCGGTTCTGGCGTCCCCCGACGGCGTTGAGATTAGCCCGAGAGTGGGCCGTGTCACAGTAAATCAGAAAAGGTTGCGTGTCGGACAATCGTCCCCCGATTGACTGCCACCCGATTGAGCCCCTCCCTCGCATCGATGCAGCGCACGGCAGTGACGACGCCCCGAACTGCGGTCCGCTTGTGGTCCATGCCACAATGGCGGCAGCGATCGCGTCGTCTCGGTATCGAGCACGACCGTCCCGGGGAGGAGCGGCCCAGTGGTGCAGTACATGCCGGTGACCCAGTCCATGTTCCTGATCGCCGAAACCCGCGATCAGCCCATGCACGTGGGCGGTCTGCAACTGTTCATTCCGCGGCAGGGCCAGACCGCCGAAGAACTGGCCGAAGAGATCTACGAACGCTTCCGGGCGGCCACCGACATCCAGGACCTGTTCCTCAAACGTCCCGCCTCCCCGGCCAGCATCGCCGGCTACACCGCCTGGCAGCACGCGCACGACATCGACTTCGACTACCACGTCCGGCGCATCGTCCTGCCCCGCCCGGGCAGCATCAAGAACCTGCTGCGCTATGTCTCCCTCAGCCACGGCGCGCTGCTCGACCGCTCGCGCCCGATGTGGGAGGTCCACATCATCGAGGGCCTCACCGACGGCCGCGTCGCCCTGTACACCAAGATCCACCACTCCCTGGCCGACGGCGTCACCGCGCTGCGCATTCTGCAGCGCACCCTGAGCCCCGACCCCGACGACCGCACCGGCACCGCGTTCTGGGACAAAGAGATCACCCGGCGACGACGCCGCCGGCGCACACCCGCACCGGCCAAGACCCTGGCCCAGCGCCTCACCGGTGCACTCGGCTCGGCGCTGAGCACCGCCGACGACCTGATCGGCCTGGCCCCGGCCGCGGCCAAGGTCGCGATGGTCGGCGTGCTCGACAGAGACTTCGTCGCACCCCTGCAGCAGGCGCCGTCGACCGTGCTGAACGTGCCCATCGGCTCGGCGCGTCGCTTCGCCGCCCAGGACTGGCCGATCGAGCGGCTGCGCGCCGTGGCCCGTCGTCACCGCGTCACCTTCAACGACGTCCTGATCGCCATGTGCTCGGGCGCACTGCGCCGCTACCTGGCCGACCAGGCGCCGCTGCCGGAAGAGTCGCTCAACGCGATGGTGCCGGTCTCCCTGCACGACCAGCCCGGCGACGACGGCAACGCGGTCACCGCGATCATCGTGCGCATGGCCACCGACGTCGCCGATCCCGCGCAGCGGCTGCAGGAGATCGTACGCTCGACCACCAGCGCCAAACTCGTGGTCCGCAAACTCAAGCCGCTGCAGTCCCTGGCCCTGGGCGCGGCGAACGTCTGGCCGCTGGCGTTCGCGCCGGTGCCCGGCTTCGTCAACTACACCCCGCGCGGGTTCAACCTGATCATCTCCAGTGTGCCCGGCCCGGAGGAACCGCAGTACTGGAACGGCGCCCGCCTGGACGGCACGTATCCGGTGTCCATCGCGATGGAGGGCCTGGCGATGAACATCACCGTCACCACCGTCGGCGGCAAGGTGAACCTCGGGGTCATCGGCGCCCGCGCCCAGCTGCCCCGGCTGCAGCGCATCCTCGACCACTTCGAGGCCGCCCTGGTCGAGCTGGAGCAGATCCCGTCGATCGCCCCGGCGTCCCCGGATAACCCCGAACCCTCCCGGCGGCGCTAGAATTCACCGCTCGGCCACACCCCTGAACAGCGAGAACTCCCACCAGCGAAAGAGGTCGCACACCCGATGAAACTCATTCCGCCGACCGAGTCGATGTTCCTGATCGCCGAGACCCGCGACCAGCCGATGCACGTCGGGGGACTGCAGCTGTTTGTCCCGCGCGAGGGCCAGACCGCCGCCGAACTGGCCGACGAACTCCACGAGGCGCTGGTCTCGGCCACCGACATCGACGAGACCTTCCTCAAGCGGCCCGCCGCCCCGGCGCGCGTGGCCGGCTACCTCGCCTGGCAGCAGGCCGACGACCTCGACCTGGACTACCACGTCCGGCGCATCGCCCTGCCCCGTCCCGGCGCGATCCTGGACCTGCTGCGGTATGTATCCCTCAACCACGGCACGCTGCTCGACCGGTCCAAGCCGATGTGGGAGGTACACATCATCGAGGGCCTGGCCGACGGCCGGCTGGGCGTGTTCTCCAAGATCCACCACTCGGTGGTCGACGGCGTCACCGCCCTGCGCGTCCTGCAGCGGTTCCTCACCACCGACCCCGACGACCGCTCCGGCACCGCCTTCTGGGACAAGAAGCTGCGCAGAAAGCGCAAACCCCGTCCGCCCGCACCGCAGAAGAGCCTGCTGGGCCGGGTCACCGACACCGCCGGGACTGTCGTGCGTACCGCCGACGACGTGATCGGCATGGCCCCGGCCGCGGCCAAGGTCGCCCTGTCCGGCGTCCGCGACGACAACTACGCCCCGCCAATGGTGCCCGCACCCAAGACCATGCTCAACGTCCCAATCGGCTCGGCCCGCCGCTTCGCCGCCCAGGACTGGCCGACCGAGCGGATCCGGGCCGCCGCCGCCCGCCACGGCATCACCGTCAACGACGTCATCCTGACCATGTGCTCGGGTGCGCTGCGGTCCTACCTCGACGAGCACGACAGCCTGCCCGACGATTCGCTGGTCGCCATGGTCCCGGTGTCCCTGCACGATGAACACAGCCACGGCAACTCGGTCACCGCGATCCTGGCGAAGCTGGCCACCGACGTGCCCGACCCGGCCGAACGCGTCCGGGAGATCCACGCCTCCACCAACAGCGCCAAGGATGTTGTGCGCAGCCTGCCGCCGCTGCAGCAGCTGGCCCTGGGGGCAGCCAACATCTGGCCGCTGGCCCTGTCGCTGGTGCCCGGCACCGCCGGCTACACCCCGCAGGGGTTCAACCTGGTGATCTCCACCGTGCCCGCCCAGGACGAGCCCCTGTACTGGAACGGCGCCCGCCTCGACGGCTGCTATCCGGCCTCCATCCCCGTCGAGGGTCAAGCCCTCAACATCACCATCACCAGCATCGGCGGCAAGACCTGCTTCGGTCTGGCCGGGGCCCGCGCTCAGGTACCCAGCCTGCAGCGCATGCTCGATCACCTGGAGACCGCGCTGATCGAGCTGGAAGAGATGGAGCCGCTCACCGGCGCCTGACGGCCGGCCGATGACCTGCGCCACACCGGACCCGGATCACTGGATCCCCATGGTTACTCGTCGGTAACATCTGGCGTCAAGCCGTTCTCACCTGCCGAGTTAGGCATACCTTGGCAGCGGAGAACACTGCTGAACCTCTACGGTAAGCCGTAACAGACGACTGGGCTTGTGCCGATGCCTCCGGTGGGCACGGCGTCGAGCTGTGGTAGTGACCTGAAAGAAAGGCCGGGACTTTCCATGACGACCACCACGGTTGTGATCGGAACGATCGCAGCGATCATCAGTCTCTTCTGCTGGGCGATCTTCTTGCGGGGCGTCGGCCAGATGGTCCGCGCGATCGCCCAGGGCGAGAAGGTCGAGAAGAACCGCTTCGCGCACCCGGTCTCACGCCTGTGGACCATGCTCAAGGAGTTCGTCGGCCACACCCGGATGGTGAAGTTCCGGACGGTCGGCTGGGCGCACTGGCTGGTCATGTTCGGCTTCCTGCTCGGTGCCATCTTCTGGTTCGAGGCCTACGGCCAGATCTTCGACCCGAGCTTCCACTGGCCCATCATCGGCTCCTGGAACATCTACATCTTCGCCGACGAGATCCTCGGCCTGGGCACCGTCATCGGTATCACCACCCTGATCATCATCCGCCAGCTCAACAGCCCGCGGATGCCCAAGCGCCTGTCCCGGTTCACCGGTTCGGACTTCCGCGCCGCCTACTTCGTCGAGCTCGTGGTCCTGATCGAGGGCCTGGGCATGATCTTCGTGAAGACCTTCAAGATCGCCTCCGGCCTGGAGAATCCGCCGATCTGGACGTCGTTCTTCACCCACTACTTCGCCGAGCTGTTCGCTGGCTGCTCCACCTACTGGGTCACCGGCGCCGCCGTCATCAAGCTGATGAGCGGCATGATCTGGCTGGCCGTGGTCGGTTACAACATCGACTGGGGCGTCGCCTGGCACCGCTTCTCGGCCTTCCCGAACATCTTCTTCAAGCGTGAGTCCGACGGCCGTCCGGCCCTGGGCGCCCTGAAGCCGATGACCAGCAACGGCAAGGTGCTGGAGATGGAGAACGCCGATCCCGACGCCGACTCGTTCGGCGCCGGCAAGATCGACGACTTCAGCTGGAAGGGCCTGCTGGATTTCACCACCTGTACCGAGTGCGGCCGCTGCCAGAGCCAGTGCCCGGCCTGGAACACCGGCAAGCCGCTCTCGCCCAAGCTGATGATGATGTCGCTGCGAGACCAGGCGCTGGGCGCTGCGCCCTATCTGATCGCCGGCGGCAAGAAGGACATGGAGGGCAACGAGGTCGGCCTGGTCGACGCCGACGGAAACCCGGACGAGGCCGCCCTGGCCAAGATCCCCGCCGAGGCCCGCGCGATGGCCGACCGCAAGCTGGTCGGCGACTCCGAGGGCACCACCGGCGCCGTCATCGACGCCGAAGCCCTGTGGAGCTGTACCACCTGTGGTGCCTGCGTCGAGCAGTGCCCGGTCGACATCGAGCACATCGACCACTTCATCGATATGCGCCGCTACCAGGTTCTGATCGAATCGGACTTCCCGACCGAGCTGGCCGGCCTGTTCAAGAACCTGGAGAACAAGGGCAACCCGTGGGGCCAGAACCAGTCCCAGCGCACCGCCTGGATCGATGAGCTGGACTTCCACGTTCCGGTCTACGGCCAGGACGTCGAATCCTTCGAGGGCTACGAGTACCTCTTCTGGGTCGGCTGCGCCGGCGCCTACGAGGACCGCGCCAAGAAGACCACCAAGGCTGTGGCCGAACTGCTGAACATCGCCGCCGTGGACTTCATGGTCCTGGGCCAGGGCGAGACCTGCACCGGCGACTCGGCCCGCCGCGCCGGTAACGAGTTCCTGTTCCAGATGCTGGCGCAGCAGAACATCGAGACCTTCAACGAACTGTTCGGCACCGCCCCGCAGCAGCGCCGCAAGATCGTCGTGACCTGTGCGCACTGCTTCAACGCGATCTACAACGAGTACCCGCAGGTCGCCGAACTCGGCGGCGGTGAGGTCGCCGCCGGCAAGTACGAGGTGGTCCACCACACCCAGCTGCTCAACCGGCTGGTGCGCGAGAAGCGCCTGGTGACCGTCGCCCCGATCGGCGGCCGTGAGGTCACCTACCACGACCCCTGCTACCTGGGTCGGCACAACGACATCTACGACGCCCCACGTGAACTGATGGAGGCCTCCGGCTCCACTCTCACCGAGATGCCGCGTCACGGCTCGCGCTCGATGTGCTGTGGCGCCGGTGGTGCCCGCATGTGGATGGAGGAGCAGGTCGGCAAGCGCATCAACGTCGACCGCGTCGACGAGGCGCTCGACACGCTCTCGACCACCAAATCGTCGGAGAACGGCGACACCAAGCTGATCGCGACCGGCTGCCCCTTCTGCCGCGTGATGCTGACCGACGGTGTCGACGCCCAGACGGCCGGCACCGAGACGGAAGACAAGGTCGAGGTCGTCGATGTGGCCCAGATGATCCTGGAAGGCGTCAAGCGCGCCCAGGCCATCGAGACCACGCGCGGCACCAACTTCCACGGCCCGATCCCCAAGGCCAAGCCCGAGCCGGAACCCGAACCCGAACCGGTCAAGGCTGCCGCACCGGCGGCCGCGGCCGCACCGGCCGCTGCACCCAAGCCTGCCGCCGCAGGTGGTCTGGCTCCCAAGGGTGGCCTGCAGAAGCCCGGCGGCCTGAAGAAGCCCGGCGGCCTGAAGAAGCCGGGCGGGGCCGCTCCGGCCGCGGCTGCCGAGACCGCGACTCCGGCCACGCCGGCAGCCGGTGGTCTGGGTGCCCCGAAGGGTGGACTCAAGAAGCCCGGCGGTCTGAAGAAGCCGGGTGGTCTGAAGAAGCCGGGTGCCGCTGCTGCACCGCAGGCCAGTGCTCCGGCGACCGAGGCACCGGCGCAGCCGGTCGAAACCTCTGCCGAAGCCGAGGGCGGTGTCACCACGACCGCGCCGACCGAGGGCAAGGCCAAGGGCTTCGGTATGGCCGGTGGCCTGAAGAAGCCGGGCGTCAAGAAGCCCGGTGGCGCCAAACCCGCCGCGGCGCCGGCTGAACCGGCACCGGTGGACGAGGCGGTCGCCGAAGAGATCGAGGCCGTCGATCCCGGTGCGGCCGCGATGGCCGAGGCCGCGCAGGAGCAGCAGACCTCGGAGGCGGCCGAGACCGCAGCCACCGAAGGCAAGGCGAAGGGCTTCGGTATGGCCGGCGGCCTGAAGAAGCCCGGCGGCGGACTCAAGAAGCCCGGTGCCGCCAAGCCGGCTGCCGCACCGGCCGAGGAGGCTGCCGCGGTTCCCGAGGCCGAGCCGATCGAGGACACCACCCTCGCTGACGCACCCGCCACCGAGGACACCGCCGCAGGCGAGGCCGCCGAGTCGGTCGCCGAGGTCGCCGACGAGGCGATCGCCGCCGAGACCGCGGCCGCCGAGACTGCAGCCACCGAAGGCAAGGCCAAGGGCTTCGGTATGCCGGGAGGCAAGAAGCGGCCCGGCAAGTAATCCGGCCGGCCAGATTCGACAGAGTCCCGGACTCCCCATACGGAGTCCGGGCCTCTTCGTATCCGCCGATCCCCATGACCGGCTGCGGAACCATAACCGACCGCCGAACCACGACCGACTGCCGGACCACGACCGAATTCGGAGCCGATCCGGGCTGTACCGGTTCATCCCCGTCCCCTACCGGTGAGTCGTCTTCCGTTTCCGACCCCAGCGGTCGGGAACGGAGTGTGGATTCGGCGAGGGAACCGCGGCCGGGGCGGCATGCGTCTAATTCACATGGGAACCGGTATCGATCTGGACTCGCTCAACGACACCCTCGCCCAGAACCAGGGCGTCATCACCCTCGCGCAGGCCCGCTCCTGCGGTCTCACCGACCGGCAGATCTACCGCCGCGTGAAGTCGGGGCACTGGGAGGCCTTCGCGCGCGGGGTCTTCCTGTCGCGCCAGCATCTGCACACCGACGACTCCCGGGTCCGGGCCGCGGTCTGGGCACACCGGCGCAGTGTCGCCGATCGGTCCACCGCCGCCTGGTGGCACGGCATGCTGCCGACGCTCCCCCAGCCGCTGACCATCTGCGTGCCCCGCACCACGCACCGCTCGCCGGATCTGCCGGACAAGGCCAGCCTCCTGCACCGATCGATTCCGGCCGAAGACCTTCTTGAACTGCGCGGATTGGCGGTGACCGGCGCCGAACTCACCGTCCTCGGGGCGCTGGACGTCGTCGCCGATCCGCCCGGTTTCCTCGATCGGGTACTGCAGCAGGAGACGGTGACACTCGAAGGACTCGCGCAATGCCTGGACCGCAACCGCGGCATGCACGGTAACGGCAAGGGCCGGACGCTGCTGGGAACGCTGGTGGCCGGGGCCGAATCCGAAGCCGAACGGGTCCTGGTCGAACTGCTGCGCCTGCACCAGATCACCGGGTGGACCCTGCAGTATCCGCTGGGCGGGCGCCGGATCGATGTCGCCTGGCCGGCAGAGAGGATCGCCGTGGAGGTCAACGGCTGGGCCTACCACCGGGACCGCGACCGGTTCGAGGCAGACAACGCCAAGACCGCGATGCTGGCCGCACGCGGCTGGCTCACCCTGTCGTTCACCTGGCGTCAGCTGACCGAGGAGCCGGAAGACTGCATCGCCCAGATCGCGGCCGCCCTGGCGCTGCGCCGCTGACTTCGTAACGCCGCCGATCAGCCCGGGTCGGCGTAGCGCACCACCAGCGGCGCGTGGTCGGACAGCCGCTGCTGCGGTGCGGGTTCCTTGTCCACGGTCACCGACAGCGCCCGGCGGGCCAGCCCCGGTGTGGCCAGCTGATGATCGATCCGCCAGCCGACGTCCTTGGTGAAGCTCTCGCCCGCCCAGCTCCACCAGGTCAGCGGGCCGGGCCGGTCCCCGTGCAGCGCGCGCACCACGTCCACCAGCCGGCGCGGCCCGGTGATCGAGCCGAACCACGCGCGTTCCTCGGGCAGAAAACCTTCCATCTTGCGGGCCGGCCGCCAATTGGTGACATCGTGCTCGAGGTGCGCCACATTCAGGTCCCCGACCAGCAGGAACTCCCGCCCGGCGCGCAGCGCGGCACGCCGGTTGCGCTCCAGTTCGCGCCCGAAGGCCGCCAGAAACCCCATTTTGCGGTCGAACTTGGCGCCGCCGTCGGGTTTCTCCCGCAGGGACCCGGGTCGTTGCAGGTGCGCCGGCAGCCCGCCCTTGGGCAGGTACAGCGAGGCCACCGTCAGCGGCCGGTCGGCCAGATCCACCTCCAGGTACCGGCCCTCGTGCGCGAAGGCCGCCAGACCGCGGGCACGCGGCGGGACCAGCGCCCAGCTGCGCACCGCCGCCGGGGCCTGCCGGGTCAGGATCGCCACCCCGTTGCGGCCGGGGATCGAGCCGGTGTCGACCGCCGCGTGATAGCCGGGGAACTCCCCGACATCGCTTGGCCCGCACCGCAACTCCTGGATCGCCAGCACCTCCGGGGCACGCTCGGCCAGCCACCGGTCGAAACCGCGCCGCCGTGCGGCGCGGATCCCGTTGACGTTGAAGGCGGCCACCTCGAACCATCCCGTACCCGTGACCTGTGTCATGCCCACCACCCTGCCGTATCCGGTGATGCGTAATCCATTTGCCCGGACTGACAGAATGGACCCTGTGAGCCGCCCTCGTATTTCGCACCCGAACCTGAACCTGCGCACCCTTGAGCAGTCCGACAAGCTCAAGAACGTCTGCTACGAGATCCGTGGCCCCGTGCACGAGCACGCCGCGCGCATGGAGGCCGAGGGTCACCGGATCCTCAAGCTGAACATCGGCAACCCCGCACTGTTCGGTTTCGAGGCTCCGGACGTGATCATGCGCGACATGATCCACGCCCTCCCGTTCTCCCAGGGCTATTCCGATTCCATGGGCGTCCTGCCGGCCCGCCGCGCGATCGTCACCCGGTACGAGACCATCGAGGACTTCCCCTACTTCGACGTCGACGACGTCCTGCTGGGCAACGGTGTCTCCGAGCTCATCACCATGACCATGCAGGCGCTGCTCAACGACGGCGACGAGGTCCTCATCCCGTCGCCGGACTACCCGCTGTGGACGGCGATGACCGCCCTGTCCGGCGGCACCCCGGTGCACTACCGGTGCGATGAGGACAACGACTGGAATCCCAGCCTCGAGGACATCCGCGAGAAGATCACCAGCCGCACCAAGGCGATCGTGGTGATCAACCCGAACAACCCGACCGGTGCGGTCTACTCCCCCGAGGTCCTCAAGGGCATCGTCGACATCGCACGCGAGTACTCGCTGCTGATCCTGGCCGACGAGATCTACGACAAGATCCTCTACGACGACGCCGTGCACACCTCTATCGCCTCGCTGGCCCCGGACATGCTGGTGCTGACCTTCAACGGTCTGTCCAAGGCCTACCGCGTCTGCGGTTACCGCGCCGGCTGGGTGGTGATCACCGGACCCAAGGGGCATGCAACGGGGTTCATCGAGGGCCTGCGCACCCTGGCCTCGACCCGGTTGTGCAGCAATGTGCCCGGCCAGCACGCCATCCAGGTGGCCCTGGGCGGCTACCAGTCGATCGATGCCCTCTGCGCCCCGGGCGGCCGGCTGCACGAGCAGCGCACCGTCACCGTCGACAAGCTCAACGAGATCCCGGGGGTGAGCTGTGTGACGCCGATGGGCGCGCTCTACGCCTTCCCCCGCCTGGATCCGAATGTGCACGAGATCCACGACGACGAGAAGTTCGTCCAGGACCTGCTGCTGCAGGAGAAGATCCTGGTGGTGCAGGGCAGCGGGTTCAATCTTCCCGACACCGCGCATTTCCGGATCGTCACGCTGCCGTGGGCGCAGGATCTGGCCGAGGCCATCGACCGCATCGGCAACTTCCTGTCCTCGTATCGCCAGTAATCGTGACCTGGGACGATGACGCAGATCACATCTGCACCCCGGCAGTGATATGCCGGATGCGCATAAGAAAGCGCTAACTATTGCTAACACTTTCCTGTGACCGGTGGTAACGTCCAAACCATCGAGCAACCCACAGGAGGGTCTGAGCATGGTCACCTGGAATCGTTCCACGGTCCGAAACGACGACGTGGAACTCGCCGTCTTCCACCTGGACGCCCCCGATGCCGCCGACGAGCGGCCGACGGTGGTGCTGGTGCACGGCTGGCCGGACTCCCACCATCTGTGGGACCACGTCGCCCCCGCACTGGGCGAGCACTTCCGCGTGATCTCCTATGACACCCGCGGCTACGGCGAATCCACCCGGCCCGACGAGGTGTCGGCCTACCGTCTCGAGCACCTGGCCTCGGATCTGTTCGATGTGATCGACGAGGTCAGCCCCGGTGAGCCGGTGCACGTGATCGGCCACGACTGGGGCAGCGTGCAGCTCTGGGAAGCGGTCACCACCCCCGGCGCCCAGGACAAGATCAAGAGCTTCACCTCGGTCTCCGGCCCGAACCTGGACTACCTGGGCGAGTGGGCTCAGGGGAACCTGACCAATCCCACCCCCGGCAATCTGGGCCGGGCCCTCTCGCAGCTGGCCTCCTCGGCCTACACCGCCTTCTTCCAGGTGCCGGTGCTGCCGCAGGCCTTCTTCAACGCCTTCGGTTCGGAGAAGATCTGGACCGAGTTCCTGCACGCGGTCGAGGGCACCCCGCGCGAGAACGTCTCGTTCGCGCCGACCCTCAAAGAAGACATGATCTCCGGGCTGCGCTTCTACAGCGCCAACATCCGGGAGAAGCTGGCCAAGCCCGATCCCCGGCCGACCACCATCCCGGTGCTGGAGCTGGTCAACGAGCGCGATATCGCCCTGCGTCCGGCCATCTACTCGCGCAGCCACGAGCACGCGAACAAGCTGTGGCGCAAGAACTCCGACACCGGCCACTGGCTGCCGTACACCAACCCGGACTACCTGTCCGAGTCGGCGCGCGAGTTCATCCAGATGATCGAGGACGGCACGTCCTCGTCCCCCAACACCATCGACCGGGCGCGCCGCCTGGGCCCGGCGCAGAAGCTGGGCGGCAAGCTGGCCGTCATCACCGGCGCCGGCAGCGGCATCGGCCGGGAGACCGCCTACGCGCTGGCCGAACTGGGCTGCGAGGTGGTGCTGGCCGACATCAACGCCGCCTCCGCCGAGGAGACCGCCATCGAGTGCAAGGCCAAGGGCGTGCTGGCCACCGTCTACGAGCTGGACGTCTCCAGCACCGAGGCGGTCAACGAGTTCGCCGAGCGCGTCCGCCGCACCCACGGTGTCGCCGACATCGTGGTCAACAACGCCGGCATCGCCCTGGCCGGTTCGGCCCTGGCCGCCTCCGAGGAGCAGGTCGACCGCATCCTGGCGATCAATCTGCGCGGCGTGATCGCCGGCAGCCGGGCCTTCGGCCGCCAGATGGTCGAGCGCGGCACCGGCGGCCACATCGTCAACCTGTCCTCGGCCTCGGCGTTCACCCCGCAGCGCGATATGGCCCTGTACTCGGCCACCAAGGCCGGTGTGCTGATGTTCTGCGAGTCCCTGCGCGCCGAACTGGCCGATTACAAGATCGGCGTCACCGCCATCTGCCCGGGCATCGTGCACACCAACATCACCTCGACCACCGAGATCGTCGGGCTCGAGGACGCCGACGGCAACCGCAAGCGGATCGACGATTTCTACGCCCGCCGCGGTTTCACCCCCGACAAGGTCGCCAAGGACATCGTCAAGGCGATCCTGGCGAACAAGGCCGTGGTCCCGGTGACCCCGGAAGCCAAGTTCGGGTACCTCTCGTACCGACTGTTCCCCTGGGGCTCGCGCCTGGCCGCGCGAGTCAAGCTTGCGAAGTAGGAGACCGATATGACCACGCAGCCGACCCATTCCACCCCCGGCACCGATCCGGGCAAGGTGGAACTGCACGCCCGCAATGTGCGCTTCGACCTGTCGGAGTCGCCGCTGCACTGGATCCCCGGCCATCCGGTCGCGTCCAACTTCATCACCGCGCTGAACCTGCTCCTGCCCGAGGGCGAGCGCTGGTTCGTCGAGACCTTCAACGAGGCTCTGCCGATGATCCAGGACGAGGCCCTGGCCGCGGACATGCGCGGCTTCATCGGCCAGGAGGCCATGCACGCCGAGGCGCACGACCGCGCCGTCGAGGAGTGGCTGGACCGCCACGGCATCGACACCACCGCCTACCAGCAGCAGATGCAGTGGATCTTCCGCCGCGTGCTGGGGCCCCGCGACGGCGGCACCCCCGAGCAGCAGCAGAAGCACCTGATCGAGCGGCTGTGGCTGATCGCGGCGATCGAGCACTACACCGCGATCCTGGGCGATTTCGCCCTGAACTGCCGGTGGACGCAGGTCGGTGCCGACCCGAACATGACCGACCTGTTCACCTGGCACGGCGCCGAGGAGGTCGAGCACCGGGCGGTCGCGCACGACGCCGCCGCCTACTTCAACGACAGCATGCTGCACCGCGGCCGGGCCATGTCGCTGGCCCTGCCGTTCCTGGCGCTGCTGATGGTCCGCGGTTTCCGATTCATCATGAACGCCGACGAGTCCGTCGACATCGGCCCGGTCGGCAAGTTCACCGGCTACTGGCGCGGCGGCCGCGCCGGGGTGCTGCCGAAGATCCGCCACCTGCTGGGCGCCACCTTCACCTACTTCAAGCCGGGCTTCGTCCCGCACGACATCGGTGACACCGCCCAGGCCGTGGCCTACCTCGCCTCCTCCCCCGGAGCACGCCAGGCGGCTTGAGATGAACCACATCTTCCACGAGCACACCACCGATATGACCACCGAGCCGCCGCATCTGTACGGCCGGTGGCGCCGAGACCCGCTGATGCGGGTCACCACCGGCCTGCGCAAGACGTGGTTCCCCTTCTGGGGTGCGCTGGAGCGGCTGCGCCCGCTGGCCAGCAACGACGATGCCCTGCAGCTGGAGCTGATCGACCGCGAAGTGGTCGCCCAGGACGAGAACGTCATCGCCCTGACCTTCGCCGCCCCCGACCGGCAGGTGCTGCCGCAGTGGCGTCCGGGCGCCCACCTGGATCTGCACCTGGCCTCGGGCCGGATGCGCTCGTACTCGCTGTGCGGTGATCCGGGGGACCGTCGTACCTACCGGATCGCGGTGCGCCGCATCCCCGACGGCGGCGGCGGTTCGATCGAGGTGCACGACACCCTCGCGGTCGGCGATACGGTCACCATCCGCGGACCGCGCAACGCTTTCCCGCTGGTGCTGCCCGGCTACGGCTCCTCGGCCCGCCGGCTGCGGTTCGTCGCCGCGGGGATCGGGATCACCCCGATCCTGCCGATGCTCGCGCTGGCCGACCGGTTCGGTATCGAGTGGTCGATGATCTATTCCGGCCGCTCCCCCGAGTCGATCCCGTTCATCGACGAGCTCGCCCGCTACGGCGACCGGGTCACCGTCCGCACCGACGACGTCGACGGCCTGCCCACCATGGAAGAGCTGGTCGGGCCGATCGACGACGACGATGCCGGTCTGGCGATCTACTGCTGCGGCCCGGTGCCGATGCTCGAGAACCTGCGCACCCACCTGGTCGGGCGCGGCGATGTGGAACTGCACTTCGAGCGGTTCTCCCCGCCGCCGATCCTCGACGGCACCGATTTCGAGGTGGTCCTCAACTCCACCGGTGAGACCCTCACCGTGGCCGCCGACGAGTCGGTGCTCACGGCGATCCGCACCGTCCGGCCCGATGTGCCCTACTCGTGCCAGCAGGGCTTCTGCGGCACCTGCAAGATGCACACCACCTCCGGCGAGGTGGACCACCGCGACGGTCTGCTCACCGAACCCGAGCGCGCGGCCGGCTACTTCTTGCCGTGCGTCTCCCGCTGCAACGGTCCGGTGCTGGCCGTCGATGCCTGACACCGGAGCTGTCTGACACCGGAGGCGCCGGACACCGGCGCACCTGATACCGGAGCACCTGATACCGGAGCACCTGATGCCGGGGCGCCTGATGCCGGGGCGCCTGATGCCGGGGCGCCTGCATCCGTGCCCGGGGCGCCGGGCCGTTCTGCGACAATGGTCGGTATGACCGAATACCGGATCGACGACCTGGCGCGGGCCGCTGACACCACGGTCCGCAATGTTCGCGGCTATCAGGATCGCGGGCTCATCCCGCGCCCGATCCGGCGCGGCCGCATCGCGATCTACACCGACACCCATCTCAAGCGACTCAAGGTGATCAACGACCTGCTCAAGCGCGGGTTCACGATGACCCACATCGGCGAGTTCCTGTCCGGGCTGCAGCGCGGCGACGATCTGGTGGAGGTCCTGGGCCTCAAGAGCCTGATCACCGAACCGATCGCCCGCACCCCCACCGAGCGTGTCACCACCGGCAAGCTGCTGGAATTTCTCGGCGATCCGGAACCGGAGATCCTGCAGCAGCTGCGGGAGCGCGGGCTGATCGAGCCGATCGTCGACGAGCACGCCGGGAACGGGACCGGCCCGGGCGCGCCCACGCACTATCTGATCAACGACACCGAGACCCTCGGTGCCTACCGCGACCTGCTGGCGATCGGCATCCCGTTGGCCTACATCCTGGGTCTGCAGCGCCGCCTGGATGCCGACCTGGAGGTGGCGGCACGCACGCTGGTCACCGCCGGCCGTGCGGCGATCACCGAGGGCCGTTTCGACGGCTGGATCCCCGAGAGCGACGAGGAGTCGGACTGGGCCGCCTCGTTCATCCAGCAGTTGCGCCGCACCGGCCGGGTCACCGCCCACAACTCGCTCAACCGGGCCCTGGACCGCGAACTGACCCGCCAGCTCGACGACTACCTCACCATCGCCCGCACCCGCCGCGATACCGAGCAGCCCGCCGACCAGTAACCGCCGCCCAGTAAACCGCCTCCCAGTACACCGCCGCCCAGTAGCCCGTCTCCCAGCTGCTCGCTGCCCGGCGGCCGATCGACCGGTGGCCCGTTCCCCGAGATACCCCGTCTGACGTGCACGGCTGCCGATGTGTACAAATGTACATGTACATTTGTACACATTGTCGCACCCGTCAGGAGCCTCGATGTCCCGTCCCGCCGCCGACCGCCCCGGCGATAGCCGCAGCGGGGGCAACCGTCGCGATCAGCTGATCACGGCCGCCGCCGACCTGCTGCGCACCGGCGACGGCAAGATCACCCACCGGATGGTCGCCGAGCGCGCCGGGGTTCCGTTGGGATCGACCACCTACTACTTCGCCACCCTCGACGATCTGATGACCGCCGGCCTGGAGCACCTGGCCGACGAGGTGGACCGGGACCTGGAGTACACCGAGCAGCTGCTGGCGGCCAGTGACCGGCGCCCCGAGACCGTGGCCCGGCTGCTGCACCAGTACCTGTCCGACGGCGATCGGGTCCGCACCGAGATCGCCCTCTACGTCGCCGCCGTGCAACGCCCCGAACTCGTCGGCCTGACCCGGCGCTGGTTCGACGGCCTGGTGCAGATCCTGAGCACCCTGACCGATCCGGCCGCCGCCCGGATGATGGCCGTCTTCGTCGACGGCGCCAGCCTGCACGCCGCACTGCACGAGCAGGCCCTGGATTCGGCCGTGATCGAAAACCTCGCCCGCACCCTGATGAATCGCCCGGCCGACCCGGCCCGATCGGAGCACCCGTGATCGGCTTCTACGCCCCCGCCACCTCCCCCGACGGCACCCTGCGCGAACCCATGCCCGCCTGGCGGCGCTGGGCCTCGCTGATGGTCCTGTCGGTCGCGCTGCTGACCGTCGTGATGGATCTGACCGTCCTGAACGTCGCCCTGCCGTCGATCAGCGCCGACCTGAAACCCTCGGCCACCCAGCAGCTGTGGATGGTCGACGCCTACTCACTGATCCTGGCGGGCCTGCTCATCCCGATGAGCGCCCTGGCCGACCGCTGGGGCCGGCGGCTGCTGCTGATCCTGGGCTTCACCCTGTTCGGCCTCGCCTCCCTGCTGGTCCTGTGGGCCGGCTCCTCGGCCGCGGTGATCGGGCTGCGCGCCCTGCTGGGTCTGGGCGGCGCGATGATCATGCCGACCACCCTGTCGATGCTGCGGGTGGTGTTCACCGATCCGCGCGAGCGCACCCTGGCGCTGAGCGTATGGGCCGCGGTCTCGGCCGCCGGGGCGGCCGTCGGGCCGATAGTGGCAGGGCTGCTGCTCGAGCACTTCTCCTGGCATGCGGCGTTCCTGGTGAACGTGCCGCCGATGGTCATCGCGGTCGTCGCCGCCCTGTATCTGCTCCCCGAATCGCGCGTGGCCGCCTCCGGCTCCTGGGACCTGCCCGGCACGCTGCTGGCGGTCGGCGGCGTGGCGACTCTGGTGTGGTCGATCAAGGAGTTCGGCAAACACTATGTCGCCGACGGTCTGGGCAACGCCCCGGCCTGGATCGGCCTGACCGTCGCGGCCATCGCGTTGACACTGTTCGTCCTGCGGTGTCTGCGCCGGCCCGACCCGCTGCTGGACGTACGCCTGTTCCGGCGCCCGCAGCTGACCGCCGGGGTGCTGGCGGCACTGTTCTCCATGCTGGCGATGGGCGGCGGACTGCTGCTGCTGGCCCAGTGGCTGCAGCTGGTCGAAGGCTTCTCCCCGTCGCAGGCCGGCTACCGGCTGCTGCCGTTCGCCGCAGGGGCGATCCTCACCGCCATCCCGGCCCGCAGCCTGGTCGACCTGATGGGCGCCCGCACCGTGATGGGACTGGCACTGCTGTTGCCGGCGGCCGGTTTCGCGCTGTTCTACTTCGCCCCGGAGCCGCTGAGCTATGCGTGGGTCGCCGCGGCGATGCTGCTGCAGGGGGCCGGCGCCGGCGCCCTGGCCATCGGCTCGGCGATGATCATGTCCGGCAGTCCCCAGGAGAAGGCCGGGAACGCCGCGGCGATCGAGGAGACCGCCTACGACCTGGGCAACGTCTTCGGTGTGGCCCTGCTGGGCACCATCGCCGCCGTCGTCTTCACCAGCCGGATCGGCACGCAGTTCCCCGGCGCCGACGCTTCGCTGGCCGAGGCGATGGAGGTGGCCCAGCAGACCGGCTCACCGGAACTGGCCGCAGCAGCCGCAGCCGGATTCACCGAGGCGATCGCCCAGGTGGGTCTGGTCGGCATGATCCTGCTGGCGCTGGCCGCAGCGGCGGTCTACCTGCTGACCCCGCGCGGGCTGGACATCGACATGCAGCACTGACCGCTCCCGGCAGCCGGCTACTGCGGAAGTGGGACCGGCTCTTCGGCCGCCCGGTCGACCCGGCCGCGGCTGACCGCCCAGCCGAAGGCGGGCGCGATCAGATACATCAGGATCGAGTAGACGGCGGCCGGGATCGCCACCATCACGTTGTCGAGCACACTCAACGCGATGGTCAGCGCGATCGTGGTGTTGTGGATGCCCACCTCCATCGAGGTGGCGATCGCCTGCCCCTGGGACAGCCGCAGCAGGCGCGACAGCCCGTAGCCGGCAGCCAGGCTGATCAGGCAGAACAGCCCGGTCACCAGTCCGACCTGGCGGGCGTAGTCGACGATGTTCTCGCGTTCGCCGACGATCGCGCCGACGGTGACGATCACCAGCACCACGATGGAGAAGACCCGGACCGGCCGGTCGGCGCGGGTGGCGAAGTCGGCCCAGCGCGCCCGCACGATCATGCCGACAATCACCGGAACCAGCACGATCGCCACCACCTGCACCACCTTGCCGAACTGCAGTCCCAGGGTGCCGTCGGCATCGAAGTAGCCGATCGCCAGGTTGGTGATCAACGGGATGGTGAACGCCGCCAGCACCGAGTTGATCGCGGTCAGCGTGATGTTCAGGGCCACGTCGCCCCGGAACAGGTGGCTGAACAGATTGGCGGTGGTGCCGCCGGGCGAGGCGGCCAGCAACATCACGCCCACGGCCAGCAGCGGCGGCAGCCCGAAACCGAGCACCAGCGCGAAGGCGATCACCGGCAGGATCAGCACCTGCAGGACCAGTGCCCCGATCACCGCCCGCGGCGACCGCGCGACGCGGGCGAAGTCGGCCACCCGCAGCGACAAGCCCAGCCCGAACATGATGATCGCCAGGGCGATCGGCAAACCGGTCGTGATCAGCGCCGAATCCTGCACCGAGGACCTCCTCTTCTTCTCGTCCTGGCCCACCCTCACACGTCCGGGAGGTGCGGTTGCACGATTTGCCAGATTGGCGCGATTTCCGCGCCGATCCCGGCGGCCGGGACCGGCAGATCGGCTCCGCCGCGTTTGTCCGCCCATCGAGCCCGGGGGCCGCCGACATCGATAAAATCGGCCCATGCGACGCACGCCCCTCCGCACCGTCCTCGGCCTGGCCGCCACCGTCGCCACGCTGGCGGCCGTCGCCGCACCCGTCCACGCCGATCCCACCCCGCCGAATCTGGCGCCCCTGCCCGGCGAGGTGATCGACGGCGTCGACCGGCTGGTTCCGCCGGCGGCCTATCCGCGGCCCACGACCATCCCCCAGCGCGCCCAGGCCCCCGGTTACCCGCGCTCGACCCTGCAGCTGCGCGAGGCGGTCCTGCCCGATCCGGTCGGCGATCCGATGTTCGACCGCTGGCCGGCCCGGCTGGCTACCCGCGCCAACGGCGATGTGCTCGCGGTCCGCGACATCACCTCCACCGCCGGATTCCTGGTCACCGTGCCGATCGCCGGGGCGCATCTGGTGAAGTTCCGGTCCACCGACGTCCAGGGACAGCCGATCTTCGCCACCGCCACGATCATCGAGCCGCAGGCGCCGTGGCACGGCCGTGGCCCCCGGCCGATCCTGGTGAACAATGTGCCGATCAACGGTCTGGGAACCGAGTGCACCGCCGGCTACACCCTGGCCCACGGCTTCTCCGATAAGACGAACCAGACCGACCTGTTCCCGCCGACCACGCAGCTGGCGCTCTCGCGCGGCTACACCGTGATCGTCCCCGACCACGAGGGGCCGCGGCAGGCCTACGCCGAACCGACCCTGGCCGGGCACGTGGTGCTCGACTCGATCCGGGCGGCGGCCAAGTACGCCCCGGCCAAGTACGCCCAGAGCCGGGTCGCGGTGACCGGCTACTCCGGCGGCGCGATCGCCACCAACGGCACCGCGAAGGTCCTCGGCCAGTACGCGCCGGACCTGACAGACCGGGTCGTGGGCGCGGCCCTGGGCGGTGTGCCCGCCGACTTCCGGATGCTGGCCGGGGCGATGAACGCCAACCTCGCCACCGGGGTGATGCTGGCCGCCACCCTGGGGGTGGCCCGCGAACGGCCGGAGCTGCTGGAGACGATGAACAACCTGGGCGCCCAGCTGGCGACGTCGGACTTCCGCAACGCCTGCGGCTCCTCCTACGGTCTGGCCGGGCCCTTCCAGCTGCCCGCGCAGCTGCTGTCCAAGGACAAGGATCCGTTCAACTCGGCCCTGGCCGAGAAGATCTACACCGCCACCGAACTGGCCGATCATCGCTCGGCCACCCCGCTGTACATCTACCACGGCACCCACGAGATCTGGATCCCCGCCCAAGGCGCCCGCAACCTGTACGCCCAGCAGTGCCGGCTCGGCGCCAACGCCACCTACCGGGAGGTCCCCGGCGAACACCTGTCGGCGGCGGTTATCGCCTACCCGGAGGCGACGCAGTGGCTGGCCGACCGTCTCGAGGGCAGACCGGCCCGCAGCGGGTGCCCGCGCAGCTGAGCCCGGCGGCGGATTTGCTAGGGTATGTCTCGCGAGGCCGACGGCCTGGCAGGCCGGCGTAGTTTAGTGGTAGAACATCAGCTTCCCAAGCTGAGAGTGCGGGTTCGATTCCCGTCGCCGGCTCCACCCCCACCCTTCTCCGCACACCCCGCGGGTTCCGCTCTGACCAGCACCGAAGGGGCATCGGCGGCGCAGATCGGATAATCTCGACGACGTGCTTCTCTCTGACCGCGACATCCGTGCGGAAATCCAGGCGGGGCGGCTGGGGATCGATCCCTACGACACCGGGCTGGTGCAGCCGTCCAGCGTCGACGTCCGGCTGGACTCGCTGTTCCGCGTATTCGACAACACCCGGTACACCCACATCGACCCGGCCCAGCGCCAGGACGAGCTGACCACGCTGGTCGAGCCCGCCGACGGTGAGCCGTTCGTGCTGCATCCGGGCGAGTTCGTGCTCGGGTCGACCCTGGAGATCTGCTCTCTGCCCGACGATCTGGCCGGGCGGCTCGAAGGCAAGTCGTCGCTGGGCCGGCTGGGGCTGCTCACCCATTCCACCGCCGGGTTCATCGACCCCGGGTTCTCCGGGCACATCACCCTCGAGCTGTCGAATGTGGCGAACCTTCCGATCACCCTGTGGCCGGGGATGAAGATCGGTCAGCTGTGCCTGTTCCGCCTCTCCTCGCCGTCGGAGAACCCGTACGGCTCGGCGCAGGCCGGATCCAAGTACCAGGGCCAGCGGGGTCCGACGCCGTCCCGGGCGTATCTGAACTTCCAGTAGCGACGACGACCAGCAGCGAGAACAACGATGACCGTGCCCACGCCCTCCTGGCTCACCGACTTCGCCATCCCCGGCGAGGCGGCCGGCGTCGTGCTGGCACTGGACTTCGGCGACACCGGCCTGTGGGCCGCCCGGCTGAATCCGGATCTGACCGTGGCAGCCACCGCCACCGAACCGCGCATCACCCCGGCCGTGCTCGATCTGCGCATCGCCTCCTATCTGCGCCAGAGCGAGGCGGTGCCCGACGCCGAGGATCCGGCGGTGTTCGCCGAGCTGCTGGACGTGTGCCGGCGCGCCCGCGAACGGCTGATCGACCGCGACAGCGCCATGCTGATGGGCACCCGCAAGCTGCGGCTGGTGACGATCTCCCTGGACACGGTGATGGCCGCGACGGTGCCCGAGGTGAACCGCACCCACGGGCTGCTCGTCGAACTGGCCGGCCGCGAACCGGTCGCCGCGATCTTCCTGGGTCCGGGCACCGACGAGTGGCCGGGCCTGTGGGAGGCGCTGACCGACCGCGGTTTCGCCCTGCTGCTGCCCGACGACGAGTTCCCGGCGACCTACGCCGGCGACGAGGCCAGCACCGGCCTACTCGATGCGGTGCCTGCCGGTCCGCCGTCGCTGGCCTGGGCCGCAGCCGAGGACGACGGGAACGCGCAGACCGGCCTGATCGGTGCCGACGGCGGCACGTCCCTGGATGCGGCGGATCTCGATCCGTCGATCTCGCGGCGGGGACGCCTGGTGATCGCGGCTGCGGCAGCCGTGCTGGCCGCCGCAGCCGGAGTCGGAGTGGCGATGGCGACCCTCGGCGGCAGCAGCAGCAAGAAGGAGCCGCCCGTAGCCGCCTCGACGGCCGGCCCCAGCGCGCCCGGCGACGACGTCGTCGAGCAGAACGCCGAGACCACGGTGGTCACCGCTGCCGAGCCGGCCGACGTCCGCGCGGCTCGGTCCTCGATGAAGCGGTACAGCCCGCCCACCTCCTCGGCGACCTCCAGCCCGGCGCCGTCGACCTCGCGGACCTCCGAGGCCCCGCCGGGACCCGAACCCAAACCCAAACCGCGACCGCCGCGCCGCACGATCCCCAACCCCATCCCCGGGCTGCCGCCGATCGTCATCGGCTAAGACCTCCCCGCGTACCGGCACCCCCTCAGAGACGACGATGGCGGGAGACCCCGCGGGGTCTCCCGCCGTCGCGGGGGTCTGCGCTGCTACTTGATCAGCGAGATGTTGAAGGCGAACGGCGGCTCCTCGCCGCGCTCGTACGCCCCGGGTGCCTTGGCCGCCGCCACGATGTGCAGGACGAACAGCACGATCGCGGCGATACCGCCGACGATCCAGCCGAGGAACGGGATCAGCATGAAGATGGCCACGAACACGCGCAGCAGCGCGAAGTTCATATTCGCCTTCTGGTAGGCGGTCAGCTGCGCGTCGCCCTTGTCCTTGTCGATCAGGTAGTAGATCAGCGCCGGGATCCAGGTGAAGAACACCGACAGCCAGTAGTTCAGCTGCACATTGCCGCGCGCTTCGGGCACGGCCACCGGATAACCGGCCTGCGGGAGGTAGCCGCCCGGGGCGCCGTAGCCCGGCTGCGGGGCATAGCCCGGCTGGGGCGGGTACCCGGGCTGGGGCGGGTAGCCCGGCTGGGGAGCGTAGCCGGGCTGAGTCGGGTAGGCCTGCGGCGTGCTGCCGTACTCCGGCGCCGGCGGCTGCGGGGTGTAGCCCGGCGGCGGGGCGTGGTCCGGCTGTGGCGGCACATGCCCCGAGCCGTGGAACTGCTGCTCACCTCCGGTGTCACCGGACGGCGTATCGGGCGAGGGCGTGGTCATGAGCTGCTCCTTTACTGCGGCCTCTGCTGAACTTCTGCCACTACTGCGCGGGTGCGGCCGGCGCGTCCGGCAGCCCTCACGATTCCGGTCAGCTTACCCGGGCCCCGGCGACGGCCCGGCCGGCGGC
>NZ_BANT01000037.1 GCF_000333015.1 Gordonia hirsuta DSM 44140 = NBRC 16056 | reverse complement strand
GGGCGTCGTGGCGCCGGCGCCAGGGCGCAGACGTGCCGGATGTCGTCGGTGCCGACGGCGACCACCAGCTCGCTGCCCGGTACCGCATCCAGGCGGTCCAGACCCGCAAGCATGCCCGGCACCGGTCCGGCGCACGGTTGGCTGATCAGTCGGGCCGAGCCGCGCGCACGCAGGCCGACCCGCCCGTCGTCCCCGACTGCCAGCCGGGTGCGCACCCGCCAGCCGGTGGGTGCATCGTCGAGTTCCTGCACGTTCGGGGGTTCGGGGGCCTGTGTACCGTCCATCTTCCCGATCCGCTGCAGTACGTCGGCCAGGGCCGCCGACCGCAGCCGGGCGGCATAGGGCGGTGCCGCATAAGACAGATCGCAGCAGCCCGCTCCGGCGGCGGCGGCCGGACACAGCGGCGCGATCCGCTCGGGCGAGGGCTCGAGGATGTCGACGGTCTCTGCTGTGGTGAACGAGGCCCGGCGCGAGACGATCCGCGCCCGGACCCGTTCCCCGGGGAGCGCCCCGGCGACGAAGACCACCCGCCCGTCACTGTCGTGAGCGATGCCGGCTCCGCCGTTGGCGAAACCGGTGACCGCCAGCTCGTACAGTCGATCGTTCACGGATCCGTCCTGGTCATCGATCATGGTCCCGGCCGGTGAAACCACGACGGGTGTCACCGGGGGCGATATAGGCGGCCTCGGCCCGTTCGGCGATCCGGCCGGACGAGACCAGCTGCCAGGGTACCGAGGTGACCATGACCCCCGGTTCGAAGAGCAGTCGCGTCTTCAGCCGCAGCGCCGACTGATTGTGCAGGATGTGCTCCCACCAGTGGCCGACGACGTATTCGGGGATGAACACCATCACCACATCGCGCGGGGCATCCCGGCGGATGCGGCGCACATAGTTGATCACCGGCCGGGTGACGTCCCGATACGGTGAGGCGATCACCTTGAGCGGGATGGTGATATCGCTGTCCTCCCACTGTGACACCAGCGTGCGCGTCTTGCGGTCGTCGACGTTGACGGTGACCGCTTCCAAGACGTCGGGTCGGGTGGCCCGCGCATAGCGCAGGGCGCGCACCGTCGGCAGCAGCAACGACGACACCAGCACGATCGAGTGGGTCCGTGACGGCAGCACCCCGTCGTCGAGTTCGGTGGCGATCGCCAGTTCCTGGTCGATCTTGCGGTAGTGCCGCCGGATCAGCTTCATCAACGCGAACAGGGCGACCATCACGGCCACCGCGATCCATGCTCCGGCGGTGAACTTGGCGACCAGGACCACCACCAGGACCGTGCCGGTGAGCATCATGCCGACGGCGTTGACGATCCGTGAGCGGATCATCCGGCGGCGGGCGTCGGGATCGGATTCTCCGGCCAGCAGGCGTGACCAGTGCCGGACCATCCCGATCTGACTGAGGGTGAAGGCCACGAAGACCCCGACGATGTACAGCTGGATCAGCGAGGTCACCTCGCCGTCGAAGGCGATCAGGAAGGCCATCGCCGCCAGCGCCAGGAAGACGATGCCGTTGCTGAAAGCCAGCCGGTCACCCCGGGTATGCATCTGGCGCGGCAGGTACCGGTCCTGAGCCAGCACCGATCCCAGTACGGGAAAGCCGTTGAACGCGGTGTTGGCGGCCAGCAGCAGAATGAGTGCGGTGACCGCCGTCATCACATAGAAGCCGGCCGGAAAACCGGCGAAGACCGTCTCGGCGAGCTGGGCCAGGACGGACTTCTGCTGGTAGCCCTCGGGCAGTCCGCGCAGCTCCGACTGCGGGTCCAGGACGTACTTGGTGTGCAGCTTCTGCGCCAGCACCACCACGCCCATCAGGAACACGACAGACAGCAGCCCGAGCATCAGCAGCGTGCTGGCGGCATTGCGCGACTTGGGCTTCTGGAAGGCCGGCACCCCGTTGCTGATCGCCTCCACACCGGTCAGAGCCACCGAGCCGGACGCGAAGGAGCGGGCCACCAGGAAGACCATCGCCAGTGCGGTGAGCTGGTTCTGCTCCGCGGCCAGCTCGTATCGGGCCGACGAGGCCTCCAGGTCCCGGTCGAGCAAGAGCAGCTGGACAAAGCCCCAGACGAGCATCACGATCATGCCCGCGATGAAGGCATAGGTCGGTGCGGCCATCAGCACACCGGACTCCTTGACCCCGCGCAGATTCAGGGCCGCCACCAGAGCCACACCGATCAGGCAGAATGCCATCTTGTGGTCGTGCACGAAGGGCACCGCCGAGCCGATGTTCTCGGCCGCGGCGGCCACCGAGACCGCCACGGTCAGGACATAGTCCACCAGCAGTGCGGCTGCCACCGTCAGACCGGCGTTGCGGCCCAGATTGACCGTGGCCACCTCGTAGTCGCCGCCCCCGGAGGGATAGGCGTGCACGTTCTGTCGGTAGGAGGCGACGACCACCACCATCACCACGGCGACGGCCAGACCCACCCACGGGGCCAGCGCATAGGCGCTGATTCCGGCCACCGACAAGACCAGGAAGATCTCCTGCGGCGCATAGGCCACCGAGCTCATCGCATCGGAGGCGAACACCGGCAGGGCGATGCGCTTGGGCAGCAGTTGCGAACCCAGCCGATCGCTGCGAAACGGTCTGCCCAGCAGCAGGCGTTTCGCGGCGGTGGTCGCCGTGGTCAAACCAGACACTCCGCCACAGTAGGCCTGCTGCGGAGTAACGTCCATCGGGTGCGGGTAATCATCATGGGTTGCGGACGCGTGGGCGCCGGACTGGCCACTGCGATGGACCGTCGCGGACACCATGTGGTCGTCATCGATCGGGATCAGACCGCGTTCAGTCGCCTCGGCGAGGGCTTCGCCGGTCGCACCGTCCGCGGTGTCGGTTTCGACCGTGATGTCCTGATCGAGGCCGGAGTCGAGAGCGCCGAGGCCTTCGCCGCAGTCTCCTCCGGCGACAACTCCAACATCATCTCCGCCCGGGTGGCGCGGGAGGTCTTCGGAGTCCGACGGGTCGTCGCCCGGATCTACGACGCCAAACGGGCCGCCGTCTACGAGCGCCTCGGGATACCGACGGTCGCGACCGTGCCGTGGGCCACCGAGCGGTTCATCAGCGCCCTGGGCCAGACGCCGCAGGCACCGCTGTGGCAGGACCCCACCGGCGCATTGGTCATCGCCCGGGTCGACGTCCATGAGGAGTGGTACGGCCTGGGCTGCGCACACTTCCAGGAGCAGACCGGCGCCCGCGTGGCCTTCCTGCAGCGCTACGGCGGTCCGGTCCTGCCCGAGCCCCGCACCGCCTTGCAGGACGGCGACGAGGTCTTCGTCGCCGTCCTGGCCGCCCAGCTGGAGGCCGCCCGCGCCGCGGCCAAGCTGCCCCCCGTCGAAGGAGCCGGAGAATGAAGGTCGCCATCGCCGGTGCCGGCGCCGTGGGCCGGGCCATCGCTCGCGAGCTGGTCGTCAGCGGCCACACGGTGACGCTTTTCGAGAAGAACGCGTCGAACCTGCTTCCCGAATCACTGCCCCAGGCGCAGTGGGTGCACGCCGATGCTTGCGAGCTGCACGATCTGGAGAACGCGCAGCTGCAAACCTACGACGTGGTGATCGCGGCGACCGGCGACGATAAGGCGAATCTGGTGCTGAGCCTGCTGGCGACCACCGAGTTCGCCGTCAACCGGGTGGTGGCCCGGGTCAACGATCCCCGGAACGAGTGGCTGTTCACCGAGGACTGGGGGGTCGATGTGGCTGTGTCCACGCCGCGCCTGATGGCGGCCCTGGTCGAAGAAGCCGTCAGCGTCGGCGATCTGGTCCGGCTGATGACCTTCCGCCAGGGCCAGGCCAACCTGGTCGAGCTCACCCTGCCCGACGACACTCCCCTGGCCGGGAAGGCGGTGCGGCGGCTGCAGTTGCCCCGCGATGTGGCTCTGGTGACCATCATCCGGGGCCGCCGGGTCATCGTGCCCCAGCCCGACGATGCCCTCGAGGGCGGCGACGAGCTCGTCTTCATCGCCCCCGAGGAGGCCGAGCGGCACCTGGCGCAGGTGATTCGCATGCCGGGCGGCAGCGAGCCCCTGACCTCCGGATAGGACCCGAAATCCCTTGTCTCACAGGGACTTTCGACCTGTGAGAGCTTGGCCACCTAAATAGGTATCCGGCATTCGGAATATGGTCTGATCGGTTCGTGCAACTGACGCGATTCACCGACATCGGCCTCCGGGTGCTCATGCGCCTGGCCGCCGATTCCGGGACGACCACGCGCACCGCGCGTGATCTGGCCGCCGAGCTGTCGGTTCCGCCTACCCACACCGCCAAGGTGGTCAGCCGTCTCTCCGAGATCGGCGTCGTGCACTCCCGTCGCGGCCGCTCCGGCGGCCTGTCGATCACCTCCCTGGGCCGCACTGCCCGCGTGGGCTGGGTGGTCCGGCAGCTCGAAGGCGACGATCCGGTGGTCGACTGCGACGCCGCGACCCCTTGCCCGCTGCTGCCGTCGTGCCGGTTGCGAGGTGCGCTGGCCCGCGCGCAGAACGCTTTCTACGACAGCCTCGATGCGCTCACCGTCAGCGATCTGGCGCTGCCTGCGTCGGGCGATACCGAGCACGCCGGGACCGGTGCCGGCCGCGTGCTGCCCTTGATCTCCCGCACCGCAGCCGTGCGGGACGCTGGGGCCGGATCCGGCCCCAGCTCAACCCTCTCCGCAGAGAACAGGAATCGATCATGATCTCCGATCAGACCCGCCAGGTGCTCGCCGCGACGCTGACCGCCGTCGAGGGTGCCCTCGACGACATCACCCCGAACTTTTACAACCGGATGTTCACCGCACACCCGCAGCTGCTCGACGACCTGTTCAACCGCACCAACCAGAAGATCGGCACCCAGCCCAAGGTGCTGGCCGGCTCCATCGCCGCCTTCGCCCGCCTGCAGTTGCATCCCGACCCCGAGCAGCAGAAGTTCATCATCGACCGCGTCGCCCATAAGCACGCCTCCCTCGGCGTGATCGCCGAGCAGTACCCGATCGTGCACGAGCATCTGTTCGGCGCGATCGTGGAGGTCCTCGGCGCTGCGGTCACCCCCGAGGTCGCCGCCGCCTGGGACGAGCTCTACTGGGAGATGGCCCGCGTCCTGATCGGCCGGGAGAACGAACTGTACGACGCGGCCGGTGTGGTCCCCGGCGATGTCTGGCGCGAGGTGGTGGTCGCCGCCCGCGAGCAGGTCGCCCCCGACGCCGTTTCGTTCACGGTGGCCTCCAGCGACGGGCCGCTGCCCGGTTTCACCCCAGGCCAGTACATCTCGATCCAGACTCCGCTGGACGACGGGGCGCACCAGATCCGTCAGTACAGCCTGACCGGTGTGCCGGGCGAGCCGCACTGGCGCTTTTCGGTCAAACGCGACGGCGAGGTCTCGTCGTGGCTGCACGACCGCGCCTTCGAGGGCGATCGCCTGCGGGTGAGCACCCCGTTCGGCGACCTGGCCCTGCCCGAAGGCGACGGCCCGCTGCTGCTGGCCTCGGCCGGTATCGGCTGCACCCCGGTCATCGGGCTACTCAATCACCTGGTCAACACAGGGGATACGCGGCCGGTGCAGGTGCTGCACGCCGACCGCTCACGCTCACAGCAGCCGCACCGCGGTGAGCTCGCCGAACTGGTCGACCAGCTGCCCGAGGCCACTTTGCTCCAGTGGTACGAGAACGGCTTCGATGCCGGCGACGGCGCCCGGGTCGGGCTGATGACGCTCGACGACGTCACCGTCGATCCCGATACGGTGGCGCTGCTGTGCGGACCGGCCGGCTTCCTCAGCTCCGTCCGCGGATCACTGCTGGACAAGCAGCTCCCGGAGGAACGCATCCACTACGAGACCTTCGGTCCCGAACTGGTTCGGGTCGGCGGCCGCGGCCAGGATGCGGGCCGTCTCGAGCAGGTCGGTAACTGATGAGCGCGGCGTTGGGCGCCTCGGTGGCACTGGTCTTCCTCTGGCTCGGCATGGTGCTGGCGATCTCGTTTCTTGAGGCACCGCTGAAGTTCACCGCCCCCGGGATCACACTCCCGCTGGGTCTTGGCATCGGACGACTGGTGTTCCGGGCGCTCAACGCCGCCGAATCGGTGCTCGCCGCAACTGTGGTGATCCTGGCGGTGCTGGCCGACGACTGGCCGCGAGCGGCCACCTGGGCACTGCTGGTCGCCATCGCCGCGCTGGCCTGCCAACTGGTCGGCGTGCGGCCCGCGCTGGCCCGGCGCACCGATGCCGTGCTGGCCGATCCGGCGAACGTCCCGACCCAGCGCAGCACCGCCCACCTGTTCTACGTGGCCCTGGAGCTGGTGAAGGTCGCCGGACTGCTGAGCGCCGGGATCCTGCTGTTGTAGCGTAGTCCGTCGCCCGGTCGTCGGCGACCGGCCCGACTACTCGGTCGATGAGTGCAGCTCGTACGACGGGTTGTAGATCAGCTTCATCCCGTCGGCGGTGGCGACCCGGCCGTGCACGGTGATCCGCCGGCCCGGTTCCACACCCGGGATCCGATTGCGGCCGATCCATTTGAGCAGCACGGTGTCGGTGCCGTCGAAGAATTCGGCGAGCACCCCCGTCTTTCCCTTGCAACCGGTTTGAACCGAACGCAGTTCCCCGGTCATGGTCGCCTCGTCACCGCGATCGCAGTCCTTGGCGCGCTGGGTACCCGGCTCACGGCACTCGCGTTCGACCCGAACGTCTTCGGCGACGTCCAGATCCTCGGTGAGCATGCGGCCGAGCCGCTTGAGCAAGCCCGTTGTGGCCATGCCATATCCTCCGACGACAAGACGGTGCGGCGTATTCGATGCCGTGTCCGCCACTCTATAACTCTCCGGGAGGCATTGCATGGCGACGGTGGTACTGATGGCCGGTACCGGATCGGACGACGACTATCTGCGCCGCTCATTCGGCCCGGCCGTCGCCGGCGCGGGCGGCGAGCTGATCGCTCTGGCGCCCACGGCCGGGCTGATCGAGAATTACCGGGCCGCCCTCGATGCCGCGGCCGAACGGACGGGTCCCATCGTGACCGGCGGTGTCTCGATCGGTGCGGTCGTCGGCCTGCGCTGGGCGCTGGATCGCGGACCCCGCGCGTGCAAGGGCGTCCTGGCTGCGTTACCGCCGTGGTCGGGCCCGGTCGGCGATAGTCTCGCCGCTCTCAGCGCCCGGCTGACCGCGCAGGCGATCGACGACGACGGGCTCGAACCCACCATCGCGGCGATGGCCGCCACCAGTCCGGCCTGGCTGGCCGGCGAGCTGTCCCGCTCGTGGCGGGCGCTGGCCGACCGCGATCTGGTCGGGCAGCTGCGGCTGGCCGCGAGCGTCCCCGCACCCACCCTCGACGAGATCGCCGGCCTGCAGGTGCCGCTGGCCATCGCCGGCGCCCCCGACGACCCACTCCATCCGATCCAGGTGGCCCGGGACTGGGCGCAGGCCGCACCCGCGGGTGCCCTGACCGAACTGCCGCTGTCCACCTGGGGTCCGGACGAGGCGCGCCTGGGCACCGCTTGTCTGGATTCCTGGCGGCGGCTGACCGGCGCCGGCCTGGACTGATCAGCGGCGGCGGCGCTTCTTCTTCTGGCCGCGCAGCCGCTGCATGGCCGACCCCTCCGACGGCCCCGGAGCAGATTCCTCGTCGGGCCTGTTCCCGGACAGATCCGACTCGATCTCCGGTTCGGGTTCGACGTCGTCGGTGAACACCGTCGCGGCCGCCGCTTGGGCCACCGCCCCACCCGGAATCACCGGCGCACCGCCGTTCTCGACGGACCTCTCGGCCGGCGCCTGCTCCAGCGGCGAGGCCAGCGGCGCCCCGTCGGTGTCGACCCCCATCTCCTGCGCCATCTGATGCTGAGCTGCGATGACCTGATCGGCCAGGACCGGTGGCAACACCAGGGGCAGCAGATCCCGTGGCGGAAACGGAGCCTTCCCCCGCCGCACGACGGTCTCGGCCAGGACCGCGCGGGCCAGCTGGGCCAGTTGACCGCTGTCCTCTTCCGGACCGCTGGCCACACACCGCACCATCCACCGCGGGCCGTCGACCCCGATGAACCGATGCTGTCCGCCGGGGACCGCGGCGATGACCTCTCGGCCCCAGTGCCCGTCCTCCATCGCAATGGAGGCGCCTTCGGCGCTCAGCGACTCTGCCAATTCACGCACCACCTCGCGCCAGAGGCCGCCGGTGCGGGGGGCCGCGAAAGCATGGACGCCGATGCGGCCGACCGGAGTGACCAGGTAGACCGCCTCGGGCTCGTGCTGGGGTGACATCTCGACGGTGACCTGACCGCCCTCGACGACCGGGACCAGGACAGATCCCAGATCCAGGTGCGAGTTGGCCAGTTCTTCCGGTTCGGTCGTCAGATCATCGATGTCGTAGGGGCCGGCGCCGTCGCCGATCCGCTGTTCGCTCATGTCAGTTAGCTCCCCTCGTAGCTCAGGGTCGGGACGGATGAAGAGTCGCGTGGCCGCCGCTGGAGCCGTATCCACCGGTGCCGCGCTCGGTATCGTCGAGTTCGCTTACTTCCAGGACCTCGGGCAGCTCGACTCGCTGGATGAGCAGCTGAGCGATCCGGTCACCGCGGGCGATGACGATCGGCGCTTCCGGGTCCAGGTTGATCAGACACACCTTGACCTCACCGCGGTAGCCGGCATCGATGGTGCCGGGCGCGTTCACGATGGACAGTCCGGCACGTGCGGCCAGCCCCGACCGCGGATGCACCAGTCCGACGGTGCCGTAGGGCAGCGCCAGTGCAATGCCGGTGCCCACCACCTGACGGCGTCCCGGTGCCAGTTCCAGATCGGTGGTCGAATACAGGTCGATACCCGCGTCCCCGGGGTGGGCACGCTGCGGCAGCGGCAGATCCGGATCGAGGCGCACCAGGCGCAGCGGAGGGAAGTCTGGAGCAGTCGGGGTCACCCCCGCAGCCTACTCGGCCGGGCGCTGCCTCAGACGGCTAGTCTGGTCTGGTGAGCACTCCCGATCTTCCTACCGCCAAGGGCCCCGACCGCTACACCGAACGGTTGACCGTTCCCTGGTGGTGGTGGCTGATGGCGGCGGTTCTGGTCGCCCTGCTCGGCTACGAAGCGCAGATGGCCGCCTACGGGCAGTCCTGGAGCATCGTCTTCTATCCGATCCTGGCGGTGCTGGTGGGCTGGCTGCTGCTGTCGATGGGCCGATTGCAGCTGCGGGTGGATGCGGAGGGGACCCTGCACGCACACAAGGCGATGCTGCCGGCGTCGGTGGTCGGCCGCGGTGCGGTGGTGCCGCCGTCGGCACGCCGGGCCGCGATGGGCCGCCAGCTCGACCCGGCCGCGTTCTTGATCTATCGCTCCTGGATCAAGCCGATGGTGCTGCTGGTGATCGACGATCCCGACGATCCGACGCCCTATTGGCTGGTGTCCTCGCGGCACCCGGACAAGGTGCTCGCCGCGATGGGCATCGACGACGCTGCCGCAGCCCAGAACGCTCCGGCCGCCGGCGACGCCTGACGCTGCACGACACGCCATCGCCCCGGTCGGCATCGACGGCGGTGACGACCACAGCGTCCGTGCATCCCGGTGTGTCGCAAATCATCTCCGCCGGGCACCCGCGGCGCAGACCTCTGTGACGCATACCCCACCGTCGTGTCGCGGCCCATTTCTGCGCGCCGCGCCCCACCGGTCTGCGCGCCGTGCCCAAACGAGGCGCGACACGATCGGGCGAGGCGCCCCCGGAACCGGCTGACCGACGCACTGACGGACCGGGATCCGCATGGCCCGAAACGACGAACGTCCGGCCGCTCCCCGCAGGGAATCGGCCGGACGTCACCGGGCTGAACGGTCAGCCCACAGAGCGGTTCAGGCGCAGTCGACACAGATCAGTCGACCGCCCTCTTCCGAGCCCAGACGGTTGCGGTGGTACACCAGGAAGCAGCTGGCGCAGGTGAACTCGTCGTCCTGCTTGGGGACCACCCGCACCGACAGCTCTTCGCCGGACAGGTCGGCGCCCGGCAGCTCGAAGGATTCGGCGGTTTCGGTCTCGTCGACGTCGACGTCGGCAGTGCTCGCCTCGTTGCGCCGCGCCTTCAACTCCTCCAGCGAATCGGTCGCCAGATCATCGTCGTTGCTGCGCCGCGGTGCGTCGTAATCGGTTGCCATCTATGTGCGCCTTACTGGGTCGTTATGCGTTCGATGTTCACGGAGAAAACGCCGCTTGTGGCACGTCTCCCCCGACCCGTCAAGCGTACGGAAAACGCTTGCGGCGCCCGTATTCTAGGGGAACGACCCCGCCGGGTCAACAGGGGTCCGCCGGCACAGTAGACGGCCGATCAACGGTGCGGCTCGGCCTCGTTGATCCCGGGCTTGTGGGCCCTTGGACGTTACAGTTGGCGCCATGGTCTCCCAGTTCGCCACCGGCTATGCCACCGACGCGCAGGGCCGCCCGTTCAAGCGGCGCAACTACACCCCCGCGATCGTGATCGGCACGGTCCTGGCGGTGGCGGCGATCGCCGCGTGGGCGTTCGCGCTGACCGGAGGCAGCACCGAGAGCTACCCCGTCGATTGCGCGATGCCCACGAAGCAGGACGTCAAGCTGACAGTGGTCGGCACCGGCGAGATGATCGAGGTGGCACCGGCGGCCCAGTCGACCTTCCGGGTGACGGTGCTCAACTCGGCGGCTGCCCGCGGATCGGCCCGTTCGGTCTCCGACGATCTGGCGCGCCAGGGTTTCACTCCCGGCGAACCGGCCTACGGCGACGACACCCTCTACACCGAACGCGATCTGGACTGCGTCGCACAGATCCGGTTCGGTCCCGGTGGCCAGAATGCGGCCGCAGCGGTCTGGCTGGCCGTGCCCTGCGCCCAGTTGGTCAACGACGACCGGGCCGGCGCCGATGTCGACGTGGCGCTGGGCGAGTTCTACCACTCGGCCCCCTCGACGCAGGAGCAGCAGGCCGCGCTGGAATCGCTGCGGTCGGTCGATCCGCGCAATCCGAAGACCGGGGTGGACAAATCACTGATCGAAGCGGTGCACCGCCAGCCCTGCTGACGGCCGCTACTCGGGCAGCCGCTCGTCGGCGCCGGCGGTGGTGAGGATCGCCAGAAAGTCGTCGGCGATTCCCGGTGCCACCGCGATCGTCGGATAGCCGTCCGACGACGTCGACGACGTCGGCGGCATGATGACCGTCGCACCGGCTTCGGCGGCGATCAGACCGCCGGCCGCCCAGTCCCACGGCGACAGACCGTGTTCGATGTGCGCATCGACGGCCCCGGAGGCCACCATGCACAGGTCCAGTGCGGCCGCCCCGAGGCGACGCAGATCACGCACCTGCGGCGCCAGCTCGGCGATCAAACGCCCCTGCGCGCGGCGACGGCCGGCCGAGTAGCCGAATCCGGTGGCCACCAGGGCCAGTGCGACATCGTCGACCGGGTTGGCCCGCAACCGGCGCGGCTGGACATCGGCAGGCCCCTGCGCCCAGGCGCCACCGTCGGTCCAGGCCCAGTAGGCCACCGAGCGCGCCACGTCGACGACCGCCCCGGCAACGGAGACGCCGTCGATCTGCGCGGCGATGGAGACGGCGTAGACCGGAACTCCGTAGAGGAAGTTGACGGTGCCGTCGATCGGGTCGACCACCCAGCGCACGTGCCCACCGGCTCCGCCGTCGTCGCCCTGCTCCTCCCCCAGAATCGGGTCGCCGGGCCGCTGCCGAGCCAGCAGCCGACGGATGAGCTGTTCGGTCTCGGTGTCGGCGACCGTCACCGGATCGGTGCGGGTCGACTTGGTACTGACTGCCTCGGCGGTCGCACTCAAACCGGAGACCGGAAACAGGTCGGCCCGTCGTCGTCGGACGTAATCGGCGGCTTCCTGTGCGATCCGGCAGGCGATCGCCGAGAGTTCCTGCGGTTCGGGGGTCGGACGGGACTGGTCTGCGGTCACGGCTTCGACCTTAGTGCGTCGCGCCCGCCCTGGCAGACCGGCAACGTAAGCTGCCGAAGACACCGACTCCCGGCAGCGAAGGAACTGGCCATGTCCGATATCAGCTACCTCGGCGCCGACCGCGCCCCGAGCCCCGGCACCGGTCTGAGCTTCGGCGTCGATGTCGGCGGGACCGGCGTCAAGGGAGCGATCGTGGATCTGCGCACGGGAGAATTCGTCGGCGAACGTCACCGTATCGCCACCCCGCAGCCGGCCACCCCGGAGGCCATCGCCGCCACAGTGACTCAGATCGTGGAGCATTTCGGCTGGACCGGACCGGTCGGCGCCACTGTCCCCGGCGTGGTCAAACACGGTATCGTCCGCAGCGCCGCCAATATCGATCCGGCCTGGATCGGGGTCGATGTGCAGGACCTGTTCAGCACCGCTCTGGGGGGACGCCCGGTGACGGTGCTCAACGACGCCGATGCGGCCGGTCTGGCCGAACTCTCCTACGGCGGCGGGGCCCGGCTGACCCAGGGCGTGGTGATCCTGCTGACCCTGGGCACCGGAATCGGCTCTGCCCTGCTCTACAACGGAACGCTGGTCCCCAACACCGAGTTCGGTCACATCGAGGTCGACGGCAAGATCGCCGAGAAGCGCGCCGCCGCCAAAGTCCGCGTCGACAAGGGCTGGTCGTTGGAGAAGTGGGCGAAGCAACTGTCGAAGGTGCTCGTCAGCTACGAACGGATCTTCACTCCCGACCTGTTCATCGTCGGTGGCGGGATCAGCCGAAAGTCCGACCGGTGGATCCCGTTCCTGACCAACGAAGTCCCCGTCGTCCCGGCTCAGCTGCGCAACACCGCCGGGATCGTGGGTGCGGCACTAGCCGTCACCGACGCCCGCCTGTGAGCTGCCGACGGGCCCGAACCGGCCACCGGCAGACCCGAGCGGCAGGTAGTTTCGTTACAATGGAACACGTCGAGCCCGCAACGCCGGATCGACGCCCTTAACCAGGTATGACGCCCCAGCGCGGCGCAGCCGGTGCCGCACACGGCGACCACCGGCGATGCCGTCGCGGTCCGTCGTGCCGCAGATGAGTGTGTGAAAGGTCGTACGTGGCAACCACCAGGACCCCCGCAGCCACCGCCGCCAAGAAGGCACCGGCCACCAAGGCCGCCGCGAAGAAGGCTCCGGCTAAGAAGGCTGCGGCCCAGGCCGCCGTCACTGACGACGACGCCACTACAGCGGCTCCCGCGAAGAAGACGGCCGCCAAGAAGGCACCGGCGAAGAAGGCGGCAGCCAAGAAGACCGCCGCCAAGAAGGCACCGGCCAAGAAGACCGCCGCCAAGAAGACCGCCGCCAAGAAGGCGCCCGCCAAGAAGACCGCCGCACGCAAGACCGCGGCGAAGAAGGCGGCGCCGACGACGGCCGACGACGGTGTGATCACCGACGGTCTGGACGAAGACGCTCCCGAGAACCTGGAAGACACCGAGATCGACCTGGCCGACGAGGAGCTCGACGCCGAGGACGAGACGCCTGCGGCCGACGCCAAGGGCGGCGATAAGACGGCCAAGGGCGGCGACGAGAAGTCTTCCAGCGACTTCGTCTGGGACGAAGAGGAGTCCGAGGCGCTGCGTCAGGCACGCAAGGACGCCGAGCTGACCGCTTCGGCGGACTCGGTCCGCGCCTACCTCAAGCAGATCGGCAAGGTCGCCCTGCTCAACGCCGAAGAGGAGGTCGAACTCGCCAAGCGCATCGAGGCCGGTCTGTTCGCCACCGAACGGCTGCGCCGGGTGATGGAGGCCGGCGAGAAGCTGTCGGTCGCCCAGCGCCGCGATCTGAACTGGATCTCCCGCGACGGCAATCGCGCCAAGAACCACCTCCTCGAGGCCAACCTGCGACTGGTGGTGTCCCTGGCCAAGCGGTACACCGGTCGGGGCATGGCGTTCCTGGACCTGATTCAGGAAGGCAACCTGGGTCTGATTCGCGCAGTGGAGAAGTTCGACTACACCAAGGGATACAAGTTCTCCACGTATGCGACCTGGTGGATCCGACAGGCGATCACCCGCGCCATGGCCGACCAGGCGCGCACCATCCGCATTCCCGTGCACATGGTCGAGGTGATCAACAAACTCGGCCGGATCCAGCGGGAGCTGCTGCAGGATCTGGGCCGCGAGCCCACTCCCGAGGAACTCGCCAAGGAGATGGACATCACGCCGGAGAAGGTGCTGGAGATCCAGCAGTATGCGCGTGAACCGATCTCCCTGGACCAGACCATCGGTGATGAGGGCGACAGCCAGCTGGGCGACTTCATCGAGGATTCGGAGGCCGTGGTCGCCGTCGACGCAGTCAGCTTCACCCTGCTGCAGGACCAGTTGCAGGATGTCCTGGACACCCTGTCCGAGCGTGAGGCCGGTGTGGTGCGACTGCGTTTCGGTCTGACCGACGGTCAGCCGCGCACCCTCGATGAGATCGGCCAGGTCTACGGCGTCACCCGCGAACGCATCCGGCAGATCGAATCCAAGACCATGAGCAAGCTGCGCCACCCGAGCCGCTCGCAGGTCCTGCGAGACTATCTGGACTGATCCGGTCCGCCGCCGGTCTGATCGTTGCCGCCGCGACATCAGACCGAACGACGATGGGGCTCCCGCGATTCGCGGGAGCCCCATCGTCGTCTTCGCCGTGGCGGCGTCAGCCGTGGCGCGCGGCCTGCTTGCGCAGTTCGTGGCGGGCCAGCGCGTTCTTGTGCACCTCGTCGGGGCCGTCGGCGAAGCGCAGCGTGCGCACACCGGCGATCATCTCGGCGAGCGGGAAGTCCTGCGACAGACCGCCGGCTCCGTGCGCCTGAATGGCCTTGTCCAGAATCCACTCGACGGTGCGCGGGGTGGCGATCTTGATCGCCTGGATCTCGGTGTGTGCCTTGCGGTTGCCGACCGTGTCCATCAGCCAGGCCGCCTTGAAGGTGAGCAGCCGCAGCTGTTCGATCTTGACGCGGGATTCGGCGATCCAGTCCCGGATCACCCCCTGTTCGCTCAGCGGCTTACCGAAGGCGACACGCTGCTCCACCCGGTCGCACATCATTTCCAGGGCGCGTTCGGCGATGCCGATCGACCGCATGCAGTGGTGGATACGGCCCGGTCCCAGACGTCCCTGCGCGATGGCGAAACCGTCGCCCTCCTCACCGATCAGGTTGGCGGCCGGCACCCGCACATCGGTGAACTGCAGTTCGGCGTGACCGCCGTGGCTGTGATCGTCGTAACCGTAGACGTCCATCCCGCGGATGATCTCCAGGCCCGGGGTGTCCCGTTCGACCAGGATCATCGACTGCTGACGATGCCGGTCGGCATTCGGGTCGGTCTTGCCCATGACGATGAAGATCTTCGCATTGGGGCTCATCGCACCGGTGATCCACCACTTGCGGCCGTTGATGACGTACTCGTCTCCGTCGCGCACGATGGACAGCTCGATATTGGTGGCATCGGAGCTGGCGACATCGGGTTCGGTCATCGCGAACGCCGAGCGGATCTCGCCGTTGAGCAGCGGCGTGAGCCAGGCCGCCTGCTGTTCTTCGTTGGCGAAGGCCGCCAGGACCTCCATGTTGCCGGTATCCGGTGCGGCACAGTTGAGGGCGGCAGGTGCCAGCTGCGGACTGCGGCCGGTGATCTCGGCCAGCGGTGCGTACTGGATATTGGTCAGGCCCGCACCGTGTTCGCCCGGCAGAAACAGGTTCCACAGGCCGCGTTTGCGGGCCTCGGCGCGCAGCTCGGCCAGCACCGGGACACTGTCCCAGTCCCAGCGGTCGTCCAGTTGCGCCAGCTGCTCGGCGAAGACCGGTTCAGCCGGGTAGATGTGCTTGTCCATGAAGTCGAGCAACTCGGCCCGGTACTTCTCCGTGGTCTCATCGAATGTGAAGTCCATCTGGGTTCTCCTTGATCATCAGTGGTCGTTGAGTGCTGCCAGGCCGGCGGAGAGCAGGGGGAACACCCCGTCACCGATACCGGCGAAGCCCTCACCGACCGTTTGCTTGTTGACGTAGCGATAGTGGATTCCTTCGACGATGCCGGCCAGCTTGAACCACGACAGTGCAGTGTAGAAGCTGAAATCGGACAGGTCGCGCGTCGAGGTCGACGCGTACCGGGCGACGACCTCCTCGTCGGACAGGTACCCGGGTGCTGCCGAGACGTCACTGACCGCCCCGGGCATCAGCTTGCCCATGGTGTCGTAGACCCCCATCAGGGCCAGATCGGTCAGGGAATCGCCGATGGTCGACAGCTCCCAGTCCAGCACGGCCGTCGGCTGGTCGTTGTTATCGAAGAGCACATTGTCCAGGCGGAAGTCGCCGTGAACGATGCCGGCCGGACTGCCCGAGCGGACCTCGACCTGCGCTGCGCGCTCGGCCAGCGCCGCGTAGAGCGTGAGCATGTCCGGGAGCTCGCGGGTGTGGCTGGCATCGAACTGTTTGCGCCAGCGGCCGACCTGCCGTTGCAGGTAGCCCTGCGGGCGGCCGAAATCTGCCAGTCCGACCTCTGCCGGGTCGACCGCGTGCAGGGTCGCCAGCGTGTCGACCAGCCGCTCCGAGATCTGCCGGGTGCGTTCGGTTCCCCGGGCCGTCAGCTCACTGGCGCGCCGGTACGGCGTACCCTCGACCGCCTCCATCACATAGAACGGTGCACCCAGCACCGATTCATCGTCGCAGAAGGCGTACATCACCGGAACCGGCACCGCCGTCTCGGCCAGTGCCGCCATCATGCGATGCTCACGGCCCATATCGTGCGCGGTGGCCAGCAGGGTGCCCACCGGAGGGCGCCGGAGGATGTACTCGCGGCCGTCGGCCCGCAGGCGATAGGTGAGGTTCGATTTGCCGCCGGTGATGTGCTCGGCGGTGATGCCGTCGCCCACGTCGCCGACGTGCTCGGCGAACCAGGGCGTCAGCGCCACCAGGTCCAGTCCGGGAAGCGCGGCACCCGCAGCCTCTGCCGAGCTCATCAGAACACCAGAACCGTGACGGTTTCGGCGATCATCACCGGCTTCTCGCCGCCGTCGACCTCGGCGGTGACGCGCTCGACCACCTGGTAGCCGGCCCGGCCCTCGGTCACCTCGAGCAGCTCGAAGGTGGCCCGCAGCCGCGATCCCACCGGTACCGGCGCGGGGAACCGGAGCTTGTTGGCACCGTAGTTCACGCCCATCGTCGTCCCTTCGATGGCCCACGCCTGCTTACGCAGCATCGGCACCAGCGACATCGTCAGATAGCCGTGCGCGATGGTGCCCCCGAACGGGCCGGTCGCGGCGCGGTCGGGATCGACGTGGATCCACTGGTGATCGCCGGTGGCCTCGGCGAACGTATCCACCTGCTCCTGGGTGATGGTGTTCCAGTCGGAGGTGCCCAGCACCTGCCCGACCGCGTCCGTGAGCTCCTGCGCTCCGCGGATGGTCCGGATGGGGTCGTCGCTCATCTGTGTTCGCTTCCTCGTGTCGGTGTCGGTCGTGTCGAAAGGTCGGATCAGTGCTCGTCGAGCCGCTGCTGGATCCGGTTCATGCCGCCGATCCAGCGGTCCGTGGAACCGGCGCGGGCAGTGTAGTACTCGGCCACCTCCGGATGCGGAAGAATCAGGAAGTCGTCGCCGTCCAGAGCGGCCAGGACATCGGCGGCCACCTGTTCGGCCGTCAGCGCCGAATCGTGGCTGAGGATCTCCTGCAACGGCCCCGAGTCGTCGAGCATCCGGGTCTGCACGCCCTGCGGACACACGGCCTGCACGACGATGCCGCGGTGACGGTAGGTCGCCGAGAGCCATTCGGCGAAGGCGACCGCACCGTGTTTGGTCACCGAATAGGCCGGTGCGCCGAGCATGGTCAGCAGGCCCGCTGCCGAAGCGGTCACCACGAAACGTCCGCCGCCGGATTCCAGCCAGCCCGGCACCAGGGCGCGGGCGGCGCGGACATGGGCCATGACATTCACCTGGAAGGACGACTCCCAATCGGCTTCGGAGGCCTGCAGTCCGCGGCCGCGATCGATGCCCGCATTGGCGAACCAGGCGTCGATGGGGCCGAAGGCCTCGGTGGCGCCGGCGATCAGCGACTCGATCCCGCTCTCGGAGGCGGCGTCTCCGGCCACCCCGACCGCGGTACCACCGGCGGTTTCGACGGCAGCCACCGTGCGTTCGACACCGGCGGCGTCCAGGTCTGCCACCACGACCTTGGCGCCGCGTGAGCCCAGAGCTTCGGCCAGAGCCGCGCCGATGCCGTTACCGGCTCCCGTCACCACCGCGACCGACCCAGCCGGATCGAATGCACTCATCGTTTCCATACCTCTGTCTCCTGCCCGATCCGACCGATCAAGCGTTCGCTTAGTAATCTGTGCTCTACTCTGCCGGGAAGAGGTTGATACGTCAATACCCGCCGCAGGCCGGACCGAACCTGGAACCGGCCTACCTTCACCTCACCAGGTGGGCGGCGCCGGGGAGGAGAGATGGAGAACGTGACTGAAATCGCGTCCAAGGCACAGCAGACGCGGACGCGGCTGCTCAACGCGGCGGTGGAGGCCTTCGCTGAACGCGGCTTCCACGGCACCACAACCCGTGATCTGGCCACCGCCGCCGGCATGAGCCCGGCCGCGGTCTACGTTCACTACCCCTCCAAGGAGCACCTGCTCTACGAACTGTCGCTGGCCGGGCATCAGAAGACGCTCGCCGAAATCAACGCCAACGACGACCCGGCCCTCGGATCGGCGGCACGGCTGCACCGGCTGATCTACGCCTTCGCTCTGCATCACGCGCTCGATCACACCACCGCCCGGATCGTGAACTACGAGTTGGCGTCGCTGTCTCCCGAACACTTCGCGCAGATCCGTGAACTGCGCAGGGAGATCACCCGGCGGGTCCGCACGGTCATCGAGGACGGGGTGGCCGCCGGGGACTTCCACACCGCCGATGTGCAGACGGTGAACCTGGCGATCCTGTCCATGAACATCGACATCGCCCGCTGGTACTCCGCGCCCGGCTCCCCCGCCCCCGAAGCGCTGGCGCGCTCGTACGCCGATCTGGCGTTGCTGATGGTGCAGGCCGATCCCGTCTGACGAGTGCGTTGCGACACACCCGATATGGCCGGGGAACAAACCCGGCCCCGCCAACGTCTGACACAGTAGAGGTGAGAGTTCCCGTTCGGGTGCCCTCGCCGAAGGCCAATGACCGAAAGGGCAGGTGGATTCCATGACCGACAACGCCACGACCACAATCGTCCCGAACCCGTTGACCAATGCCGACCGCTGCGATCGCTGCGGTGCGGCGGCGAAGGTGCGCGCCACCCTCACCGCCGGCGGTGAACTGCTGTTCTGCCGGCATCACTACAACGGCCACGAGGCTCGCCTCGCCGAACTGGGCGCGCTGATCAGCGAGTAGCCCCTTCAGACGAACGACGACGCCCGGGCGGCCAGCGACCACGCTGACCACCCGGGCGTCGCGCATCGGGCGGCGTTACCGCCAGGTGCGCAGTTCGGCGATCCGTTCGCGCAGTTGATCGGCGGTGGCCATCGCCGTCGGCGGGCCACCGACGCGTTCGCGCAACTCGTTGTGAATCTGCCCGTGCGGCCGCCCGGTGCGGTTGTGCCGCAAGGCGACCAGGGTGTTCAGTTCCTTGCGCAGCGCGTGCAGGTTCTCCCCCGTGCGACGCTCAGCGGCGTTGGGTGCGGCGGCAGCCTCGGTCGCATCCCGCGGGCGGGCCGGCGCCGGTTTGGCGATCTGCTGGGCCTGACGCTGCTGCAGCAGCGTCCGGACCTGATCGGCATCGAGGAGGCCCGGCAACCCCAGATAGTCCGATTCCTCGTCCGAACCCGGCATGGTGGCCGTTCCGAAGGAGGCACCGTCGTAGATCACCTGGTCGAGTTCGGCGCTGGCATGCAGTGACTGGAAGGCCGGTTCGTCGTCGCCCGGCTCGTCCTCGGTCTTGTTGGCCTCGATCAGGGCAGCGTCGTCGAGTCCGGACTCTTCGCGGTGCGGTTTGCCCAGCACGTGATCACGCTGCGCCTCCAGCTCGCTGGCCAGCTGCAGCAGTACCGGCACCGACGGCAGAAAGACGCTCGCGGTCTCCCCCGGCCGCCGCGACCGGACGAACCGGCCGATCGCCTGGGCGAAATACAGCGGGGTCGAGGCGTTGGTGGCATAGACACCGACGGCCAGCCGCGGCACGTCAACGCCTTCGGAGACCATCCGGACGGCCACCATCCATTCGTCGTCCGACGCCGCGAACCGCTCGATCCGGGCCGAGGATCCGGCTTCGTCCGAGAGCACCAGCGTCGGCCGGGTGCCGGTGATCGAATGCAGCAGTTCGGCGTAGTCGCGCGCCGAGTCCTGATCGGTGGCGATCACCAGACCGCCGGCATCGGGGACACCGGAGTCCCGCAGCTTCTGCAGGCGACGGTGGGCGGCGCCCAGGACCGCCGGAATCCAGTCGCCGTGCGCATCCAGGGCGGTGCGCCAGGCCCGGGCGGTCTGCGCCGCCGACAACGGTTCTCCCAGGCGGGCGGTGAACTCCTCGCCGGCGCTGGTGCGCCAGGCCGCCTGCCCGGAGTAGGCCAGGAACACCACCGGTCGCACGACCCCGTCGCGCAGGGCGTCGGCGTACCCGTAGGCGTGGTCCGGTTTGGACCGGGCGCCGCCGCCGGGTTCGGGTTCGTAGGTGACGAACGGGATCGGCGAGTCATCGGAGCGGAAGGGCGTACCGGTCAGGGCCAGGCGGCGCTCGGCGTCGTCGAAGGCCTCCCGGATGCCCTCACCCCACGACTTGGCGTCACCGCCGTGATGGATCTCGTCCAGGATGACCAGCGTGCGCCGCCGCACCGTGCGCTCGCGGTGACGGTAGGGGTGGGCCGCGACCTGCGCATAGGTCAGCACCACGCCGTCGTAGTCGGAGCTGGTCGAGCCGGCCGCATTGGAGAAGTTCGGATCCAGCGCGATCCCCACACGGGCGGCCGCCTGCGCCCACTGATGTTTGAGGTGTTCGGTGGGTGCGACCACGGTGATGCGTTCCACTGTCCGGTCCGACAGCAGTTCGGCTGCCACCCGCAGGCCGAAGGTCGTCTTACCCGCACCAGGAGTGGCCACGGCCAGGAAGTCCTTGGGCCGGGCGGTCAGATACTTGGTCAGCGCACGGCGCTGCCAGGCACGCAGCGGCCCGGTCGCCACCGGCTGCCGCCGGCCCCCTTGCGACGTCGTCGCTGCGGTGTCCTCGGCCATCGTGGTGGAGCTCCCCGGTTCTGTCATAGCGGAGTCGATTCTAGCCCGTCGGGCAGCAGGGTCCGCCACGCCGCAAGCGCCCCGAACCGAACGTCCGGGCCGGGATCGGCCATGCTGGTATTCATCAGCATCGACGGCCGCACACCACCGCCGCCGGGTGACGGCGGTCCCGCCGCCGCCCGGCCCGGCGTGCTCCGCAGATTCGGTCAGGTCGCCTGGCGTACCACCGTCAAATCCTGGGACGACGGCATCATCGGCTGGTCCGCGCAGGCGGCGTTCTGGCAGTCGCTGTCGCTGGTCCCGCTGCTGCTGGGGGTCCTGGGCAGCCTCGGTTACATCGGCGGCTGGTTCGGGCCCGACACCGTGCAGATCATCAGTTCCCGGTTCATCTCGTTCGCCGGCAGCATCTTCACCGAGCAGGTGGTGGACGATCTGATCGCCCCGACCGTCAACGACGTGCTCAGCCGCGGGCGCGGGGCGATCATCTCGGTGAGTTTCGTCATGTCGCTGTGGGCGGGTTCGTCGGCGATGAGCTGCTATGTGGCCGCCATCGTGACCGCGCACGACCAGCATCAGGTCCGCCATCCGGTGTGGCAGCGGATCTTCGCGCTGATCATCTACGTGTTCTTCCTGATCGCCGCGGTGCTGGTGCTGCCACTGGTGGCACTGGGACCGACCTACCTGCGCGAGATCGTGCCGCAGGACTGGGGCAGCTACGTCAACGTCCTGATCGACTGGGGATACTTCCCCTTCGTCGGGCTGCTGCTGATCGGCGTCCTGGTGCTGCTGTACCGCTTCGCGCTTCCCTATCCGCTGCCGTGGTTGCGGCTGGTTCCCGGCGCCTTCCTGGCCGGTGTGGCCTTCTGGCTCGCCACCTACCTGCTCCGCGCCTATCTGACGGCCCTGGCGAACGTGGGATACACCTACGGCGCGCTGGCGACGCCGATCGCCTTCCTGCTCTTCGGCTTCTTCCTCGGTTTCGCCATCGTGATGGGCGCCGAGTTCAATGCCGCCATCCAGGAACTCTGGCCGCGCGAAAGCAGCGGGCCGGTGGTCCGCCACTGGATGACGACGCAGACCACCGAGATCACCGACACTCTGCGGCGGCGAGCGATCCGGCCGGACCGGCGCCAGCCGCCCGACGACATCGGCCGGGCGCCCTGAACCCCTACTTCTTCAGCTTGGCGTAGACCTTCTTGCAGCGCTCGCAGACCGGCGAACCGGGCTTGGGCGACTTGGTGACCGGAAAGACCTCGCCGCACAGCGCCACCACGTGCGTTCCCATCACCGCGCTCTCGGCGATGCTGTCCTTCTTGACGTAGTGGAAGACCTTGGGTGTGTCGTCGTCGGAGCCGGTGTGCTCGTCGACGTCTGTGCGCTCGTCAAGGTCGGGCCGTTCGATGGTCTTGGTCGTCATGTCTCCATTGTGGCCTACCCGGGGGCAAGCGCGCAGCAGCACCGGGCCGCCTGTGCACGAGCCGCCGGGAAGTGCCACAGTGGAGGTATGGGACGAACGAGCGGCGGAGCCGACAGCGCAGAGGGCAAACACTCGCGCGGCGACGAGGATGCCTTCCTGATCACCCGCGCCGAGACCAGTCTCGACGAGCAGCACCGCGCCCGTGTCCGCAAGTATCTGTTCATGATGAGCTTCCGGGTCCCGGCGCTGGTGATCGCCGGTCTGGTCTACATCTGGACCGGCAGCCCCTGGTGGGCGATCGGCATCATCTTGTTCTCCATCCCGCTGCCGTGGGTCGCGGTGATCATCGCCAACGACCGCCCGCCGCGCCGGCGCGGCGAGGTCCAGTACTACCGGTTCGGTTCCGGCCGCACCGTCGGCCCGGCCGAGTTGACCGCCGAGGCATCCTCGTCGGCCGGGAACCGTCCGGGTACCCCGCCCGGCCCGCTTCCGGGTACCGCCGATGCTCTCGGCACCGCCGACGAGGTGATCGACGGCAGCATCGTCGAACCTCCCGGGCCCGATCCGGCCGATTGATCCCGCCCTGACCTCGACGGGAACACTTCCTCAGCGAGTTCTCAGCCGGATCGGGAACCTTCTGGGCCCCTGTGGCGTTGGACCTGGTGAATGCCTTGCTAGATCCGCCGTCGATACGAGGAGGCCGCATGTCCACCGCAACCCGCACCCGTCCCGCTCCCACCGCCCAGGATCTGGACGCCCAGTCGCCCTCGGCGGACCTGGTCCGCGTGTACCTCAACGGGATCGGCCGCACCGCACTGCTCAACGCCGAACAGGAAGTCGATCTGGCCAAAGCCATCGAGGTCGGACTCTACGCCCGGCACCTGCTCGATACCACCAAGCGGATGGGCCCGGCCCGCAAGCGTGATCTGAACATCCTGGTCCGCGAAGGCGAACAGGCTCGCGCCCACCTGCTCGAGGCCAACCTGCGCCTGGTGGTCTCCCTGGCCAAGCGCTACACCGGCCGCGGAATGCCGCTGCTGGATCTGATCCAGGAAGGCAACCTCGGACTGATCCGCGCGATGGAGAAGTTCGACTACGCCAAGGGGTTCAAGTTCTCCACCTACGCGACCTGGTGGATCCGTCAGGCCATCAGCCGCGGTATGGCCGATCAGAGCCGCACGATCCGGCTGCCGGTCCACCTGGTCGAGCAGGTGAACAAGATCTCCCGCATCCGCCGTGAACTGCATCAGCAGCTCGGGCGCGAGGCCACCGACGAGGAACTGGCCTCCGAGACCGGCATCCCCGCGGCCAAGATCGCCGACCTGATGGACCACAGTCGCGACACCGTCAGCCTCGATATGCCCGTCGGAAACGACGAAGAGGCTCCGCTGGGCGATTTCATCGAGGACAGCGAAGCGGTCTCCGCCGAGACCGTCGTGATCTCGCACCTGCTTCACTCGGACATCCGCACGGTACTGGCCACCCTGGACGATCGTGAACGCCAGGTGATCACCCTGCGCTTCGGTCTGGAGGACGGGCAGCCGCGCACCCTCGACCAGATCGGCCGCAGCTTCGGGCTCTCCCGCGAGCGTGTCCGGCAGATCGAACGAGAGGTTATGGGCAAGTTGCGCGAGGGCGATCGCGCCGAGAAGCTGCGCGCCTACGCCAGCTGATCTCTCCGGCAACCGGAAGCATTCGGGCCGGTGTCCCCGCGGGGACACCGGCCCGAATGCGTTCCTCGTCTGGTCAGCCCAGGCGGCGCGGCCCCGTATCGCCCAGCGACGGCACCGGGCCGACCACCAGGTATCCGGTCAGCACCGACGTGCCGTCGGCCGAGGACAGGATCGGGTCGAGTTTGATCTCCCGGATCTCCGGAATGTCCTCGACGAGCCGGGAGACCCGCAACAGCAGATCCACCAGCGCCTCCCGATCGACCGGCCGGCCGCCGACCTCCTCGCTCAGCAGCTGTGCCGATCTCGGCTCGTCGAGCAGATCGTGCGCATCTTCGACGGTCAGCGGCACGCCGCGGTGACTGCGGTCGTCCAGGGATTCGAAGAGCTGGCCGGACAGCCCGAACGAGGCGACGGGACCGAAAGCCGTCGTGTCGGTGACCTTGATCGTCAGCCCCAGCCCCTTGGGGGCCATGCGCTGGACCTGCAGCACCTCCTCCCCGGTCAGTGCCTGCAGTTCGGCGAAGGCGGTGATCACCGCGGTGGCGTCGGACAGGTCCAGGCGGGCCCCGTCCCGGTCCAGCCGGCCCACCCACTCGGGATCGGAGGCCTTGACCGCGACCGGGAAGCCCAGTTCCCGGGCCGCGGCCGAGGCCTCGTGCAGGGTCCGCACCTCGCGGAATTCGACGACGTCGATGCCGTACCAGGCCAGCACCGTGGCCGCCTCGACCGCCGTCAGTTCGCGCGTCCCCTCGCCCATCAGTTCACGCACATAGCTGCGGGCGTGTTCGGTGGCGACGTTCTCCAGCTCCACCTCGCCACTCTCGGGCCGGGAACGCCACTGCGAGTACCGCCAGCTCAGCGCCAGGGCGCTCGCGGCCCGTTCGGGGGTCGGGTACGACGGGATCGAACCGCGCATCGGCACCCCCTCCGGCCCGAACACCGACAACCCCTCCGGAATGCCCTCGGTGGCCAGGAACGTCGTCACGATCGTCTTGGCGCCGGGATCGGCACAGTTGCCCGCCGCACTCATCAGCGCCCGCGAGTACTGCGCGGCATCGACGGCGACCGGCGGCACAAAGACAACGATCACCGCATCGATACCGGGATCGTCCAGCGCACCGGTGACGGCCTCGGACAACTGATCTTCGGAGACGGCCGGACCCAGATCGATCAGGGAGACCACCTCAAGTCCCGAGCTCCGGGCCGTGTGGCCGGCCAGGGAGGCGATGACCGAGGAGTTGCCGACGATCGCGGTGCGCGGACCGGCGGGAAGCGGCTGGTAGGCCAGCACGGTCGCCGCGTCGAACAGATCGTTGAGAGTGTCGACCTGCATGACTCCGGCCTGCGCCAGGATCATCTGCGCGATGCGATCGTCGACGGCCCCGAACCGTTCCTTCTGCTCGCCGACGCGGGTCATCGCGCCGCGGCCGGACTTGATCGCCACCACCGGTTTCTTGCGGGTGACCCGGCGGGCGATGCGGCTGAACTTGCGGGGGTTACCCACGTTCTCCAGATACAGCAGGACCACATCGGTGCTCTCATCGGAGTCCCAGTACTGGAGCACGTCGTTACCGGAGACGTCGGCGCGGTTGCCGGCCGAGACGAAGGTCGACAGCCCCAGATGACGCTGTGCGGCATGATCGAGAATCGCGATGCCCAGCGCACCGGACTGGCAGAAGAAGCCGACGCGTCCGGGTCCGGGGATGCGCGGGGCCAGCGTCGCGTTGAGCCTGATCTCGGTAGCGTTGTTCACCACACCCAGGGCGTTGGGGCCGACCAGCCGCATGCCGTGCGACCGGACCTGCTGGACCAGCGCCCGTTCGGTCACCAGTCCTTCGTCGCCGAGTTCGCCGAAGCCTGCCGAGACCACCACGAGGGTTTTGACCCCCTTGATCAGACAGTCGTCGAGCACCTCGGCCATCCCAGCCGCCGGCACGGCCACGACGGCAAGGTCAACCGGATCGGGGATGTCGATCACTCGTTCGTAGGCCCGGATGCCACGCACCGATCGGGCCTGGCCGGGGCCGTTGACCGGATAGACCGGTCCGGTGAAACCAGCCGCGATCAGGTTCGCCAACAGGACGTGACCGACTTTCTTCGGGTCCGACGACGCGCCGATCACCGCCACCGACTGCGGACTGAGCAGGTTGGCGATACTGCGGGCCTCGGAGGCACGTTCGCGCGCATTACGCACCGCCTCGATCGCGTCGGTGCGATCGATGTCGAACTCGACGTGTACCGTGCTGCCGTCGAAGCTGCGGCTGATCTGATAACCGGCCGCTTTGAACACCGCGACCATGTTCGGATTCTCCGACAGGACCTCCGCCTCGAATTTGGCGAAGCCGTTCTCGGCGGCGGCACCGGCCAGGTGCTCGAGCAGGATCGGGCCCAGTCCCCGGCCCTGATGTTCGTCGGCCACCACGAAGGCGACCTCGGCCGAATGCGGTTTGCCGCTCTCGCCCAGCCCTTCGTACAAGCCCATCGCGATGACGTCGTCACCGAGCCAGGCCAGCATGGCGACCCGATCCCGGTAGTCCACGGTCGTCATCCGCACCACCTCCCGGGGCGGGAGCTTCGGAGTGGGACCGAAGTAGCGCAGGTAGCGGGTGCGTTCGGACAGCCCCTCATGGAAGCGGACCAGAGCGTCGGCATCCTCGGGGGTGATCGGACGCAGGTTCACCACCCCGCCGTCGGAGGCCAACACATCGGCTGCCCAATGCCGCGGCGCGGTCCGTGTCGCGGGGGCCTCGACCACCTCGACATCGGTGGTGCCGGTCGCCGGATCGGTGCCGGCGGCCGCACCGGCCTCGGTCTGGCCGGCCTGCGGCGCAGGGTCGGCCGCTTCGGGTTCGGCAGCAGATGTCGGCTGGTCAGTCACGTGGATCCTCCGGGTCGAGTCCGTGCAGGGGGAAGACCGCGCGGCGGGTCGCAAGGATCGCGCGGTCGGTCTGCTGCTGGGCGGCGTCACTGATGCCGTCCGGCGGGGCGGCGCCGGCGTCCCCGTCCCAGGGGACATAGTCGACGTCACCGTTGTCTCCCATCATGCCCACCGGCGGCCGGGAGTAGTCCGGGTGGACCTGAGCAGAGAGATCCACGGCACTGGCCAGCCATTCGGCGCCGACCGGCGTCGTGAAATCGATATCCCGATCCAGGGCGGTGGCCAGCAGGTGCGTCCAGGCCCGGGGTACGACGTTGATCACGCCGTAGCCACCGCCACCGATCGCTACCCAGCGACCCTCGCAGTACTTGTCGGCCAGATCGCGCAGCGCGCGCATGGCCATCGCCTGACCGTCGACGGTCAGCGCCAGATCGGTGAGCGGGTCTGCCCGGTGGCTGTCGACCCCGATCTGACTGATGATGATCTGCGGTTTGAACGCCGCGATCATCGACGGGACGGTCGCGTGGAAGGCCCGCAGCCACAACCGGTCCTCGATCCCGGGCATGAGCGCGACGTTCACCGCGGTGCCGGCGGCATCGTCGGGACCGACCTCGGTCGGCCAGCCCGTTCCGGGCCACAGCGTCGCCGGGTGCTGATGCAGGGAGATCGTCATCACGCGCGGATCATGCTCGAACTGCACTTGGACGCCGTCGCCGTGATGGGCGTCGATGTCGACATAGGCGATCCGGTCGTAGCCCTGGGCAAGGAGCCACTCGATGGCCACCGCGGCGTCGTTATAGATACAGAATCCGGCCGCATGCCCGGCCATCGCATGGTGCATCCCGCCGCCGATGTTGACCGCGCGCTGCACCTGACCGGAGTGCACCGCCTGCGCGGCTGCCAGGGTGCCGCCGACCAGCATGGCGCCGGCGTCGTGCATCCGGTCGAAGACCGGATTGTCCTCACTGCCCAGCCCGAAGAGCCGCTCGAGCATCGGGCCGCTGAGCGAGGCCATCCCCGAGCCGACCGCCCGCACCGCATCGATGTACCCCTGGGTATGCACCGTGCGCAGAATGTCGTCGCCGACCGGCAGCGGCGGTATCGTCTCAACGTCGTCGAGCACCCCCAGGCTGCGCGCCAGATCCATGGTCAGAGCCAGGCGCACCGGACTCATCGGATGGGTGTACGCCCACTTGTAGTCCAGGAACTCGTCGCTCCAGATGACAGCTGTCTTCACCGCTGATCCCCTTCATGTGTCACACCAGCACGCTAGTGCCTCCTTCGTCACGTTATCCAGGTAATCTGTACAGCGGCGAAAGGAATTGAGTCACTCGTGAACGAACTCGTCGATACCACCGAGATGTATCTCCGCACGATTTACGACCTCGAAGAGGAGGGGATCGTTCCCCTGCGAGCACGCATCGCGGAACGGCTTGAGCAGAGTGGTCCCACTGTTTCCCAGACCGTTGCCCGGATGGAGCGCGACGGTCTGGTCCGGGTCGGGGGTGATCGGCACCTGCAGCTGACCCCGGCCGGCCGCAGCCTGGCAGTACAGGTCATGCGCAAACATCGCCTCGCCGAACGGCTGTTGGTCGATGTGATTGGTCTGCCCTGGGACGAGGTCCACGAGGAGGCCTGCCGCTGGGAACACGTGATGAGCGAGAACGTCGAGCGGCGACTGCTGAAGGTGCTGGACAATCCGACCACCTCCCCGTACGGCAACCCGATCCCCGGACTGGAGGAGCTGGGTCTGGAGGTCGAGGTCCCCGAGGACAAGGCCGAGCGGCTGGTGGAGATGCCGCAGGGTGAGTCGGTGGTGATCGTCCGCCGGATGGGCGAGCACGTCCAGGCCGATCCGGAGCTGATCACCGAACTGCGCGAGGCCGGGGTGGTTCCCAACGCTCGGGTCGCGATCGTGGTCAATCCTCGTTCGGTGGAGATCAGCTCCCCGGGCCACCAGGGCCTGTCGCTGTCCTCGGAGATGGCTCACGCGATCTTCGTCGAACGCTGCTGACCGGGCGCCGGCGCCGCCTTCGCGGCTAACCGGCCGCCGCATACACCTGCGGCGGTAGGTCGACTCCCAGTTCGGCGCCGAGTTCGAACGAGTAGGCCACCACTTCGGCGAGGGCGGACGGGCGCATCCCGTGGTACAGCGCCGAGTCGATGAGCCGGGCCAGGTTGTATTCCGGATCCAGCTCGAGGGCCCGTTCGATGGCGACCGACGCCAGGGCGCCTTCTCCGCGCAGATAGTGCAGGTGGCCCAGCAGCGTCGCCGCCGCGGCGCCGGCGCGACCGCGCAGACCGCGGGCCAGCCGGATCCACAGATACTCGGCGGCCTCACGCAGTTCGGTGACCGCCAAGGCCAGCAGCACATCCCGGGTGTGCACCGCATACAGGGCCTCGGCCAGGCTGTTGACCTGCGTGCAGTCCAGGGTCAGTTCGGCCCCGCGTGCACGGTCGGCGGCGCGGCGCACCACCTCGAGCACCCGGATCGCACCTTCGCTGTCACGCGGCCCCGGTGCAGCAGGTGGGACGATCGGTGTCACCGGGCGGCAACGCGCCGAGTCGCAGTGCGGCCCCGGCGTCAGAATCGCGGCCAGGTCGGAGCGATGCGCCAGCACCGGCCGCCCGTTGTAGACCGCCCGCTGCAGTGCCACCGACGACAGTGCCGGATCGCTCAGCAGGCCGGTATCGGCGACCGGTCCGGCGAACGGTGCCGGCGGCTTCGAGGCTCCCCGGCGGCACTCGGGGAACCAGCCGGTGAACCACTGTGCACCGGCGGCGAACGCGGGCAGCACGAAGCCCGCCGACAAACCGCCGGCCGCACGGCAACTGCGCTCGACCAGGCGGAACGTCGATCCGTAGCGGACCATCTCACCGGCCAGATCGGAGCTGTCGAAACGATCGTCGGCCACGACGCACACCACCCCGGCGGCGCCGTACTCGGCGACGATGGTGCCCAGCTGGTGCACCTGCGCGCGCATCTGCCGGTCCGGCCGGCCCTGGGCGGTGAACACCAGATCCAATCGCATGGTGGCCAGCAGAACCCGTTCCGGCGAAAACGCCATCAGCACGGCCGAACGTTCGGGAGTGAAACCCATCAGGCCGGGCACCGAGGACAGCAGCGGATCCGGATCTACGACGACGGTCGGGCGTTCGGGCAGGTGCGGTAGTGAGGTCATGGGCCTCACGTTCCACCGCCTCGCCCGCCGGGAAAAGGACCCGGCACTAGAGCCTGTGGACGACCACCTCGTCGCCGGGCACCATCCACAGGACCGGCCACCGCGGCCTTGCCGGATGCGCCCGGCCGCCGTAGGATCGCGCCCGGCGCGCCGCAGTCACCGGCGGGAGAAGGCGTGCGTCACGGCCTCGTCGAAGAACGTCTGGGCGGCCTGCCGATCGTTGTCCGAGGCCGGGCCCTGACCGCGGAGCTGGACGATCAGCCGGGTCCGGCCACGCTGAGCGATCCAGTCCTCCAGGTCGGTCGTCGTGTCTGCCCCCGCCGACCGCAGTGTTCTGGTCAGCTGCATGCGGGAGACACCGTCCCGCTCCAAGGGTTGCGCGGTCACCGTGGTCGACACCTCCTGGTTCCCGGTGGCGCCGCTGCGGAAGGTGTTGCACGCGGAGGTGACCGTCGCGAACCGCTCAAGCGAATCGGGCGCCTCCACAACCAGTTCGGTCAGCGTCGCGCCACCGGCCGAGGCAGGACCGACAACCGCTGCCGCGCCGGCCGCGTGCACCTGTGGCGGCGTGCACTCGGCCGGGTCCACCTCCCCTCGCAGCGGTCGCTGAGTGACATCGGCGATGATGCCGGGGATCTGTGCGTCGGGCACCGTCGTACCGGCTCCGCCGGGGAAGCTGTCCGCGGGCAGCAGCAGCGCCGCGTGGTCGGGCGCAGCCTGAGGCGTTCCCGATACCGAACACCCGGTCGCAAAAATACCCACAGCGACAACTGCAGCAACAGAGGCAACAATCTTCACACCGTCCACTGTGCCAGCAAGTCCCGCCCGGATCCGGGAATGACCCGCCCGGGTTCAGCGTTGAACTCGATCGAGCATCCAATACCTGGGAGACTGAATGCGGTACCGGCCTGCAGAGGACCGGCTGCGCAGCGCCCCTACCTCTACTACCGAAGGGAGAACCCTCCATGGATGAGCATGAATACAGCCCGCCGTTGTACGAGCTCGAGTTCCCCGCCCCGGCCGTCTCCGGACCGCAGGGTGATGGCCCGGTTCTGGTCCACGCCCTGGAAGGCTTCGCCGATGCCGGGCACGCTGTCACCCTTGCCGCGACACATCTGCGCGAGGCACTCGACGGCCAGCTGGTGGCGACGTTCAACACCGACGAACTGATCGACTACCGCTCGCGGCGGCCGATGATGTCGTTCTCCGGCGAACAGTTCGAGGAGGTGACGATGCCGAAGCTGACCATGCACGCCCTGGTCGACAACGACGGCAGTCCGTTCCTGCTGCTCGACGGCGCCGAGCCGGACCTGCGCTGGGAACAGTTCGTCACCGCCATCGCCGCCCTGGCCCAGCAGTTCGGAGTCAGCCAGGTGGTCGGGCTCAACTCGATCCCGATGGCCGTTCCGCATACGCGGCCGTCCGCGGTGATCGCCCACGGCAACGATGCCGCCGCACTGGGCGATCTGCCGCGCTGGGGCAACGAGATGAAACTGCCCTCGAGCGCGTCGATGCTGCTGGAGTTACGCCTGGGCGAGGCCGGCTACCGCACCGCCGGACTGGCCGCCCAGGTTCCGCACTACCTGTCCCAGAGCAACTACCCCGCCGCCTCGGCCGCGATGCTGGAGGCGCTGAGCAAGGTCAGCGGCCTGAACCTGCCGGTGGCGGCACTGGAGAACGCGGCGACCAAGGTCCACCAGCAGATCGACGCCGAGGTCGGCGACAATGCCGAGATCGGCACGGTGGTTCAGGCGCTCGAGCAGCAATACGACGCGTACATGAAGGCCAAAGCCGAACGCGAACTGCTGGTCGGCGAGAACGATCTGCCGTCCGGTGACGAACTGGGCGCCGAGTTCGAGAAGTTCCTGGCCGAGCACGCCGCCGAATTCGGCGGCCTCGGCGACCAGCCGGAGGATCCCGAACACCCCGACGAGCAGGACACGCCCTGAACCAGCCGGCGAACGACGACCACCCCGACCCGGGTCCGCTGACGCCCACCACCGACGAAGATGCCGCTTTCGAGCACTTCCTGTCGTGGTGGGCGTCCCGCGGTATCGAGCTGTATCCGCATCAGGAGGATGCCCTGCTGGAGCTGGTCTCCGGCAGCAACGTGATCCTGGCGACCCCGACCGGCTCGGGTAAATCGCTGGTGGCCTCCGGTGCGATCTACTTCGCTCGGTGCACCGGCCGGCGCGCCTACTACACCGCGCCGATCAAGGCCCTGGTCAGCGAGAAGTTCTTCGACCTGTGCGAGCAGTTCGGCGCCGAGAACGTCGGCCTGGCAACCGGCGACGCCAGCGTCAACCCCGACGCTCCGATCGTCTGCGCCACCGCCGAGATCGTCGCCAACATCGCGCTGCGTGACGGACCGGCCTCCGACATCGGAGTCCTCGTCGCCGACGAGTTCCACTACTACGGCGAGTCCGATCGCGGCTGGGCCTGGCAGGTGCCGCTCATCGAGTTGCCGCACACGCAGTTCCTGCTGATGTCGGCGACCCTGGGCGAGGTCTCGTTCTTCGTCGACGATCTGACCCGGCGCACCGGTCGCCCGACCGTCGAGGTCTCCGGGGCCCAGCGGCCGGTCCCGCTGGAATACCGCTACGCGATGACGCCGATCCACGAGACCATCGAAGAACTGGTCGGCGCGGGTCAGGCACCGGTGTACGTGGTGCACTTCACCCAGGCCCAGGCCGTCGAACGCGCGCAGGCCCTGCTGTCGGCCAAGATCTGCACCAAGGAGGAGAAGGCCGCCATCGTCGAGGCCATCGGCGATTTCGAGTTCCGCACCGGCTTCGGCAACACCCTGTCCAAGCTGCTGCGCGCCGGGATCGGCGTGCACCACGCCGGGATGCTGCCGCGCTACCGGCGGCTGGTCGAACGGCTGGCTCAGGCCGGGCTGCTCAAGGTGGTCGCCGGCACCGACACCCTGGGCGTGGGCATCAACGTGCCCATCCGCACCGTGCTGTTCGCCGGCCTCACCAAGTACGACGGCCATCGGGTGCGACGGCTGCGAGCCCGGGAGTTCCACCAGATCGCCGGTCGCGCCGGCCGCGCGGGTTTCGACACCGTCGGCTACGTCATCGCCCAGGCGCCCGAACACGACGTGGAGAACGCACGCCTGGTGGCCAAGGCCGGCGACGACCCCAAGAAGCTGCGCAAACTGGTGCGGCGCAAACCACCGGAGGGGTTCGTCGGCTGGGGCGAGCAGACCTTCTTCGGGCTGGTCGACGCCCCCGACGAGGAACTGCGTTCCCACTTCAAGATCACCACCGCCATGTTGATGGAGGTCCTCGAACGGCCCGGCGACTGCTTCACGGCGCTGCGCCATCTGCTCGAAGCCAACCATGAACCGCGCAAACGTCAGCTCCGACACATCAAGCACACCATCGCCCTGTACCGGGACCTGATCGACACCGGCATCGTCGCACGGCTCGACACCCCGGCCGCCGACGGCAAACAGGTGGAGATCTCGGTGGATCTACCGGAGAACTTCGCCCTGACCAATCCCCTGTCGGCGTTCGCCGTGGCCGCCTTCGAGCTGCTCGATCCGGACTCGGCAGACTTCCCGCTCGACGTCGTCTCGGTCTTGGAGTCCACCCTGGAAGATCCCCGGCAGGTCCTGCTCGCCCAGCGCAAGATCGCCCGGGACGCGGCCATCGCCGAGATGAAGGCCGACGGCATCGAGTACGAGGAACGGATGGCCAGGCTCGAGGAGATCAGCTGGCCGCAACCGCTCGCCGAAGAGATCGGTTTCGCCTACGAGACCTACCGGCGCGGCCATCCGTGGCTGGCCGGAACCGTACCGTCCCCCAAGTCGGTGCTGCGCTACATGCTCGAGCGCGATCTGACGTTCGCCGATCTGATCAGTGAATTCGGCCTGCAGCGCAGCGAGGGCGTCGTACTGCGCTATCTCACCGACTGCTATCGGGCATTGCGCAGCGGGCTGCCGATGTCTGCGGTCACCGAACGGATCGAGGACATCACCGACGATCTGGGCGATCTGATCCGCGCTGTGGACTCGAGTCTGATCGACGAATGGGAAGAGCTGACCGCACCGGTCTGAGACCGTTTCTCCCCTGGTCCTGCTCGAGCCCTCGAGCAGGACCAGCCGTCAGACCGCGGTCACCTCCCCGGATTCCAGTGCCAGCGCCGCGATCTCAGCGGCCAGTTGACTGTAGGCCGGTCCCCGACCCGAAGACATCCGGTAGACCAGCCCGATTCGGCGCCCCGGCCGCGGCCGGGCGAATTCGGCGGTCGACAGGCCCCCCGAAGCGGTCTCCACCGCCACCGATGTACGCGGGATGAGCGTCACTCCCAGCCCCCCTTCCACGCACTGGACGGCCGTGGTCAGTGAGGCGGCCCGGGTCTGCCGCAGATCCGGGTGGACCCCGGCCGCTTGGCACACCTCCAGCGCCTGATCGCGCAGACAATGCCCCTCGTCGAGCAGCAGGAGCGGCAGATCGGCGAGCATCGTCGGCGCCAGCTGTTTGCGTCCGGCCAGCGCATGACCGGCCGGCACCGCCAGGACGAAGTCCTCGTCGTACATCTCGATCTCCCCGATACCCGGCGAGTTGGCCGGCAGAGCCAGCACCGCCGCATCCAGACTTCCTTCACGCAGTTGCTCCAGCAAGCGCGAGGTCTGATCCTCGACCACCCGCAGGTCCAGTTCTGGCCGGCGTACGGGCAGACCTTTGAGCAGGCGCGGGAGCAGGTACGGGGCGATCGTGGGGATCAGTCCCAGCCGCAGCGGACCACGCAGCGGATCATCCTGGCCGGCGGCATCGGAGAGGAAGTTGTCGACCGCGTCGCAGGCGGCCATCGCCGCCGGCAGCAGCCGCTGCCCTTCGGCGGTCAGCATCACCCGCCGTGTGGTCCGTTCCACCAACTGCACTCCCAGCCCCTGCTCCAGACCGCGCAGAGCCTGCGACAGTGACGGCTGACTGACTCCCAGATCTGTTGCCGCCGAACCGAAGTGAAGCTTCTTGGCCACTGCGACGAAGGCCCGGATGCCGCCCAGGGTCGGCTGATAACTCTGATCGTTCATACCTATCAATATAGTGCGTGTTATCACCTTTTATTTTTAGACGTTCTGAGGCAGAATGGAAGTCACCGCCGGGCAGTAACCAGACAGCGGAATCCCGCAGCCCGGCCGAGTGATTCACCCCACGACAAAGGAGTCATGACATGGCGCTGCTTACCATCGGCGATCAGTTCCCCGAGTACAACCTGACCGCGGTCATCGGCGGTGACCTGAGCAAGGTCGACGCTCAGCAGCCGGACGACTACTTCACCACCGTCACCTCCGACGACTACAAGGGCAAGTGGCGCGTGGTCTTCTTCTGGCCGAAGGACTTCACCTTCGTATGCCCGACCGAGATCGCGGCGTTCGGCAAGCTGAACGACGAGTTCGAGGACCGCGACACCCAGGTGCTCGGCGCCTCGACCGACAACGAGTTCGTCCACTTCCAGTGGCGCGCCCAGCACGAGGACCTCAAGACCCTGCCGTTCCCGATGATGAGCGACCTCAAGCGTGAGCTCGTCGAGGCCACCGGCGTTCTGAACGCCGACGGCGTGGCCGATCGCGCCACCTTCATCATCGACCCGAACAACGAGATCCAGTTCGTCTCGGTGACCGCCGGCAGCGTCGGCCGCAACGTCGACGAGGTCCTGCGTGTCCTCGACGCGCTGCAGAGCGACGAGCTGTGCGCCTGCAACTGGAAGAAGGGCGACCCGACCATCGACGCCGGCGAACTGATGAGCGCTTCGGCCTGACCGGTCGCGGGCCGGTGCATCCGGCCCGATCGCGTTCCTTTCCCCACCACAAGGAGATCTCACCTCTATGAGCATCGACAACCTGAAGGACGCCCTTCCGGAGTACGCCAAGGACCTCAAGCTCAACCTCAGTTCGCTCAGCCGCACCACGCTGCTGAATGAGGAGCAGCTGTGGGGCACCCTGCTGGCCTGCGCCGCCGCAACGCGCAACACCACCGTGCTGCGGGAGATCGCCGACGAGGCCGCCGACAACCTGTCGGCGGAGGCGTACAACGCCGCCCTGGGCGCGGCTTCGATCATGGGTATGAACAATGTGTTCTACCGTGGCCGCGGCTACCTGGGCGGTCAGTACGATGACCTGCGCGTGGGTCTGCGGATGAACATCATCGGCAACCCGGGCGTGGACAAGGCGCATTTCGAGCTGTGGTCGATGGCCGTCTCGGCCATCAACGGCTGTGAGCACTGCGTCGGCGCCCACGAGCACGTGGTCCGCGAGGCCGGTCTCGACCGGGAGCCGATCTTCGAGGCGCTCAAGGCCGCCTCGATCATCCAGGGCGTCGCCCAGGCGATCACGATCGCTGAGGATCTGGCGGGCACCCCCGCCTGACCCCCTGGGTCGGATAAACGACGACTGCCCCGCCGGTGATCCCGGCGGGGCAGTTCGTTTGTCCGGTCAGGACAGGGCTTGGGCGTACCGGGCCGCCAGTTCGTTGACGTCTTCGGTGCTCATCACGAACGCCGGCGAGATCTGCAGCGCGCCCGCTCCGGCGGCCCGAGCGGCCACCCCGAGGCGGCGAAGACGCAGCACCGCCGCCGGCGCGTCCGACGGGTCGGCCAGCTGCACAGCGGTCACCGCACCCAATCCGGTCCGGACCTCGGCTACCGCATCGAGATCGGCGAGCGGACCGAACGCCGACGCCAGATCCCCTTCCAGTCGCGTGGCCTCATCGAGCAGGTTCTCCCGTTCGATGATGTCGAAGTTGGTCAGTGCGGCCGCCGCCGCGCCGAAGTGACCGCCGTAGGTGTAGCCGTGACGCCACCAGGTACCACCGGCGAAGAACGGCTCGGCCAGGTGCGGCGCCGCAATCATCGCACCCATCGGGACATATCCACTGGTCAGTCCCTTGGCTGAGGTGATGATGTCCGGGGCCAGGTCGAAGCGGCCCGCCGCGAACCAGTGGCCGTGGGCGATCCGGCCGTAACCGGTCACCACCTCGTCGACGATGAACAGCACATCGTGGTCGCGGCAGATCTCGCGGACTTCACGCAGATAGCCGTCCGGTGGCAGATAGATCCCGCCGGCACCGATGATCGGCTCGGCGATGAAGGCGGCGATGTTCTCGGCGCCGACCCGTTCGATCAGCCCCAGCAGCGCCTTGGCGTCGTCCCAGTCGATGCATTCGGTGTCGGTCATGAAATCGGGCCCGTAGCCCTCGCGATTCAGCGGGATCCCGGCCAGCGCCGTCCCGCCGATATGCATCCCGTGATAGGCCTTGGTACGCGAGACGATGATCCGCTTCTCCGGTCGGCCCTGTTCGGTCCAGTAGCGGCGCGCGAGTTTGAACGCCGAGTCGACCGCATCGCTGCCACCGGAAGTGAACATCACCTTGGAGCCGGGTACCGGTGCCATCGCGGCAACCCGCTCGGCCAGTTCGATCAGGGTGTCGTTGGCGTGGTCACCGAAATTGGAGAAATGTGCGATCGTCGACAGCTGACGCGCAACGGCGTCGGCGATCTCGGTTCTGCCATGGCCGACATTGGTGAACCACAGACCCGCAGTCGAATCCAGGTATTCGTTGCCGTCCGCGTCGTAGATCCGCGCACCCTCCCCGCGGGTGATCACGAACGGACCGTTGTCGGTGACTGCGCCCATATCGGCGAATCCATGCCAGAGAGAACCCATGGATTCAATATTGCACGAGGCGACCGGGTCGGTGTGGCCGGGATCATGTTTCCTCGAGCCCTAGACTCGGGACATCATGGCTGTCCCCGTTCTCTCTTTTCCGCCGGAGCTTCCGGTCAGTGCCTGCCGCGACGAGATCGCCCAGGCGATCTCAGCACACCAGGTCGTGGTGATCGCCGGCGAAACCGGCTCGGGAAAGACCACCCAGCTGCCGAAGATCTGCCTGCAGCTGGGCCGCGACTCCATCGCACATACGCAACCGCGGCGGCTGGCGGCCACATCGGTCGCCCGGCGCATCGCCGATGAGACCCGGACCGAACTGGGCGACCTCGTCGGCTACAGCGTCCGCTTCTCCGATAAGACCAGCAAAGCGACCAAGGTCAAGGTGATGACCGACGGTATCCTGCTGCGCGAAATCACTTCGGACCCGCAGTTGCGGCGCTACGACACCATCATCATCGACGAAGCCCACGAACGCAGTCTCAACATCGACTTCCTGCTCGGCTATCTCAAGCGGCTGCTGCCCCGGCGCCCCGACCTGAAGGTGATCATCACCTCGGCCACCATCGAACAGGATCGTTTCGCCCGGCATTTCGCCACCGCCGACGACCAGGTCCCCATGCTGGAGGTCTCCGGCCGCACCTATCCGGTGCAGATCCGGTACCGACCGCTGGAAACCGACGATCCCGAGCAGGCCGATCTGGACCAGATCGCCGCGATCGACGCGGCCGTCGGCGAGCTGTGGTCGGCCCAGCGCGGCGACATCCTGGTGTTTCTGCCCACCGAACGGGATATCCGCGAGACCGCCGATGCCCTCAAACACCGGCGAGACGCGCAGATCGTTCCGCTGTACGCACGCCTGTCGGTGGCCGAACAGCAGAAGATCTTCACCCCGTCGAACGGGCGGCGAATCGTGTTGTCGACCAACGTCGCCGAGACGTCCTTGACGGTCCCGGGGATCCGCTATGTCATCGACACCGGTACCGCGCGGATCTCGCGGTACTCCAGCCGGACCAAAGTGACGCGACTGCCGATCGAGAAGGTGTCGCAGGCCAGCGCCCGCCAGCGCGCCGGCAGGTGCGGCCGCGTCGCCCCGGGAATCTGCATCCGCCTGTACTCCGAGGACGATTTCGATACCCGCCCCGAGTACACCGATCCGGAGATTCTGCGGGCGAATCTGGCGGCGGTCATCCTGTCCATGTTGTCGCTGCGTCTGGGCGACGTCGCCGACTTCCCCTTTGTGCAACCGCCGTCTCCACGAGCGATCAACGGCGGTATGGCCCTGCTCTCCGAACTCGGTGCGGTCACCGAGCTCGATTCTGCACAGGCCCAGCTGACCAAGGTCGGTCGCGACCTGGCCCGGCTGCCCATCGACCCGCGTCTGGCCCGGATGCTCATCGCCGCTCACGAGAACGGCTGTCTGGATCATGTGCTGGTGATCGCCGCGGCACTCGCACTGCCCGACGTTCGCGAGTTCCCCGCCGACCGGCGCGAAGCCGCACAGGCCGCCCATCGTCAGTACGCGGTGGCCGGTTCGGAGTTCCTCAGTCGGCTGCGTCTCTGGGAACACCTGCAGGAGCAGCGAGAAGCGCTGTCGGGCAACCAGTTCCGACGACAGTGCGAGCGCGGCTTTCTACACTACCTCCGGATCCGCGAGTGGTTCGATCTGCATCGGCAGTTGCGGCGCACCGTCCGTGAACTCGGCTGGGAGGTGCCCCGGACGCAGGTCGACGCCGCGGCGATCCACCGCAGTCTGCTGACCGGTCTGCTGACCAACATCGGGGTCAAGTTCGGTGACGGCCGGGACTACCTGGGCACGCGCGGCACCAAGTTCACCCTTTTCCCCGGATCCCAGCTCGCCGGTAAGCCGCCGGCCTTCGTGATGGCCGCCGAATTGATGGAGACCTCCCGCCTGTTCGCGCACACCGTCGCCTCGATCGATCCCGAATGGGTCGAGCAGATCGCCCCCCAGCTGGTCACCCGCACCTACAGCGAACCGGCCTGGTCGTCGCGTCGCGGAGCGGTCATGGCCGACGAGAAGGTCAGCCTGTACGGAGTGCCCCTGGTCGCCGCTCGCCGGGTCAACTACGGTCGCATCGACCCGGCGGAGTCGCGCGCGATCTTCCTGCAGGCGGCACTGGTGGAGGGACGCTGGCGCACCCGCCACGAGTTCTACGCTCACAATCAGCGCCTGCTTTCCGAAGCCGAAGATCTCGAGCATCGTTCGCGCCGGGTGGTCCGTCGCAGCGACGCCGACGTCTATGACTTCTACGACGCACGGATCCCGGCGAACGTGGTGTCGGCCCGACACTTCGATTCGTGGTGGAAGAAGGAGAGCCGGAAGAACCCGCGGCTGCTCCACCTGGACGAAGCCGGGCCCGCCGCGACCGGTGTCCCCGCGGCAGCGGACTATCCAGCCGCCTGGCAGCAGGGTCAGACCAGGCTTGAGTTGCGCTACCACTTCGCTCCTGGTGAGCCCGACGACGGTGTCACCGTGGTCATCCCGCAGCCGTTGCTGGCCCATGTGCAGGCCGCCGGCTTCGACTGGCTGGTGCCCGGGCTGCGGGTCGAGCTGGCCACCGCGGTGATCCGATCACTGCCCAAAGGGCTCCGTAAATCGCTGTCCCCGGCCTCCCAGTACGCGGAACTGGCGTTATCGGCCCTCCAGGCCCGCTCCGAGCCGTTCGTGCCGGCGCTGGCGCGCGAACTGGGAGTGATCACCGGCATCAGCCTGTCCCCCGCCGACTTCCGCATCGACACCCTGCCCACCCATCTGCGCATGCACTATGCCGTCGCCGACGAACAGGGCGTGATCATCGGCACCTCCGACGATCTGGACGAACTGCGTCGCCAGTTCACCGCCCGCCGCCCGGCACCCCCGACCGCTCCGGTCTACCGTGCCTGGAGCGACGATGGGATCGGAGTTCTGGCCGATCGCCTCGACACCGTGGTCTCCGGTCAGCCCGTGGTCACCTATCCGACCCTCGAGCCCGCCGGTGACGGCGTGCGTGTCACTGCGGTCACCAGCCCTGCCGCCCGGGATGCCGGCCTGCACGCCGGGGTCCAGATCCTGCTGGAGCAGACGATCACTCCGTTGACCAAGAAGATCGCCAACGGCCTGCCGCCGGCGCAGCGACTGTCGCTGAGCCAGTGTCCCTACGCCGATCCGGCGCGCATGTTCGCCGACTGTACTCGTCGGGCGATCGCCGATGCGCTCGGAGCGGAGTCGGATGTGGCGGCCCTGCGCACCCCCCAGGAATTCAATGCTCTGGCCCAACGCCTCTCGCCTCAGGTCCGGGCGGCGGCACCGGAGTACTTCACACACACCGTCAGCGTGCTGGCCGAGGTCTTCGAGTTGCGCAGAGCCATCGATGCCCACAGCGGCTCGGCCGCGGCCGACGATGTCGCCGAGCAGCTGGCCCACCTGGTCTTCGACGGGTTCATCGCCGAGACACCGTTGTCACACCTTCGCCACGTGCCCCGCTACCTCACGGCCGCGCGGGTCCGGCTCGAGGCACTACCCGGCTCTGCTGCCCGCGATGGCGCCGGTCTGGACACCGTCGACCGGGTGATCGCGCACTGGAATCAGCGACTGGCGCAGGTGCCCGAATCTCGCCAGGAGCCGTTGAACGACCTGGCGCACTGGATGCTCGAGGAATTGCGGGTCAGTCTGTTCGCTCAGCAACTCGGGACCGCCGGTCCGGTCTCGGAGAAGCGCCTGATCAAGGCGCTCGACAGCTTCCGCTGAGTCAGGCGACCGGGCTGCGGTCCTTGCGCAGATCGTCGATCTCGCGCTGGAAGTCGTCGGCCGATTCAAACGAGCGGTACACCGAGGCGAAACGCAGGTAGGCGACCTCATCAAGCTCGCGCAGCGGGCCGAGGATAGCCAGCCCCACCTCATGGCTGGGAACCTCCGCCGATCCGGACGCCCGCACCGTGTTCTCCACGGCTTCGGCGAGTTTGGCCAGCGAATCCTCGTCGACGTGCCGGCCCTGGCATGCCCGCCGCACGCCCTTCATCACCTTTTCACGGCTGAACGGTTCGGTGACTCCGTTGCGCTTGACCACAGCCAGCACGGCCGACTCGACCGTCGTGAACCGTCGGCCGCACTCAGCGCATGCGCGACGGCGCCGGATGGTCAGACCGTCGTCGGATGCACGCGAATCGACCACCCGGGTGTCGTCGTTCTTGCAGAACGGGCAGCGCATGCCCTCAGCGTACCTGCACGGCCGCCAGGATTTGCACACCTGTCCCCCGACACCCCGGCCTACCGGCCCCGGGCCGTCGACTTCAGCGCCGGTGTTCACCGGTACGCCGGCACCACGAGCGCCTGCCCGGGGCGCAGGCCCACACCCTCCAGCCCGTTCAGTTCCCGAATCGCGGCGATCACCGCGGCGGCCGACTGTTCCGGAGCCAGGCGCGCGGCCAGCGACGACAACGACTCACCCGAGCGCACATGCACCACCTGCGTCTGCGCCGGAGCACCGGTGGCCGCGCGCTCGTAGTCCGAACCGAGAGCACCGAGCAGCAGCACCAACGCGGCCAGCGCCACACCGGTCAGGACGGCGACGGCCCAGACCCTGCGCGCCGACATGGACGTCTCTGCGCTGTTCGAACGAGTGGACCGCATCGGCTCGGTCGTTCGAACAGTGCGGGAGGTCCAGGTGGCCGGCGCCGGCCCGGAATCGCTCGATCGGACCACCGGACGCCGGTTCTCCCGGCGACGCCCGGTCGGTCGGCAGGTGGGGGCGGCCGCTGCGGTCGGCCGTTGCCCACGCATAGCGACGACCGGAACATCGCAGGTCACGGTCAATGCATGGCGATTCTGGGCGGCGTCGGCGGTCCGCAGATTCAGCGTCATAGTCATCGTCAAACTCCGTCGTTCGTATGTTCGAAGAACTCTTGTTCGATAGTTAACACCACCCCTCCGACAAATGTCGCGACACGTCGAACAATTGTTTGATTTCTGTGACCTACTCGACTAACTTGGGGATCACCGCCCCCGGTGACCACCCACGAAAGGACCGGAGATGAACGACGGACCGCACGGCAGCTCGAATGTGGATCCGCTGTTGGCGACAGCGACCCTGGAGGCCTCGCTGACGCAGCGTCAGCGCGAGGTGCTCGAGTGCATCCGATCGTCGGTGCGTGAACGGGGCTATCCACCCAGCATCCGCGAGATCGGCGAAGCGGTCGGGCTGACGTCGACCTCGTCGGTCGCCCATCAGTTGCGCACCCTGGAGCGGCGCGGCCTGCTCAAGCGCGATCCGCACCGGCCGCGTGCGGTCAACGTCCGCGACGACAACCGGACACCGCCGCCGGGGAGTGCAGCCGCCGCAGCCTCGGACGAGTCCGGCATGCCGGCGCCCGCATACGTTCCGGTCCTCGGCCGGATCGCTGCCGGCGGTCCGATTCTGGCCGAGGAGGCCGTCGAGGACGTGTTCCCCCTGCCCAAGGAATTGGTCGGCGAGGGCTCCCTGTTCCTGCTGCGCGTGGTCGGCGAGTCGATGGTGGACGCGGCCATCTGCGACGGCGACTGGGTGGTCGTACGCCAGCAGAACGTCGCCGAGAACGGTGACATCGTCGCGGCCATGATCGACGGCGAGGCGACCGTGAAGACCTTCAAGCGCATCGACGGGCACGTCTGGCTGATGCCGCACAACGAGCACTTCGACCCGATCCCGGGCGACGATGCAGCGATCCTCGGCAAGGTCGTGACCGTGATGCGCCGAGTCTGACCCGCCGGCTCACCCGCTCGCGACACTGATGCCCGGACCGAACGGTCCGGGCATCAGCGCGCTGGGACGAAATCGCCTGGAGGTCGCACCGGGGCCAGACGACCTCCACCCTGAATGATTCCGCGTCCGTTCAGCCCAGCACCGCGCGAGCCGCCTCGCGGGCACCCGCGGCACTCTCGGCGCCCACGGCCGCCGCAGCCGCCTCTCGACACTGGTCCAGGGTCACACCACCGAGTTTGAGGCCGACCGGTGCCACTGCGGCCGGCGCCGCCGACAGCGAGCGCACTCCCAGGCCCACCAGAACGCAGGCCAGCAACGGATCGGCGGCGGCCTCGCCGCACACCCCGACCTGCTTGCCCTGCGCCAGTCCGGCCGCCCCGACACGGTCGATCAGCGCCAGTACCGCCGGCTGCCAGGGATCGGTCAGCGCCGCCAACTCCGGCGACATCCGATCGGCAGCCATCGTGTACTGGGTCAGATCGTTGGTGCCGATGGAGACGAAGTCGACCTCGGCCAGGATCTTGTCGGCCTGCACCGCTGCCGAGGGCACTTCGACCATGACCCCGGGAACCATCTCCCGGGCCCGCACCAAAGCCGCGAACTCCCGAGCCTCGGCGACCGTGGCGATCATCGGCGCCATCACCCACGGCACCACCGTGGTTCCCCGTGCCGCTGCGGCGAGCGCATCGAGCTGGTGCTCGCGGATCTGGGGTGCGGTGAGAACGATCCGGTTCCCGCGGACACCCAGGGACGGATTGGCCTCCTCGGGCAGCCCGACGAACTTGAGTGGTTTGTCCGAACCGGCATCCAGGGTCCGGATCACCACCTTCTGGCCGTCGAAGGCATCGATCACCTCGCGATAGAGTTCGGTCTGCTCAGCCACCGAGGGCTCGTCCGGCCGGTCCAGGAACGCCAGCTCGGTACGGAACAGACCCACTCCCTCGACGATGCCCAGCCCGGCCGCCGCCCGCGCCGAGGCTCCGTCGGCCACATTCGCCAGGATCAGGACCTCGGTCCCGTCGGCGGTGCGACCCGGTCCCCGCCAGGCTTCGGCGGCGGCGGCCGCTTCACGCGCCTGCTGCACCGCCTCGCCGATCGCCTCCGGATTCGGATCGACGCCCACCAGTCCTCGCGTGCCGTCGACGAAAATCTGCTTGCCGGCAGCGATGCTGTCCAGTTCAGCGATCGCGACCACGCACGGAATCCCCAGTTGCCGAGCGATGATGGCGGTATGACTCGACGGCCCGCCCAGCCGCGTGGCCAGGGCTATCACTCGCTGCGGATCGAGGCCGGCGGTATCGGCGGGAGCCAGGTCATCGGCGCACAGCACCGACGGCTCGTCCGGCATCGGGATCCCGGGCTCGGGCAGGCCGAGCAGTTCGGCAACCACCCGGTCGCGGATGTCGTCGAGGTCGGTGACTCGTTCGGCCATCAGCCCGCCCAGTCCCCGGAACATCTCGGCGATCTGCTCGATGGCCGCCACCGTCGCCGCGGCGGCCGGAGTGCCGTCGGCGATCGCCTTGGTCGCGGCGCGATTCCACGCGCGGTCCTTGGCCAGGGTCGCCGTCGCAGACAGCACCTCAGCCGAGCTCCCGGTACTGGCCGAGGCCCGTGCGGAGAAGCGATCGGCGACCGTGGCAACTGCTGCGGTGAAGCGCTGCGCCTCGGCTTCGCGCTCCTCCTGCGGCACGGTCGCCTCCGGGTCCAGGCCGAAGTCCGGTCGACCGGCGGGCCGGATCACCGGTCCGTAGGCGAGGCCGTGCACCACGGGCGTGCCCTGAACCACCGTCGTCGCGCCGAAGTTCTCCACCATGCCCACTCCTCCGCTCATGTGATGTACGTTACTAAAAGTGCTTGACTTGTCAACATATTCACAGGTAAAAACAGGCATACCCAAATCGGATAGCGGGCCCACCGCCCCGTATTCGTGGACTCTACGCAGGGAGCCGGCGTGTACGCCGAAGAACGACAGCAGGCGATCGCCAGCGAGGTCCGCGCACGTGGACGCGTGGCGGTCACCCAGCTGGCACAGCGTTTCGAGGTGACCGGTGAGACCGTGCGCCGCGACCTGGCGGTGCTGGCACGGCAGGGCGTGGTGCAGCGGGTGCACGGCGGGGCCGTCCGTCCCGACATCGTCGCCGTGATCGATGAGCCTGACCTGGCTCAACGGGAGCAGTCCCGGCTCGCCGAGAAGACCGCCATCGGCCGGGCCGCGCAGGCCTTCCTGCCGCCCGCCGGCGGCTCGGTCATCTTCGACGCCGGTACGACGACACTGCGCGCGGCACTGGCGCTGGCCGGCGACCGCGATCTGGCCGTCATCACCAATGCCCTCCCGCTGGCCACCCATCTCTCGACCCTGCCCCGGTGTGAAGTGACCGTGGTCGGTGGACGGATCCGCGGGAAGACGCAGGCAGCCGTGGGCGCGACGACCGTCGACACCCTGCGCCGGATGCGCGCATCGGTGGCGTTCATGGGCGTCAACGGGTTGAGCCTGGACCATGGTCTGTCGACCCCCGACCCCGATGAGGCCGCCGCTAAGCGGGCGATGCTGTCGGCCGCCAACACCGTGGTCGTGCTGGCCGATTCGTCCAAATTCAACCGGGAAGACCTGGTCAGCTTCGGTGATCTGACCGATATCGACGTCCTCGTCACCGACGCCGAAGCCGACCCCTCACTGATGGCCGACCTGACGGCCCTGGATATCGAAGTGGTGATCGCATGATCGTGACCGTGACGGCCAATCCCAGCGTGGACCGGACGGTGGAACTACCCGGCCCGCTCACGCGCGGCGAGGTGCTGCGCGCCCGGAGCGTCCGCAGTCAGCCGGGCGGTAAGGGCATCAACGTCGCTCGCGCGATCGCCGAAGCCGGACTGCCGACGCTGGCACTGCTCCCGGCCGCGCCCGGCGATCGGCTGCTCAAACAACTCGATTCGGCAGGTCTGCCCTATCGCAGTGTGGTGATCGACGACGATGTCCGCGTCAACCTGACGCTGGCCGAACCCGACGGCACCACGACCAAGATCAACGAGGCCGGCGCCGAACTGTCGCCCACCGCCCTGGCGCATCTGACCGACCTGATCGTCGACTGCTCGGCGGGTGCCTCCTGGGTCGTGCTCAGTGGTTCGCTCCCCCCGGGGGTGCCGGCGGACTGGTACGTCGGCGTCACCGTCCGGCTGCATGCTGCTGGACTGAAGGTCGCTGTGGACACCTCCGGTTCCCCGCTGCTGGCGATCCCGGGGGTGCGGCCCGACCTGCTCAAGCCGAACGCTTTCGAACTCGCTGAACTCACCGGCGGTGACGGCGCGATGCTCGAGGCCGCCGCGGATGCCGGTGATCTGGCCCCTGCGGCCACGGCGGCCGCGTCGCTGGCCGAGCGGACCGGCGGCACGGTCCTGACCACTCTGGGCGGCGCGGGGGCGCTGCTGACCGTCGGTGCCGACACGTGGTTCGCCACCCCGCCGCCGGTGCGGGTGCGCAGCACGGTCGGGGCCGGCGATGCCTCTCTGGCCGGCTACCTGATCGCCCAGCAACGCGGGTCCGCTCCGGCCAAGTGTCTGCGCACCGCAGTCGCCTACGGTTCGGCCGCCGCCGCGCTGCCGGGCACCACCCCGCCGACGCCGAAACAGCTCGATCTCGCCGGCGTTGCTGTCCGGCAACTGTCCTGACCGGCCGACTAGTGAAGGAAATCCCATGTCCGAACCGATAATCGTGCCGGAGCTGGTTCTGCTCGACGCCGATGCCGGTGGCGATGCCGCCGCCGTGATCAAGCGTCTGGCCCAGTTGCTCGCCGAGGCCGGGCGCTGCAGCGACCCCGGCGAACTGGCCGAGGCTGCTCTGGAACGCGAAGCCAAATCGCCGACGGGGCTGCCCGGCGGTCTCGCCATTCCCCATGCCCGGGTCGACTCGGTCAGCACCGCCTCGCTGGCCATGGCGCGGCTGTCGCACAAGGTCGACTTCGGCGGACCGGACGGACCGGCCGACATCGTCTTCCTGATCGCCGCCCCCGCCGGAGCGGGGTCCGAGCACATGAAGCTCCTGAGTTCCCTGGCCCGGGCGCTCGTCCGGCCCGATTTCGTCGCCGAGCTGCGCCAAGCCCCCGACACCGAGGCCATCGTCACGCTGGTCGGCGAGGCGGTCGCGCCTAAACCGGCCGCTGCGAAACCGGCCGCCGAATCTTCCGCGACCCGGCCGGCGTCGGCCCAGACTTCGGCGGCGGCCCAGACTTCGGCGTCGGCCCAGACTCCTGCGGGGGCCACAGCGCCTGCGGCCGGATCCTCCGGCGCGGCGGCGGACCCGGAGTCCGCCGGAGAGCTGATCCTGGCGATCACGGCGTGTCCGACGGGTATCGCACACACCTACATGGCCGCCGATGCGCTCAAGCTCGCCGCCGAGCGTGCGGGGGTGGAATACCTGGTGGAGACACAGGGCTCCTCGGGCACCACCCCGTTCACCGCCGATCAGATCAAGCGGGCCGGCGCCGTCATCTTCGCCACCGACGTCGGAGTCAAGGGCCGCGAACGTTTCGCCGGTAAACCGGTGATCGAATCCGGTGTCAAACGGGCCATCAACGAACCCGATGCGATGCTTGCCGAGGCACGTGCGGCCGCGACCGATCCGCACGCCCGGCGCGTCGCCGCCGGTGACGGCGGGTCCTCGGCGGAGGAGACCGGCGCCGGGGTCGGCTTCGGCGGCCGGCTGAAGCAGGCCCTGCTCACCGGCGTGAGCTACATGATCCCCTTCGTCGCCGCGGGGGGCCTGCTGATGGCCCTGGGATTCCTGTTCGGCGGCTACGAGATCGCCAACGCGAAGGTCTGCGTGCCCAGCGGGCTGGACGAGGGCACCGTCCTGTATCCCGCTGCCGGGTGTATGGACGGAATGAACGACGCTGCGTTCTACGCGTTGAACAACAGCCTGTGGAATCTCCCACCCGGTGGCGTCATGCAGTATCTGGGCGCGGTCTTCTTCGCGATCGGCAGTCTGGCCATGGCGTTCATGGTCCCCGTACTGGCCGGGTACATCGCCTATGCGATCGCTGATCGTCCCGGTATCGCCCCGGGTTTCACCGCCGGTGCGGTCGCTCTGGCCGTCAGCTCCGGCTTCATCGGCGGCTTGATCGGCGGCCTGTTCGCCGGTGTGGTGGCGCTGTGGCTCACCCGGCTGAACCTGCCGCGGTGGGCGGCCGGCTTGATGCCGGTGGTCATCATCCCGTTGTGCGCCTCGCTGGTCGTGGGCGTGATCATGTACATGTTCCTCGGACGCCCACTGGGATGGGTCAACGAGCAGATGACCGACGGCCTCAACAGCATGAGCGGCGGCTCCAAGATCGCCCTCGGTGTGGTTCTTGGCCTGATGATGTGCTTCGACCTGGGCGGCCCGGTCAACAAGGCCGCCTACGCCTTCGGCGTCGCCGGATTGGGGCTGACTTCGGCCGGTGTGGCGCAGTGGCAGATCATGGCCGCGGTCATGGCCGCCGGAATGGTACCGCCCCTGGCGCTGGCGCTGGCCTCGACGGTGTTGCGTCCGGGCCGGTTCACCGATCCCGAGCGCGAGAACGGCAAGGCCGCCTGGCTGCTGGGTGCCTCGTTCATCTCCGAAGGCGCCATTCCGTTCGCCGCCGCCGATCCGCTGCGCGTCATCCCGCCGATGATGATCGGCGGGGCGGTCACCGGTGGTCTGGTCATGGCCCTGGACGTGCAGTTGCGGGCCCCGCACGGCGGCGTATTCGTCCTGTTCGCGATGAACGGTACCTGGTGGAAGTTCCTGATCGCGCTGGCCGTGGGCACGGTGGTGGCGGCCGTCGGTGTCATCGTGGCCAAGGCGATCGGCACCACTTCCGAAGAGGCCGCCGCGCAGACCGTTGCCGCGCAGTAAGTTCGACGCAGGAACACCGTTCGTCACCCACTTATCGACGCTGTTCATCCACAACGAAAGGGACCCAGAAATGCCCAGCACCACCGTGACCGTCGGTTCGGCCGTCGGCCTGCACGCTCGTCCGGCCACCATCATCGCCGAGGCCGCCATGGCCCTGGATGCCGATGTGACCCTCGCCGTCGAAGGCGGTGAACCGGTGGACGCCGGCAGCTCGCTGATGATCATGACCCTGGGCGCCGAGAAGGGCGCCACCGTCATCGTCGAGAGCGATGATCAGGATGCCGTCGATCAGATCGCGGCCCTGGTCGCCCAGGATCTGGACGCCGAGTAGTCCGCCGCGAGTCGGGCCGGGCACCTTTCACTGCGGTGCCCGGGCCGACTCGGCGGTCCCGCGGGGTCAGTCGATCCGCAGGTCGGCGTATTCGGCGGCGATCGCCTTGGGCATGCGCACCCGGACGCGCGTGCCCTCGGCGGTGTGATCGGTCTCCAGCACGTGCGCATGCTGATGGAGTCGAGCCATCACCTCACCGCGGGAGAACGGCACCGCCAGCACCGCCTCCACATCGCCGGCTTCCACGAATTCGGTGATCCGGGCGAACAGCTCGTCGATGCCCTCCCCCGTCCGTGCAGACACGAAGACCGCGTCGCGGTACTCGGCACGCAGCTGCGTCATCCGGGCGGCATCGACGGCGTCGATCTTGTTGATGACCAGCAGCTCCGGCGGCGGATCGATCTCTTCGTCATCGAAGACCTCGTTCAGGACGTTTCGTACCGCGGAGATCTGCTTGTCCGGGAAGGCATCGGCGCCGTCGACGACGTGGATGAGCAGATCGGCGTGCACCGCCTCCTCGAGCGTGGACCGGAAGGCTTCGACCAGCTGCGTCGGCAGATGCCGGACGAACCCGACGGTATCGGTGAACACCACCTCGTGTCCGTCGGCGAGCCGGGCGCGCCGGGTGGTCGGATCCAGCGTGGCGAACAGGGCATCCTGCACCAGCACCCCCGACCCGGTCATCGCATTGACCAGGGAGGATTTACCGGCGTTGGTGTAGCCGACGACGGTCAGCGCAGGTACCGGGCCGCGGCTGCGTTGCGCACGTTTGACCGTTCGCGCGGTCTTCATCCCGCGGATCTCCTTTCGGAGCTTGGCCATCCGCTCCCGAATCCGACGACGGTCGGTCTCGATCTTGGTTTCACCCGGACCACGCAGACCCACGCCGCCGTTGCTCCCGGCCCGGCCACCGGCCTGACGGGACATCGACTCGCCCCAGCCTCGCAGCCGCGGCAACATGTATTCCATCTGCGCCAGCGAGACCTGCGCCTTGCCTTCCCGCGAGGTGGCGTGCTGAGCGAAGATATCCAGGATCAGGGCCGTCCGGTCGATCACCTTGACCTTCACCACCCGCTCCAGCGCGGTCAGCTGGGCCGGGGTGAGTTCACCGTCGCAGATCACGGTGTCGGCGCCGGTCGCCAGCACGATCTCGCGCAGTTCCTCGGCTTTACCCGATCCCAGGTAGGTCGCGGCATCGGGTTTGGGCCGTCGCTGGATCACCGCGTCGAGCACCTGCGAGCCGGCTGTCTCGGCCAGTGCCGCCAACTCGGCCATACTCGCCTGCGCCTCGTCGGCCGTCCCGGTGGTCCACACCCCGACCAGGACCACCTGCTCGAGCCGCAGCCGGCGGTATTCGACCTCGGTGACGTCGGTCAGTTCTGTGGACAGCCCGGCTACCCGCTGCAGGGCGGTACGGTCGTCCAGCTGAAGTTCACCGGTCGTCGGCGTCGTCGACGATACGGTTTCGGTCGTTTCATGCAATTCAGTCATATGGCATCCATGATGCCCGATGCTCGGGTCTGCGTGCATCCGAATTTCTCTGCTCGCGTCTCCGCCGACTGTCGCGGCCGGTTCATCGGCCCGGAAAACCGCCGGTCACCTCGCCGTGTGCGATCAGCCGCGACGGTCCACGCAGGTAGCTCTGGCCTGCCCGCAGCGTGACCGTCACGGTGCCACCGGGCACCGTCATGACCACCACGCCCGCGGCGCGGCCGAGTCGATGCAGTGCGGCGACCGCCCCGGCCACCAGGCCGGTGCCGCACGACCGGGTCTCCCCGACCCCCCGCTCGATCACGCGCAGGTGGGAAGCGAAGGCGCCGGTCGGCGCGGCGTCCGGTTCCAGGGGTGTCAGGATCTCCACGTTCGCCCCGCCCGGAAAACGGCCGGCCACCAGGACCGGTTCGGCCGACAAGTCGAGCGCGGCCAGCGTCTGCGGGGTCAGACCGTCGACGACGCACGCCAGATGCGGATTACCCACATCGATCGCCTCACCGGTCAGCTCGCGGCCCGCGATCGTGACCGTACTGCGCCCGTCCAGGCGTGCCCGACCCATGGCGACGGTCACCTCGGCAGCGCCGTCGTCCCAGGAATGCAGCGTCACCGGGCGCGGCCCGGCGCGCGAGGCGACCACGAACTCGTCGGCGCCGACCAGACCGGCCGCGCGACAGTAGTGCGCGAACACCCGCACTCCGTTCCCGCACATCTCCGCCAGCGAACCGTCGGCGTTGCGGTAGTCCATGAACCAGTCGTCCCCGGCGACACCGGCGGGCAGTTCGGCCAGCACCCCGGACCGCACCAGCGCCCCGGCGCGGGCGACGCGCAGGACTCCGTCGCCGCCGATCCCCCGCCGCCGCTCGCACAGCGCACTGACCAGCTGTGCTGTCAGGTCCAGCGCTCCGTCCGGATCAGGCAGGATCACGAAATCGTTCTCGGTGCCGTGACCTTTGGCGAAGGGCAGCGGGGCGGTGCTCACAGGTGAAGGTTACCGACCCGGCGCGGCCGTCTCCGACAGGACGCTCAGCGCTTGCCCGGTCAGATCGGCCGCAGCCGCATCCAGCCAGCGCACCCGATGGTCGCGGCGGAACCAGGAGCGCTGTCGTCGCACATAGCGGCGTGTGCCGATGAAGGTGCGCTCCTGGGCTTCGGCCAGATCGTAGGCGCCGTCGAGATGGGCCAGGATCTGCGCGTAGCCGATCGCCTGGGCCGCGGTCTTCCCCGATCGCAGTCCCTGGTCACAGAGGGCGGCCACCTCCTCGACGAACCCGGTGGCGAACATCGACGCGGTACGGAGCCGGATCCGTTCGTCGAGGGCGGCGGTCTCGCGGTCCAGGGCGATGATCCGGGTGTCCCAGCGCGGCCGGCCGATCGTCGGCGCCGAGGCGGCGAACGGGCGGCCGGTCAGTTCGATCACCTCCAACGCTCGCACGATCCGCCGGCCATCGGAGTCCAGGATGGTGGCGGCGGCGGCAGGGTCCACCTCGGCCAGCCGCCGATGGAGGGCACCGGCGCCCAGGTGCGCGAGTTGCTCTTCGTAGCGGGCGCGCACGACCGGGTCGGTGGCCGGAAACCGCCACCCGTCGAGCAGACCCTGGATGTACATCATCGAACCGCCGACGATCACCGGCGTCTTTCCTGCGCGCAGCAACTGTTCGACATCGGCGCCGGCCGCCTGTTGGTAGCCGGCCACCGTCGCCGTCTGCGTTACCTCGAGCACGTCGAGCTGATGATGGACGATGCCGCGTCGCTGGTCGACGGGAATCTTGGCGGTGCCGATGTCCATCCCGCGGTACTGCTGCATCGCATCGATGTTGATGATCTCTCCGCCGAGCTCTTCGGCAAGATCCAGCGCCAGGTCACTTTTGCCGCTGGCGGTCGGACCGATCAGCGCGACCGGTATGGGCTGGTCGGCCGCGCCGCTCATGGTGTTCCCACCGGCTGCAGGGTGGCCACGGTGTACCCGACCCCGAACGGCGCCGCGGCATAGCCGACCCGGCTGGTCATGGGCGGCAGCGAGGACAGCACGCCGGCCAGCACCTGCCAGGCCGCCCGCGTCTCGACGCCCTCGGTCGCGCACTCGTCGACCGGTAGCCGGCTCAGGCCGTCCGGATCGACGGCGGCCACCGCGGCGTCGATCCGTCGTTGCAGCGCCCACGCCGAAGCCCGCTCACCGCCGCCGGGCGCCGCGGGGCTCAGCGCGGTCGCACCGTCGGCCACCACCAACAGGCCGATGTTCTGTTCGGCGGACGCGGTGATCGCCGCCAGGTCCGCACCCAGTGCGCCCGCCGCCGCCGGCGTCGTTTCCGGATCGACGATGACCGGGCTCACCGAGGACGGCTGGGGTCGGCTCTGTCCGGCGAGCCAGCCCGCCAGCAGCATCGACAACGGCGGCGGGGCGGTCGACTCGCTCGGATGCGGCAACCGGATCGGTACGGGCACCCCGTAGGCGCCGAAGTCGCCACTGACAGCGCAGTGGTCTCCGGTGCCGACGCCCACGGCGATCCACTGTCCACTGGCCTGCGCGAGCCGATTCCCGGCAGCAAGGACCGCTGCGCGCACGGGTTCGGTATCGGTCGCTGCCGGACCTGCCAATTCGGGCACCAACAGGGGGGCACTGGGGATCACCGCGATCTGAGCCAACACCCCTGCGACGCTACCGCGGTGGCCTCAATGTCCGCGCCCTGCCCCATCGCGCCCGGGGAACTGTTTGAATGAACAACGGAAACGACGAACCGCACGACATGCAGCCGGCGACGGCCGCGGTTCAGGCAGCCGTGACGCGCGGCGCGAGCGAATGAGAAGGCGACTACCGATGAGCACCCCGAACCAGCCGACCCCCGACACCACTCCGCGCCCCGGCCCCCGGCCGGGTCCGCGACCGGGACCACGTCCGGGGCCGCCGGCGGGTGGGCGCCCGGCTGTCGCTGCTCCGCACACCGATCTGGGCGACCCGCATCAATTCGGGCGCATCGATCAGGACGGCACCGTGTGGCTGATCACCGGTGCCGGTGATCGACAGATCGGGTCCTGGCAGGCCGGTACCCCGGCTGAGGGAATGGCGCACTTCGCCCGCAAGTTCGCCGACCTTGCCACCGAGACCGAGATCCTCGAGGAGCGATTGTCCGCCCGATCCGGCGATCCCCGCAAGACACAGACCGCCGCCCAGCATCTGCTCGAGGCATTGCCGACCGCGCAGGTGATCGGCGATGTCGACGCCCTGCACGCCCGGCTGACCGCGATCGTCGAACGGGCCGGTGAACTGACCGGTCAGGTCAAGAAGCAGCGGGCACAGGCTCGCGCGGCAGCGCTGGCACGCAAGGAGGAACTGGCTACCGAGGCCGAGAAGATCGGTGCCGAATCGACCCAGTGGAAGGCCGGCGGCAACCGGCTGCGCGACATCCTCGAGGAGTGGCGCACCATCCGTGGTTCGGACAAGAAGGCCGAGGATGCGCTCTGGCGCCGCTACGCCAACGCCCGCGATGCGTTCAACCGGCGCCGCGGCGCCCACTTCGCCGAACTGGACCGCGAACGCGCAGTGGTCAAGACACGCAAGGAAGAACTGATCGCCGAGGCCGAGCAGCTGTCGGCCTCGACCGACTGGGCGGCCACCGCGGCCAAGTACCGCGATCTGATGGCCCAGTGGAAGGCCGCCGGCCGCGCACCGCGCGACACCGACGACGCCCTGTGGGCACGTTTCAAGGCTGCCCAGGATGTGTTCTTCTCGGCCCGGAACGCCGAACTGTCCGAGCGCGATGCCGAGTTCGAACAGAACGCTCAGGCCAAGCTCGAGTTGCTGGTCGAGGCGGAGAAGAACATCGATCCGGCCGCCGACCTGGACGGCGCCCGCCGGGCCTTCCGGACGTTCCGGGATCGCTGGGAGGAGATCGGCAAGGTCCCGCGTGATCAGGTGCAGTCGCTGGAGGGCCGCGTCCGGACGCTGGAGAAGAAGATCCGTGCGCAGGAGGACTCCGAATGGGCGCGCACCGACCCCGAGGCGCTGGCCCGGGCCGCACAGTTCGCCGAACGTGCGGCAAAGCTCACCGAACAGGCAGAGAAGGCGGCAGCCGCCGGCAAGGGGTCCGAGGCTGCCGCGCTGCGTGCCCAGGCCACGCAGTGGACCGAATGGGCACAGGCGGCCGAGAGCGCGGTCGGCGAGCGCTAGTCGGTGTCGGTCGCCTCGGCGTCGGCCTCGTCTGCGGCGACCCGGTCGGCTTCGGCCTTGGCCGCCTTGCCGGCACCGGATTCGGTCTTGTCGGTGGCTGATCCGGCACCGCCCGCGGCCGCGCCGCCCGGCTGCTGGTAGGAGCGCCTGGGCAGCCCGGAAGCACGCCGATCACGCAGTGCGCGGTTGAAGTTCTCGTGGATGGCCGCCTGCTCGCGACGTTCGGCCTCCAGCGCCATCTGGTACGAGCTGCGTGCCCAGACCACGCGCGACCAGTGGAAGGTCATCACGATCATGACCAGCCAGCCCAGGATCAAGCCCGCACCGGGCCCGCTGGGCGGTTCGATGCCGCCCACACCGGTGGTGTTGCGCGTCCAGATCGCCAACAGTCCGGCCACCGAGGCGACAGCCGAACCGCACAATGCGATCCAGGCGATCACCCAGCGGCGGGTAAGCAGCGCCAGCATCGAGAAACCGATCCCGAAGACCACCATCAGCCAGATGAAGATCTGCGACGGCAGGGCGATCCGCTCATCGTGCGCGGCCGTCGACATGGTGAGCACGTCCACACCGCGGGCACCGCCGGCATGGGGAATCAGCAGGGAGACCATCGCCAGCAGGACCAGCACCCCCACCACCAGGGCGCGTGCGCCCGGGTCGATCTCGCCGGCCACCTTGCGTTCGGCCTTGCGCAGATCCTTCTCGTAGGCGCGCAGCGCCTCGCGGTCCTGACTGGCCGTCGGCGGCTGCGGACCACGCTTGTCGCCCGGAAGCTCACTCATCGGTTGCTCATCTCCTCATCTGTCCGGCGTAGACCGCCGGATCACTGCTGTGGCTGTCTGCGTCGATCAGCAGCAGCCGCCGCTGCCGCACGCATCGACCGGTTCGGTGTTCTGTTTTCGCCCGAGGCTCGGTAGTCCCAGCCCCACACCCACCGGCGGGGTGGTCGGTGTGGTTCCGGCGGCATGGGCGTCACCGGCCCGGGTACGACGGTGCGCGGTGACGCCGCCGTCGGCGATCAGGTGGTGCGGGGCGGCTTCGGTGATCACCGTGTGCACCACATCACCCGGCCGGATGTCCGCTGCGCCCTCGCCCGGCTGGAAGTGCACCAGCCGGCCGTCGCGGGCACGGCCGCTCATCCGGCCGGTCTCCGAGCTCTTGCGGCCCTCCCCGGCCGCGACGAGCAGTTCGACCTCGGTGCCGATCAGCGCCGTACCGGCCTCCAGGCTGAGGCGGTCCTGCAACGCGATCAACCGCCGGTAGCGGTCGGCGACGACTTCCGGCGGCACCTGATCGGGCATGGTGGCCGCCGGAGTGCCCGGCCGCGGCGAGTACTGAAAAGTGAAGGCGCTGGCGAACCGGGCGGCCTCGACCACCTCGAGGGTCTGCTGGAAGTCCTCTTCGGTCTCCCCCGGAAAGCCCACGATGATGTCGGTGGTGATCGCCGCATCAGGCATGACCTGCCGCACTCGCTCCAGGATGCCCAGAAACTTGCTGCGCCGGTAACTGCGCCGCATCGCCTTGAGGATGCGGTCGGACCCCGATTGCAGCGGCATGTGCAGCTGGGGGCAGATGTTCGGTGTCTGCGCCATCGCCTCGATGACGTCGTCGGTGAACTCCGCCGGGTGCGGTGAGGTGAACCGGACCCTCTCCAGACCTTCGATCCGGCCGCATGCACGCAGCAGCTCCGCGAAGGCGCCGCGGTTGCGCGGCATCTCGGGGTCGGCGAACGACATGCCGTAGGCGTTGACGTTCTGGCCCAGCAGCGTCACTTCGAGCACACCCTGGTCGACCAGTGCCTGCACCTCGGCGAGCACATCGCCGGGCCGGCGGTCCACCTCTTTGCCCCGCAGCGCCGGAACGATACAGAAGGTGCAGGTGTTGTTGCAGCCCACCGACACCGACACCCAGCCGGCGTACGCGGACTCGCGCTTGGCCGGCAGCGTCGACGGAAAGGCCTCCAGTGACTCGACGATCTCCACCTGCGCGGCCTCGTTGTGCCGGGCGCGCTCGAGCAGCACCGGAAGCGAGCCGATGTTGTGGGTTCCGAAGACCACATCGACCCACGGCGCCTTCTCCAGCACGGTGTCCTTGTCCTTCTGCGCCAGGCATCCGCCGACGGCGATCTGCATCCCGGGCCGGCGCTTCTTCATCGGCACCAGATGCGACAGGTTGCCGTACAGCTTATTGTCGGCGTTCTCCCTGATGGCGCAGGTGTTGAAGACCACCAGGTCGGCGTCGTTCTCGGCTTCGGCGCGCACATAGCCAGCGTCCTCGAGCAGACCGGCGATGCGCTCGGAATCGTGCACATTCATCTGGCAGCCGTAGGTGCGCACCGTGTACGAACGCTGCACCCCTCCGGTCTCGGACGGTGCACGTTCTTGCAGGGCACTACTCACGCCTCCCAGGATACGGGCCCGAGCAAATCCGTCCGCGCCACTGCCGGGGAACCCGCGACACCAGTGACCGGTACCACTAGGGTTGTGCCCATGCCATCACCGAGCGAAGCTCCCATGATCGCGATGACCGATGTCCAGAAGCACTACGGCGACCTGCATGTCCTCAAAGACATCGACCTGACCATCCCCAAAGGTCAGGTGGTCGTGGTGCTGGGACCGTCGGGTTCGGGAAAGTCGACGCTGTGCCGGACGATCAACCGGCTCGAACCCATCGATTCCGGCGAGATCCGGATCGGCGGTGAACTGCTGCCGGCCGAGGGCAAGGATCTGGCACGGCTGCGCGCCGATGTCGGCATGGTCTTCCAGTCGTTCAACCTGTTCACCCACAAGACGATCCTGGACAATGTCACCCTGGGACCGATCAAGGCACGTAAGGAGAAGAAGTCGGTCAA
>NZ_BANT01000038.1 GCF_000333015.1 Gordonia hirsuta DSM 44140 = NBRC 16056 | reverse complement strand
AGGAACCAAGGTGCGGTGAATAGTTTCATAGAGTTACGGCGGCGATAGCGGAGGGGAAACGCCCGGCCCCATTCCGAACCCGGAAGCTAAGCCCTCCAGCGCCGATGGTACTGCACCCTAACCAGTGTGGGAGAGTAGGACACCGCCGAACACAACTTCGAAGACCCCCGTGAACCACGTTCACGGGGGTCTTCCGCATCCGCGCATAACGCTGCAGGGCCGGCCCTGAGGGGCCATCGATTCCTGGCGCTGCCGCTGGTTGTCGGTTCGCTGGCATACGGCCTCGTCCTACACGACGGGAGGTTAGCGGCGGACGTGGTGAAGGCTGCGAAGACGGTACTGGTTCTCACCTCCTTGTCTGCTCTCGTGGTGGCGTGTTCTTGGTACTGTCGGCGCTCGCCTTTCTGGCGGGCTTGGCCGTTGTTCGTCTGATCGCTGGGTGCTTTCAACCTCGGTGGCCGTTCGACTGGGCACCGGGAACGGTCGATTCGGACAGCGTGGCCGGGGCTTTGATGGAGGGCGTCGATGTCGATGATGCCCGGCGCCGGTTGTTGCGCTGGATCAACGCCGATCCGGGTGCGAAGGTGATCGACGGAACGCGGGTGCGGCGAGTCACCGCGGCGATGATCCCGACGGGAGCTGTCGAAACCGCTGTCGCCCAGGTGCTCGCGTCGGATCTGACGTTGCAGCGTTACGCCAGCGTGTACGGCGCGGCGAAAGCGGTGGGCATCCTCGATGCGGATCGGGGTTTCCCTACCAGTTCATCCCGGTTCTTCGAGGTCCGGGACCGCGCGCGGTGAAGCGCTACCTCAACGGAGTAGTCCGCCGAGCGATTGCTCAGAAGGTGGCCAATGCCGCGCACCTGGACACCGCCTACTTCGAGGCTGATTTCGGTGATGACGCCGCGACGACCGTCGGTATGCTGGGTTTTGATCCGACATCGATTCGGCCCGAGTTCGGACCGGTGTTCCGCCGGTGGACGGAAGTCGGCGGAATCCTGACGGACAGATTCAGGCGCTGCATTCAGCCCGACGGCTCCGAGTTCATCGAACTCGTGCTCTGGAGCGGCGATTTCAAGAGGGGTTTCGACCGCATACGGGTCTGCGAAGTCCCGGCGGGGTCCGTCGACGCGGCGGTGGTGTACGACGCAATTAGTGGCCGCTGCGACGAGGATGCCGCGATCTTTCAGGCCGGCGCCGCTGAATACATCGCCGCGAACCCCGGATACGACGATGCCTACGACAGGTGGGTCCAGGTGCAGCTCGTCCATCCCCGAATACTGGCCGATCTGGGACACGCGGCACCGGAGAGCAAGTGGCCACCGATCGGGGCACCGGCGGCACCGCACGGCGAGAGCGATGCACCCGCGGACGGCCGGCGCCGGGAATGGCGCGACGTGGCCCGGGGGCTGGGATTTCCGGTGATCGTCGTGCTTCCGGTTCTTCTGATGGGCGGTTCACTGATCTCGATTCTGTACGGAGTCGGGCTCTACAACGAGCCTGATTCGCACGGTCCCCCGACGGGAATGGTCGCCGCGGGGCCGGTCTATGCCGGGGGCGCCGTAATGATCCTGGCGATCGCCGCGGGGATGGCGGTCACCGGATGGTGGGACCGGGGTCGTAGCGGCAGACATTCGGGGGAGGTGCGTGCAACCATCCACGACCGGGGTTTCCCGGGCCGCCCCGACTTAGCGTGATCACCTCACCGATCGCCGAGGGCCCCTGCCGTCAGGGCCCAAGGGAGAACACGTGAGCATGATGAAGAAGCTGACGACCTCTACCGTGGCAGCACTCGCGCTGGTGGGTGCGCGGGTCGCACTGGCTGGAACCGTCGCCGGGCGCGCTGCTGCGGCAGACGGTAGATGACGGTCTCGGCCATATGCTCTCCCCGGCAGAAGGTTCCGTCGGCCGACCGGACGCGTTCGGCGTCCGGGAGCCAAGCTAGTGCCGGCGGCTCGGCTCGCCGGGTTCGAGCCGGTCCGCAGGTGCATGTCCGGGTGGTCGGCGGCGGAGCGACTCTAGACTGGTGCCATGGCATCAGTGAGCCGGCCCCGCGAGGCCGCAGAACAAGTGGCGCGGGCACCGCGGGCCCGGATGACCGGAGCCCAACGCCGGCTGCAGTTGATCGAGGTGGCCCGCGGACTGTTCGCCGAACGCGGCTTCGAAGGGACCTCGATCGAGGAGATCGCCCAGCGCGCCGGTGTCTCCAAGCCCATCGTCTACGAGCACTTCGGCGGTAAGGAGGGGCTGTACGCCGTCGTCGTGGACCGGGAGATGGAGACGCTGCTGGAGATGGTGACCTCGTCGCTGTCGAACAACAGGTCCCTGTACCGCATCCAGCAGGTGGCGCTGGCGCTGCTGACCTACATGGAGGAACGTCCCGACGGCTTCGCGATCCTGGTGCGCGGCGAGTCGACGGGCGAAGGTGTGGACGGCCACACCCGCTACGGCAGCTTGCTCAACGACGCCATCAGCCAGGTGGAACACATCCTTGCCGGCGACTTCGAACGCCGCGGGTTCGACCCGTCGCTGGCCCCGCTGTACGCGCAGGCCCTGGTGGGCATGGTGTCGGTGACCGCCCAGTGGTGGCTCGACGTCCGCGAACCGTCCAAAGAGGTCGTCGCCGCGCACCTGGTGAACCTGTGCTGGAACGGCTTGACGGGTCTGGACGCCGAGCCGGTACTGGTAGGCCCGGACAATCAGCCTCCCGCGGCCACCCCCGAAGCGGTGCCGACCGACGCCAGCAGCGAGGCCCCCAGCGGCGAGTCCTCGGTGGCCCCGGGCAGCAGCGCGTAGACCGCCGAACCGATCGGGACGGTCCACTCGTTGAGATCGTCGTGTTCGGCCAGCCGTTGCTGTGACGGCAGGAACTGCCGCACGGGATCGGCCTGCACGGTGGAGAAGATCAGCCCCGTCTCCCCGACGCCGTCATCGTAGTTGTAGGCCCGGCGCAGATACTGTTCGTGATCGGCACGACGACGGGCCCGGGCGATGTGCGAGGACGCCGGGATCACCGGAATACCGCCCTGCGTTTTCTCGAAGTCGGGCTCGTCGTGCTCGTGCGTCCCGGTCAGCGGCGCCCCGTTGTCCAGGGTGCGCCCCATCACCAGCTCGCGCGGGCCGCGGTCGAGCTCTTCCCAGGTGTCCATGTTCATCTCGATCCGGCGGATCACCATGGAACTGCCGCCGGCCAGCCAGGGCTGGTCGGCGCCGTCGTTCCAGATCAGCTCGTCGTCCCGCTGACGCGGCGGCTGCTCGGTGCCGTCGAGCTGACCGAACAGGTTGCGCTGGGTCTGGCTGTCGGGCTGGGTGCCGCGCGCGGTCCGGAAGCCGCGCTGGATCCAGGTGACCGGTGCGATGGTGCGTACCGCGGCCGTCAGAATCCGGGTGGCGTGGGCCAGGGTCACCGGATCATCGGCGGCGGTCACGAGCAGCAGATCGGTCTGTCCCCAGCGTTCCTGCAGCCGGTCGATGGAGAACGACGGCAACGGGGCCAGCCACGACGGGCGGCGGTCGGCCAGCGCCGCAGTGGCGAAGACCCGCGGTCCCACGCCGACGGTCACGGTCAGCCGCGACGGCGCCGTGGCCAGCTCGGGTTCGGGATCGGACAGGCCGGGTTCGCCGCGGGTAAGGCGGGCGCCGTCCTGCGTCCACAGGGTGAGGATGCCACCGAGGGTGCCCAGATCGTTCGGGTCCTTCAGGTTCAGACCGATGTAGTTGGCGTGGCTCTGCGGCGGGGTGGTGATCCCTGCCTGATGTGCACCGTAGAACTCCAGGGTCTGGCGCGCCGGTTCGGCGTCGTGCGAGGAACGCTCGACGCCGAAACCGACTGCGGCAGCACCGATGCCGGCGCCGGCGACGCCGGCGGCACCGGTGAGGAATCCACGACGCGAGATCCGGGGAGATCTACGCGACGCGGTCATGGCTGGTAGTTCTCCTGGTTCCCGGCGAAGTCGCGAGCCATGGCCCGGACCTTCTGCGTGCTGCCGTCGGCCATGCGCAGATCCACCTCGACGGTCTGGCCGGCGTTGATGGGACCCTTCAGGTCCATCAGCATGATGTGATCGCCGCCGGGTGCCAGCGTGAGGGTGCCGCGACCAGGGATGACGAAGCCGTCCTTCTTCTCGCGCATCACATTCTCGCCGCCGGAGACGGCCATCTCGTGTAACTCCACCTTGCCGGCGGCCGGGCTGGTGCCCGAGACCACGCGGACCTCGGAGTCGCCGGGATTGGTCAGGGTGGCGAACAGAGCGGTCATGCCCTCGGGAGCCGCCTTGACCCACTGGTCGGTGACCACCAGGCGATCCTGCTGCTGGGCGGCCGCCGAGTCGGCGGCGGGGGAACTGTCGGTGCTGCTGCAGCCGGTCAGGATCAGCAGCGGTGCGGCTGCGGCGACGATCGCGGCAGCCGGACGGAAGGTACGGCGTGTGGCCATGATGAAAGAACCTCTCAAGGGGTAGGTGAATGAATGTCGTGATCAGCCCGCGACGGGCGGAGCACGCATACCTACCGAGAGGCGGGGCGTCAGGTGATGGGGTACGTCGACGAGCGAGGCGACGCGGGCGGCCGCGGCCGGCCGGATGCGACGGTACCGGGGTGCGACGACGAGCTGGACCTGTGCGCAGACCAGACGCAGCAACCAGGCCGCGGCACACAGCAGCACCGCGGCGGCCGGCACCGCGGCCACATGCCAGCCGAGCATGGCGGCGGTGTGCACCTGATGATGGCCGGCGTGCGCGCCGATGACGGTGAGGACCCCGTGGGAGGCGGCCTGGCCGGCGACGAGCACCGCAGCGATGGCCAGCGGCGAATCGGTCTTCTGTGCCGACCGGATCGTGCCCACGCCGGCGGCGATCGCGCCGAGGATCAGCAGTTGCCCGATGTCGGGGACGAAGCCGCCGGCGACACCGTGCGCGGCGGCTCCCAGGATCAGCGAAACCACTCCGGCGAGCAGTCCGTTGGTCCGCGTGATCATGCCCTCAGCTTACGCGGTAACCTCGATCACCCTCGCGCCGACCAGCCGGTTCGACGACGCGGTGACCGATCGCTGTGATTCAACTCTCGATTTGATTGACACAGATGTAGGATCTTGTGTCATGACGCAAGAGATGATGGACCTGGGCACGGATGCGCCCGACCAGACCGAGATGCTCGGCCCCGACTCGGCGACGTGGCGCTACTTCGGCGACTGGCGCGGCATGCTGATGGGCCTGTGGTCGGGCTCCATGCAGAACATGCACCCGAAACTGGCCGCCGGTGTCTGGGAGTATTCCGACTTCTTCGACGAGCGCTGGGAGCGTCTGCTGCGGTCGATCTACCCGATCGGCGGCGTCGTCTTCGACCGCACCCCGGCCACCGGCAAGCAGGTCCGCGACTACCACCTGACGATCAAGGGCACCATGCCCGACGGGAAGCGCTATCACGCGCTGGACCCGGACGTCTTCTACTGGGCGCACGCCACCTTCTGGTACGGCAACGTCCGCTGCGCCGAGTTCTTCGGCCCGCCGATCACCGAGGCCGATAAGCGGCGGCTGTTCGAGGAGTCGCGCATCTGGTACTCGATGTACGGGGTCAGCATGCGGCCGTGCCCGGACACCTACGAGGAGTTCCTCGAGTACTGGGATCACATGTGCCGGCGGGTGCTGCGCGACCACGAGGCGGTGCGCACCGTCCTGGACATCACCACGCTGCCGCCACCGCCGTGGATGAAGGGCTGGATGCCGCTGTGGCTCTGGCGCCGCCAGATCGGCGGGGTCAATCGTCTGTTCATGTGGATCACCACCGGTCTGTACGACGAGCCGATCCGGGAAATGCTGGGGCTGACGTGGTCGGACTCCGACGAGCGTCGGCTGCGGCTGTTCGGCAAGGCGGTGAGCGCGGCGATGAAGCTGGTGCCGCCCCGGTACCGCCGCCATCCGCGTGCCCGCGACGGCGATGATCGTGCGGCCGGCCGGGTGCCGATGGACGCCCCGATTCTGGAGACTCCCAAGCGCAATCTGCCCTCGGAGGCCGAGCGTGACAACCCGATCCACTACTGCCCGGTACACGCCACCCGTCGCGCACAGTTGCCGTGGCAGTCGAACACGGTCAACGACTGAGAGTTTTGTGTTAGAAACGTTTTCGACATTGATGTCGAACAAGGCGGGGGTTGGCTAGGTGGGTATTCCGTCGACCTATGCGGCCGGACGGCTGGGCGTGCTGTGGCGCCTGGGAGAGCGGATCTCCGACGCACTGGCGGTGGTCGGACACTTCCTCACCTTCTGCACGGTCACCTTCGCCCGCATCCCGTCGGCGCTGCTGACCTATCGCCGCCAGACCATCCGCACGGTGACCGACCTGATGTGGGGCCGCGGTGCCCTGATCGTCGGCGGTGGGACCGCGATGGTGATGGCGGTGCTGGGCTTCGCCGCCGGCGGCACCGTCGCGATCGTCTCGCACGGCACGCTGAGCATGCTCGGGATGGGACCGGTGTCCGGGGCGGTGTCGTCGTTCGCGATCACCCGGGAATTCGCGCCGCTGCTGGCCGGGGTGGCCTTCGCGGTACAGGCCGGCTGCCGGATGACCGCCGAGATCGGGTCGATGCGCATCAGTGAGGAGATCGACGCGCTGGAGGTGGTTGGGGTGCGCTCGATCTCGTTCGTGGTCTCCACCCGGATGATCGCCGGACTGCTCACCACGATCCCGATGTTCCTGATCTGCGTGGTCGCCAGCTATCTGAGTGCGGCGTGGATCGTGGCGCTGCAGGGCGAATCCAGCGGCGCCTACCGGCACTACTTCGACCAGTTCGCCGCCCCGGCCGATCTGCTGTTCGCCTTGATCAAGGTGGCGGTGTTCGTTCTGGCGGTGACCCTGATCCACTGCTACCGGGGCTATTTCGCCACCGGCGGGCCCGAATCGGTGGGCACCGCCTCGGGCCGGGCGATCCGGGCCAGCCTGGTGACCATCGGGGTTCTGGACCTGCTGATGACCGTCCTGTTCTGGGGGATCAGTTCCCCGTTCGTGTTCCGGGGATGAGGGCATGATCAACTTCCGGGCGCCCGGGATGGCCGCCGACCCCGGCGTCTTCCGCCAGCGGGCACTGATCTTTCTGGCCGTCCTGGCGGTGCTGGTGCCGCTGGCGGTGTGGGTGACCAAGGTCGCCTCGCCGGCCAAAGCACACCTGACCATCCGCGCCGACTATGTCGCCTCGGGCATCGTGCCTGGTTCTGCGGTGGTGATTCACGGCGCCGAACTGGGCACCCTCGAGCAGGTCTCGGTCCCCGCACCCGGACAGTTCGCGCTGCACCTGGTGCTTGACGACGGGGTGCTCGGGCCCGGCGGACTGGTCACCGCCCGCACCGACGTCACCTATGCCCCCAAGAACCTGTTCGGGATCAGCGCGATCGTGCTGGATCCGGCACCGGGCCACCCGCTGGCCGACGGCAGCGAGCTGGCGCCGGCGTCGACCACCGATGCGACTCTGACAAGCCTGTTGCGCCAGCTGACCGATCTGCAGAACGACGCCTTCGACCCGCACATGGGCGAGATCCTGGCCACCGCCGGCCGCGCCGTCCGCGGCTTGGCCCCGGTCGCCGGGATCGCCGGAGAGATCGGCAAAGCCCTGGCCGACACCCAGAGGATCGCCCCGCGGCAGAGCCTGCCGCTGTTCAGCCGGCTGGTCACCCAGCTCTCGGAGGGCAGCGCCACATTCCTGCCGGCCTTCGAAGAGCTGCTGGCCTGGGAACCGCCGCGCCGCGAGGGCTTCCAGGAGGCCATGTACAACGGGCTGCTGGTCACCTCCACCCTGATGGCCGACGACCTCGATGAGCTCAGCGGACCGCGCGGACTCACCGCGCTGTCGGACTGGCTGCCCCCGGCAGCGGCGGCGATGAACTGGATCTCCCGGGCCTTCCCGGGCTCGCGCGCCAACGGAGAGGACGTCGCCGAACTGATCGGCCGGCTGGAGAAGGCACTGGCCGACGGCCCGGGCGGGCCCCGCCTGCGGGTGGACGTGATGCTCGCCTCGGTACCGGGTGTGACCGCAGCCTTGGGGGCCCGATGACCAACGTTCGCCGCGCCTCCCTGCTGCTGCTGGTGTTCACCGTCCTCTGCGTCAGCGGAGGCAAACTGGTCCTGAGCGCCATCGACCGCCCGCTGGCCGGCCCGGCCACCGCCTACACCGCCGACTTCGACAACGTCGCCGGTCTGCAGGTCGGCAACGATGTCCGCTCGGCCGGCGTCCGGGTCGGCAAGGTGACCGGTATCGGAGTCCATCGGGACGAGGATCTATCGATCGCCCGCATCGAATTCGACGTCGACGATCCGGCGGCGCTGCGCGAGAACACCCGCCTGGCGATCCGCTACCTCAACCTGACCGGGGTGCGCTACGTGGATCTGCAGCAGACCCAGGACGGGACGGCCGAGCCGTCGCCGGGCAGACACATCCCGCTGGACCGCACCACCCCGTCGTTCGACATCACCCAGGTCTTCAACGGGCTGGCGCCGGTGTTCGCGACCCTGTCGCCCGAGGATGTGAACCGCTTCTCCGAAAGCATGCTCGCCGTGGTCCAGGGCGACGGCAGCGGCATGGGGGAGATGCTGCGTTCCCTGACCACCGTCCTGGAGTTCGCCGACGACCGGGCCGCGGTGATCGACCGGCTGGTGAACAACCTGAGCGAGATCTCGACAGTGGTCGACGGCCGCTCGGAGTATCTGAGCCCGATCATCGACTACCTCGCGCGATTCGGGACCGTGGTGACCCGGGTCGGCCCGGGGCTGCGGTCGCTGGCCGACTCCAGCGGCGTGGCCGCCGTGGAGGTCAACCGGCTGCTCACCGCCGCCGGCTTCCGCAAGGGCAGCGAACCGATCCTGTACGAGCTGCTCGACCCCGTGCTGCCGCTGGCGCAGTCGATGCTCGAGGTCCTCACCACCCTGCCCGGGGTGCGCAACGCCCTCGATCAGGCACTGACCCCGCAGGCGGTGCCGACCCAGGCCGACTGCTCCAAGGGTCGGGCCGAACTGCCGCCGACCCTGGCGATCTTCATCAAAGGCAAGGAGCTGACGCTGTGCCGACGGTGAATCATCAACTGCGCTGGGGACTGGCCGGGATCGCGCTGGTGGTCGTGATCGCCCTGGTGAGCGTGGGCCTGTACGTGTTCACCCCGGGCCAGTACCGGGTGGTCGCCCAGTTCGCCGAGGCCGGACAGATCCGGGTCGGCGACAACGTGCGGGTGGCCGGTGTCCCGGTCGGCTCGGTCAAGAAGCTGACCCTGGCCGGCACGCACGTCGACGTGGAACTGGCGGTGCAGCGCGGCACCTTCATCGGGGACGAGTCGATCGCCGACATCAAGATGCTGACCATCGTCGGCGGCAACTACGTCGACATCACCTCCATCGGGTACGAGCAGCTGCCGGCCGGCGAACCGATCCCGGTGGAGAGCACCTCGGTGCCCTACAGCCTGATCGAGACCTTCCAGACCCTGGCGCCCAAAGTGGACCGCATCGACGGTCGCCCGGTGCGCGATCTGCTGATCGATCTGGACCAGGGGCTGGCCGACAATCCCGGGTCGCTGTCGGGCACCATCGAGACGCTCTCGTCGATGCTGACCAATCTGCAGCGCCGGCAGGACGAGTTCGGCGGCATGCTGGCCACCGCCGCCGAGTACTCGCAGAGTCTGACCGCCAGCAGCGACGTCCTGGTGACCCTGGCGCAGAATCTGAGCGCCTTCCTGTCGGAATACATCACCTTCGGGCAGCGGCTGAACGTCTCCCTGGAGGGACTGGCGTCGATGCTGTCGCGGATGGGCGGGGCGGCGGCCGCGGTGCGGGCCGACCTGGATCCGCTACTGGCCAAGATCGATGTGCTGGTCGAACAGTTCACGCCGTTCCTGGAGCAGGGCCCCGACCTGATCGGACAGGGCCGTGACCTGATCCGGCGACTGGAGGGGATGGTCGCCGACGACGGCGGCCTGCTGATCGACCACTCGGCCCTGGTATTCGCCGCCGACCTCTGCGTGCCGATCCCGGGGGTGAAGTGCTGATGCTAACGCGGATCCTGGGCTCGCGCTGGCTGGTCAGCGGCACCGTGGTCGCGGTCCTGCTGGCCTTCGCCGTCACCCTGACCGGGTTCTCGCGGTTCACCGTCTCCTCGACCGAATACTGCGCCGAGTTCGCCGACGCGGTGGGGGTGTTCCCCGGCAACGCGGTCACCCGCCGCGGAGTCACCGTCGGGCAGGTGCTGGCCGTCGAATCGCGCGAGGGCACAGCGCGGGTGCGTTTCTCGGTCGAGGGCACCGATCCGCTGCCCGCCCAGATCCGCGCCTCGACCGTGGCGCCGTCGGTGATCGCGGTGCGGCAGGTCGCGCTGATCGGCGACGACGAGGACGGGCCGACGCTGGATCCGGCGACCTGTATCGGCCGCGACGCCACCAACACGCCGCTGTCGATCTCGGCCTCGCTCAACGCCCTGTCCGGACTGGCCGGGGAGATGACCGGCTCGGGGAACCTCGACGATCTGCGGCGGGTGGCCGGGGCGATGCGTTCGCTGGACCGCGAACTCGACGGCACCGGCCCGGTGCTGAACGCGCTGATCCGGCAGCTGGCCGAACCGGCGAAGACCCCGATCACCGGTGCGCTGACCGATACGGCGGTCCTGATCGACAACATCGCCGAGATGGCCACCGGTCTGGACGAGAACTGGGAACTGCTCACCTCGTTCATCACGATGAGCAGCCCGGTCCTCAAACCGCTGGTCGCACCGATGATCGATCACATCGGCGAGATGGCGATGGCCCTGCCCGATGTGATCGTCCTGCTGGCCGACCTGATGCGGCGCTACGGCGACTTCGCCTGGCCGCCGCTGGAGGTGGTGGTCTCGCTGGTGGATCTGATCTCGAAGAACCTGACGGCCACCACCGATCTGCTGGCCGCCACCCCGGTGCTGTCGCGGGCGTTCACCACCGGACCCGACCAGCAGTCGCTGGGTCTGCGGATCCGCTACAAGGGGCCCACCGCGGTGACCCGGGCCGGTGGCAAACCGGTGCGGATCGATGCGGTGGCGATGGTTCTGCAGATGACGGGAGCACGATGAAACGCACAGTGTTCACCGGTCTGGTGGCGGTGGCCGCGATCGTGCTGCTGCTGGGCCCCAGTTCCTGGTTCTCGGCCCAGTCGCTGCCGATCCCGGGCGCCGCCGGTGACGGTGCCACCGTCTTCGCCGAATTCGACACCGTGGTCGGGCTGCCCGACCACTCCAAGGTCGTCGTCGACGGGGTGGAGGTCGGCCGGGTGGAAGGCACCCGCCTGCGCGGCGAGAGCGCCGTCGCCGAACTGCGGGTGACACCGCAGACCCGGATCTGCCGCACCGCGGCGGTCGAACTCAAGCAGGACACCCTGCTGGGCGATACCTACGTGGCGGTGACCAACCCGGACTGCCCGGCCGCGGCGAGGCTGGCGCCGGGGGCGACGCTCCCGCGCAGCGCCGTCCGCCCACCGGTGCAGGTGGAAGAGCTGATGGTCTCGCTGGCCAACTTCCTGGGCAGCGGAGCCCTGCCGCAGCTGGGCAACACCTTCGCCTCGGTGCTCGCGCAGCTGCCCGCCGATCCGGCCGAGGTGCGCCGTGCCGAAGCGGTCGCCGTGGACACCCTGCGGGCCTGGGCCGACGACACCGACGGTCTCAACCGGATGCTCACCGGCCTGGGCGGCGTCGTCGAACGGCTCGCCGATATGCGTGGTTCGCTGGACTATCTGCTCAGCCCCGAGGGTGTGCACCACATGCGGACCGTCACCGACGCCTCGATGATCCTGGACCTGCTGGTGGGCGTCGAACGCACCCTGCGCAACGCCCTGCCGGCGGTCCCGCTGCTCACCGCGGCCACCCGGCTGATCGGTGAGGTGACCATGCCGCTGGCGTTCCCCGGATGGCCCAACGCGACCATCCGCGATTCCAATCCGGCCCGGCTGCTGGAGTTGCTGCGCGAGAGCGTGATCCCGGCGCTCAAACAGGGACCGGCGCTGGACATTCGCTCGATCGCTGTGGCGACCGGCACCTCCGACCGCGACCTGGCCGATCAGATGGTCAAGGCTTTCCGGATGCTGGGGATGACCCGATGAGAATGAGTGCGCTGCGCGAAGCGCTGGGCAATACGATCGCGTTCCTGCTGGTGATCGCCGCCTGCGGGGCCTACCTGGCCATCGACGTCTACCACGCACAGCCGTGGTCGTCGCCGCGGACGCTGACCCTGCGGGTGCAGGACAGCTACCTGGTGCTCGACGGCACCCCGGTCTACCTCGACGGCGTCAAATCCGGCCGGGTCGCCGACTCGCGCACCGTGACAGGCGGCGCCGAGCTGGTGCTGGAATATCCGGCGGACCAGTCGATCCCGGCGGACTCGGTGGTCGAGATCGAACTGCAGTCGGCACTGGGGGAGCCGTACGTCAACGTGATCCGGCGGGCCACCCACGGCCCGGCGCTGCCCGACGGCGCCGCCCTGGATACCGATCAGGTGGCCGAACCCGAATCCATTCCGGGGGTCTTCGAGAACATCTCGGCGCTGTCGCAACTGGCGGCCGCCGATCCGCTGGCCGGGGTGTTCCACACGGTGCGCCAGGCCCTGGACGGTAACGCCACCGAGTTCCGGCAGATCAGCGACGGCACCCGGCTGATCGCCTCGATGCTGATGTCGCGACGGGCCAAGATCGCCACCATGTTCACCAGCACCCAGAATTACGGCGCACAGCTGGAGCAGCTGGTGCGGCCTCTGCCGCAGTTCACCGCCGGAATGTCGACGGTGCTCGAATCGTTCCTGGCGACCCTGGTGGCCGGCGAGAGCCTGATCGTCGACGGCCGGCTGTGGCCGAATGTCACCGAGGCGATCCACCCGTTCCTGTCGACCCTCAACCCCTACCTGGCGCAGATCCTGCCGAAGATCCCGTCGCCCGGCATCGACGCGGACCTGTTCGACCAGTTGCCGACGATCAACGTCAGCACCCTGCTCGACCACGCCCTGGCGATGTTCGGCGAGGACTCCCTGCGCGTGTACCTGGAACCCAAATGACCTCGACGAACCACATGGCGACGAACCACATGGCGACGAACCACATGACGACGAAAGAGACCCCTCCCGTGACCGACGACAAGCCGAAGCCGACGCCTGACGAGGACTCCACTGCGACGGACGAAGCGGCAACGGACAAGCCGGCGACGGAGAAGCCGGCGACGGAGAAGGGCCGCCAGCTCACCGTCTCGGTGCGCGCGCTGGCCGTCGGCGTCGTGGTGGCCCTGGTGTGTGCGGCGCTGGGCGTGCTGATCTGGCAGACGGTGTCGGCGCGCAGCGAACTGGCCGATCTGCGGTCGCAGGAGGCCGACAGCGCCAAGGCCGAGGAGATCGCCGGGGCGTATGCGGTGGCCGCAGCGACCCTGGACTACAAGGACCTGACGCCGTGGGTGGCGTCGATGAAGGAGGGCGTCAGCCCGGAGCTGGCCAAACAGTACGACTTGATCGGTTCGACGATGGAGCAGGTGCTGACCCCGCTGCGCATGCAGACCACCGCCGAGTTGGTGCTGGCCAAGACCACCGACGTCTCCGGTGACCGGTTCCGGGTCGAGGCGGTGGTCAACGTCAACACCAAGACCATCCAGACCCCCGGCGGCGGCATCACCACCGCGGTGTACGGCATCGTGCTCGACCGCGCCGACGACTGGATCATCACCTCGGTGGGCGATCCCACCTCGGCGGTCGGCGCCCAGATCGGCGAGAATCCCGACCCGGCGCCGGCCCCCGTTCCCGACCCGCAGCCTGCACCCGAGCCGGAGCCCGGCAGATGACCGATTCGGCCCGCGCCGTCCTCACCGAGAACCTCGACCGCAACGCCGTCGACCCGGTCCGGACCTTCGGGCGCACCTGCAAGCTGGCCGCCGAGGCGACCGGGCAGTTGCTCACCGGCCCGTTCCGGGGGCGGCTGCAGGTGCGCGAGACCGTTCTGCAGGCGTGGTTCCTGGTCAGCGTCACCGCGATTCCGGCGCTGCTGATGGCGATCCCGTTCGGCATCATCGTGACCGTTCAGATCGGCAACATCATCAACCAGCTCGGCGCCGAGTCGCTGCTGGGCGCCGGCAGCGGTATCGCGGTGATCCAGCAGGCCGCCCCCTTGACCTCCGGACTGCTGCTGGCCGGGGCGGGAGCCTCGGCGATCGCCGCCGACCTGGGCGCCCGGACGGTGCGCGAGGAGGTCGACGCCATGGAGGTGATGGGCATCGATCCGGTCAACCGGCTGGTGGTGCCGCGCCTGCTGGCCTCGCTCATCGTCGCCCCGTTGCTGACCCTGTTCATCATCCTGATCGGCGTGCTCGCGGCCTTCTATCTGGCCGTCGCCGTGCAGGGGGTGGGGCCGGGCAGCTACCTGCAGTCGTTCAGCGCGTTCTCCTCCCAGCGCGATGTCCTCCTGGCGCTGGGCAAGGCCGTGGTGTTCGGGTTCATCATCGCGATCGTGGGCAGCCAGCGCGGACTGGAAGCCAAGGGCGGACCCCAGGGAGTGGCCAACGGGGTGACGGCCACGGTGGTGATCTCCACCGTGGCGATCATCGGCGTGAACTTCTTCATCACCGCCCTGTACGAGACCTTCTTCCCCATGCAGGTCGGCTGACGGGGCAGGTCGGCTGACGGGGCGGGCCCTAGGCGGGCCGGCCGGAGGCGTGCGGCTCGTCGGTCAGCTGCAGCGTCCTGATCCAGATGTCGCTGAGCAGCGGTTCGGCGCCGGCGGCCGGTACCGGTTCGCCGTCGACGAACCACCAGTAGCACTGGTAGGCGGTCATCGAGATCAGCGAGGCGGCCGTGGCCACCGGGTCCAGGTCCGCATCGGCGTAGCCGTCGTCCTGCCAGGCGCGGATGCGGCGCGCCACCCGGTCGATGTGCGCCCGGCGACCCATGCGCCGGTACTGCGAGGTCCGTTCGTCGCTCATCGCCGAGTTCTCCAGCAGGCCGTAGAGGGCGGCGTTGGCCTGATACAGCTCGACGAACCGCCGGTTGGCCGCGCGCAGACTCTCCCTCGGGGTGCTGCCCGGCTCGTCGGCGGTGGAGCCGATCGTCGCGATGATCTCCTCGCCGCTCTCGTCGACCAGCGCGTGGAAGGCGTCGATCTTGGATTCGAAATAGGTGTAGAAACTGCCGCGCGCGACGCCGGCCTCGTCGACGATCATGCGCACGGTGGTGCCGTCGTATCCGGTGCGTTCGAACACCCGCCGCGCGGCGGCCAGGATCTCCCGCCGGCGGGCCCGGCCGCGTTCGGTGCCCCGGCTCGGATGTGCTTCCCGGCGCTGAGCGGCGGTGCCGACCGGCTCCCAGCCGCCCCGTGTGCGAACGCCCTGCTGAACAACCTGCCCGGTGTGTTCTGTCATCGGCCTACTCGCCCCCTCATGCTCCTGCCTTCGAGCCTAGGCGAGGGCCGCCTCACATCGGGCGGCGCACTAGAATCGTCCGGGTGTCGATCACTCCCTCGCTGTCCGGGCTGAACATCTATGCGACGGGCGCAGGCGCCTTCGCCGAACTGGCCCGGCGTACCGACGAACCGCGGCTGGAGCTGACCGCCCCGGACGCGGCCCGGCCGTTCATCGTCGCGACGCTGACCGCCGCGGCCGCCGCACCGCTGCTGGTGGTCACCGCCAACGGCCGCGAAGCCGACGACCTGACCGCCGAGCTGGGGGAGTTGCTGCCGCAGGGGGCCGGTGCGGTGGCCCAGTTCCCGTCGTGGGAGACGCTCCCGCACGAGCGCCTGTCGCCCAGCGCCGACACCGTCGGCCAGCGGCTGGCGGTGCTGCACCGGCTCGCCGATCCCGGTGAGGATCCGCTGGCGGTGGTGGTCACGACGGTGCGGTCGCTGATCCAGCCGATGGCCCCGGGACTGGGTTCGTTGCGCGCGGTCACCCTGCGCGAGGGGATCGAGGTGCCGTTCGACGGTCTGGTGGAGCAGCTGGTCGAGATGGCCTACGAGCGCGTCGACATGGTCGGGCGCCGCGGCGAGTTCGCCGTGCGCGGCGGCATCCTGGACGTGTTCCCGACCACCGCCGACTATCCGGTGCGGGTGGAGTTCTGGGGCGACGAGGTGACCGATCTGCGGGCCTTCTCGGTCGCCGATCAGCGCACGCAGCCGGAGATCGAGACGGCCGAGGTGATGATCCATCCGTGCCGCGAGCTGGTGCTCACCGAGCAGGTGCGCAGCCGCGCGGCCGAACTGGCCGCCGGCACCGACGATCAGGCGCTGGCGGAGATGCTGACGCAGCTGGCCGAGGGCATCCCCGTGGAGGGGATGGAGGCGATGATCCCGGCCCTGGTCGACGGCGAGATGCAGTTGCTCACGCAGGTGCTGCCCGAGGGCACCCGGGTGCTGGTGCTCGATCCGGAGAAGGTGCGCACCCGTGCCGCCGATCTGCAGCGCACCGGCGCCGAGTTCCTGGAGGCCTCGTGGAACGCCGCGGCCCTGGGCGCCAGCGCCCCGGTGCAGGCCGACTCGGTGGATCTGCAGGCCAGCGCCTACCGCCCCGTCGGCGAGGTGCAGGAGGCCACCATCGCGGCCGGGCGGTCGTGGTGGACGGTCAGCCCGCTGTCCTCGGGCAGCGGACAGGAGCTGGAACTGGACCTGGCGCCCGGTCCGGCGCCGCACGGGGACGAACAGGAGATCGCCGCGCTGCTGACCGGACTGCGGGCGCAGCTGGCGTCGGGGTCGCGGGCGGCGGTGGTGGCCGCCGGCCGCGGCACCGCCACGCGCTTCGTCGAACGTCTGCGCGAGGCCGAGGTCCCGGCGCGGCTGATGGACGACGGCGCCGAACCGCCGGCCGATGCGGTCGCGGTCTATCACGGCACGCTGCGCCACGGCCTGGTGGTGCCGCAGGACCAGGGTTCACTGGTGATCGTCACCGAAGCCGATCTGACCGGGGCCCGCGTGGCCGGGGTCCGTGACGGCCGCCGGCTGCCGGCCAAACGGCGCAATCAGGTCGACCCGCTGGCGCTGACCGCCGGGGACATGGTGGTGCACGACCAGCACGGCATCGGCAAGTTCGTGGAGATGATCGAACGCGTCGTCGGCGGTGCGCGGCGCGAATACCTGGTGATCGAGTACGCGCCGGGCAAACGCGGTCAACCCGGCGACCGGCTGTACGTTCCGATGGACTCACTCGACCAGCTGTCCCGGTACGTCGGCGGCGAACAGCCGTCGCTGAGCAAACTCGGCGGCAGCGACTGGGCCAACACCAAACGCAAGGCGCGCAAGGCGGTGCGCGAGATCGCCGGGGAACTGGTGCAGCTGTACGCCGCCCGGCACGCCGCACCCGGCTTCGCCTTCAGCCCCGACAGTCCCTGGCAGCGGGAGATGGAAGACGCCTTCGACTTCACCGAGACCGTCGACCAGATGACGGTGATCGGCGAGGTGAAGACCGATATGGAGAAGCCGGTCCCGATGGACCGGGTGATCGTCGGCGACGTCGGCTACGGCAAGACCGAGATCGCGGTGCGGGCGGCGTTCAAGGCCGTGCAGGACGGCAAACAGGTCGCCGTGCTGGTGCCCACCACCATCCTGGCCGGTCAGCACCTGCAGACGTTCACCGAGCGGATGGCCGGCTTCCCGGTCAAGGTTGCCGGGCTGTCGCGGTTCACCTCGCCGGCCGAATCGAAGAAGATCCTGGCCGACATGGCCGACGGCGAGGTGGACATCGTGATCGGCACGCACCGGCTGCTGCAGACCGGGGTGGTGTGGAAAGACCTGGGGCTGGTGATCGTCGACGAGGAGCAGCGCTTCGGCGTCGAACACAAGGAACACATCAAGTCCCTGCGCACCCACGTGGACGTGCTGACCATGTCGGCCACACCGATCCCGCGCACCCTGGAGATGTCGATGGCCGGGATCCGTGAGATGTCGACCATCCTGACCCCGCCGGAGGAGCGCCACCCGGTGCTCACCTATGTGGGCGCCTACTCGGAGAAGCAGGTCGGCGCGGCTATCCGGCGCGAGCTGCTGCGCGACGGCCAGGTCTTCTACGTGCACAACCGGGTCTCCACCATCGACAAGATGGCCAAGGACCTGGCGCGGCTTGTGCCCGAGGCCAAGATCGCCGTCGCCCACGGGCAGATGCCCGAGGAACTGCTGGAGAAGACGGTCGAGGGCTTCTGGAACCGCGACTACGACGTGCTGGTGTGTACGACGATCATCGAGACCGGTCTGGACATCTCCAACGCCAACACGCTGATCGTCGACCGCGCCGAGAACCTGGGCCTGAGCCAGCTGCACCAGCTGCGCGGCCGGGTGGGCCGGTCGCGTGAACGCGGCTACGCGTACCTGTTCTACAGCGACGGCAAACCGCTGACCGAAACCGCTTACGACCGGCTGGCCACGATCGCGCAGAACAACGAGCTCGGCGCCGGTATGGCCGTAGCGCTCAAAGACCTGGAGTTGCGCGGAGCCGGCAACGTGCTGGGAGCCGAACAGTCCGGGCATGTCGCCGGCGTCGGCTTCGACCTGTACGTGCGGTTGGTGGGCGAGGCCGTGGAGGCCTACCGCGCCGCCGCCGACGGCGAGGCCATCCCGCAGCAGGAGACCAAGGAGGTCCGGATCGACCTGCCGGTCGACGCGCACATCCCGGTGGAATACGTCGAAGCCGACCGACTGCGCCTGGAGGCCTACCGCAAGCTGGCCTCGGCGGTCAGCGACGACGACGTCGACGAGGTGATCACCGAGCTGACCGACCGCTACGGTGAACCGCCCGTCCAGACGCAGCGTCTGGCCGCGATCGCCCGACTGCGGCTGCGCTGCCGCGAACGCGGCATCACCGAGGTGACCCCGGCCGGCGACTCAGTACGGTTCGCACCGCTGCCACTGCTCGACAGCGAACAGGTCCGCCTCGCACGCCTGTTCAAGGGCGCGCACTACCGGGCGACCACGTCGACGATCACCCTGCCGATCCCGCGGTCGGGTGGCATGGGTTCACCCCGGTTGCGCGACGACGAGCTGATCGACTACCTGGTGTCGTTCCTGACGACGCTGAAGCCGACTCCGCTTGCTCAGTGATCCTTCGTGGATGAGCAGTAGCTACAGGTGACTACGTGAGTGCCTCCAGTAGTCGCGCAAGTGAACCGTCAAGCAGTCGCGAGTGGACCTGACCGGGCATCAGAGGCTCGACCTGGAGAAGAAGGGATAGAGCAGCCAGCAGATGCTCGTCGTCCGCAGAGTCTATGAAGTCGGCCGTCATCACCTCTGGGACGCTACGGCCGTCTAACTGGTGTTGAGGGTTGTCAACAGTGAACGTTCTTGCAGATTGTGCGAATTCGTTCCGGATGTCCGATGTCGCTTCGCTTGTCGCTGAAGTGTTTTCGAATTCGCTAAACGGTGCCACGAATTTGGTAATTTCGGCATAGCGTCCGACAGGCGGATCTGCGTCGTCGAACTCTTTAGTGGCGGGTTTCGCGCCAAGCACAAATAGCAGATCATCCGGGTCCAGTCCGAGATGTGCAAAGACTCTCCGGAGAATAGCAACGCGAGCATCGGTTGTATTGTGCGTATTGATATGCAACCCGGGGACAACTTCAGAAAAGTACTTCGGTGAGGAAGTGCCGAGGCTCAGTCCCGATTCGTCTACTGCCAGCGCAAAGATCCGTTCACGGTGGTCGGCCAGAAGCTCCCGGACCACCTGAATAACAGTCTCCGCCCAGCTTGCGACGGTTCTGTGTGAGCTCCCAAGTTCAAACGCCGAAATTGTTCGCCCTGTAAATGAACCATCGTCACTCATTGGTTCTGTTGGCATTGGCTCCACCGCCAACTCGAAATCCGTTTCTGGCATAGGCCAGTACCCCAGTGCGGCGGAAGCTAAGCGCTTGCTTCTCGTTCGAAGCTGTTCGACGCCCCAAGAATCCGACTCCCGCATCTCCTTGTTTAAGCGGTAAGGAGTTGCATCAAAGCCGTTTTCGCATGATTTCTTTTCGTTAAACGACGAGTTTGAGTAGCTGGAGTTGTAGCCTGTCACGGTCAGATTGCCAATTCTATTCAGCCACGTAGAATGAATCTCGTCCGCATCCGACCCGAGGCTATTCCTCCAAGAGTTGGTCAAAGTTCGGGGCATGACGTGCTCAGTGCTAAGGGTCTGATATTCGAGTCTTCTCGCGATATCGACTCCGTCGCTTGAGTCTGTGTTCTCGAGGCATTCGAAAACGTACCCTCGCATTGTCGGCGGTATCTTGTAAAAATTTCTGCTTTCAAACGCCTCTCGAAATTCATCGTCGCGGGGAAAGCGCCCGGATCCGGTCTCGCGCCGGGTGAGTAGGTAGGTCAGAACATCGACGAAGTGTGCTTCGTTGCTTACAAGCTTGGCGACGTCACCGTAAAGTGTCGCGAAGATCTTGTTCAGTCCATGTGTAGGAACCTCGCACGTAAATCTACGGAAGAGATACACATCGATGATTGTAATTATCCTGTGAAGATCCTCTCCTGAGATTCGCCCCTCTTCGAAGTCAGCGAGTACGGGCATGAGAAACGGTAGCGCAACGTCGCGACGCATCAGATTGAACCGTGTGAGTCGTTGATCAGTGCCGGCGTGGCCCGTATTTGAAGACTCGATCTGTTTCGAAAATTCGGAATACGCACGCATATCGGCGAGGATGTCATCGATGGGCCGACCGGAAGACTTCTGATAGGCGCGAAACGTATCGTACAATCTGTCGCGACGGGGTGTCTTGCGGGTCCTCGAGATTAGGTAACTTCGAATGAAGGTGTCGGTTTCATAGTCGACGTTCTCCTCTACTCTGTTCCAGTAATTCTCGTAAAGCAGTTCCTGCTTTTTGGCAGGAAGGCCCATCAGGACAATATTCCGAATTTTATCCGCTTCGCTGAGCTCAAGGCCGGTGGAATTCAGGCTTTCGAAGATTCTTTGAGGGTCATCCTGCTTTTCGAGGTCAAGGACCATTACCTCAAGTCTTTGAATGGCATCCCACAGTTGGTCGCCAGTTAACTCGCCTTCGGCGATCCTGGACATAAAGTATCGATAGTTGGCTGTGACATTCGAGTCCTCGAGAAGTGCTTCGTCTCCACTGAGGAGGCGTCGGTACGCGTCGTTGTCGTTCTTAACCGGTTTTAGTTTGAACTTGGCTTCCTGGCCTTGATCGGCTAGTTCTAGATAGTTACTTCTTATCTTTGGTCCGAGGCGTGGGTCCTTTTTGGAGGTGACAATCCCGGATGAAAGTGAATTGACGAGCGCTAGCATCAGAAGACTTGTGGTCGTGAGGCGCTGCTGGCCGTCGATGACGACGTATGTAAATGAGTCCTCTGGGTTACCGACGACAGCGCCGAAAAAATGTGTTTCACGATTGGTCCGAGTCAACTCGACAAGGTCATCATAAAGGCGACGACATTGTGATTCTCCCCAGTCATAGTTTCGTTGATAGACGGGGATGAGCAGTTGCTTGCTATTGCCGTCGAAGACGGAGTAAATCCGTCGGATGTTGCCCTTCACTGGAGTCCTTCGTGCTCGAGCTCATATTTTAGTTAGACCGTACTGGATGGCTCCGACGACATGTCAAAGGCTGATCGACTCGGGCTGGAAGAGCGGAGCGATGTTGTGTAGGAGGTGCGTCCGGTGTGCGAGCTGGGGACAGTCTAAACCTCATGGAGGGTGCTATCCGCTGGCAGTCTTCGCTTCGTTGAACAACTCGGCCGGCATGGGATTATCCAGGCGCCATGTGATGGCGATGGGGCGCTCACCCTCGTGGCTGACGATGGTGGCCGGGCCCAGGAACGTGAATGGCATGGGTCCCAAGTCGTCGGTTTTGTGCGTGCGTGCAAACAAGAGCACAGTGCTTCCGCCGGTGACGTAACGCCGGCCAGTTGGAGAGTCCAAGCTGGTCGTCGACTGTGATTCCCAATGGAACAAGGTGCGGCTGATGGGATAGTCGCGATACATAGTCGAAGGTGAGAACCCAGCCTCGGACTTCACCAGGGTCACCAGCAGTACGTCGACATCCAGGTGCTTGAGATGTTTGACGCCTTCGCGAAAGTAGGAAGGCGGCGAGGCCAGGGTTGCTTCGCCGAGCGCCGCCAGAATCTCTTCACGGTTATAGCGTGCGTGGATACGAAGAGGTACTTCAGACAGACGCTCGGGGAGCGGCAAGGTGGCGGTGCGACTGTCCGCGAACGCGATGTCTGTGATGCTGGCGATTTCCTCTGGGATGAGGGCTTCGTTGCGCACGAGGGTGAGGCCTTCGGCGTAGCTCGCTAGGCTGCCGCCGGTCGGCCAGAGGTTGAAAATAAGCATGCGGGCAACGGTTTGCTCGAACGGGGAGAGCTCATCGTAGTCGATCGGGTGAGGGCCGATGAGCTTATTGAAAACGCTGACGCGGATGGGGTCATCGACGTGGGCAAAGGCCCGCATCCGTTTGGCAAGTTGTTGCTCGAGCTCGGTGGCGTCGCCGGCGTGGATCCCTGCGGCACGCTGCAGTTGAGTCCACGATCCGCGATTGCTGCCTGGCTTCAGGACGTCGGATAGTCCGAAGCCGGTGTCCTCGAGGTACTGCCGGAGGGATGTTCCACCGGTATTGCGGAGGTCGGTAACCATGTCGCGCCAGCGTGCACGTAGTTGCTGCTTCAGATTCGTGAGAACGGACTTCTGGGACTGTTCATCGAACACAATTCGGCAACCCGGCGGGACGAACGGGAACTCGTTGCTGGTGTCGGTTTCGAGGTCACGTCGCTTCCGGCCGGTCATTGCATGCAAGCGCAGGTCCCAACGGAACTCGTCGCGTTGCGCTCCGACGAAGTCCAAGACGGTGAGAACTGGCTTGTCGGGAGTTGTTCGAAGGCCTCGTCCGAGCTGTTGCAGGAAGACGGTCACGCTTTCGGTGGGGCGAAGCATCAAGATGGTGTCGACCTCTGGGATGTCGAGCCCCTCGTTGAAGACATCGACAGAGAAGAGGATGTTCACGTCGCCCTTCCGCAGCGCGGCGACAGACTGCTCTCGCTCGCCTTGCGGGGTTGCTCCGGTCACGACGTCTGCAGTGATCCCGGCTGCATTGAAACGATCGGACATGTATTTGGCGTGTTGTACCGAAACACAGAAGCCCAATCCGCGCATCTGGTGAGGATTGATCAGCTTGTCGCGCACAGCATGCAGGATGACGCGGGCCCGCGAGTCGTCGGCGGTGTAGAGGCGCTCCAACTCGGCGGCTTCGTAGGCTCCCCGACGCCAGGTCAGCTGAGTGAGGTCGGTTCCATCCGCGATGCCGAAGTAGTGGAACGGACAAAGTAACTCGGCAGCGAGCGCATCCCAAAGGCGCAACTCTGTTGCGATCCTGCCGCCGAAGAACTGGCGAACGTCGACTCCGTCTGCTCGCTCTGGTGTAGCGGTGAGTCCGAGCAGCTCATCGGGCGCAAGGTGCTCTGTGATTCGTCGATAGGTGCCGGCTTGCGCATGATGAAACTCGTCGATGATGACGACGGAGAAGTGGTCCGGTGGAACGTTGTGAACCCCGTACGACGTGAGGGACTGAACGCTGGCGAAGACGTGGTCCCAACGTTCGGGGCGGTGGCCGTCAACATAGAGCTCACCAAAGTTGGGATCGGACAGTACCTCACGGAAAGTCCGGAGAGCCTGAGTCAGAATCTCGCGCCGGTGGGCAACAAAGAGCAGCCGAGGTGTATGCCCGGCTTCGCGTGAAAGATGCCGGTAGTCGAGTGCCGCGAGGACTGTCTTTCCTGTACCGGTCGCGGCTACCACCAAGTTCCAGTGACGGTCGTGAACGGCGCGCTCAGCCCAGATGTCTTCGAGCATTGCCTGCTGGAAGGGGTAGGGGCGGACTTCCAGTCCCGACAAATTGACGGTGAGGTTCGTGCTGCTGGTTTTCCCTGCTGCCTCAGCGAGTGCATCGTCCAGGCGGTCGCGGTCCCGGCCCGGATCATATTCCTCGAACGAAGGGTCTTCGTTCCAGTAGGTGTCGAAGGTCGACTGGAATCGGTCAAGCAGGCTCGGCGTTGCGACTCGCGACAGACGCACGTTCCACTCCACACCATCGATCAGCGCCGCGTTGGAGAGGTTCGATGAGCCGATGTAGGCGGTGTCGAAACCGCTGCTACGTCGAAACATCCAGGCCTTGGCATGCAGTCGAGTTCGAAGGGCGTCGTACTGGACCATCACCTCGGCACCGTAGTCGTTAACGAGCCGATCCAGTGTCTGTCGCTCGGTGGAACCGAGATACGTGGTGGTGATGACTCGCAGTCGCTTGCCGGTAGCAGCTAACTCCCTGAGCTGGGGTTCGAGTAGGCGAACGCCGCTCCAGCGGATGAAGGCGCAGACCAGGTCTACTGAGTCTGCGGAGGCCATTTCAGCAGGTAGTTCATGCCCTATCGACGGCTCTCCGTTTCCCGCGTTTGTGAGGAGCGCAACTTCTGACAGAGGTGTGGTTGGTCGGACTGATGTGCGGTCATGGGCCCCCGGTGCGCTCTCCCTGTGCAGTCGCAACAGCTGCCTGGGTGGACGGGAGATGTTCTCGTGTGGAGCATCGAGTAGTTGGATGACTCTGTTCGCCACCGCAATGCGATCATCGGCGTCCTTGAGTGCGGTCAGGTGCTGGGCCACGATGTTGCCCACGTGGCGGGCAAAGACGTGAGGCTGATCGATCTTCTCGACATCCCCAAAACTGGCGAGAAGATCCGTTTCCTGCAAGCTCTGGCGCACGCGCTCGGTGACGAGCTCCTCGAATATCCCCTCGTGCATGGTCACAGTCTGGCATCTCGCCCTCTTGGTAGTGGGTAAGGGACGATGCTCAGCACCCCCAGGCGAACTCGACACCGACCAGCTCTGGTTGCGAGTCACACACCGTCACCTCGGCGAAGTATGCGGCGTCCTTGTCGATGGCCTTCCCATCTCCCGTATGCGGAAAGACGTGGTCATCAGCCCACTCGTTGAGCTCTGTCGGAGTGGCAATGGGAGGGGGTGGGGCCATGAGGGTTTCTAGTTGGACATGCGGTTCATCGTCGTAAACATCGACGAACCTGAACGTGATCGGCACAGTCATGGCGCACATACTGCTTCGCAGCTCCGACAACCGCACAGCGTATTGGCTGCCACGAGCGCCCGATGGGTATTGAAGCCTTGTTGAACCTCCTGGCTGACATCTGCCACCAAGTAAGGTTCATGCCGAGCTGTTTCGACTCGGAGGTGTCCCTATGCCCGTGATCCTGCTGGATCCTGCGCTGCCCGATCTGATCCCGGTGCGTGCGGTCGCCGCGATGACCGGCCACGTGTACGTCACCGAGGACGTGAACCCTTCGCTGCTGTGGAATCTGCCGTCGTACGAGTTCGCCGGCATCGGCAGCGATCTGCCGTTCGGCGCCGTGGTTCTGTCGTCCGACAGAAACCATCCTGTTGTGCGCCAGCAGCTTTCGCGTGGCGACGAGTTGATCGCCGGCGACACGGTACCGGGTACCAGGTTGCTGGCGGCGGTCGCGCTGATGGACCGGTTGCGGCGCACCGGCCCGTGGGAGGGCAGGCAGACGCACGACTCGCTGCGGCGCTACCTCCTGGAGGAGGCCTACGAGCTGCTCGACGCCATCGACGGCAACGACTCGGCTGAGTTGCAGTCCGAGTTGGGCGACCTGCTGTTGCAGGTGCTGTTCCACGCGCGGATCGCCGAAGACGCCGCCGACGGCTCCTTCGGTATCGACGACGTCGCCCAGAGCTTCATCGACAAGGTGTCCTACCGCACACCCGGGGTGCTCGCGGGTGAGCACGCGGATCTGGAACGGCAGATCCGCGAGTGGGAGGAGCGCAAGGCCGCCGAACGCAACCGGGGGAGTGTCCTCGACGGAATCGTCACAACCCAACCGGTGCTGGCACTGACCCAGAAGCTCTTCGAACGACTCGCCAGCGCCGACTTCCCGCGCGACGCGGTGAGTCCGTCGCTGACCCGGATCGACATCCCGTTCCGCAAGCACGCCCGCGATAGCGCCGAAGATGTGCAGCGGCGCGCGGTGCTGAGCCTGATGAATCAGGTCTACGAGGCCGAGCGGGACGCTGCAGCCGACGGTGTGGTGCCGCGCCACGAGAGTGTGTGGCGCAAGTATCTGGGGATGTCGTACGACGAAGACGCCGACTCCGACTCCGACTCCGACTCCGACTCCGACGCCGACGTCGCAGATCAGCCCGCCGCGGACGACGACCACGAGCACACCAATCCGTGGGCGCAGGAGTGGACTAACGGCGGCGCCGCTCCCGGGGCCACGCACGACATCCGGCACGACTTCGACCACGAATACGACCACGAGCAGGGGGCCGCGCGTTTCCCCGAGGTCGAGGACTTCCCCGGTCCGCCACCGCCGATCGCCACCGTCGACGCCGATCCGATCGGCGCCGGCGAGCGTGAGATCGAAGTGGTCTACGGCGAAAAGGTGCCGCGGATGGTCGTCCGCAGCGAGTGGGACGACGAGGACTGACGCGGACCCCGCGCGTTGTGCGGTACGCGGGTGGCTGCTGCTCGTCCGTGCGTCCTGGAAGCGGTCAGGTTTGGCCCTGCCGGCGTCCGGTCGTGCCAGCGGGTTCAGTCGTGCGCGCGCTGAGCGGCGCGGCTGACCGTCTCGATCACCCGCATGAACTCCGGCCGGGCCGGGTCGACGATGGAGACGTGGTTGGCGCCGTCGAGCAGGACGAAGGTGCCCGCTCCGCCGGCCCGGTGGACCGCGTCGACGTAGTTGCGGGAGACCACCGCCGGCACCACGTGATCGTTGCCGCCGGCCATCGCGATGATCGGCGTATCCGGGTCGATGTTCTGGATCGGGTCCACCGAGGTGTAGCGCTGCGGCACCTGGTCGGGGGTGCCGCCGAGCGCCCTGACGATGTTCTGATCGCCCATCGACACCGCCGTGCGCATATCGAGGGGGCCGGCCAGGGAGACGACGCTGGTGGGCCGGTACTTCGGTTTCGCGCCGACCTCGTCGTCGTCCAGCTTGTGGCGGGTACCCGCCCACATCGCCAGCTGGCCGCCGGCCGAATGCCCCACCACCACCGCGTCGGTCAGGTCGATCGCCGGATTGTCCCGGCCGATCTCCGGGAGGTAGTCGATCGCGGCGGCCACATCGGCGAAGGTCTGCGGGTAGCCGCCGCCGGAACCGACCCGGCGGTATTCGACGTTGGCCACGGCCAGGCCGCGTTCGGCCAGGCGCCGGGCGAAGGTCACGAAGACGTCCGCGCCGATCTGCGATTGCCAGGCACCGCCGTGGATCAGCACCACCAGCGGCACCGAACCGTCCGGCAGATCGTCGCCCTTGGGCAGGAACAGGTCGACCCAATTCTGGTCGTTGTCGCCGTGCCCCTGCGCGACCGGATAGGCGTATCGCTTGGCATCGATGTTCGACGAGGCAATCACCTCGGCGAAGGCCTCCGGTGCCTCCTCGGCGGCGATCGGAGTGGGCGGCGGCTCGGCGGTCCCGCTCTCGGTGGTCGAGCAGCCCGCAGCCAGCGCGACGGTGGCGACCGCGGCGACGGCGGCGAGCCACCGGCGGTGTGCGGCGGCCATCAGCTGGTGGCCCCGTTGATCAGGGAGGTGGTGATCAGCCCGCCCTCCAGGCCCCATTTCTGCGCGATCTGCGCCAGCTCGCCGTCGTCGATCAGCCGTTGCACCGACTGTTGCAGCACCGGCCCCAGGGACGATCCCTTGGCGACCGCCAGCCCGTACGGCGCGGTGTCGAAGGCGGCGCCGACCGGGGCGACCCGGTCCTGCGAGGTCCTCGCCAGGTACAGGATCGCCGGGGAGTCGGCGGAGACCGCATCGACCTGCTGATCGGCCAGCGCCTCGACGGCCTGCGCGATCGTGTCGAAACCGACGATCTCGATGGCCTCCTCGCCGACATCGGTGCAGGCGGTGCTCTTGGCGGGCAGTTCGGTGGTGAACTGGACGGTGCCGCGTTCGGCGCCGACGCGCATGCCGCAGGAGTCGGCCGGGTCGACGGTGGCCCCGATGCGCGCCGCCCACTGGGTACCGGCGCTGAAGTAGGTCACCATGTCGACCTGCTGCTGGCGGGCGACGGTGTCGAACAGGCCGCGCACCGCGAGGTCGTACTCGCCGCCGACCACTCCGGGCAGCAGCTCCGGGAACGGCCCCTGCTGGAAGTCGGTCTGCACGCCCAGCTCGGCGGCGATCGCCTCGAGCAGATCGACGTCGAAACCGGTCAGCCGATCGTTGCCGTCCCGGAACTCCATCGGCGGGAACGGGGAGCTGGTCCCGATGACGAGCCTGCCCGAATCGCGCACCTTGGCCGGCAGCTCGGACCGCACGGCGGCCGGACCCTCACCCGAATCGCCGGACGAACACGCGGTCAGCGCCGCCACCGGCAGAATCACCGCCGCGGTCAGGGCTGCCCACCGTCGTCGCCATCGCATGCCCACCATGATCGAGGATCGGTGGTGTGTTCGCGGACGTATGGCCGATCCGCGCAGGCTTGCGCGCTGATCAGCGCACGCTGACGGCAGCGGCGGCCGAGGCGAAGGCCGTCAGCCGCTGCCGGCCCACGTGAAAGCCCTGGCGGCCCAGCAGATCATCGCGGACCTGCGGGTGGACCCGGGTGGCGATCGGCGTCCACCACGGTTTGTGGCTGCGCGGCAGCTCGGCCAGCAGCCGGTCCGAGGCCGCGCTGAACACCGGTGCCAGCCGCAGGTAGTCGGGCCGGAACTCGCGCAGATCGCGGTCGGGGTAGCGGTCGCGGTGCACCTGCGCCAGCGCGCGCGGGAGGTCGTCGTCGATGTGGGCGCTCACTCCGGCCAGCAGCCCGCGGATCACCGGCCGCTCGGGATGGGCGCGATCCTCCCGTTCGCACAGCGACCAGGCACGCTGCCAGGCCGCGCTCGGGGTGTCGCCGTCCTCGTAGCGCTGCAGATTCTCGGTATAGAACCGGTCGAAGACGGGGATCAGCGCCAGCAGCCAGTCCGGATTGCGCAGCCCCTGAACGTTGAGCATCTCGGTGGTCACGTACTGGTACACCCGGGCGAACCACACCTTGGGATCGTCGTCGGCGGCGAACCGGTCGGCGATCGCGGTCTGCCCGCGCAGTGCCTGCACCGCCGGAACCCGCAGTGCCGCAAGCTCGTCGGCGGTCGGTGCCCCGGGCCGGTCGGCCGCCGGTCCGGGGTCCGGCACGTCGGCCTCGGCCGCCGCGATCCTCTCCAGGGCGTTCAGGGATTCGCCGACCTGCCGGCCGATCACACGAGCGAGCACCCGGGACAGTCCGCCGGCCACCTGCAGCCGCACCGTCCAGGTGAGTCGGCAACCGCGGGGCCGCGCCTCCAGGCGCTGCTCCCCGCGATGCTCGAGCAGCAGCGGCCCGCCGTCGTACACCCGGTAGACGAACCGGTACGGGTACTCGGTCAGCTCGACCACCTCGCGCAGCCGGGCCCGGCCGCGGGGCAGGGTGACCGTCCGCAGGGCGCCGACCGCGTCGGGCCGCTCGCCGATCCCGTTGTCGGACAGCCTGATCGGGGCGGTGGACCAGCGGTTCATCTGCGCCGGGTCGGTGAGCAGCCGCCAGGCGGTGGCCGGCGAACAGTCCAGATCGCGGATATGGCTGAACGAGGCGCTCACGCCACGGTATCCAGGGTGTCGGTGTCGGCCCGGTGGTAGCGCTTACCCAGGTCCACCTTCGACAGGTCCAGGCCGAGCCGGGAGGTCACCAGGCGCAGTTCGCGCCGGGCGACGGTCCGGTCCGAGCCGAGCAGGCCGAGGCCGCGCAGCAGTTCGCGGGAGCGGACCATCGGCCGGGCCAGCACCACCAGATGGTGCAGCGGGGTGGGCCGCAGACCGATCGCCACGGCCACATCCGGTTCCACCCAGCGGGCCGAGACGGTGGCGAAGACGGTGCGCAGGAACGGCCGGGTCAGCGTGTGCAGTGCCGCATTGAGTGGTCCGGGCAGTCCCAGATCGTGGCGGAAGCCGTCGTCGAGCAGCGCCTTGACCAGCACGCGCGCCTGCTCGTCGGGTTCCATCTGGAAGTCGATCGCCAGCTGGTAGATCGCCGTGGCGTCGTCGAAGTTGGCCGGCAGGCGCGGATCCTGGACGCCCATCACCGAGCCGATCCACCGCCACAGTTGCGTGATGGCCTCGAGTTCGGCCGGTGAATAGCGCAGCCCGAGGTCCTTGGCGACCCGCAGCGGCAACGCCAGAAAGCCGGAGGTGATGGTGAACTGGCTGTAGGTCTGGTTGATCGGCACACCCCAGGCGGCCACGTCCCAGCCCTGCCGCGCCACCAGATGGTGGCGGACCATGGCGTGCACCAACCGGATCCGCACCGTCTCCACCCAGCCGGGAGCACCGATCTCCATCATGTCCGGCGCCGTCGCCAGCGCGACCCAGCGGGCGGTGGAATAGACGCGGTCCCAGGTGCCGGTGGTCAGCCGGCCGGTCTCCACCAGCGGCCGGGTGAAACCGCGGGCCTGGTAGCCGTAGATCAGCGACTGGTACAGCGTCGACGACTGCAGGGAACCGAAACGCCACCAGGCGGCCGCACCGGCCCGCACCATCGCCGCGTCGTACCAGGGCGGCGGCGTGGTGACCGACTCGAGGAAGGCGGTCAGCGCCGGCGGCAGACCCTCGGTGTCGAAGGGGGTGTCCAGGGCGCCGACGGTCTGCTCCCACGTGCGGTCCCCGAGAGCGAAGAACTCGGCCACCACGGCATCGGCGAGGTGATCACCCACCATCAGACCTTGCGCCATCTGGTCCACGCGTTCGGGAAAGCGGGCCCGCATCTCGGGCCAGTTCCGTGCGCCGGTGATACGTGCTGCTTCTGCTGCCGTCGGCCCCATAAAAGACAGTGTGTCTATTTGTGGTCGCGGAGTCAACGATCTCCGGTGCCGGAGAATCCCGACCAGATCAGCGTGGTCAGATGGTCGACCAGTTCCTCGCGGGTCACCGTCTGGGTCCGCATCCACCAGCGCACCGCCGAGGAGACCGCACCGATCAGCCCCTGCGCCCAGGTGGCGGCCGGTGCCGGATCCAGACCGCGGGCGGTGAACCCCGCCTCCAGCACCGCCGTCACCGCGGCGGCGCCGTAAGACTCCTGGTGCGCGGCACCCTCGCCGCGCTGATCCAGCAGCCGCGCCAGCTCAGGGTTCTCCTCGAACCAGGCGGCGAGGATGTCGACGGCGGCCCGGGTCTGCTCGCGCGGGCTCGCATCGAGGGTGGCGGCCGCCTGCAGCCGGGCGACGATGGCCTCCGAATGCCGGCGGGCCAGCGCCGACAGCAGTGCCTCGCGGTCGGCGAAGGCGGCGTACACGGCCGACCGGGTCAGCCCGGCGAGCGCGGCGACCTGAGTCAGCGTCATCTGCGCACCCGAGGCGGCGATCGCCTCCTCGGCGGCGTCGAGCAGCAGCTCCCGGCGGGCCGCCGGATCCACGCCGGGACCGCGCGGTCGTCCACGTCCGCGCCGGGAAGATGTGCCGCTCACCGGGTCGAGCCTACCGGTGAGATCTGCCACGGGAACCGATCGGCGGTTTGCGGCGTTACCCCCTAGGTGTGGCAGTCTCGCCGCCAAAGGAGGTGACCGTGATGTCGGGGATGAAGGCTGTGCGCCGCGGGGTGCTCGCGCCGCTGGCGCTGATCGCCGGTGCGGTGGCCACCACGTCGTGCTTCCCGCTGCCCTGGGACAAACCGGACATCCCCCAGGACATGCCGCCGGGTCCGGGGATCCAGCAGCCCTACATCGACATCAACGCCCCCGGCCGCACCGCCGACGCGATGCGCGAGTGGGCGCAGCCGATCTCCGAGGCCACCGGCATTCCGCTCACCTCGCTGGAGGCCTACGGCAACGCCGCCGAGATCCAGCGCCAGCAGCACCCCGAATGCGGGATCTCCTGGACGACGCTGGCCGGGATCGCCGGGGTGGAGAGCAAACACGGTCAGCATCGCGGCTCCGATGTGGCCGCCAACGGTGATGTGCACCCGCGTATCCGCGGGATGGCGCTCGACGGCACCAATGGGAACATGGAGATCAAGGACACCGACGGCGGCCGCCTCGACGGCGACGCCGTCTACGACCGGGCGATGGGCCCGTTCCAGTTCATCCCCGAGACCTGGCAGCGGTTCGGCGTCGACGCCAACGGCGACGGCATCGCCGACCCGGACAACATCGACGATGCGGCCCTGTCGGCGGCGCGCTACCTGTGTGTCTCGGCCGGCGGCGATATGACCACCCCGGAAGGATGGAAGCGGGCGATCCTGACCTACAACAGCTCCATGCCGTACCTGATCCGGGTGCGCAACCACGCCAACGCCTACGCGATCAACGTTCGTTACTGAGGCGTGCAGGCCATGGCTTAGGCTTGTTGCGGTAAACACAACTTCGCGAATGGGGCTGGCACAGTGGCAATCATCGAGCAGGTAGGCGCGCGGGAGATCCTGGATTCGCGCGGAAACCCGACCGTCGAGGTCGAGGTCTTGCTGTCGGACGGCACGTTCTCGCGGGCAGCGGTTCCCTCGGGCGCCTCCACCGGTGAGCACGAGGCCGTCGAACTGCGTGACGGCGGCGACCGTTACGGCGGCAAGGGCGTCACCAAGGCGGTCAACGCCGTGCTCGACTCGCTGGCCCCCGAGGTGATCGGCGAGGACGCCGACGATCAGCGCATCGTCGACCAGATCCTGATCGACGCCGACGGCACCCCCGATAAGGGCCGCGTCGGCGCCAACGCCACCCTCGGCGTGTCCCTGGCCGTCGCCCGGGCGGCCGCCGAATCGGCCGGACTGCCTCTGTTCCGCTACGTCGGCGGCGCCAACGCGCACCTGCTGCCGGTACCGATGATGAACATCATCAACGGCGGCGAGCACGCCGACAACGGCATCGACTTCCAGGAGTTCATGATCGCGCCGATCGGTGCGCCGAGCTTCACCGAGGCGATGCGCTGGGGCACCGAGGTGTACCACTCGCTCAAGTCGGTGCTGCACAAGCAGGGCATGAGCACCGCGCTGGGTGACGAGGGCGGCTTCGCCCCGAACCTGCCCAACACCGAGGCGGCCCTGGCGGCGATCGCCGAGAGTGTGGAGAAGGCCGGTTTCACCTTCGGTTCGGACATCGCCGTGGCCCTGGACACCGCTTCCACCGAGTTCTACCGGGACGGGCTGTACCAGCTCGAGGGGAAGGGCCGCACCGCCGACGAGATGGTTGAGATCTTCCGCAAGCTGATCGCCGAGTACCCGATCGTGTCGATCGAAGACGGGCTGGCCGAGGACGACTGGGCCGGCTGGGCGACGCTGACCGAGGCCGTCGGCGATCAGGTGCAGCTGGTGGGCGACGACCTGTTCGTCACCAACCCCGAGCGTCTGGCCGAGGGCATCGAGAAGGGCATCGCCAATGCGCTGCTGGTCAAGGTGAACCAGATCGGCACCCTGACCGAGACCCTGGACGCGGTCACCATGGCGCACAATGCGGCCTACGCCACCATGATGAGCCACCGTTCCGGCGAGACCGAGGACACCACCATCGCCGACCTGGCGGTGGCCTGCGGCAGCGGTCAGATCAAGACCGGTGCGCCGGCCCGCTCGGAGCGCGTGGCCAAGTACAACCAGCTGCTGCGGATCGAAGAGGGGCTCGGTGACGCGGCTCGCTACGCGGGCGCCGAGGCGTTCCCGCGTTTCCGCGCATGAGCGTGATTAGCTAGAAGGTATGACCACGAGCGAGTCCGGGCGAGGCGGCCGGGCGCGGACGTCGGGACGGCCCGGACCCTCCCGATCGACGCGCCCCGCTGTCCGGCGACCCCGGACTCGCTCGCCTGCTCTGACCGGGACCGGATCGACCGAGCCCGGATCGGTGCAGACCGTCGATCCGGCACCGGCCGTCGACGACGCACCCCGCGAGCAGGCCGTCGACGAGCGGCCCGCGGCCCGGTCGCTGCCGATGCCCAAGGTGCTGCACCGGCTGGCCTCGGTGAACTCGCGCAAGGCCCTGACGGGACTGGTGGTGCTGGTGCTGCTGGCCCTGACGCTGGCGGTGCCCACACGCACCTACCTGTCCCAGCGCGCCGAGTTCAACCGGCTGGCCGCCGAGAACGCACAGCTCGAACGCGAGGTGGCGCACTATCAGCGGCGCGTCACCGAACTGAACGACCCGGCCTATATCGAGAATCAGGCCCGCGAGCGCCTGCAATACGTGATGCGCGGGGAGAAGCCGCTCGTGCTGAGCTACCCGGCCCGCGAGAAGGAAGCCGCGGCACAGCAGCAGGCCCGCGAATACGAAGCCAATCCCTGGTACCAGAATCTATGGGATGCGGTGTCCACACCGCCGGAGGACAAGTGAGCATCGACCCGTCCGTACTCGAGGTGATCGCCGGTCAGCTCGGCCGGCAGCCGCGGGGGGTGCTGGAAGTCAGTTACACCACCCCCGACGGAAAGCCCGCCGTGATCAAGACGGCCCCGCGCCTGCCCGACGGAACCCCGTTCCCGACGCTGTACTACCTGACCGATCCGCGGCTGACCGGAGCCTGCAGCCGCCTGGAGTCGGCCGGGGTGATGCGTGAGATGAGCGCCCGGCTGCTGACCGATCAGGAACTGGCCGACGGCTATCGCGCCGCCTACGACAGCTACCTGGCAGAACGCGATGCGATCGAATCGCTGGGCACCGACTTCGCCGGCGGCGGCATGCCCGATCGGGTCAAGTGCCTGCACGTGCTGGCCGCCCACTCGCTGGCCAAGGGTCCCGGAGTCAATCCGCTCGGCGACCAGACGGTGGCACTGCTGGCCGACCGCGAGGGATTGCGCGGTATCGCCGTACCCGCCGACTGGCCGGCCTTGATCCAGGAGCAGGCGTGACCCGGGTGGCCGCAGTCGACTGCGGCACCAACTCGATCCGGCTGCTGATCGCCGAACAGAACGGTGACGGCACCCTGACCGAACTGGCCCGCGAGATGGTGATCGTGCGGCTGGGCGAGGGGGTCGATGCCACCGGCGACTTCAAACCCGAGGCGATCGAACGCACCCGGGCGGCCCTGGCCGGGTTCGTCACGCAGATGCGGGACTTCGGCGTGCAGCGTGTCCGGATGGTCGCCACCTCGGCCACCCGCGATGCGGGTAACCGCGAGGAGTTCTTCGCGATGACCGCGCAGTTGCTCGGCCAGGTGGTGCCCGGCGCCGTCGCCGAGGTGATCTCCGGCGACGAGGAGGCGGCACTGAGCTTCACCGGCGCGGTCTCGGGTCTGAACCCGGCCGACGGTCCCTTCGTGGTGACCGATCTGGGCGGGGGAAGCACCGAACTGGTCACCGCCGACGCCGCCTACTCCGCCGACGTCGGCTGCGTCCGGGTCACCGAGCATTCGCTGCACGACGATCCGCCCACCGCCGCGCAGGTCGACGATGCCCGCGCCTTCGTGGCGCAGCGGCTGGCCCCGGCGTTCGAGGGGGTGCCGGTGGCCGGGGCGCGCACCTGGGTGGGGGTGGCCGGCACACTGACCACGCTGGGCGCGCTGGACCTGGGGCTGGACGAGTACGACCCGGTGGCGATCCACCTGTCGCGGCATCGTCTGGCCGACATCGAGCGCATCTGCGCTGAACTGGTCGCCGCACCCCGGGAGACACGAGCCGCACTGGGGCCCATGCACCCGGGGCGCGTCGATGTGATCGCCGGCGGGGCGCTGGTGACGGCGGCGCTGGCGCGCGAGCTGGCCGCCCGCGCCGGAATCGAGGAACTCGTCGTCTCCGAGCACGACATCCTCGACGGCATCGCCGCCGGGCTGGTCAGCTGAGGTAGCGCTCCAGGCTGTCGTCGAGCTCCTTCATCCACGGCGTGTGGTGCGGGATGCTCTGCGTTCCGGTCATCACCGAGGTGTAGGTGTAGTCCCGGTAGTTCATGATGTCGGCGGCCTTATCGCGCATCCACGCCAGGAAGATCTCCACCACACCGTCGACGTCGAACGAGGGATAGTCGGTCCGGTCGATCAGGTCCTGGACGTAGTCGCCCTGGAAACGGATCTCGTCGTCGTAGTCGGCGATCGCCTCGAAGCGTGCCTTCCAGCGGGCCATCGACTCGGCGCGCTCGGCCGGATCCGGCATCGGGATGCGGCCCAGGATCATGTCGCGGACGTACCAGGCCTGTGCGTCGAACATGTTGAACGTGAACCACTGGTCCTGGGCGCCGACGTAGAACAGCTTCGGGTTGGCGTCCCACACCACACCCTTGTACAGCCCCTCGGGGTAGACGTTGTTGGGCGAGTCCAGGCTCAGCTCTTCGGGCAGGAACGGATACTTGTGCAGGTATCCGGTGCAGAAGATCACCGCGTCGACCTCCTTGGAGGTGCCGTCGGCGAAGTGGGCGGTCTCGTTCTCGAACCGCACCACCGACGGGCGCTCCTCGAAACGGTCCGGCCAGTCGTAGCCCATGGGGCTGGTGCGGTAGGACGCGGTCACCGATGCCGCACCCATCTTGTAAGCCTGGCTGCCGATGTCCTCGGCAGAGTAGCTCGAGCCGATCACCAGCAGGTGCTTATCGCGCAGCCCTTCGGCGCCGCGGAAGTCGTGTGCGTGCATCACCGGACCACCGAAGGTCTCGATGCCCGGGAACGACGGGAAGTTCGGGAACGAGAAGTGGCCGCTGGCGACGATCACGTAGTCGAACTCCTGCGAGGAGTCCTTTCCGGTCGGCAGGTGGGCGCTGGTGACGGTGAACTTCTCGGTGTTCTCGTCGTAGCTGACCCAGCGCACGGCGGTCTCGAAACGGATGTACTGGCGGACCTCGCTGCGGGCGACCCGGCCGGCGATGTAGTCCCACAGCACGGGGCGGGGCGGGTACGACGAGATCGGCCGGCCGAAGTGCTCGTCGAAGCTGTAGTCAGCGAATTCCAGGCCCTCCTTGGGGCCGTTGGACCACAGGTTGCGGTACATGCTGGAGTGGACCGGCTCACCGTACTCGTCCAGTCCGGTGCGCCAGGTGAAATTCCACTGGCCACCCCAGTCGGACTGCTTCTCGAAGCACACCAGATCGGGAACATCTTCTCCGGTTTCACGAGCCGCTTCGAACGCCCGCAGAACCGCCAGACCACTGGGTCCGGCACCGATAATCGCTACTGAAGACAAGGGCAAACCTCCTCTATAGGCGGTCTGACCATATCAAATTGTGAAACATGCCCGTTTCCGTCGGTGTCAGAGGGCGCAATCCACGCAGGTGTCCGGGGACACCACGCCCCAGCGCTGCAGGTACCCGTAGGCCACGCAACCGAGGCAGAATCCGAAGGCGAATTCCAGGAACGCCGCGCCGATCAGGGCGCCCACCACGATCTGTGCGGCGAGCCCGTAGCCCAGCAGCGACAGCACCAGAGCGGTACCGGAGAACGCCAGTCCCACGGCCTGGGCGAAGCGCTTCGGCGGGCCGGCGACGATCTTCTCCCGGCGGACCACCTGCGGCACGATCACGTGCACGGCCAGCCGCCCGAACGGGGAGTAGCGGGGCCCGCCGGCCACCCGCAGGGCGAAGCCGGTCGCCAAGATCGCGTACAGCCACCACTGGTTCACCGCGATCGCCGCGGCGGCGAGCACGATCACCAGCCCGGCGGTGGAGCGGGCGGCGTAGTCGTTGACCGGATCGGGGAAGGCGAAGGCGCGCTGCCAGGCCGATGCCGGTGCGGCCGGAACCGAGATAGTGTTATCGACCTGCGAGAAGACGTTCGTCACCTGTGCCTCCGATTTCGGCGAACGATTTACTGTACGTCCGGTTCCGCCCGGCGACCCACAATTGTGCTCAGCATGATTTGAACCCGCCCGCGCGGGCCGGAAGGGGGTCAGGCGGCGGCGAACTCGGCGATCACCGCGAGCACGTCCGAGCCGTACTTGTCGGCTTTGGCCTGACCGATACCGGAGACGGTGAGCAGTTCGGCTTCGCTGGTGGGCCGCAGCTGGGCCAGTGCCTCGAGGGTCTTGTTGGCGAAGACGGTGTACGCGGGTGCGTCGGCCTCCTTGGCCACCGCGGCGCGCCAGCGGCGCAAGGCCTCGAACAGGGCACCGTCGTCCCCGGACAGTCCGGTGTCGGTGCGCTTGGCGCCGCCGGAGCGGGCCGGACGGGTGCGTTCGGGTTCGGTGCGGAAGGTCACCGGCAGGTCGCCGCGCAGCACCGCCGCCGAGGATCCGGTCAGGGTGAGCACCCCGTACTCGCCGTGCGGGGCCAGATGGCCCTGGGCGATCAGCTGCCGGAAGACGCCCTGCCACTGCTGGGCGGTCAGTTCGGTGCCGATGCCGAAGGTCGACAGACGTTCGTGTCCGTGCTGCTGGGTGCGGTCGTTCGGTTTGCCCAGCAGGATGTCGATGAGGTGACCGGCGCCGTAGCGCTGCCCGCCGTATTCGCGGTCCAGCCGCCAGACGGTGCTCAGCGCCTTCTGGGCGGCGACCGTCCCGTCCCAGGTCTGCGGCGGATTCAGGCAGGTGTCGCAGTTGCCGCACGGGGCGATCTCCTGGCCGAAGTAGCGCAGCAGCTGCTGCCGGCGGCAGGTCGCCGTCTCGCACAGGGCGAGCATCGCATCGAGCAGCCGGCCCTGGGCCATGCGGTGGGCCTGGTCGCCGTCGGACATGTCGATCAGCCGTCGCTGCTGCACCACATCGGCCAGACCGTAGGCCATCCACGCCACCGACGGCAGTCCGTCGCGTCCGGCGCGGCCGGTCTCCTGGTAGTAGCCTTCGACGCTCTTGGGCAGATCCACGTGGGCCACGAAACGCACATCGGGTTTGTCGATCCCCATGCCGAAGGCGATGGTCGCCACCACCACGACGCCGTCCTCGCGCAGGAACCGCCGCAGCGTCGCCTCGCGGACGGCCGGATCCATCCCGGCGTGGTACGGCATGGCGTCGATGCCGTTGTCGGACAAGAACTTCGCGATCTTCTCCACGCTCTTGCGGCTGAGCGCGTAGACGATGCCGGTCAGCGCAACGCCGTCCTCGAAACCCTCGGTGCGGATGAACTCCAGCAGCTGCTGCTGCACCCGGTTCTTCGATTCGATCCGGTAGGTGATGTTGGGCCGGTCGAAGCTGGAGACGAAGTGCCGCGCCCGCTCCAGGTGCAGCCGCTCGGTGATCTCCCGGTGGGTGCGATCGGTGGCGGTGGCCGTCAGCGCGATGCGCGGCACCTCCGGCCACAGCTGCGCGAGTTCGCCCAGGGCCAGATAGTCGGGCCGGAAGTCGTGGCCCCACTGGGAGACGCAGTGCGCCTCGTCGATGGCGATCAGGCTGAGCCTTCCGCGCGAGAGCAGTTCACGGGTGCCGGTGCCGCTGAGGCGTTCGGGGGCGATGTACAGCAGCTCCAGCTCGCCGGAAAGGAAGGCCTCTTCCACCTCGCGGCGTTCGTCGAAGCTCTGGGTGGAGTTCAGGTAGGCCGCACGGACGCCGAGTTGCTGCAGTGCGCCGACCTGGTCGGCCATCAGGGCGATCAGCGGAGAGACGACGATCGCGCAGCCCTCGCGCACCAGGGCCGGGATCTGGTAGCACAGGCTCTTGCCGCCGCCGGTGGGCATCAGGACCACGGCGTCGCCGCCGCCGATCACCTGCTCGACGATCGCGGCCTGGTCACCGCGGAAGTCGTCGTAACCGAAGACGGTGCGCAGGACCTGCTCTGCGGTCAGTGCGCTGCCCCGCCGTCGGTAGAGGTGTCGTCGTCGGATCCGGCGTCCAGTCGGGCCTGTTTGGCGGCCTCGCGCATCTCGAAGCCGTCGCTGATCAGATCGCCGACCTCCCGGGTGACGTCCACGACGGCGGTGGTGATGATCGAGGCGATCGACCCGACGCGGTGCGCGGTGTTCTGCACGGCCTCCTGCAGCATGTCCTTGTTGCGTTCGATCTTGCCCACCACGATGACTCCTTCTGCGTGTCGGTCCCGACGATACCGACCCGGCCCGCCCAGGACTACAGGGCCCGTTCAGGACAAACCAGGGCCCGGCCGGGACGTGACGTCCGCGGCCGGGCCCTGGGGATGATCGTGCGCCTGAGGTCAGGCGATCTTCTGTGAGCGGGTCGCCTTGGCGTCCTCACCGTGCCGCTCGATGTTGAGCACGACGTTGTTGTCGTCGCGGGTCATGAAGTTCGGCAGCGACAGCTTGGCGATCTTCGACCAGGTGGAGCCGAGCTGATGGCGCAGCGAACCGGTGTTGTACGGCAGGTCGTACTTCTCGCACAGCGCCCGGACCTCCTTCGCCATCTCCGGGTACCGGTTGGCCGGCACATCGGGGAACAGGTGGTGTTCGATCTGATGGCTCAGGTTGCCGCTCATGATGTGGAAGAAGTCGCTGCCCTCGATGTTGGCCGAGCCGAGCATCTGGCGCAGGTACCACTCGCCCTTGGTCTCGTTCTCGGCCTCCTCCTTGGTGAAGGTCTGCGCGCCGGTGGGGAAGTGGCCGCAGAAGATGATCGAGTACGCCCAGACGTTGCGGATCAGGTTCGCTCCGGCGTTGCCGATCAGCGTGGTCAGGAAGAACGGACCGGTCAGCGCCGGGTAGATGACGTAGTCCTTGGCGACCTGCTTGGAAGCCTTGTTCCACATCCCCTTGACCAGACCCTTGATGTCGGTCCACTTGCGCTTGCCGGCCAGGACGTTCTCCACCTCCAGGTCGTGCAGCATGACGCCCCACTCGAACAGCAGCATCAGGGCGGTGGCGTAGCCCAGGTTGCCCAGGTAGTAGGGGTTCCACTTCTGGTCGCGGGCCATGCGCAGGATGCCGTAGCCGATATCGCGATCCTCGTCGAGCACGTTGGTGAACGTGTGGTGCAGGTAGTTGTGGCTGTGCTTCCACTGCTCACCGGGCACGACGTTGTCCCAGTCGAACTGGCGCGAGTTGTAGGTGTCCTCGCGCATCCAGTCGTACTGTCCGTGCATCACGTTGTGGCCGATCTCCATGTTGTCCAGGATCTTGGCCGCACCCAAGGCGGCGACCCCGGCCAGCCACACCGGCGGGAGGAACGGGACGTACATCGCCGCGCGGCCGGCGAACTCGAGCTTCCGCTGCGCGCCGATGATGCCGTAGATGTAGTCGCGGTCGGCCTGGCCGAGGGAGTCCACGACGCGGGTGCGGATCGCGTCGAGTTCATTGCCGATCTCTTCGACCTGGGCGGCGGTCAGGTTGACCTCGACCACCTCGGCGTCGCGGCCCCGCTTCGTGGCGGTGGGGAAGTAGTCGGTGATGTTGATGGCCATGTCAGTGCTCCTGAAGGTCTCGGGGTGGGTCAGAGTTCGATGTCGACGTCGCCGACGGGGGCGTTGACGCAGATCTGGATCGGCTGATCGGCCTCGGAATCGAGTTCGCCGGTCAGGATGTTGCGGGTGCAGCCGGACCTGCGCACCGAGGTGCACGAGAAGCAGATACCCATCCGGCACCCGTATTCCGGGCTCAGGCCGGCGGCCTCGGCCTGCTCCAGGATGGTGCGGCCGTCGTTGCTGCTGGACAGGTCCGATTCGGTGTAGGTCACGGTGCCGGTGATGGGCTGGTTCGGGTCGATCACCGGGGAGGTGTCGACGGTGAACGCCTCGCTGTGCAGCCGGTCGCTCAGGCCGCGGTCGGCCATGTCGTCCTTCACCGCAGCCATCAACGACGCCGGGCCGCACAGGAACACCTGTGCACCGTCGGCATCGGCCAGTCCGTCGAGGTGGGCCGGGGTGAAGTGCTCACCGTCGGCACCGCGGGTGTAGCGGAACCGGACGTCGACGTTGTCGACGGAATTCGCCAGTGCGGTGAGTTCCGCCGCATACGGAACGTCCTGCGGATCCCGGGCGTAGTGCACCAGGGTGACGGGTTTGGTGTGTCCCTCAGCCACCAATGTGCGCAGCATTGAGATGACAGGTGTAATGCCGCTGCCGCCGCTGACGAGAACGGTGTGCTCCGGGCGCTGTGCCGGTAGAACGAACTCGCCGGCTGCGGCGCTCAGGCCGACGACATCGCCGACCTGCAGCTGCGAGCGCAGGTGTTTGGAGATGAAGCCGTCGTCGTGTGCGGTGACCGTCAGTTCGATGGTCCCGTCACCGTTTTCGGCGTTGGCCGGGGAGAAGAACCGGCGATGACGGACGCCGTCGACAACGGCGCTGACCTCGATATACTGGCCTGCGGTATGTCCTTTCCACTGGCGGGTGGGTGTCAGGGTCAGGGTCACGGTCCGGTCGGTCTGCAGTTCGCGCCGGAGCACCTTGGCGCGGGTCTCGCGCCAGGTGAGCATCGGGTTGACGAACTCGAGGTAGCGGTCGACGGGGTAGGGGGTCGCGGTCGCCTCGACCAGATTCTCAAGGAGGCCTGCGAGTCGGCGTGCCATGGTGTGTCTCCTTCGGACTGAACGTTCCGGCGGGGCTGTCGCCGTATTGAGTGAACGTGTGTACACCAAGAACAATGACACATGGCGAAACGGCGATGCAAGGGCGCGGGGCTGTGTTGACGGTCACCGCCTAGACTGGTGCGGTGGCTGGATCACGAGCGGAGAAGAAGGAGCAGACCCGGCAGGCTCTGCTCGACCGCACCATCGAATTGGTGCACGACCGTTCATTCGGCAGTCTGTCGCTGCGCGAGGTCGCCCGCGGTGCGGGCATCGTGCCCACCGCCTTCTACCGGCACTTCGCCTCGATGGAGGATCTGGGCATCACGCTGGTCGAGGACTCCATGCGGGTGCTGCGGCGTGCCCTGCGGGAGGGGCGGCGGGATCTGGCCAAGAGCGGGATGCCGATCGCGCGCGAATCGCTGGCGATCCTGCAGCGTCATGTGCACGCCGAGCGGGCCAAATTCCAGTTCTTGGTCCGGGAGCAGCACGGCGGTGTCGCCGAGGTGCGCCGGGCCATCGACACCGAGCTGCGGCTGTTCTCCCGCGAACTGGCGATCGACCTGGCCCGGGTGCCGGCGCTGGCGCAGTGGGAGGCCGACGATCTGGAGGTCGCCGCCGACCTGATCGTCTCTATCATGATGACCACCGTCGCGGATCTGCTCGACGGGGACGGCCGGCCGGCCACCGAGGACGCATTGATACGGCGTGCCGAGAAGCAGTTGGTGATGGTGCTGCTCGGCATGGGGGAGTGGAGGACGTGACGTGATGCACGACAGGGTGGGTACCCAGTTCGGTCCCTACCGCCTGGACGGCCTGATCGGCCGCGGCGGGATGGGCGAGGTCTATCGGGCCTACGACACGGTGCGCGACCGGAACGTGGCACTGAAACTCCTGGGCGGGTCCGGGGTGGACGACGGGACCTTCGCCGAACGCTTCCGCCGCGAATGCCAGCTGGTGGCCCGGCTGGGTGAGCCGCACATCATCCCGATCCATGACTTCGGGGAGATCGACGGCACGCTGTACCTGGACATGCGGCTGGTCGAGGGGGAGAACCTGCGCCAGGTGCTGGTGCGCGAGGGCACACTGGCGCCCGAACAGGCCGTCGACATCGTCGAACAGGTGGGTGCGGCACTGGACGCCGCCCATGAGGCCGGAGTGGTCCACCGTGACGTCAAGCCGGAGAACGTGCTGGTGACGCCGACCGGGTTCGCCTATCTGGTGGACTTCGGTATCGCTCACGACGGCACCGATTCGGGGCTGACCAAGACCGGTACGGCCATCGGTTCGACGGCTTATCTGGCCCCCGAACAACTCGACGGCGCCCCCGTCTCCTCGGCCTCGGACGTCTACTCGCTCTCGGCGGTCCTGTTCGAGCTGCTCACCGGCCGGCCGCCGTTCCAGGGCGAGACCGTCAGTGCGGTGATCAAGGCGACGGTGCTCAATCAGGTCCCCGACGTGACGGCGCTCAATCCGGCGCTGCCGCCGACGCTGAATCCGGTGCTCGCGCGCGGGCTCGCCAAGGATCCGGCGCACCGGTTCGCCACGGCGCGGGAACTCGGGGTCGTCGCGCGGCAGGCCCTCAGCGCCGAGGCCCCGACCTCTTTCACCGCGGTGCCGCCCGCGGCGCCCGGGCCGACCCAGGCCTTCGCCGATCAGACGATGATCGCTCCCTCCGGGCCCCAGTACTACTCCGGTCCCCAGCAGTACTCGGGTCCCCAGCAGTACTCGGGACCCCAGTACTACACCGGTCCGCAGCAGTACACCGCACCGCAGTACGCCCCGGAGAAGTCCGGGTCGGCGCTGACGGTGCTGCTGGCTGGTCTGATCGGGCTGCTGGTCGCCGCGCTGATCGGTCTGGGGGTCTACTACCTGGCTTTCAACAACAGCGACGGGGATGGTGCCGCGGCACCATCGACCACGACGATGACCAGCGTCGTACCGCGGTCACCGGCCGAGCAGCCGCAGGCCGCAGGTCCGCCGGCCGGGGCCGCGGTCTGTGCGGACGGGGTCGCGGTGGGCACCTCGGTCACCACCTGCCCGTTCGCGATCGAGGTGCGTCGTGTCTATCTGAACTCCGGGGCGATGGGCGAGGCCCGGGGGATCGTCGCGCGCAGCCCGGTCACCGGCGGCAGCTACGCGATGTCGTGCTCGCCGTCGGGGTCGGGAGTGGTCACCTGCCGTGGCGGCGACAACGCTGTGGTCCACATCTACTAGCCGCCGAAGGGTCGGTCGGTCTCGTTCCGGCCCGATCGATGAGGAGTCGAATCTGATGATGCGTACGCATCGACATGCCCTGCGCACCGGGGCCGCAGCTTTGATCGCGGCGGCACTGGGTGCCGGAGCCCTCGGTTGCGGCAGCGGTGACACCGCTGCCCCGATGGTCACCGAGGTCGTGACAGTGACCTCCGGGGCGCCGTCCGAACAGGCCTCGGCGCCGTCGTCGGGGTCGGCGAAACCGTCCGCCCCGGCCGGCTCCGGCGGCGCCCCCGCCCCGGCCGGAAGCAGGGGCAACGCCGCCAAACTGACGGCGGCCTTCGAGACGCTGAGGCCGACGTTGTCCCAGCCCGTCGGAATCTCGATCGCCCCCGTCGGCGGCGGTGCGGTGATCAGTCTGGGCGATCAGGCGCCCCGGGTGGCGTGGTCGACCATCAAGGTGCCGCTGGCGCTGGCCGCCGAACGCCAGAACGGCGTCTCCGGTGCCGAGACCGGCGCCATCGTCAGCTCCGACAACGCGGCGGCCGAACAGCTGTGGTCCTCGCTGGGCAGTCCGGAAAACGCTGCCGCGGCCGTCGAGGCGGTGCTGCGTGAGGGCGGCGATAAGAACACCACGGTGCCCTCCGAGAGGCTCCGCCCCGAGTTTTCGATCTTCGGTCAGACCCAGTGGTCGCTCAACGACGCCGCCGTCTTCACCGCTCACCTGCCCTGCTTGCCCGGCGCCGGCCACGTGGTCGAGCTGATGGGGCAGGTGGCCGCCAACCAGCAGTGGGGTCTCGAGGTGATCGAGAACCGGGCGACCGCGGTCAAGGGTGGCTGGGGCCCAGCCAGCGACGGCAGCTATCTGGTGCGCCAGATCGGGCTGCTAACGCGCAAAGACGGATCGCAGACCGCATTCGCGCTGTCGACCTTCGCTGCCGGGTCGACTCTGGACACCGGCATCGCGGCGCTGAACCAGGCCGGCCGGTGGATCGGCACGCAACTGGCGGCCCTGCCCGCCGGTAGTTGCTGAGCCGGACGGGCGGCGACCGGCGGCGTCGTCGATAACGCCCCGGCCACGACCGCGTCTCGGGATGTCGTCGCCGCTTGGCGGGCCGGCGACCCAGCCCTACTGTTACTGATGTTGCTCAAGTGAACTGTAGGGGCGGGTGTGTCGTTGGTGCGACGGTTTCTCATCGGGATGGGCAGTGCTGTCGTTGTCACTACCGCGGTGCTCGCCGGCAGCGGCACGGCGCAGGCCTTCCCGCTGCCCGGCGGTGAATTCCTGCCGAACGGCAGCCTGGGAGCCCCCGTCGTCCCGAAGGCCGAACTGGACAAGAGCTTCCGGGCGCTGACCAAGGCGATGGCCAAGAACCTGCCCGGCCGGGTCGGCGTGGCGATCACCCCCGTCAACGGCGATACGCCGACCTCGTTCGGGTCGCTGAAGACCGCGCGCGCCTGGTCGACGCTGAAGGTGCCGGTGGCCATCGCCGCCCAGCGCAAACTCGGCCCGGCGGTGTTGGCCGAAGAGACCAAGTCGATCGAACTGTCCGACAACGAGGCCGCCGAAGCGCTGTGGGGCGCACTCGGCGGCGGAGCGGCGTCGGTGGATGCGGTCACCGCGGTCCTGCGTGAGGGCCACGATGTGCGCACGCGGGTCGACTCCGAGCTGACCGACAGCTACCCGGGCCTGACCCGGTGGGATCTGACCGATCAGTCGATCTTCGCCGCGCATCTGCCCTGTCTGCCCGGCACCGGCGAGGTGATCGGGCACATGCGCAATGTCGGCCCCAATCAGCAGTGGGGTGTGGCCCGCCCCAAGGGTAAAGGGGTCAGCGCCGCGGTCAAGGGCGGCTGGGGTCCGGCGACCGGGACCGGCGGCAAGAACGTCGTGCGCCAGCTCGCGGTGGTCTGGACTCCCGCCGGGGCGTACGGGGTCAGCCTGGCCGCACTGCCGGCCAGCGGCTCGCTGACCGACGGCAACGCGATGGTCACCCGGGTGGGGCAGTGGCTGCTGCGCAACATCGGCAAGTTCCCCGCCGGCCGCTGCCCGGGGCTGTGACGGCGGCCCGTCCGATCAGTAGCTGCTGAGCAGGATCGCCTCGGTCAGTGCGGTGCGCCGCAACTCCTGCGGGTCGACGCTCTCGTTCGGTGCATGAATGGCGCACCGGGGTTCCTCCACGCCCAGCAGGGCGATCTCCGCGTCCGGTACCGCCTCGGACAGTACGGTGCACAGGGGAATCGAGCCGCCCTGACCCGAATGCACCACCTGGGCGCCGTCGTAGGCCTGGGACATCGCGGCGGTCAGCACCGCATAACCGGGTCCGTCGGTGGCCGCGGCGAACGGGGCGCCGGCGGCATCGGAGCTCACGTCCATCTCGCAGTTCCAGGGCAGCCGGGCGCGCAGGTGCTCGGTCAGAGCCCGGTAGGCCTGAGCCGGATCGATGCCCGGTGGGATCCGCAGGTTCAGCAGCGCCGCGGCGGACGGGATGATCGCCGCGGCGCACTCGTCGATGCGCGGTGCATCCACCCCGATCACGGTGACGGCCGGGCGGGCCCAGCACATGTCGGCGGGACTTCCCGACCCGAGTAGATCCACGCCCGGCAGCACCCCGGCATCGCGGCGGAAGCGCTCGGCCGGGTACGGCGCGCCGGTCCAGGTCTGATCGGCGGTCAATCCGTCGATCACGGTGTCCCCGTGCGCATTGCGCAGGGTCGACAGCGCCGCGATGAGAGCGGCCATCGCATCGGGGGCGGCCCCGCCGAACTGGCCCGAATGCACCGCCCCGGCCAGGGCCCGCACCTGCACCCGAACGTTGACCACCCCGCGCAGACTCGTGGTCAGGGTCGGCACCCCCACGGCGATGTTCCCGGTGTCGCCGATCAGGATCAGATCCGCATCGAACAGCTCGGGCCGCCGGCGCACCAGATCCTCCAGTCCTTCGCCGCCGGCCTCCTCGGACCCCTCGACGACGATGCGGACGCCGCACGAGGCCTCGTCCCCGACGGCCCGCAGGGCGGTCAGGTGGGCGACGAGGTTGCCCTTGCAGTCGGCCGCACCGCGGCCGTACCAGCGTCCGTCGCGTTCGGTCAGCGTGAACGGCGGGCTCTCCCAGAGGGATTCGTCGCCGGCCGGCTGCACGTCGTGGTGGCTGTAGAGCGCTACGGTGCGGCTGCCCGCGGGCCCCGGCCGGAACCCGACGATCGCCTGGGAGCCGTCGCAGGTGTCGATCACCTCGCAGTCGAAGCCGAGTTCGGTGAACTTGGCGGCCACCCAGGCGGCCGAGGCGGTGTTGTCGGTGCCGTCCGCCCCATGCACGGAGGCGAAGGCCACCGATTCGGCCAGATCGTTGCGGGCGGCGGCCATCTGCGCCTGGACGCGGTCGGCCAGCGTGCGTGCTGGAGTGCTCATGACCTCCACGCTAGCCGCGGCGGGCTCGACGCCGGACGCTAGAGGCCGAAGGAGGCGTGCATCTCCCAGTAGAGCACCTCGGCGCCGGGCTCGGCGGCGGTCACCGTCAGCTCACCGGCGTCGATGGTGCGCAGCGCATCGCCGTCGTACAGGGTGCCGATCCCCTCGACCTCGACGGGACCGCCGACGACGAACAGGTGCCCGAACGGGGCGTCCGGCAGCCGCACCGGCCGGCCCGGCTGCGGGCGGGCCACATGCAGGGCGGCGAACCGGTTGGCGATCACGAGGGCAGCACTGCCCTGGTGCCGGGCGAGCCCGGAGGCCACGACCACCGGGCCGCCCGGCGCCAGAGCGGCGGTGAAGTCGCGGTCGGCGTGATCGGGTGGCAGTCCATCGGTGTCGGGGGCCACCCACATCTGCACCACGCGGACCCGGCGGCCTTCGCTGCGGGTGGCGGCATTGCCTTCCGAATGCGTGATGCCGCGGCCGGCGCGCATGTACCCCAGAGTGCCCGGGTGCAGCACCTCGCGGTGTCCGCGCGAATCCTTGTGCGCCACCGCACCCTCGACCACCCAGGTCAGGATCTCGGTGTTGCGGTGCTGGTGGGCGTCCAGTCCCTCGCCGGCGGCGACGACATCGTCGTTGCTGACCAGCAGCACCCCGTGGGCGTTGCCGAACAGGTCGTAGTTCCCGGTGGCCGGGAAGCTCTGCCGGGAGTCCAGCCACTCGTTGGCCCAATGATGGCGGTCGGCGGCCCGGATCAACCGGGTGGCCGTGGTCGCGGGGCGGGTCATGGTCGTTCCTTGTCGTCGAGGCGGTGGTCGATCTTGGTCATGATCGCCGCCAGGGTCCGGCCGTCCTCGGGGGTCAGGACGTCGTAGAAGATCTGCTGCACCAGGTCGAAGTGGCCGCGCCCGGCGGCGGCGAAGGCGGCGTGACCGGCATCGGTGAGGATGGCGTAGCTGCCGCGCCGGTCGGACGGGACCGGTTCGCGGCGCAGCCAGCCGCGCCGGCACAGCACGTCCACCTGGTAGGTCAGCCGGGAGGCGGAGAAGACCATGCGGGCGGCCAGGTCCTTCATCCGCAGCCGCTGCTCGGGTGCCTCGTGCAACAGGAGCATCACGTGATAGTCCGACAGCGACATCTGCGCGTCGGTGCGCAGTTGATCGTCGAGCGCGCCGGCGACCCGGGTGCTGGTCTCGATGAACAGCCGCCAGGCCGCCTCGCGCTCGTCGTTCGCCACCGTCGGTGCGGCGGGCCGGGCCTGCGTCATCGCCGGGCCACGTGCGGCATCAGCGCGTCGTCGGGGATCACGCCCAGGCGTCCGGCCTGGAAGTCCTCGATCGCCTGGGCCAGCTCCTGACGGGTGTTCATCACGAACGGACCGTACTGAGCCACCGGCTCGCGCAGGGGTGCACCGCCCAGCAGCAGCACCTCCATCGCCGGCCGGTGCGCCTCCTGGCCGTGGGCGTCGGCGGACACGGTGATCCGGTCGCCGGCGCCCAGAACGGCCAGCTGCCCACCGGTGATCGGCCGCTGCTCGGGGCCGACGGTGCCGTTCCCGGACAGGACGTAGACCAGCGCGTTGAAGTCGGTGCGCCACGGGACCGACAGCTGGGCGCCCGGGGCGATGGTCGCATGGGCGAAGGTGATCGGGGTGTGCGTCGATCCCGGACCGGCATGGCCGTCGATCTCGCCGGCCACCACGCGCACCAGGGCGCCGCCGTCGGTGGAGGCGACCAGGGCGGTCTGGCCGCCCTCGAGGTTCTGGTACTGGGGTGGCAGGAACTTGTCCTTGGCCGGCAGGTTGACCCACAGCTGGATGCCGTGGAAGGTGCCACCGGACTCGACCAGCTCGGCCGGCGGGGTCTCGATGTGCAGGATCCCGGCGCCGGCGGTCATCCACTGGGTGGCGCCGTCGGCGATCAGGCCGCCGCCTCCGGTGGAGTCCTGGTGCGCGAACAGGCCGTCGATCATGTAGGTGACGGTCTCGAAGCCGCGGTGGGGATGCCAGGACGTGCCCTTGGGTTCGCCCGGTTCGTACTCCACCTCGCCCATCTGGTCCATGTGGATGAAGGGGTCCAGGGCGGCGGCCGGCACCCCGGCGAAGGCGCGCACGACGGGGAAGCCCTCGCCCTCGTAGCCGCGCGGGCCGGTGGTCAGCGAGGTGACGGTGCGTTCGGTGTCGGTGGCAGCGGCGGGTGACAGCCGGGGCAGGGTCAGCGTGTCTGCGGTGATGGCGGGCATGGCGTTCTCCTTTGCACTCCCGAACCCGGGATTGTTCAGATTTGAAGTATCTCATCCGGTGTAACGCAGCGCAATCGAGACCTATTCCCAGGGCCGTTCGCGCCCGGAAAGGCCGGTACCGGTCATAATCAGGTGTATGGCGATCAATCCCATGAATGACCGGACCGGCCGGGAACGGCAGCGACTGCGCAAACTGGCGCAGGCAGCGATGAATGCGGACCAGACCGTCGGCCAGGTCGAGGGGATCCTCGGCGATATGGGGCCGGTGCTGGGCGCGCTGTCGGATTCGCTCGGCGATCTGGACGGGGCCATCGGGAACTTCGAGGACACGCTGGTGCGGCTCAACGGCTCGCTGGACAACGTCGATGTCACCATCGAGCGGATGTCGGGGGTGGTGACCAGACTCGAGCGCGTCGTCGGCCAGCTGGAGGTCATCGTGTCGCTGGGGGAGACCCTGCTGCGGCCGATCGGTGCGCTCGAATCCGCCGGACGCGGCGTGGCCGGTCTCATCGGGTTCGGGGACAAGCGCTGATCCTGGCCATAGGATCACAATGCTCGTTCACGACCACATGAGGAGATTCGGTGAGGACTGATTCCATCGCGGCCAAATGGCTTGCGGAGCTGTTCGGCACGTTCTGGCTGGTGTTCGGCGGTTGCGGCAGCGCCGTATTCGCCGCCAAGGTTCTGGTCGACGGCGACGGTGTCGTCGGCAGCTTCAACATCGGTATCGGCTTCGTCGGGGTGGCGCTGGCCTTCGGTCTGACGGTGCTGACCATGATCTATGCGGTGGGCTGGATCTCCGGCGGGCACTTCAACCCGGCGGTGACCATCGGGGCGGCCGCCAGCGGGCGGTTCCCGTGGAAAGATGTGCCCGGCTACTGGATCTCGCAGGTGATCGGCGGTCTGCTGGCCGGTCTGGCGATCTACGTCATCGCCAGTGGTCAGCCCGGCTGGGAGGCCACCGGCAATATGGCGGCCAACGGCTACGGTGACAACTCGCCGGGCCTGTACAGCATGGCCGCGGTCGCCCTGGCCGAGGTGATCTTGACCGCGTTCTTCGTGATCATCATCCTGGGTGCCACGCACGGCCGGGCCCCGGTCGGCTTCGCCGGTCTGGCCATCGGTCTGGCCCTGACGCTGATCCACCTGATCTCCATCCCGATCTCCAACACCTCGGTGAACCCGGCCCGCTCGACCGGCGTGGCCTTCTTCAACGGCGCCGGAGCACCCGGGCAGCTGTGGCTGTTCTGGCTGGCGCCCCTGGTCGGCGGCCTGATCGGCGGCGTCCTGTTCCCGCTGCTGTGGGAGAAGACCCCGTTCGCGCGGCCGGACATCATCGGCGAAGCCGAGCCGGTGCAGTGAGCGGCGCATCGCAACGATCCCTGCGCGGTGCACGCGGCCGCACGATCGTCTACGACGTCTATCAACCCGACGGCGACGCCGTGGCGGTGGTGGCGCTGGTCCACGGACTCGGCGAGCACGCAGGCCGGTACACCCACGTCATCGACCGGCTGACCGCGGACGGCTACGTGGTGATCGCCCCCGATCACGCCGGACACGGCCGCTCCGACGGCAGACTGCCCAGCGTGCACGAACTCGGCGATCTGGTGGTGGACCTGCACCGGGTGATCGGCAGTGTCGAACGCGCCGGGCTGCCGCTGTACATGATCGGGCACAGCATGGGCGGGGCGGTGGCGCTGACCTATGCACTGGACTACCCGGACGAGCTGACCGGCCTGATCCTGTCCGGTCCGGCGGTGATGCCCGGCGACGATCTGTCACCGCTGATGATCAAGCTGGCGCCGGTGCTGGGCCGGCTGGCACCGTGGCTGCCGGGGGCGGACCTGCCGGTCTCGGCGGTCAGTCGCGACCCGGCGGTCGTGGCGGCCTACGAGGCCGACCCGTTGATCTGGCACGGGAAGATCCCGGCCGGTCTGGGCGGCTCGATGCTCGCGGCGATGGCGACCTTCCCGCAGCGGCTGCCGAGTCTGCGGGTGCCGACCCTGGTGTTGCACGGCGGCAGTGACGCCCTGACCAATCCCGAGGGCACCCGCCTGGTGGGGCGGCTCGGCGGCGGTGAGGTGACCACCAAGATCTATCCCGGGCTGTATCACGAGATCTTCAACGAACCCGAGCGCGACGAGGTGCTCGACGATGTGATGGCCTGGCTGGCCGACCACTAGAGCCGGCCGACCACTAGAGCCGGTCGGCCACTAGAACCAGTCGGGTTCGGCGTCCAGGGCCGTACGATCGCCCGCGCCGACCAGCGCCAACTGCGGCCCGGTCTTGGGCAGTTCGTAGCCGAAGAAGTACCGGGCCGCGGCGCGCTTGCCGTCGTAGAACGCGCCCTGGCGATCGCCCACGGCCAGCAGCTGCTCCAGCCACATCCACGCCACGACGATGTGCCCGGCCCCCTCCAGGTACGCCGTGGCATTGGCCAGTGCCTGCGCCGGATCGCCGTCGGCCCAGGCCGCGGCGGTGACCTGGACCAGCTGCTCGAGGGCGGCGCTCAACTGCGCGGCGTAGGCGGCGGCGTCCCCACCGGCGGCGCGCCCGCGGCGGGCGGTGTC
>NZ_BANT01000039.1 GCF_000333015.1 Gordonia hirsuta DSM 44140 = NBRC 16056 | reverse complement strand
TGAGCATGGTCAGTCCGACGCCGCCCAAGGCCAGCAGCAGACCGATCAGGGCGCCGGCGTCTTCCAGCAGCACCACCGGCAGTTCGGGTGTCCGGGAGTTACGGATGAATCGCCACCAGGAGGCATCCCCCTTGAGCGGTCGGGATTCACGGAGTGCGGTGTGGAAGCTGTAGCTCTCCAGGACGATCGCCACCGCCAGAATCACCACCGCCACCAAAGGCGACTCCAGCGCATGGTCGTGTGCGTGCCGGATCTTCTGGTAGCCCTCGTACAGCGCGAACAGTGCACCGAGGGAGAAGATCACCAGCGCCACGACGAAGGAGTAGAAGTAGCGGGAGCGCCCGTAGCCGAACGGGTGGAGCTGATCGGCTTGTTTCTTCGCTCGCTTCTGGCCGACCAGCAGCAGCCCCTGATTGGAGGTGTCAGCGACCGAGTGGACACCCTCGGCGAGCATGGACGACGATCCGGTGATCGCGAAGCCCACGAACTTGGCCACGGCGATGCCGGCGTTGGCGGCCAGCGCCGCGATGATCGCTCTCTTGGAACCTTCCGCCGACATGTCGCCACCGTCCCTTCCCTGCCTGTCGCCGCGGCGGACGCCGCAGACCGCCGGTGCGCACCGACGGTGACAGCGTAGTGCCGTCACATCGGGCGCACCGGCAGGATCCCGACAGCGGTCCGTCGCTCAGGTGGTGAACGAGCGGCCGACGCGCTGATCGGTTTCGAGCATGCGGGCGCTGGCTTTGGACACCCCGGTGCCCAGCCCGTCCAGCCGCAGCCGCGCGTCACCGAATAAGCGATCCCATTCCACTTGCGCCTGCTGATACGACGCCGCACCACCGGATTCCCAGTTGGCGGCCAGCGCGTGGACCTGCCGTTTGAGTTGGCCCGACAGCTCCTCGAGCCGCCCGAACTGTGTCTTCAGGTCCGAGGCGAGCGCGTCGAGGCTGCCGAAGTTGTAGCGAATGGTCGATCCGGACATTGGTTCCCCCTGCTGGTTGCTGACGTACTGTTGTTTGCTGACGTGCTGGTGGTTGCGTGTTCGGCGGCTACAGGTTCAGGCCTCCGCCCGCCGACGAGGTGATCACGCTGGCCGCGCCCGCGTCCTGATCGTCGTACCCGCGGAAACCCGTGGTCAGCCGGTTCTCGATGCTGTCGAGCGCCTGTTCCAGCCGGATCGCGGTGCTGTGCCAGTCGGTGTGGGTGGTGTCGAAGACCCGCGCCGCCGATCCGTTCCAGTCGCCGAGACCGCCGGCGGCAGCCGATTTGATCCGGCCGATGACCCCGCGCATATCGCCGACGATGCCTTTGATGCTGGCCGATGCCGCCTGACCGGCGGTCACATCCAGATTCAAACCGTGTGCACCCATGATGTTCTCCCTTTACTCTCTGTTCTGACCTTGCTGTTCTGTCTTTGCCGGCGACGGTTCCCCAACGACGGCGTGTTCGACGATGCCGTCGCCGACGGCGCGGCGGTCACACCGCTGCGGCGGGCTCACCGAGCGCGAAATCCACATCGACGGTCACTTCGGCCGCCTGCATCTGCCCCAGGACCGCCACCGTCGCCCCGGGCGGGGATCCCGGCACGACGGTGTCCCCGACCGCGAACGGCACCGCTTCGAAGGTCCCCTCCCTGCCCGAGGGACCGCTGCGAGCCATCCCGGCCCCGGCCATCGGCCCCAGCGGCGCCAGCGGCATCCCCATGCCGGGGGCGGCGGCCGGCCGAGTCCAGCCCGGCGTACCC
>NZ_BANT01000040.1 GCF_000333015.1 Gordonia hirsuta DSM 44140 = NBRC 16056 | reverse complement strand
CGAATAGTCAGCGCTGTTGGCCGGCACCCCGCCACCGCGCACCCGCGTGGCCCCCGAGCGGCGCACCCGCCTCGATCTCGCCGTGACCGCGGCGATCGTGGTGCTGGTGGTGGTCGCCGGGGTGCTGCTGTGGTGGACCGCGCCGGCACGCAGCACCGAACTGACCACCGCCGACGAGGAACCGTCGGCGCCCCTGCCCACCGAGTCGCTGCCGACCGAGCTGCACGAGCTGTGGCGGGCGCCCTCCCCGGCCACCGCGGTACCGGCGGTGGCCAGGGCCACCGTCCTCACCGGACACGAGGGCACCATGACCGGCCGCGACCCGCAGACCGGGCAGCCCCTGTGGCGCTACACCCGGACCGCACCGCTGTGCGCACTGGCCGCGGCCTGGCCCGGCGGTGAGAACGACGCTCTCGGGGTGTACCGCAACCGGCGCGGCTGCAGCGAGGTGACCGCGCTGAACGCCGGGACCGGTGCGCGCAAGGGCAACCGGACCTCCGACGCCGACTCCCGCATCGCCCTGTCCTACGACCGCTCCTATGCGCTGGCCGCCGGCGACACCCGGCTGGAGACCTGGGGCACCAATCTGGTGCGCGGGATCGAGTACGGGCGCATCGAGGCACCGGTGAATCCGGAGACCGCCCCCGACCGGCACGACTGCACCCTGCACTCGGCGATCTCCGGCGCCGACCGGGTCGCGGTGGTCGAACGCTGCAGCGGTGACACCGGCTACCGGCTGACCGTCCTGAGTAGCACCATGACCAGCGAAGAGAAGATCCGCCAGTGGGGGTCGGAGCTGATCACCGAGAGCACCGCGGCCGCCCCGCCGGCGGTCATCTCGGTCACCGACACCACCGTCACCGTCTACGACGGCGGCGGCGATCCCGGGTCGGGTCATCCCGGCCCGACCGTCCGGATGTTCGGGCACGACGCCCTGCAGCGCGCCGCCCGCTCGGTCAGCGGCGAGGTGACCCCGCCGCCGGGCAGCCGCCCGTTGACCGCCAGCGGTCTGACCACCTATTGGACCGGCCGGTCGACCCTGGTGCTCGACGCCAACTCCGGCCAGGCGCGGGTGCGGATCGAAGACACCATCGGCCCCGGTGAGGTCGCCACCGCGCTGATGATCCCGGTCCCCGGCGCCATCAGCCTGCGCGATCCGGTCAGCGGTGAAGAACTCCGGAAGCTGCCCGTCGACCGCGGCGACTACCGCGGCCTGGTGTCCCTGTCGGTGCTGGGCCCGTATGTGATCGAGCAGCGCGGCGACCAGATCGTCGTCCTGGGCCCCCGCGGCTGAGGCGGCACCGCGCCGGGCGCCCACCGCCTGGTTACCCGCACCTCCTGGTTACCCGCACCGCCTGGTTATACGCCCAGTTCGAATGTGCGCAGCGGTGCGCCGTTCCAGTACGACCACAGGTTCTGCGCGAGCTCGCGGTAGGCGGTCGCACCCTTGTTCTTGCGCCCACGCAGCACCGAGGCGCCCGAGGCCGAGGCCTCGGCGAAGCGCACGGTCCGCGGAATCGGCGGATCCAGCACCGGCAGGTCGTACCGGTCGGACACGTCCGAGAGCACGTCCCGGCTGTGCGTGGTGCGCGCATCGAACAGGGTGGCCACCGCTCCAAGCATCTTCAGCTCGGGGTTGGTGATCTGCTGGACCTCGGTGACGGTGCGCAGCAGCTGCCCGACGCCGCGGTGGGCCAGGGTCTCGCACTGCAGCGGAACCACCACCTCGTCGGCGGCGGTCAGGCCGTTGAGGGTGAGCACCCCCAGCGAAGGCGGGCAGTCCAGCAGAATCACATCGAAGTCCTGAGCCACCTCGGCCAGCGCCCGCTTGAGCGCGTATTCGCGTCCGGGCCGCATAAGCAGCAGCGCCTCGGCGCCGGCCAGGTCGATGGTCGCCGGCAGCAGCGTGATGTTGTCGTCGGTGTCCAGCAGCACATCGGCGATATCGTGCGCGCCCAGCAGCACGTCGTGCACCGATTTGGTGAGGGAATCGGGGTCGTGTCCCAGGGAGAAGGTCAGGCAGCCCTGCGGATCCAGGTCGACCACCAGCACCGAGACGTCCAGGTCGGCCAGTGCGGCACCGACGGAGGCGGTCGTGGTGGTCTTGGCCACGCCACCCTTCTGATTCGCGATGGCGAGTGTGCGCGTCATATCCCCACCCTAATGGGCCGCTCACCGGCGCCGCCGTTGCGGCGCGCCTAGTGAGGCCCGCGGCCGTATGTGCGGGGCCCGCCGTCCACAGTCACCGCGTCCAGGCGCTAGGCATCCGGGGGCAGCCCCTCGGCGGCCAGGTACTGCATCGAGACCGGCGCGAACAGCAGCCCGAGCACCAGCAGCGCCACCGCCAGCAGCGGAGCACCCAGCACCGGCAGGTGACTGTCGGTCAGCAGCGACCAGGCGACCGGAATCAGCAGGATCTGGGCGATCACCCCGATCGCCCGGCCCCAGCGCCGTCCGCGGTAGATCGCCAGACCGCCGGCCAGGACACCGCCGAAGATCAGCACGAACCACAGCGCGGTTCCGTAGCCGCTGATGAAGCTCTCCTGGTGTCCCCCGAGGGCGCGGATCACCAGGTAGATCGCCACGCCGATGCCGATCAGGCCTTCGCCGGTCACCACCCCGCCGGCAATACGCAGGGTCCGGGGCACCGCTGACAGGGCCTGGTCGGGGTCGGAAACGTTCACGGGGCACAGCCTATTGCCGATACCGTCACCGGTCACGTCCGGGTTCACGGGTAAGCTCACATCTCGTGCGCGTCATGCTGGTCACCAATCCGTTTGCCACCTTCACCACCCCGGCCGGCCGGGACACCCTGGCGAACACGCTGAGCGCCCGGTACGACGTCGACGTCGAGCACACCACCCACCGTGGTCACGCCGGCGAACTGGGTGCGCGGGCCGCCGCCGACGGCTACGACGCGGTGGTGGTGCACGGCGGTGACGGCACCGTCAACGAAGTGGTCAACGGCATGCTCGGCACGCCGGATTCGGTCCCGCGCGATCCGGCCTCGCTGCCGGCCCTGGGCGTGGTCCCCGGAGGCAGCGCCAACGTCTTCGCCCGCGCTCTGGGTATCGACCGCGACCCGATCGTGGCGACCGCCCAGCTCATCTCCCTGCTCGATGCCGGCAGTCGCCGCCCGATCAGCCTCGGGCACACGCTCAACCGCTGGTTTCTGTTCAACGCGGGCATGGGAATGGACGCGATCGTGGTGCGCCGGATGGAGGACAAGCGCCGGGCCGGCAAGCGCGCCACCGCGCAGCGTTACTTCTTCACCACCGTCAGTTCGTTCTTCTCCTCCTCGGTCACGTCGCCGGTGTTCACCGTGACAGTGCCCGACCGCGAACCGATCACCGGAGTGCGGTTCGGCTTCGTCAGCAATACCGGCCCATGGACCTATCTGGGCACCCGGCCGATCGCCACCAACCCGGGCACCGACTTCAACCACGGTCTGGGGGTGTTCGCCGCCACCAGCGTCGGCGTGATGCGCAACATCATGCTCGGTTCGCAACTGCTCAACGGGTCCGACGATCCCAAGGCCGCACACCTGTACCGCGACGACGACGTCGCCTGGGTCCGGTTCCGCAGCGAGGAGCCCGCCGACGTGCAGATGGACGGCGACTACCTGGGTCGCCACACCGCGATGGACTTCGGTTGCCGGCAGAATGTGCTGCATGTGGCCGCTCACACACCGGAGTCCCAGGCCTGAGACGACCATCACGCTTCTACACATAATGGCAGGTCAGACCGGTTCTACTGGCTGGTAAGCAGATATTCGCCGACTTGCCAACCCCCTGTGATGTATTCGGCAATCGCGAAATTACTCTAGCCAAAGCCGTGTGCAGGCTAGTACAACGGTTACAGACAGCAAAACAGCACCCCCCGGGTAGTCCCCACAGGATTACGTCTGATAGGTGAGGCACCTGCTGTTTCACAGCCCGTAGTGAACCCGCGAGCTCCAAGGCGCGCACCATCTGGTGCGCCTGGAGTCATGCCCGAAGGAGTAAGACATGGATTGGCGCCACAAAGCCATCTGCCGCGACGAAGACCCGGAACTGTTCTTCCCGGTGGGCACCAGCGGCCCGGCGATCGCTCAGGTAGCCGACGCCAAGCTGGTGTGCCAGCGCTGCCCGGTGACCGCCGAGTGCCTGGCCTGGGCACTGGAGACCGGTCAGGACGCCGGCGTCTGGGGCGGCATGAGCGAGGATGAGCGGCGCGCGCTCAAGCGTCGCAACGCCCGCACCCGTGCGCGCAGCATCGTCTGACCTCTTTCTCAGATTCGTCCGGCCCACGAGGCCGGTACGTCGCAAGACGCAGGAAGCCCGGCCGTTCTCTTCACGGCCGGGCTTCTCGCATCCCAGTCTCGGTCCCGGCCTCAGTGCAGGGGGACGTAGACGTCGACGCTCGTGCCCATCCCGTCGGGGCCGGGCCGGTACTCGATCCGCCCGCCCAGGTCGTTGGAGACCAGCGTGGACACGATCTGCAGGCCCAGACTGTTCGGCGACGCCGGGTCGATACCGGCCGGCAGTCCGACGCCGTTGTCGGTGATCCGCACGGTCAGCCCGCGCAGATCCCGCTGCCCGCCGACCACGATCGACGCGCCCTCGCGGTCGGCGGCAAAACCGTGTTCGATCGAATTCTGGATCACCTCGGCGAGCACCTGCACCAGCGGCATCGCCAGATCCGCGGGCAGCACCCCCAGTCGGCCGCCTCGGCGGACGGCGATCTGCGCTGCACCGCCCGAGGGAGCCCACACCTCGATCAGGGTGGGAACCAGCCGGTCCACCACCGCATCCAGATCGACCTCTTCGTCGACGCTGCCGGAGAGCATCTCGTGGACCAGCGCGATCGACGACACCCGACGCACCGCCTCGCCGAGAGCCGCCGCGGTCTCGGGGTTGTCGCTGCGCCGGGCCTGCAGCCGCAGCAGCGCCGAGACGCTCTGCAGATTGTTCTTGACCCGGTGGTGAATCTCCCGGATGGTGGCGTCCTTGCTGATCAGCGCCAGATCCCGGCGTTTCACTTCGGTGACGTCGCGGATCAGGACCACCGCACCGCGCCCGACTCCCCCGCTACGCAGCGGCACCACGCGCAGCAGCACGCTGGCCCGGCGCGCATCCAGTTCCATCCGCAACGGCAGCTCCTCCGGCATCGGCCCGGTCTCGTCGCCGCAGGCCGCCGCCAGCACCGCACCCACGTCGACGGCATCGAGCGGGTCGGCCAGCAGCCCGGCGATCAGATCGGCCAGGCGCACCGTTCCCAGTTCGGACTGCCACCCCATCCGGTGCACCGCCGACACCGCGTTCGGGCTGGCGTAGACCACCCGCCCGTCCCGGTCGAGCTGGATGAAACCGTCTCCGGCGCGCGGGGTGGACAGGCCCAGGGTGTTGGCCTCCTCCAGCGGGAAGGCGCCCTCGACCACCATCGTGCACAGCGCCTCGGCCGCCTCCCGGTAGGCCGACTCCAGCGGGGACGGGGGCAACTCGCCGCGCGCCGCCCCCGCCCGGGTCAGCACCGCGATCACCGCGCCGTCGACCACCACCGGCACCGCGATCGTCTCCACCGGCAAAGCACCGAGCTGTTGCCGAGCCGCTGCGCGCTCGATCCGCCCGCTGACGAAGGCCGCCTCCGCCGGCGCCCCGACGCCGGGTCCGCCGACCCCGTGCGTATCGCCCGCCGCATCGATCCGCCGGCCCACCTGGTCGTGCGGGAACAGTGTCGAGGCGGTGTTGGGCCGCACCTGGGCCACGTACACCAGCGCCCCGGTGGTCTCCCGGACCGCCAGCAGATAGTCCGCGAACGACAGGTCGGCGAGCAGTTGCCACTCGGCGACCAGCCGTTGCAGGTGCTGGCCGCAGCGGTCGGAGAGCCGGGTGTGTTCGGCGAGCAGATCGTGCAGGGTCGCCATCAGCGGCGATAGGTGGCCAGCACGTCTCCGGCCCGCACCTGATCACCGGCGACCACGGTCACCGTGTCCAGCACACCGTCGTACTCGGCCAGAACGGGGATCTCCATCTTCATCGAATCCAGCAGCAGCAACGTATCGCCGACGACGACGGGCTGACCCGGCCGCGCCGACACCTCCAGGACGGTAGCGACGATTTCGGCGACCACGTCTTCGATCATGGGCTCATGGTAGGGCATCGGATTACCGCTGATCGGTACGCGCGTGAGAGAATCGGCGATGAACTTATGCCTAGACGATGAGGAGGTCCGTCATGAGTAAGCGCGGACGCAAGCGGCGTGCACGTAAGAAGAACAAGGCCAACCACGGCAAGCGCCCGAACGCCTGATTCTTCGGCACTGCGCCAAGACTTCGGCCCGGCCCCCTTTTCGCAAAGGGAGCCGGGCCGAAATGCATCGGTGGTCCGGGCCTGACCGGCCCGGACAGTCAGTCGTTGTTCTCGATACGGATCGTGGTCTGCCGGACCACCACGGTGCGGCGGATCTCCACCCGCAGCCGGTCGGCCAGCCCGGCCGGTGCGGCCTCGGCGCACTTGCGGCGCAACAGCGCCTTCAGTTCGCGCTGCACGTCGTAATGCTCCAGGCAGGTCGGGCAGCGCTCCAGATGCAGCCGCAGCCGGGCGCGCGCGTCCAGGTCGCACTCGTTGTCCAGCAGCAGGAAGATATCGGCCAGGACGGCCGAACAGTCGAGCTGCTCGTCGTTGGTCGGGGTCAGATCGCCGGTGGTCATCGGCTCACCTCGCTCTTGGCGCGGCCGATACCGCGCTCGCGGGCCACATCGGCCAGCAGTTCGCGCAGTTGTTTGCGGCCGCGGTGCAGCCGCGACATCACGGTGCCGATGGGCGTATCCATGATCTCGGCGATCTCCTTGTAGGGCAGACCTTCGACGTCGGCGTAGTAGACCGCCATCCGGAAGTCCTCCGGCAGCTGCCCCAGGGCGTCCTTGATCTCGTTGTCGGGCAGCGCATCGAGAGCCTCCACCTCGGCCGACCGCAGTCCGGTCGAGGTGTGTTCGGCGCTGGCGGCCAGCTGCCAATCGGTGATCTCGTCGGTCGGATACTGCGCGGGCTGGCGCTGCTTCTTGCGGTAGGAGTTGATGTAGGTGTTGGTCAGGATGCGGTACATCCAGGCCTTCAGGTTGGTGCCGGCTTTGAACGACGAGAACGCCGTGAACGCCTTGATGTAGGTCTCCTGCACCAGGTCTTCGGCATCGGCCGGATTGCGCGTCATGCGCAGGGCCGCGCCGTACAGCTGATCCAGCAGTGGCAGCGCATCCCTTTCGAAACGGGCGGTGAGCTCCTCCGGAGTCTCCTCCGGGGTCGGCTCGGCTGGCGAATCGGCTGGCGACACCGCTATCCCTTCGCTGGTGATGTGCTCGACTAAGTCTAGCGAGCCGCGCAGCGCACCGTTGCGGGCCTCCCGTGGCAGGGTCTGGGCTTCCGCCATTGCTGAGCCACCTCTCCGTTTCGTTCCCTTCACCGATCCCAACAACCCCGGGCCCGGCGTTGTTCCATTCCGGCACCGATTCCTGCGGTCCGTCCAGGTGCCGAACGACGCCGTCTGCACCGGCCGCCGGTTGCGTGGGACAATCGAAGAATGTGCGGACGGTATGCGGTGACCACGGATCCGGTGAGACTCGCCGCCGAGATCGGGGCCCGCAACGAGGTCCCCGACGATGACGACCCGACACCGAACTACAACATCGCGCCGTCGACCACCGTGCTCACCGTCGTCGACCGGCACGAGGCCAATGATGTGCACCAGCCGATCGACCGGCGGGTCCGGGCCATGCGCTGGGGCCTGATTCCGCCGTGGTCCACCGAACCGGGCAGCGGGCCGCTGCTGTTCAACGCCCGGGCCGAGACCGCCCAGACCAAACCTGCCTTCCGCGCCGCCGCCGCGAACAAGCGCTGCCTGTTCCCGATGGACGGCTGGTACGAGTGGCGGACCGGACCTGCCGGCCCGGACGGTCGGCCGGTCAAGACCCCGTTCTACATGTCTGCGCGGGACGGCTCGCGCCTGTACATGGCCGGACTGTGGGGCGCCTGGCGATCCCCGCAGGCGCGGGCCGCCGGCGACGACACCGCGTGGATCTCCTCGGCGACGATGCTGACCACCGAGGCCGTCGGACCGCACCGGCAGATCCACGACCGCATGCCGTTGATCATGCCGGTGGAGCACTGGGCGGACTGGCTGGATCCGGACCGCCCGGCCGACCCCGCTCTGCTGGCTCCGCCCGACACCGTTCTGGCCGAGGCCATCGACATCCGGGAAGTATCCACCCTGGTGAACCGGGTCGCCAACAACGGCCCCCGACTGTTGGAGCCGATCTCATGAGCACCGCCCGCCCCGGACCCCTGCAGCGGATCGGCTACCTGCTGGGCCGACCCCTGCCGCCGCAGATGCAGGACTGGGTGGCCAACGACATCACCGGCAAGGGCAACTACCGCCGGTACCTGATCCGCGGTCTCATCCCGTTCCTGCCGATCATCATCGGCCTGTGCTTCCTGCCGGGTTCGTGGCTGCTCCGCGGCGGGATGGTCCTGATCCTGCTGATCCCGTACATCTACTTCCAGGTGGCGCTGGGCAGCATCTACCGTCGCCACCTGCTGCACAACAACGGTCTGGACCCGGCCCTGGCGACCAAGGTGAAGGTCATCCGGCTCTCGGAAGCCGAGGAGCTCTACCAGCGCACCCACCGTCCCGAACTGATGTCGTCGGCGCCGTACGACATCCCCGAACCGATCGGTCCCTACATCGTCGACGCGGCGGTGGTCGAGTCCCACGTCGTCGAATCACCGGTCCCCGACTCTCCGGCCGGTGCCGGATCGGAGGGCACCGAGTCGGCCGACGCACCGTCAGACGACACAGCGCCGAACCCGACCGATTCCGGCGAGCGCGGGGCCTACGGGCGGTAGCGCCCGGGCCGTCGCAATCATCAGGCCGTCGGGGCCGGTGCGGTGACCGGTTCGCTGACCGGCGCCGCGCGATAGGTGTAGTCCTCGAGCGGGAAGCTGCCCATCTCCCGCAGGGTCGACAGCGTCGAGCTGGGGCGCAACAGTGTCGCCTCCCCATGCTGGTTGAAGTAGTAGCTGCGCGAGCCGGTGCAGTCCCCGGCGTAGAACACCGACGAGTCCAGGGCCTTGGTGGAACGGTCCAGGTAGGCGGTGTTGGCCTCCTCGGTCACCTCGAAGGTGTCAGCCCCGCGCCGGCGCAACTCGCCGAACAGGCGAGCGATGTGCTTCATCTGGCCCTCGATGGTGGTGAAGTAGCTCAGGCCGCTGTACGAGTACGGGCTGTTCAGGCTCAGGAAGTTCGGCATCTTGGGCACCGCGATGCCCTCGTAGGCCTGGAACCGGCCCTCTCGCCACCATCGGCCCAGATCGCGGCCCTGGCGGCCGACGATCTGGAAGGCCGGGAAGTTGGTGTCCCACAGGTTGAATCCGGTGGCCAGCACCAGGGTGTCGACCGGGACCGAGGTGCCGTCGGCGCAGACGATCGCGTCGGCTTCCACGCGCTCGATCGGCGAGGTCTGCAGGGTCACATTCGGCTGGTTGAACACCCGGAAGTAGGTGTTGGAGAAGGTGGGCCGTTTGCAGCCGAAATCGTACGACGGCGTCAGCTTGCGGCGGGTCGCGGCATCGCGGACCTGCGCACGCAGGTGTGCTTTGGACAGCAGTGCGGCCAGTTTGTTGCCCGGTTTGGCCTGTTTGAAGTGCAGCACCCCGAAGACCATGAGCGCCTCGAGCGCCGCGGTGTTCACCAGGCGGGCCGCCTTCTGGGTCAGCGGCACCTTCTGGAACAGGGTCTGCACCGGCGCGGGGATGGCGAAATCGATCTTGGGCACCACCCAGATCGGCGTCCGCTGAAACACCGTCAGCGCTTTAGCCGTGCGGGCGATCTCGGGGATCAACTGCACCGCGGTGGCACCGGTGCCGATCACCGCGGCCCGCTTCCCGGCGAAGTCGTAGCCGTCTTCCCAGTCGGTGGTGTGGATGATCTTGCCGGCGAAGGTGTCCATGCCCGGAAAGTCCGGGGTGTGCGGCTGGGACAGGAACCCGGTCGCGGTCACCAGGTAGCGCGCGGTGCGCGAGCGGCCGTCGTCGGTGTGGACCGTCCAGTACTGCCCGTCGTCGTCCCATTCGGCGCGCTGCACGGCCACCCCGAACTCGATGTGCCGGCGCAGGTCGTACTTGTCGGCGACGTGCTCGGCATACTTCTTGAGTTCGGCGCCGGGTGCGAACAGGCGCGACCAGTGCGGGTTCGGCTCGAACGAGTACGAGTACGTCACCGAGGCGATGTCCACGGCCAGGCCCGGATAGTGGTTGACATGCCAGGTGCCGCCCAGATCGTCCTCGCGTTCGAGGATCGCCAGATCGGTCATGCCCTGACGCGTGAACTCGATGCCCGCGCCCAGACCGCCGAAGCCGGCGCCGACGATCACCACCTCGTGGTCCAGGGTCGTTGCCCCCATGACAGCCGCCTTCCTGTGTCTGTTACTCAGGTTGACGGTAACCGATCGCAGCGCCGCCGTCACGCACGGCGACGACCCGCCCCGTCGGCGGGATGCCCTTCGGTGCTCGCCGGATCAGGCGTGCTTCTTGGAACTGAGGAGGTTGATCAGCCAGAGCAGGATGCAGGCACCGCCCAGGCAGGTGAGGAAACTGAAGAAGAGCCCTCCGCCCTCGACATCCACACCGAAGATCGCCAGCAGGAAGCCACCGACGATGCCGGCGCCGATGTTCTTCCAGATGCCCATCTGGTCGTCCTGCTTCATGATCTTCGAGGCCACCCAGCCGGCGAGGCCGCCGATGATGATCCAGCCGATGATGCCCAGTGACAGCATGTTGGTCCTCTCGATTCGATGTACGTCGTGTGTCTACCGTACGCGGGTACCCGGCCGGTCTCCGGCCGTAACCTGAAGATTCCCGGGCCGTAGGCTGCTCGGTATGGCTCTTCGTATCCTCGCCGCCGACTACGGCGACCCCGAGGCGGTTCTGCAGATCGTCGACCAGCCGGTGCCCGAACCCGACGACGGCGACGTGGTGGTCCGGGTGCGCTCGGCCGGCGTGAACCCGTTCGACGCCAAGCAGGTCCGCGGCCTGGTCGGCGCCGACCCGGCGAAACTGCCGCTGTCGATCGGCGGCGAGGCCGCCGGAGTGGTGCACGCCGCCGGCGCCTCGTCGGGCTTCCGCCCGGGCGAGGAGGTGGTGGTGTACCCGGCGACGGGCGCCTTCGCCGAGTTCCTCGTGGCGCCGGCGGCCCACGTTCACCGCAAGCCCGCGGACCTGGGCTTCAACGAGGCCTCCGCACTGCTGCTGGCCGGTGTCACCGCCGCCGACATCCTGGCCACCCTCGAGCTGACCGCCGACGATGTGCTGCTGGTACACGGTGGCGCGGGAGCGGTCGGCTCGATCGTCGTCTCGCGCGCTGTGACCGCCGGTGCGACCGTGATCGCGACGGCCTCCCCAGCCAATCACGTTCACCTGCGCTCGCTGGGCGCGGTGCCGGTCGCCTACGACGGCGATCTGCTCGCCGCCGTGCGTACGGCGATGCCGTCACCGGTCACGGCGGTGGCCGACACCGTCGGCACCGATCAGGCGATCGACGTCTCGCTGGCCCTGGTGCCGGCCGACCGGATCGTGAGCATCGCCGCGTGGGGGCTGACCGGCGAGGGCATCACGATGGTCGACGGCAGCACCCCCGCCTCCCGCCGGAACCGGCGCGAGGCCATCGCTGGCCTGCTCGACGATGCGGCGGCAGGGCGGCTGGCCGTCGAGATCGGCGGGACCTTCCCGCTGCAGGACACCGCTGCGGCCCTGTCCGCCCTCGGCGGGCACCGTCCGCGCGGAAAACTCATCATTCATCCGTGAGCTGCGAGCGCGCTTGGCTCGAGCAGTCAGCGTCCAAGACAGGGGCCGTGTCCTCGCGTGAGCAGTCCTGTGGCCGGGCGCCCGGCACTGCCGCGGAATCGCCGCAGTGCCGGACGCCGCTCAATAACGCTCACGCGGGAACTCTGTGATCGTAAGGTAGGCGGCACGGCCGCCCCCGGAAGCACTGAACGTCGCAGACTGCCGGCACCTGACGCGCACCGACGCCGCACATTCCCGCGACAGACCGAAAGCACAGGCCCCGACATGATTCGTCGTTCCGACGGAGGATCGCTGGTTCAAGCCGTCATCGTGATTGCCATCGTGACCATCCTGGTCATCCGCGCCTATCTCGCCGCCACCGGCTACCCACAGATCGGCGGAAAAACCCTGCACATCGCCCACGCCCTGTGGGGCGGTGCGGCGATGATCATCGCGATCATCGTGCTGCTGTCATTCGCCGGGCGCCGTGCCCGCGCGCTGGCAGTACTGCTGGGCGGCATCGGGTTCGGTCTGTTCTTGGACGAGGTCGGCAAATTCGTCACTAAGACCAACGACTATTTCTTCGCGCCGGCGGTGTCGATCATGTACGTGGTTCTGGTGGTTCTGCTGCTGGTGAACCGGGCGATCCAAGACACCCGGCGCAGCTCCCCGCAGGGCGAACTGAGTGAAGCGCTGATTCGCACCGCCGAAGCCGTCGTCGGCGGTGCCACCGCGGCCGAACGCCAGGACATCCGGGGCCTGTTGAACTCGGCTGTCGCCGGCGGTGCCGATCCGGCCACGGTCGACGAGGTCTCTCGGGTCCTGGAGGGTGCCCCCGAAGATCCGCCCAGCGCCGCCGACCGGCTGCGGGCACGGCTGCTGCCCGGCGACCTCGAGGCCAAGTTCGGCCGGCACACGACGCAGGCAGCCGCCTGGTTACTGACCGCGTTCAGCCTGGCCGGCCTGATCTCGGCCTCGGTCACCATCGCCGAGGATCTCGACGCCGGAACCGGAATCGCGGTCTCGGCCATCGGCCGGTTCGGCGGGTCGACATTGGCCTTCGTGCTGTGTGTGGCGGCTCTGTTCCTGCATGGCCGGAACCCGCACTCGCTGCGACCATTGCGCATGCTGCGGGCCGCCGCACTGGTGACGATGCTGCTCACCGAGGTCTTCGACTTCGTCGCCGAACAGTTCGGTGCGCTGATCAACGTCGCAATCGGTCTGGCGGCGCTGGCGGTCTTCAGCTATCGCATCAATTTCCTGACCCGGCGAACGCGGCCCGCTGTCAGCGAGTCCGATCCGGCCGCGGCCGTCGACCCGTCCGTAACGGTCAGTCGGACGAGAACGCTTTGATCACGGTGAAGGCGCCGATCACCACCAGCGCCGCCACCAGCAGCCAGAGCGCGGCCTTGACCAGTGCCGAGGCGATGGACAGCAGGATCAGGGCGCCGATCACGACCGCCAGGATCTTCCAGAACGAGGTCCCTGAGGACTGTGTGTTCCACGAATTCTGATTCGTCATGCCTCCACCGTGCCCGAGCCGTGCCCTGCTGTCATCGGCGGCGGCCACAACTCCGGGAGGAAATCGGGGTAGTCCCCCATCGGCGCACCTAGGCTGGAGACCATGACTTCCGTACCCCAGCTTCTGCTCAACAACGGGCGCACCATCCCGCAGCTCGGCTTCGGCGTCTTCCAGATCGAACCGGCCGCGACCAAGGCCGCCGTCCTGGCCGCGCTGGAGGTCGGCTACCGGCACATCGACACCGCGCAGATGTACGGCAACGAACGCGAGGTCGGTGCGGCGATCGCCGAGTCGGGGATCGCTCGCGAGGAGATCTTCGTGACCAGCAAACTCAACAACAACGCTCATGCATCGGACGCTGCTCGGGCGGCCACCGCGCGGTCGGTCGAGGCGCTCGGCGGGCCGATGGACCTGTACCTGGTGCACTGGCCGATGCCCAGGTTCGACGACTACGTGGACACCTGGCGGCTGATGGAAGAGTTCGCGGCGGCCGGAGCGACCCGCTCCATCGGCGTCTCCAATTTCCAGATCCCGCACTTGGAGCGGATCCTGGCCGAGACCTCGACGGTGCCGGCGGTCAACCAGATCGAGGTACACCCGTACCTGCGGCAGGACCGGCTGCGCGCCTTCGACACCGAACACCAGATCCTCACCCAGGCCTGGTCGCCGATCAGCCAGGGCCAGGTGCTCGACGATCCGGTGCTGCTCGCCCTGGCGGCCGAGACCGGCCGCACCGTGGCCCAGGTGGTCCTGCGCTGGCACATCCAGCGCGGCGACATCGTCTTCCCCAAATCCGTCGACCCGGTCCGCATGGCCGAGAACTTCGACATCTTCGACTTCCAGCTCACCGACCACCAGATGTCCCTGATCGACGGGCTGAACAAGGACCGTCGCCGCGGCCCCGATCCCGACGAATTCCACTGGATCCCCGACTGACCAGCCCGCACCACACCCGGGTCCGGCCGCCCGGCACCGGCCACCCCCGCCGGTACGGCGCCTAGGATCGGCTCCATGGAATTCTCCCGCCGCGCACACGCGGTCACGCCGTTCTATGCGATGGAGTACGGTCGGCGTGCCGCCGAGCTGGAGGCGGCCGGCACCCACGTGGTCAAGCTGAACATCGGTGAACCCGACTTCGGTGCACCGCCGGCGTTCTTGTCGGAGATCCGCCGCATCTCCGATGGCCGGCCGATGCCGTACACCAGCGCGCTGGGGACGCCGCAGCTGCGCGAGGCGATCGCGGGGTTCTCCACCGACCGGCTCGGCGCCCCGATCGATCCGCGGCGGGTGATCGTGACCACCGGTGCCTCGGCGGCGCTGCTGCTGGCATGTGCGGCACTGATCGATCCGGGCGACGAGGTGCTGGTCGCCGATCCGTCGTATCCGTGCAACCGGCGTTTCGCCGAGAGTTTCGGCGCACAGGTCCGGCTGCTGCCCACCGGCCCGAACCGGCGTTTCCAGCTCGATGCCCAGACCGCGGCGGCCGCCTGGACAGACCGCACCCGCGGGGTGATGACCGCGTCACCGGCCAACCCGACCGGCACATCACTGCCGTACGAGCAGCTGCTCGCGCTGAGTTCGGCCGTCGCCGACCGCGGCGGCTGGCGCATCATCGACGAGATCTATCTCGGGCTGGCCGATGACGCCCCCGACGGCAGCCCGCCGAAATCGATCGCCGCCGACGATCCCGGCGCCATCGTGGTCAACAGCTTCTCCAAGTACTTCGGGATGACCGGCTGGCGGCTGGGCTGGATGGTGATTCCCGAACAGATGATCCCGGTCGCCGAGAAGCTGGCCCAGAACTACTACATCTGCCCGCCCACGCCGGCGCAGGTGGCCGCGCTGACCTGCTTCACCCCCGAGACCATCGCCGTGGCGCAGGAGCGCCGCGCCGTCCTGCGCCGGCGCCGCGAGCTGGTGCTCGACGGGCTGGCGCAGATCCCGTCGCTGCGCGTTCCCGTCGCCCCCGACGGAGCCTTCTACATCTATCTGGACGTCTCCGGCACCGGGATGAGCGCCACCGAGTTCTGCGACCAGGCCCTGGCCCGGGCGCACGTGGCCATGACCCCGGGCAAGGATTTCGGCGACGCCGACGCCGAACGCTATGTGCGGCTGTCGTATGCCACCGGCGAGCAGGAGCTGCAGACCGGGCTGGAGCGACTCGGGCAGTTCCTGGCCTGACCGTCCCTACCGCGGGGTGGCCGCCGGGAGCACCGGCGGTGTGGCTTTCGGGTAGTGCGGCAGCACCTTCTGTTCGGCCTGCAGCGACTGCGGAGAGATCCGCAGGTGCCGGCCGGTGACCTTGCGGTAGATCGCCTCGACCGCGAAGCTGCCCACCAGCACCACGATCAGGGTGATCCAGGTGCTCGCCGGACTCGAGGTGATCGAGTAGTAGAGCAGAAGCGCGAACAGCACCAGGTTCAGCACCACCGCGGTCACCAGCAGCCAGGCCTTGGCCTCGGTCTCCTTGCGCACCCGCAGGTGCCCCAGGCTGACTGCACCGTAGACGATCAGGAAGGCCAGCGACGCCATCTGGCCGACCGACGCCAGCGGGAAGAAGACGACGAACAGGCAGGTCAGCAGTGCCGCGCCGAACAGCCCCCAGGTGCCGCTGCGCCAGACGCCGCGGGCGAAGTCACTGGGCAACTCACCGTTCTTGGCGACCGTGAACGCCAGGTTCGCATCGCCGTACAGGGTCGCGTTGACCCCCGAGGCCGTCGCCAGCAGCGCGGCCGCACTGATCACGATGAAGCCGACCTCGCCCAGGACCGCCCGGCCGGCGTCGGACAGCACGTGTCCGGCGTTCGCATCGACGTCGTGCAGAGACATCACCATCACGATCATCAGGGCGACGACCACGTACACCACGATCACGATGGCCAGCGCCTGGTACATGGCCCGCGGCAGCTGCTTCTTGGGGTTGGCCATATCCCCGGCGGAGTTGGTCACCACCCCGAAGCCCTCGTAGGTGACGTACAGCAGACCGGCCGCGAACAGGATGCCGATCAGCCCGTCGCCGCCGTGCTGGCTGGTGAAGTTCCCGGGTTCGGCCTTGAACGAGGCGGCGACCACGAAGCCGATGATGATCGCCAACTCGATGGCGATCACCACCATCTCGGAGGTGCCGACCAGTTTGGATCCGATCACGTTCACACCCATCAGCACCACGACCAAGCCCACCCCGATGGCCTTGCCGACCCAGGCGTCGGTCTCCCACGGGAGCAGATGCTGCACGTATCCGGAGAAACCGCTGGCGTACAGCGCCATCGCGATGATCCAGCCGACGAACTGGAAGACGTTCAGGCCGCCGGCCACGATACCGTCGCCGAAGCAGCGGATCAGGAACTCGGCGGCACCGCCGCGGCTGGGATAGCGCGCACCGAGTTTGGCGTAGGAGTACACGCTGAACAGCGACACCAGACCGCCGACCAGGAACGCCACCGCGATCCAGACACCCGCCGACTCGGCCGCCAGCCCGACCAGGGTGTACAGACCCGCACCCATCATGCCGCCGACACCGATGGCGGTCGCGGCCGTCACCCCGATCGAGCCCCGCGCCCGCTTCTGCTGTTCCCCCACTGTTCCTCCCCTGCCTGACAGAAGTGCTCCGTAGATTACTCAGGCCGCCGGTGAATCCGGTCCAGTCGACGCACAAACTCGACCTGCGCGGGGTTCAGCTTCACGGCCGCCTCGGCTGCGGTGAACCACTGCGCCCGGTCCACCTCCGGGAAGGTCGCCGACCGCCCCGAACGCGGCGGCCACTGCATATGAAAGGTGTTGCTGCGCAACGCTGCCGGATCGAACTCGCCTTCCACCGCGAAGCCGGTGACCTGTTTGCCGCTGCGCAGCCGGACCGAGCCGAGTTCGAGCGCCTGGCCCGCGGGCGCAGGCGCGCCGGTCTCCTCGGCGAACTCCCGGCGCGCCGCCGTCAGCGGATCCTCTCCGGCCGTGATGATCCCCTTCGGGATCGACCACGCCCCGGTGTCCTTGTGCCGCCAGAACGGTCCGCCCGGATGCACCAGCAGCACCCGCAGCCCGTCGCCGCGGCCGCGGTAGAGCAGGATTCCGGCACTGTGCTCGACCATGCTCTCGAGAATCCCACGCCCGAGTGAAAATTCTATTCCCTCGAGAATCCGTGGCCGGGAGAATCTCGGCTCGCAGCGCCGGTCGCGGTGCCCAGACCAGCACCGGCGGGCCCGGACCCCGCACGTGAGAGACTGGACGCATGACTGCTTGGCCCGCTCCGCCCGCTTCTGGACCCGTCGACGCCGTGGTGGAGTTGCCCGGCTCCAAGTCGATCACCAACCGCGCGCTGGTCCTGGCCGCCCTGGCCGAGGGACCGTCCCGGATCACCGGCACCCTACGCAGCCGCGACACCGATCTGATGCTCGACGCGCTGGCCGCATTGGGTACCGGAATCGCCTACTCGGCCACCGACCCGACCGAGGTGACCGTCACCCCGGCGCCGCTGCACGGCGCCGAGATCGACTGCGGTCTGGCCGGCACCCTGATGCGGTTCCTTCCCGCCGTCGCCGCCCTGGCGCAGGGGCGGGTGCGTTTCGACGGTGACCCCCAGGCCCGCACCCGCCCGATGGGCATCGTGCTCGACGCTCTGCGCACCCTGGGCGCCCAGATCGACGGCGACGCCCTCCCCTTCACGGTGCACGGTACCGGCGCGGTCGACGGCGGTCCGGTCACCGTCGATGCCTCGGCCAGTTCCCAGTTCGTCTCCGGGCTGCTGCTCTCGGCGGCCCGGTTCACCGCCGGAGCCCAGATCACCCATGCCGGCCGGCCGGTGCCGTCCATGCCGCACATCGAGATGACCGTGGACATGCTGGCCGTCGCCGGTGTCCCGGTCGCTACCGCCACCGACCGCACCGGCGCCGTCACCTCCTGGTCGGTGTCCCCGGGGCCGATCCGCGCGGTCGACTGGGCCATCGAACCGGATCTGAGCAACGCTGCGGCCTTCCTAGCCGCCGCGGCGATCACCGGAGGAACCGTCCGGGTGCCGCGCTGGCCGGACCAGACCACGCAGCCGGGTGCCCAGATCGTCTCGATCCTGGAGGCGCTGGGCTGCCGGACCGGACGCTCGGGCGACGGTCTGCTGACGGTGACCGGGCCGCCGCGGCTGCAGGCCGTCGATCTGGATCTGAGCGCCGTGGGCGAGCTGACACCGACGGTGGCCGCCCTGTGCACGGTCGCCGACGGCACCTCGACGCTGTCGGGTATCGCGCATCTGCGCGGGCACGAGACCGACCGGTTGGCCGCGCTGACCACCGAGATCACCCGGCTCGGCGGCACCTGCACCGAGACCGACGACGGGCTGGTGATCACCGGCCGCCGACCCGCCGACCTGACCGGGGCCACCTGGCGCTCCTACGCCGACCACCGGATGGCCACCGCCGGTGCCGCCCTGGGGCTGGTGGTGGCCGGGACGGCGATCGAGAACGTCGAGACCACCGGTAAGACCATGCCCGACTTCCCTGCCATGTGGACGGCGATGGTCGACGGCGCCGCCGGCCCCGGGGCGTCGGCACGGTGAGCCGCATCGCGCGGTCGTACGACGAATCCGATGTCCGGATCCGCCCGGGCAAAGGCACTCGTCCGCGCACCAAGAAGCGCCCGGCCCACGACGACGCGCAGACCGCGATGGTCGTCTCGGTGGATCGCGGGCGCTGGGGCTGTGTGATCGGCGGCGACCCCGACCGGCGTGTCACCGCCATGCGGGCGCGGGAGCTGGGCCGCACTCCGGTGGTGGTCGGCGACCAGGTGGCGGTGGTCGGCGACCTCAGCGGCCGGCCGGACACCCTGGCCCGGATCGTGCGGGTCGACGAGCGCAGCACCGTGCTGCGCCGCACCGCCGACGACACCGATCCCTATGAACGCATCGTCGTGGCCAACGCCGATCAGCTGCTGATCGTCACCGCCCTGGCCGATCCGCCGCCGCGCACCGGCTTCGTCGAGCGCGCGCTGGCCGCGGCCTATGCCGGCGGCCTGACCCCCATCCTGTGTCTGACCAAATCCGATCTGGCCGATCCCGCCGGCTTCGCCGCACATTTCGCCGACCTGGATCTGCCGGTCCTGATCGCCGGGCGCGACGATCCGCTGGACCGGTTGCAGCAGGTGCTCGACGGCCATCTGACCGCCCTGATCGGGCATTCCGGCGTCGGTAAGTCCACGCTGGTCAATCGCCTGGTGCCCGACGCCGACCGCGCCGTCGGGCGGGTCTCGGGAATCGGGAAGGGCCGGCACACCTCCACCCAGTCGGTGGCGCTGCCGCTGCCCAGCGCACCCGGCGACCCCGACGGACCGACCTCGTGGGTGGTCGACACCCCCGGTATCCGGTCTTTCGGATTGGCCCACGTGACCCCCGACGAGATCATCGACGCCTTCGGGGATCTGCGCGCGGCCATCGACGGCTGCACGCGCGGCTGCACGCATCTGGGTCCGCCCGCCGACCCCGAGTGCGCACTGGACGGGCTCACCGGTGATTCGTACCGGCGGGCCATGGCGGTACGGGAGCTGCTGGCCGCCGTCCGCGACACCGGCCCGGCCGACACCGAACCCGAGACCGCCAACCCCGACGCGCTGGGCTGACCCCGGCCGCGGCCTACTGCAGGCGCCGGGCGCGCAGCGCCCGGGACAGCCGGCGTTCCTTCATCCGCACCAGCGCGGTGCGCAGGCCGGGCGCCCGCTCCCCGAGCCGGTCGAAGCGCCGCTCCGAGGTGGTCTCGGGTGCGTCGTCGACGCCGTCGGACAGGAATCGATCCGGCAGCGCCAGCTTATTGATGGTGCGCAGGGTCCGCAGGTACTGCATGGTGAAACCGCCGGTGTTGTACGGCAGGTCGTACTTGTCGCACAGTTCGCGCACGCTCTCGGAGACCTCGGCGAGCCGGTTGCTCGGCAGATCCGGGTAGAGGTGATGCTCGATCTGGTAGCAGAGGTTGCCGCTCATGAACGCCAGCGCCGGACCTGCCTCGAAGTTGGCGGTGCCCAGCATCTGCCGCAGGTACCACTGGCCCTGCGTCTCGTCCTCGAGCGTCTCCACGGTGAACTTCTCGGCGCCGTCGGGGAAATGCCCGCAGAAGATCACCGCATAGGCCCACACGTTGCGGGTCAGATTCGCGGTGGCGTTGGCGGCCAGCGTCGTCGTCGCACCGCGCAGGGAACGCTGGGCCACCCCGGAGACGGCCGGGAACAGCACATAGTCTTTGCCCAGTTGACGGGCTGCCTTCGCGAGGAACAGTTTGACCTCGGGAATGCCCTCCTCGCGCGGGCGGGTGCCCTTGATGATCCCGGCCAGGTCCAGATCGTGCAGGGCGATGCCCCACTCGAAGGTGGCCGCCAGGAGCAGGTTCTGCAGCGGCTGGAACAGATTCTTCACCCGCCACGGCTGGTCACGGGTCACCCGCAGCACCTTGTACCCGACATCGTGATCCATATCGATCACGTTGGTGTACTTGTGGTGGATGTAGTTGTGCGAGTGCTTCCAGTGCGGGGACGCGCACACCATGTCCCACTCCCACGAGGTCGAGTGGATCTCGGGGTCGTTCATCCAGTCCCACTGCCCGTGCATCACATTGTGCCCGAGCTCCATGTTCTCGATGATCTTCGACAACGCCAACCAGACGGTTCCGGCCAGCCACAGCGATCGGCGGTTGCTGCCCAGCAGCGCCAGGCGCCCCAGGACCTCCAATCCACGCTGGGCAGCGATGGTGCGACGCAGGTAGCGGACATCACGCATACCCAGATCGGACTCAACCCGGCGGCGCAGCACGTCGAGCTCTACACCGAGTGCCTCGACGTCCGCATCACTGAGATGCGCGTACTCGTTGATATCCGAAATCGCCATTACGGTCCATTATGCCCGGGCATCGCTCCCCAGACGATTTCAGGCCGCGGAACGATCGCGCGAGGACGCCGGCAACGGCGCCACACCGCGGCGGCGGTCCCGCAGTCGGCGCAGCGCGGACTTGAGTCCGCGGCGACGGCCGGTGCGCGGATCGACGGTGCCCACCAGCTGCTGCGTGGGCTCGTCCTTGAACCGCAGTTCCGAAGCCGTCTCGGGTGCGTCATGGCTGGTCGCGGTCAGATACTTGTCCGGCAGCGACAGTTTGGCGATGGTGCGCCAGGACTTGGCGTACTGCAGCGGGAACGAGCCGGTGGTGTACGGCAGATCGTATTCGTCGCAGATCGCCTGCACCCGGACCGAGATCTCGGCCAGCCGGTTGCTCGGCAGGTCGGGGAACAGGTGGTGCTCGATCTGGTAGCTCAGGTTGCCGCTCATGAAGGCCAGCACCGGACCGGACCGGAAGTTGGCGCTGCCGAGCATCTGCCGCAGGTACCACTGGCCCTGCGTCTCGTCCTGCATGTCCCGCTTGGTGAACTTCTCGGCCCCGTCGGGGAAGTGTCCGCAGAAGATCACCGCATTGGTCCAGATGTTCCGGATCACGTTCGCGGTCGCGTTAGCGGTCAGCGCCTTGCGCCAGCCGGTGACCGAACGGGTGGCGCCCCCGGCCAGCGCCGGATAGACGACGTAGTCCTTGGCGGCCTGCCGGCCGATCTTGCGGCCGACATCGCGCAGGGCCTGCTGGAACTCGAGCTGCTCGGCTTCGGTCTTGCGTTTGCGGCCCAGCTCCAGGTGCTGGGCGGCCACACCGTACTCGAAGCCGAGCATCAGCAGCGTGTTCCACACCAGATTGCCCAGGTAGAACGGCCGCCACCGCTGGTCGCGGGTCACCCGCAGCAGACCGTAGCCCACATCGTCGTCCATGCCCAGGACATTGGTGTACTTGTGGTGGACAAAGTTGTGCTGGTGCTTCCAGTGCGCACTCGGACCGGCGTTGTCCCACTCCCACGAGGTCGAATGCGTCTCGGGATCGTTCATCCAGTCCCACTGCCCGTGCATCACGTTGTGCCCGAGCTCCATGTTCTCGATGATCTTGGCGACGCCGAGCGTGCCGGCACCGGCCCACCACAGCGAACGCTTCTGCGAACCGAAGATCAGGGTGCGACCGGCCAGTTCCAGTCCGCGCTGCAGACGGACCGTATTGCGCAGATAGCGGGCGTCCCGTTCGCCACGATCGGCCTCGATATCGGCCCGGATCTGATCGAGTTCGACGGCGATGGCCGCCACGTCCTCATCGCTGAGGTGTGCGTACTCGGGAATGTCTTTGATCGCCACCGGCGCTCCTTCACCTACGTTTCCGTAACTTACGTCAGCGTAGGTTACGACGGCGTAGGTTGTCCACCCGGCGGCGACCCGGATCACACGTCGAGCGTGCAGTCCCCGGCCGCGGCGCTGACGCAGGTCTGAATGCGCTCGCCCTCCACATGCTCGACACCGGTGCGCAGATCGCGCACACAACCTTTGTCGAGCATCACCACGCAGGTCTGGCAGATTCCCATCCGGCACCCGTAGGGCATCTGGACACCGGCCTGCTCCCCGGCCTCCAGCAGGGTGGTGGCACCGTCCACCTCGATCGACTTGTCGCGGGTGCCGAAGGTGACGACCCCGCCCTGGGCGCCGTGCGCACCGCGTTCGAGCGCGAACCGCTCGATGTGCAAGGCCTGCGACCGGTCGGCATCGTCGTAGGCGGCGCTGATCATGTCCAGGAAGCCGGCCGGCCCGCACGCCCAGGTCACCCGCTCGGTCCAGTCCGGGCACAGCTCGGTCAGCCCCTGCCGGTCGAGTTTGCCCTGGCTGCGCGTGAGGCGAAGACGCACCGTGGCCAGCCCCTCCCGCGCCAGCTCCGACAGCTCCCCGGCGAAGAGCACGTCCTGCTGCGTGGGCGCCGAATGGACGACGACGACGTCGCACCGCTGTCCGCGCCGGCGCATGGTGCGCAGCATCGACATGATCGGGGTGATACCGCTTCCGGCGGTGGCGAACAGCACCTTCTCCGGCAGCGGATCGGGCAGCACGAACTCACCGGCCGGGGCGGCCAGCCGCACCACGGTGCCCGGCGCCAGACCGTTGACCAGGTGCGAGGACAAGAAGCCCTCGGGCAGCGCCTTGACGGTGATCGCGATGGTCCTGTCCCCGCGCGAGGTCTCCGGATCACTGGTCAGCGAGTACGATCGCCAGGTCCAGCGCCCGTCGACCTCGATGCCGATGCCGATGTACTGACCGGCGTGGTAGTCGAACGAGAAGCCCCAGCCCGGGCGGATGACGATGGTCGCCGAATCCGCGGTCTCGGGGGTCACCGAGACGATCCGGCCGCGCAGCTCGCGGGCCGACCACAGCGGATTGGCCAGATGCAGGTAGTCGTCGGGCAGCAGCGGGGTGGTGATCCTCGCGACCGCTGCGCGCAGCCACTGCGAACCCTTACCCGTCGACGACGCCGCCCGTGCGGGCGCCTCGAACCGATCGCGCCATGAACCCATCATGCTCCTCCGTCCACGAGCGTCCGCCGGGCAGCGGGCGTCCCCGTCGATTCTAGCTACGGTTCCGTAACTTACGGAACCGTAGGGTAGATAGGCAAGCCGGGCGGAGGCCGGTCAGAGCAGCTCCAGCAGAAACGGCAGCTCCTGGGTCGCGTACCACGCCAGATCGTGGTCCTCCGCGTCCCCCAGCGTCAGTTCGGCATCCTCGTCGCCCAGATCTGCCACATCGATGCACTCGGCCGCCGCGCGCACCGCGGGCTCGGCCGCGCCGTCGTCCACGTGTACCGCGACCACCTGATCGGTGCTCACCGGTCCGGAGATCCGCACGACGGCGTCGTCCAGATCCGGCCGCGGACTCGCATCGTCGCGCTCGGCGACCACCACCACGCGCCGCACCGGCAGCTCGCCGTCCTCTTGCGCCGACAGCAGACGCAGGCTCGCCCGCGCCGCATCGCGCAGGGCGATCTCGGCGAGCTCTTCGTCGTCGCCGGACACATAGGCCTCCCGCAGCGCGGGGGTGAGTGCAAAACCGGTGCCGCCCAACGGCATCCACTGACCATCGGCCAGCAGTCGCTGCACATCGGCCAAGGTGGCCGGCAGAAAGACTCTCATCACTCCTCCTCAGGAGAACCAGCGGTGCCGGAGCGGGGACCGGCGCCGGTGTCGGTGATCGCTTCGAATCCACCGGTCGCCAGTTCGTCGATCGAGTCGAGCACGTACCCGGCCATCGCCGGCAGATCGCCCAGGACGTTGCGGTCGGCCAGGAAAGCGAACTCGACCTTCTCGCAGTATTCGTTGACGCTGATCGCCAGTGCCCGGCTGGCCAGCAGCGGGGGCACCGTAAACAGGTCCCTGACCGGGACGCCGTTGACGTACCGGCAGCCGATCCGGCGATCGGCGATGCGGATCGGCACGTTGTACGAACGCTGGAAGATCCGGTTGAACACCCGGGTCGAGACATCGGCGAAGGGCACCACCCCCAGTTCGGGCAGCAGCGGCCGCAGCCCCGGGGTCATCCGGCGCTGCGACTGTGAATAGCGTTCGGCCAGACCGGCGACCTGCATCAACCGCACACTCGGTGAATCCTCGCCGACCGGCAGGTCGGTGATGAATTCAGCGCGCCCCTCGCAGATCCAGCCGCCGCCGGCCCGTTCATCGGCGACCGGTTCGCGGGCGCCCAGCGGCAGCACCGCCCGCACCGTCTCCCCGTGGCTCATCGAGTCCTTGACCGACAGGGTCCAGCGGCGCATGACACCGGTGACGACGGCCAGCACCACATCGTTGAAACTGCATTCGAACCGTTCGGCGATCTCCTGCACCTGGGTGCGCGGCACCCAGACGAACGTGAACAGCCGGGCGGCGCTGGCGGTGGTGTTCAGCGGGCTATCGGGTGCGGCGTTGACCAGCTGCTGCACCGTGTTGCCGACGAACCGGACCGACTGATCGGCCAGCGACAGCAGGTCGGCGATCGGGCCGGTCCCGCTGAACACCGATTCGACCAGTTCCCCGGGCCGGGCGACGGCCTCGGCGAGGGCCCCCATGGTGACCGCCCGCGACCCGGGCGGGCGGCCCGGCATCCACAGATCCTCCTCGTAGTGCCCGACCTCGGGAGTCTCGTCGGTGATGACCTCGCTGATCTCCAGGTGCTGTTCCTCGTCGAGCAGGCAGCGGTGTGTCTTGGTCAGGATGGCGATGCGTCCGTCGGGCAGCCCCTCGATCAGATACATCTCCCAGAGCGGGCGATGCCGGTCCAGCGGCCGCGACATCACCCGGGCGATGAACTCGGAGAGAGCCTCGTCGTCGCCGGGCTGGGGCAGCGCCGAGCGGCGGATGTGGAAGGTGATGTCGAAGTCGCGGTCGTCGACCCAGAGTGGCCGCGCCAATCCGAGGGTCACCTCGGTGACGACCTGCCGGTACCGCGGAACCAGTTGCAGCCGGTTCTCCACCAGCGCGACCAGGGCCGCATAGTCCAGGGCAGCCCCCCGCGGAGCGGCGGCCGGATCAAGGATCAGCAAAGCGCCCAGATGGGTCGTGGTTCCAGACCGGTCCAGGAAGTAGTACATCGCATCGTCCGGCGACAGTCGATTCACCATGTCCCCTCGATGATAGTGCCCCGGACGGTCGACGATACCGCCGGTGAGCGCGTCCCGCCCGGGGGTCCCGACCATCGGCCGGCTCACAGGATCGTGAACTCGGTGAGCACCCATCGACTCGCCTGCCGGGACGGGCCGCCGGCGGCCCGATCGCGGGGCTTCGAACGTTCCAGGCGGCCGGCCAGTGCCCGCACCCGACCTCGGCATTGGATGGTCCCGAAGACCTCGGCGCGCTGGGGCGACCGGAACTGCACATGGACTCGGTGCAGCTTGGCGCAGTCGCCGGCGGTGCCGAGCGCACCGTGCCGGAGCAACGCCGACACCTGCGCCAGCACCTGCTCGGCGACTGCGCCGGCCAGCTGGCTGCGCGGGCGGCGCCCGTCGAGGACCTCCAGGGTTCGCGACAGGATGGCAACCGCGAAGGTGCGGACCTCGGTGACCGCGGCCAGATCCGGACTGCGTCCGGCCGCTCCGGTCTGGGTCTCCTCGGTGAGCCCGCCCGCCCCACCGGGGGCCGAGGCCTTCGGTCGCGAGCGCGCCTGCGCGGACCTCGGCGGCGGCGCGGCCGGCACCGTCGTTCCGGCTGGCCGCAACTGCGTTTCTGTCTGACCCTCGAGCAGTGTCCCCCTCATATGAATCGGACGCACCGGAACGCGTTTGGGTTCCATGACGCGCCGGAGTCCTCCGGAATTGCCACGGAAAATTCCGCATTCTTCACTAACCGGTCATTGGTGAGCCGGTCTTCCGCGCGGTGCAGCAGAAGCACGCTTCGGTCTGGGCGCGGCGGCCCGGTCGCCGTGCCAGAGGCGCGGCGTTCAGCACCCATACGCGGCGCTCGCCCCACAGACGCGGCGCTCGCCACGTTCGCGGCCTTCGCGAGGGCCGCGAACGTCGCCGAACGCCGCATTCGCAAAACCAGTGCCGCGTTCGCAAAACGAACGCCGTGTTCGCAAAACCAGTGCCGCGTTCGCCGAACCAGCACCAGGTTCACAAGAACAGCGGCCCGGTGTCACCCGCCCGGCTAGCGGAAGCCGCTACTTGCTACGCCGGCGGTTGCGTCGCTCGGCGGCGCGGCGTTCCTTGCGCGAACCGGTCACCGGCTCGGGGGTGAGGACCTCGGACGGGGTGCCGGAGAACAGTTCCTCGACCGCCGAATGGATCTCGGGATCGCCGTCCTCGTCCGGCCCACTGTAGGTGATGCGCGGATCGTCGTCGGCCAGCTGCTCGCCCAGTCCTGCACCGGAAAGCATGTCCGAGACCGAGGTGCCCAGGGCCGGGCCCGGAGCCTGGGTCTGGATCTGGGCGTTGAACAGCAGGGAGACGGTCTCTTCCTTCATGGCCTCGAGCATGCCCATGAACATGTCGTAGCCCTCGCGCTGGTATTCCACCACCGGATCGCGCTGGGCCATCGACCGCAGGTGGATCCCCTCGCGCAGGTAGTCCATCTCGTAGAGGTGGTCGCGCCACTTGCTGTCGAGCACCGACAGCAGAATCGAGCGCTCCAGCTGACGCATGGCGTCGTCGCCGCCGAGCGCAGCCAGTTCGGCCTCGCGGCGGTCGTAGGCGGCCAGGGCATCCTCGACGACCATGGTGCGCAGCTCGTCTCGGTCCAGATCCTCGCGCTCCCCGTATTCGTTGACGCTGAAGACTGCCTTCTCCTCCAGCGTGATCGGGTACAGGTTGCCCAGAGCGGTCCAGAGCTCGACGGTGTCCCAGTCCTCGGCGTAGCCTTCGACGGTCGCGGCATCCACGTAGGCGCCGACCACATCGACCACCATCTGGCGGACCTGCTCGCGGTGGTCCTCGCCCTCGAGGATCTCGCGGCGCTCGGCGTAGATCACCTTGCGCTGCTCGTTCATCACCTCGTCGTACTTAAGGACGTTCTTGCGGATCTCGAAGTTCTGCTCCTCGACCTGGGTCTGCGCACTGCGGATGGCGCGGGTGACCATCTTGGCCTCGATCGGCACGTCCTCGGGCAGGTTGAGCCGGGTCATGATCGCATCCAGGGCGCCGGCGTTGAACCGGCGCATCAGCTCATCGCCCAGCGACAGGTAGAAGCGTGAGGCACCCGGGTCGCCCTGGCGGCCGGAACGACCGCGCAGCTGGTTGTCGATCCGGCGGGACTCGTGGCGTTCGGTACCCAGCACGTACAGGCCGCCGGCCTCGACGACGGCGACGGCCTCCTCGGCAGCGTCGCGGCGGGCCACCTCGATGGCCTCGACCCAGGCGGCCTCGTACTCCTCGGGGGTGCCCACCGGATCCAGGCCGGCCTTGCGCAGCCGGGTGTCGGCGATGATCTCCGGGTTGCCGCCCAGGACGACGTCGGTACCGCGGCCGGCCATGTTGGTGGCCACGGTGACCGCGCCGAGGCGACCGGCCTCGGCGATGATCTGGGCTTCCTGCTCGTGGAACTTGGCGTTGAGCACGTTGTGCTTGATGCCGCGCCGATTCAGCAGCTGCGACAGATATTCGGAGCGCTCGACGCTGGTGGTACCGATCAGGACCGGCTGGCCCTTCTCATGGCTCTCGGCGATGTCGTCGACGACGGCGTCGAACTTGGCCTCTTCGGTCTTGTAGATCAGGTCCGACTGATCGTCGCGGATCATCGGTTTGTTCGTCGGGATCGGGATGACGCCGAGCTTGTAGATCTGCTGGAACTCGGCGGCCTCGGTCTCGGCGGTACCGGTCATTCCCGACAGCTTGTCGTAGAGGCGGAAGTAGTTCTGCAGGGTGATCTGGGCGAGCGTCTGGTTCTCGGCCTTGATCTCCACGCCCTCTTTGGCCTCGATGGCCTGGTGCAGGCCCTCGTTGTAGCGGCGGCCGTCGAGGACACGACCGGTGAACTCGTCGACGATCAGGACCTCACCGTTGCGCACGATGTAGTCCTTGTCCTTGTGGAACAGCTCCTTGACCTTGATGGCGTTGTTCAGGTAGCCGACCAGCTGGGAGTTCGCCGGTTCGTACAGGTTGTCGATGCCCAGGCGGTCCTCGACGAAGGTCACGCCGGCCTCGTGCACACCGATGGTCTTCTTCTTGATGTCCACCTCGTAGTGGACGTCCTTCTCCAGCAGCGGAGCGATCCGCGCGAATTCGCCGTACCACTTGCTCGAGGAGTCGGCCGGACCCGAGATGATCAGCGGGGTGCGGGCCTCGTCCACCAGGATCGAGTCGACCTCGTCGACCACGGCGAAGTTGTGCCCGCGCTGCACCAGCTCATCGAGGCTGTGTGCCATATTGTCGCGCAGGTAGTCGAAGCCGAACTCGTTGTTGGTGCCGTAGGTGATGTCGGCGTTGTAGGCCACGCGCCGCTGATCGGGGGTCATGCCGGTCAGAATGACGGCGGTCTGCAGTCCGAGGAAGCGGTGGACGCGGCCCATCTGCTCGGCGTCACGCTTGGCCAGGTAATCGTTGACGGTGACCACGTGCACGCCCTTGCCCGACAGCGCGTTGAGGTAGGCCGGCAGCACGCAGGTCAGCGTCTTGCCCTCACCGGTCTTCATCTCGGCGATGTTCCCGAAGTGCAGAGCCGCACCGCCCATCAGCTGGACATGGAAGTGCTTCTGATCCAGGACGCGCCAGGCCGCCTCGCGCGCCACAGCGAACGCCTCGACCAGCAGATGGTCCAGGGTTTCGCCCTTGTCGAGCCGTTCCTTGAACTCGTCGGTCTTGGCCCGCAGTTCGTCGTCGCTGAGCGCGGCGATGTCGCTTTCGAGGGACTGGACCTGACTGGCGATCCCGTCGAGCCTCTTGACCATCCGGCCTTCACCCAGGCGAAGCAGCTTGTTCAGCACGGTCCCACAGTCCCCATCGGTCGTGAATAAGAAATCCGGTCTGCACGCAAGAGTGCAGACCGGATTCCATGCTACCGGTATCTCCCCGATCCGATCAGGCCCGGCCCTGCCGGAAAACCGCTGGGGCCGGACCGATGGGCACGCTCAGGAGAGCCGGATCAGACCGTAGTCGAAGGCGTGACGACGGTAGACCACCGACGGGCGGTCACTCTCCTTGTCGTGGAACAGGAAGAAGTCGTGCCCCACCAGTTCCATCTCGTAGAGCGCATCGTCGACGGTCATCGGCGCGGCATCGTGGTCCTTGATGCGGACCACCTGGCCGGGCTCGTACGGTTCGACGCCGTCGTCCCAGTGCTGTTCGGCCTCGGCGGGGGTCTCCGGCGCCGGATCGTCGACCAGGGCACCGGCCGCGGTGGCTTCCGACAGCGAGACCGGCACACCCGGGCCGGCCTTGCGGATGCGCTTGCGGCTGTGCGCCCGGCGCAGCCGCTTCTGCAGCTTGTCCATCACCAGTTCGGTGGCGGCGTAGAAGTTCTCACCGCTGGCCTGGGCACGCACGACGGGTCCGTCGCATCGCGCGGTCACCTCGACCACCTCGGCCTGCTTCTGCTGACGCCGGTTCGGCTCGTGGTAGAGCACCACCTCAAAGCGCGTCAACGACGGGTCGAACCGCTCGAGCCGGGCCAGCTTGTCACCGACATACACGCGGAAGTGATCGGGGATCACCACGTTGCGGCCGCTGAAGACCACCTCGGCGTCCGGCTCGGCCGGCTGGGCGACCGCCCGCAGCGAGGCCGGCCGCTCGAAGGCAACACTCACATCGCTCTGTGTCGGGGCAGGACCCTTCGGTTCGCGTTGGCCTTTGCGATGGACAACCGACATCGTCAACCTCCTCCGATCGCGCCGCCCAGGCGCTCTGCACCCGGAACAGACGAGAATTCGCTTGTCGCACAAGGTTTTTGCACGACACCTTCACACTGATTTCCCGCAATCGACCGGCGACGGGAAGCCCGGGTCCCAGACCCCTCGGGGCCGGGAAGAGGGCGTCCCACCTCCTGCCGCTGAGGTTCATCACTGACACCCTTGACGTTATCGGTTCGCGTGCCTGTTCTCCACGTTTCGACACGACCTGGGGCCGGTTCGTGTCGGCGTTCACTCCCGCGCCCTCAGACACCGGCCAGCACCGCCACCGCCGTCACCGCGACTGCCTCGGCGGCCAGCACCTTCGCGGCCGCAGCCGCCGTCGCGCCGGTGGTGAGCACATCGTCGATCAACACGGTGGTGACCGCGGCGGCCCCGTCTCGCAGCGCCGGTGGCGGCACCCCGGTCAAGGTCACCGCCCCGGCCAGGTTGGCCATGCGGGCCCCGGCGGTCAGCCCGGCCGAATCGCGGGTCCACGACCGCGTCGCCAGCAGCGGAATCACCGCCACCTTCGGGCCCAGCAGACCGGCAGCCGACCGGGCGACGGCGGTGACCGGATCGCCGCCGCGCCGCCGGGCCGACAGGGGTCGGGTGGGCGCCGGGATCAGGGCGAGCCGCTCGCCGGGCGCCAGCTGCTCCCATTCGGCCAACCGCAGCAGCCCGTGCGCCAGCACCCGTCCCAGCACCGGGATCAGGTCGGTTCGGCGGTGCTCTTTGAGCTCGACGACGGCGCTTTGCAGCGCGCCCCGGTAGCGGCCCATCGCCCACACCGGCGCGCCCACGCGCACGCCCGGGCGCAGCGGAAAGGGATCGTCGAGGACCGTCGCCGCGCAGCGTGGACACCACGGCGTGCCCGGCCGGCGGCATCCGCCGCATTCGGTCGGCAACGCCAGATCCAGGCCTGCGCTCAGCACCGCGCGCAGCGGCCCGGGCCCGGCTCCGGCGTTCATCTGGTCATCGTGACCGTACGACGGCGGTCTCGTCGAGCCGGCCGTCCACAGGTCCGGCGCGCAGCGGCCCGCCTGTGCACAGGACTGTCCGGTCAGCCGGTCTGGGTCACCGGGATCGCCCCGGCCGGGGCCTGCTCGATCGGCAGCCAGTACTGGTCGGCCGAACCCGGCGCCGTGCCCAGCTCCAGCACTCCGCGCATATCGCCGGCGTACACGGTGCTGCGGGTGGCGGCCACCGCGCGCACCGGCGGCTTCAGGTTGCCCGAGACCATCGCGGTGGGCGGCAGCCCCGAGACCGGCACGCGCAGCACGGGGCTCTCGTCGGCCTCCCGCACGGCGTAGACCGTGGTGACATCGGACCAGGCGATGGCGACCACCGCCGGGCCGCGGCCGTAAGAGACCGGGCGCACCCCGGTCAGCGAGGGCACTCCGCGGTCGTTGGTGGCCAGCGCCGCCAGCAGCAGCCGACCGCCGGCGACCAGCGCCACCCGGACGCCGTCCGGGGACACCTTGAACGAGGTGATCGGTCCCGGTGCCACCGGCTCGACGGCGCTGGTGTCCAGGGCCACCACCCGGGCGGGCTGGCCGTCGCCGACGGTCCACATCGAGGGGCGGTCGTCGATGATCGCATAGCCGGTGTCGGTCAGCGCGCCGAAACTCGGGGTGCTGACGGTGGCGCCGGCCGCTACCTCGCCGACCTCCTCGCCGTAGGGCCCCTGCAGCAGGATCTGGCGTCCGTCGCGGTCGGCGACGGCGGCCACGCGCTGCTGATCCAGGGAGATGGCCGCCGACACCAGGTCGGTGGCGGTGCCCAGCGGGCCGCCGACCGGGGAGGCACCGCCGCTGCCGACCCGGAACAGTCCACCGCGCACCACATGCAGGGCCGAGGTTCCGGTGTCAGGTTCGGGATCGAAGGCCTTCACGTCGGCGGTGCGCCAGCCGTCGGCGCGTTCGGCGATCAGCGGGCTGCCGCCGGCCGAGATCAGGTAGGTACCGGTGATGCCGGCCCCGGCCAGCGACCAGATCAGCTGCGCGGCCAGCACGGTGCGCTTACGCGGATCGGGGTCCACCGCGCCGCCCAGGTTGATCGTGACCCGATCGCCGTCGACCACCACCGGCCCGCGCAGCTCGACATCCCGTCCGGCGGCGGCATCCACCGCTCCGGTCAGGTCCGGTGCCGGTCCGGCCAGCAGCCGGGTCACGACCTCGGTGGGGTCGACCGCCGAGCCGAAGATCCAGCGCGGATCGCCGACCAGGCGGGTGGCGGTGCGGTCGGGGAAGTACAGCTCGGCCAACCGGTAGGAGGCGTCGAACTGTCCGTTGTCGGTGAAGGTGCCGGCCGGAATCGAGCCGTCGACCCGCCAGACACCGTTATTGCGGGACAGCGTCAGCGGCACCAGCAGTTCGCCCTGGGCCGGGACCAGCTGGCCGATGGCACTGAGGGTGCCGATGCGCTCGCCGATCACCCGCAGCCGCACGGCGCTCTCGCTGCGTTCGTCGATCACCACCCGCAGGTCTGACACCACCGTCATCGGTCCCTGATCGTCCCAGCGTTCGGCGGCGCCCGAGGACAAGAACTTGCGGGCGGCGCGATGCCCGGATGCGGGATCACTCATCGCCTTGACGAAGTTGCGCACCAGCGTCTCGGGGTCGTCGCTGCGACGCGGGGTGGGCACCAGGTTGGCCGGCCGCGACCGGTTGAAACCCTGGACCGGTTGCGGCGAAGACGAGGTCGGGACGGCCACGCAGCCGGTGGCCACGAGCAGCGCGGCGGCCAGCAGGGCCAGCAGTCCGGTGATCCGGCGGCGCGGTGCGGTCATATCGCCGGGCTCCCGTCGGTGGCATGGGGTGGATGCGCGTCGCCGCTTTCGGCGTCGTCGTCGAACGTGTCGTCCGGGCCGTCGGCGACCGTGTCGTCCGGGCTGTCGGCGACCGGGACCGGCGGTGCGGGAGCCGCCGGTGCGGCCACCGGCTTGAGCGGCAGTGGACTGCCCAGCAGTTTGTGCCCGCGGACCAGCGGCAGCGTCAACCGGAAGCACGAGCCGACGCCCGGGGAACCGGCCGCCTCGAGCCGGCCCTGGTGCAGACGGGCATCCTCGATGCTGATCGCCAGTCCCAGGCCGGTGCCGCCGGAGCGTCGTACGCGGGACGGATCCGAACGCCAGAACCGGTTGAAGACCAGCTTCTCCTCGCCCGGTTTGAGGCCCAGCCCCTGATCGCGCACGGCGATGGCCACCGCATCCCCGTCGGACCGCATCACCAGGGTCACCGGACGGTGCTCCCCGTGATCGATCGCATTGGCTAGCAGGTTCCGCAGGATCCGCTCGATGCGGCGCGGATCGATCTCGGCGAAGACCGGCTCCACCGGCAGGTCGACGACCAGTTCGGTGTCGGTGTCGGCGGCCAGGCTCTCCACGGTGGCCAGCGCCGCCTCGATGGGAATGGCCATATCCATCCGCTCGGCGGCCAGCTCGGCCTGCCCCGCGTCGTGGCGGGAGATCTCCAGCAGTTCGGTGAGCAGGGTCTCGAACCGGTCGAGTTCCTTGTCCATCAGCTCGACGCTGCGGCGCTGCAGCGGATCGAACTCGTCGCGGCTCTCGTAGAGCATGTCGGCGGCCATCCGGACGGTGGTCAGCGGGGTGCGCAGCTCGTGGGAGACGTCGGAGGTGAACTGCCGCTGCAGCCCGCCGAACTCTTCCAGATGGGTGATCTGCTTGGACAGGCTCTCGGCCATATCGTTGAACGAGACGGCGAGTTTGGCGAACTCGTCCTCCCCGCGCACCGGCATCCGCTCGGTGAGGCGTCCGTCGGCGAAGCGCACCGCCACCCGCGAGGCCGCCCGCAGCGGCGCCACCACCTGCCGGGCCACCAGCCAGGCGATCGCCGCCAGCAGTCCCAGCAGCACCACCCCGCCGACCAGCATGGTGCTGCGCACCAGCGAGATGGTGTTCTGTTCGGCGGCCATCGGGAAGACCATGTACAGCTCCAGGTCGGGCACCGCCGACTCGACCGGTGTGCCGACCACCAGCGCCGGCACTTCGGTGCCGCCGCGCTGCACCTGGGTGTACTGATAGGCCACCTGGCCGCGGGAGACCATCTCCTGCAGTTGCGGGGAGACCTCGGCGACAGGTCCGGCGCCGGCGACCGGCGGCTCCCCGTCGCGGCCGGGCACCAGCAGCACGGTGTCGAAGGAGCCGCCGGTGGACGAGCTCTGGCTCGCGTCCACGTCCTGATCGGTCATCAGCGACCGGGCCCGGGCCAGCCGGGTCTGGGTGGAGGCACTCGAATCGGTGTTGGTCAACACGCGTTCGACCAGGTTGCGCGAACGCTCGAGCTGACTGAGCGCCATGGTCTGCTTATCGTCGAGCAGCCGGCCGGCGATCTGGCTCATCAGCAGAAAACCGACGATCAGCAGCACCACGAACGAGAGCGCCATCGTGGAGACCACCACCCGCAACTGCAGGGAACGGCGCCACAGCGAACCGAACGCACGGCCGATGCCTGCGGCGGCGCGCTGGAAGGAGGCGATGGAGCGGTTGATTCTCCGCCGATTGAACACTGTGATGATTCGAGACTACGGGGCTGATTCGCGACTGTCGGGGACGATCCGAGCCTACTCCGGTCGCAGACCTACGGCGGTCCGGCCTTGTAGCCGACACCGCGCACGGTGAGCACGATCTCCGGATTCTCCGGATCGTTCTCCACCTTGGCGCGCAGCCGCTGCACGTGCACATTCACCAGGCGGGTGTCGGCCGGGTGACGGTAACCCCACACCTGCTCGAGCAGCACATCGCGAGTGAACACCTGGCGGGGCTTGCGGGCCAGCGCGACCAGCAGGTCGAACTCCAGCGGCGTCAGCGAGATCGGCACCCCGTCGCGGGTGACCTTGTGTGCCGGCACATCGATCTCCACCGGACCGATGGCCAGGATCTCGGCGGGCTCCTCGTCGGTGCGCCGCAGTCGGGCCCGGATGCGGGCGACGAGCTCCTTGGGTTTGAAGGGTTTGACCATGTAGTCGTCGGCGCCGGACTCCAGGCCCAGCACCACGTCGACGGTGTCGGATTTGGCCGTCAGCATCACGATCGGGACCCCGGATTCGGCGCGGATCGCCCGGCACACGTCGATGCCGTTCATCCCGGGCAGCATCAGATCCAGCAGCACCAGATCGGGCCGCAGTTCCCGGACCGCCGGCAGCGCCTGGGTGCCGTCGCCCACCACGAACGGGTCGAAGCCCTCGTTGCGTAGGGCGATGGTCAGCATCTCGGCGAGTGACGGGTCGTCGTCGACGACCAGGATCCGCGGCTTCATATCGACCATCGTGGCACCAGAAACCCCTGTTGGCGAGGATTGACGCGCCGGACCTGGTCACACGGGGCGCCCCGGGGCCGTCGAGTGCGGCGGCCCGGTGACCGGTCGTCTGGTCGGCGCCGGTCTTCCGGTCAGCTCAGCCAGATCCCGTTGAGTGCACTGTTGTGGTCGTTGAGGTATGCCTGCCCCGGGCCCGGGTTGGATCCGCCGACGATCATGCTGCCGGAGTGGACACTGTCGGTGATGTCCTGACCGGTGTTCGGGTCGATGATCGTGTAGCCGGGTCCGCTGTTGCCCCCGACGATCGTCGGCGCCGGCACGTAGGGGTGCGGGTCCGCCGGCGGTCCGGCAGGTACCGCCGCGTCGATGATTCCGTCGCCGTTGTAGTCGTAGGCGACCGTGTCGATGATCCCGTCGCCGTTGGTATCGGCTTGCATGATGTTGAAGTTCCCATCGCCGTCGAGGTCGGTCAGATAGACATCGAGGCGGCCGTCGCCGTCGGTGTCGTATCCGGTCGTCTCGTTGATGCCGTCCCCGTCCAAGTCGAAATCGAAGAACATCACTGCCTCCTGGGCCGCTGGTTTTTCCTTCTCACTCCTTCAGAGGCCGCCGGCGGTGAAAAGGTTCCCGGACAGTGCCGACTGGTTCGCTGGAGCCGTTTTGGCTGACCGGTCCGTCGGTGCGACGACGAACCGGCCGCAGCGCACTAGAATCGACGGTGAGCCAGCCGGTCAGGAGGCGAGCGGAGATGACCGACCCGCAGGATCCGAGCCGATCGCAGTATCCGAATCCGTCGTTGCACGACGTCGATGCAGGCTTTCTGCTGCCGTATTCGTTCAGCAGTATGAGCGGCCAGGGTACGCACGGCTCGGTGCGGTGTGAGCAGAGCTGCCTGAGCGTCGAAGCCCTGGCGACCCGACTGCTCAACCGGTATCTGGCGCACCAGATTCCGCCCGATCGGGTCGATCTGGAACGTGGGCCCTCCGGCCTGGCCGTGACCATCCGGTTCGGCACCCCAGGCCCGGGCAGCGCGGTGACCGATCTGCGGATCGGCACCGAACCGTTCGGCCCCGGTGCACCCAGCCATCCGGTGCATCGACAGACGCGCTCCTTTGTGACGACGACCTTCTTCGCCTCCGTCTGAGCGGACCGCGCGGCCGGGAACCGTCTACGACGAGGCCGCTGTGTCCCCGCCTGCGGGCTGTTCAGACTGGGCGCTAGGGGCGGCGGGGACGGCCGGTTTGGCCGCACCGAACACCGTCAGCATCTCCAGCGCCCGCTCGATGTCGGCCAGTTGCGTGTCCACCTTGGCGACCTCGGCCTCCCGGGTCGCCGAATCGGTGCGGACCTGTTCCTTGGCGACCTCGTGCAACCGTTTGGCCTCGCGCAGCGACTCCTCCAGCTGATCGCGGTAGGCCAGCCGCAGTTCCGGCTCGAACTCGTTGTAGACGTCCCGGATCACCGCGGTGAGATCCTCCTGCGCCTGTTTGATGTTCTCGTTTAGCCACGAGGTCAGGTTCTGGTGACCGGCCCGCTTGGCGTGCGGCCCCAGCAGCAGTGCCGCCCACGCCGGGAAGGCGAAGACCGCGACCACACCGGCCACCACACCGGTGACCCCGAGTAGACCACCCAGCACGGCGGCGATCGGGCCGCCGGTGGAGGCCATGGCGATGGTGCGCGGGTCGATGTAGCCCTTCCACCGGTGGTATTCGCGGGCCGGCCGCAGTTCCATCGATTCGAGCAGGCTCACCGCATCGTCGGCCCCGGTCGGCTGCAGCCGCGCATCGCCGAGCCATTCGGCGGCGAACTGACTGAGCTCGCTGTGCAGGCCGGCGGCCATCGACTCGATCAACGCGGTCAGTTCGGTGTTCATCGCTCCGGTCATCGCCTGTCCCTCGCGCGCGATCTTGAGGGCACCGCGACTGGAGATCTGGTTCATCCAGTGATCCCGGAAGGCGGTCAGCTCCAGGCGCAGCCGTTTCTCCGCATTGAGTTTCAGACGGTTGAGTGCCTGGCGCTGCCGCTCACCCCATTCACGCTGGGTGGACTGCAGCTGTTCGAGGCGTTCGCGCTCCTCCCCCATCTCCGCCTCCAACCGCGGGGCGTCGACGATCGCCCGCTTGCGGATCAGCAGATCCTCGCGCAGCGCACCGAGGGAGACCGCTGCGCACGCAGCGGTGTTACGACGGACGATCTGTTCGGGGCTGCCCAGCACCGCCTCCAGCTCCTCGGCCAGCGCGGTGATCCCCGAGGCCTCCAGCCGGGCCTGGGCTTTGGCTTCATCCGGGCTGCGCAGTGCGGCGGCGGCGAACGCATTGGACACCCCGACCACCGGGACGTTGGCGAAACGCGGCGCATACTGCGTCAGCAGACGACGATTCTCCTCGACCAGGGTGCGCCACTGCCCGGGGGTCTTGTCGATCTTGGTCAGCGCCAGCACGACGGTCCCGACCTCGGCGCTGACCCGGTTGAGGAACTCCAGTTCGGCCGCACTGATCGGGGCCACCGCATCGCAGACCATCAGCAGCGAGCAGGCACCGTCGGTGGCCGCGACGGTGGCCGCGATGTGCCGATCGTCGAGTCCGTTGACGCCGGGGGTGTCCACGATCGTCACCCCGGGCAGCCGCTGCGCCTGCGTGTGGATCTGTGCCCCGATCGGCAGCAGACCGTCGACGCGCGCATCGGCGTGTGCGCCGTCGACGGTCACCCAGTCGTAGACCTGGTCGGGTTCGATCGCGCGACGGCGGCCGTCGGGCAGCAGCAGCGCTGCGGTGCCTTCGGGGTCCTCCGGGCTCGGCGGCACATAGCGGACCTGCGCGGAGGTGGCGATCATCGTGTCGACCTTGGCCAGATTCTGTCCGAGCAGCGAGTTCACCAGCGAACTCTTGCCGCGTTTGACTTCGCCGACCACCACGACGGCCCGCTCCGGGGGCGCGGTCGCCGCGATCTTCTCGATCCGCGCCGCCTGCTCCTCGCGGTCGGCCCGGCGCAGCAGGATGGCGGCGTATTCGACCGCGTTGACCCGCTTCTTCCCCTGGCCCGCAGCGGCCGCCGGCGTCGGTGCGTCCCCCCGCTTCGGTGTCGTCACCGTCGTTCCTCCTGCCGGTGCCCGCGGCGCAGCGCCGCCGGGACCGCCCCGTCAGCAGCCATCTGATAACTGCGTTCGAGCACGTTCAGCGCCTCCCGCTCGGCCCCGAGCATCAGCGTCAGCCGTCGGGTGCGGCAGTCGGCGAGCAGTTCCCGTGCCCGCGACTGCACCGCCGGCAGCGGGGTGCCGGCCGTCAGCCCGCACGCCGCCGCCCCGTCGACAGCCCAGAACACCCGGTCGAGTTCTGCGGTCAGCGGACTCTCCGGTGCGCGGCGCATCACCTGCTCCAGTGCCTCGGCCACCTGCAGCGAGCCGGTCGCCGGATCGATCTGGAAGCGTTCGATCGCCGCCTCGACGCGGTCGCGGTGCGCCGAAACGGTCGCGATCCGCCGGATCCCGGCCAGCGCTGTGCGAGCGGTGGAGACCTCGGTATACCCGGCGAGCTGTCCGTCGATGACCCGGCGCAGGCGCTGCAGTCCCGAACGCTGCAGCAACCACTCCGACAAGGTGACGGCACCGCGTTCGGCGGCCTGCCGGCCGTGCAGGACGGTATACACACCGAACCGGTCGGCCAGGTCGAGCAGCGTCGGATCGGCCTCGGTGAACAGGTCCAATTCCAGATCGTCGGCGGCGGCCCCGGCCAGTGCCGCCAGCGCCTCGGCGTCGGTTTCGGAAACCCCCACCTCGGCGGCTTGGGCCATCAGACCCGAGACCGGCACCACCGCCCGTGCCAGCTCCGGGTGTTCGGCGGCCAGATTGCGGGCCAGCTTCTCGGCGGTGTCGAACGGATCTCCCGAACCGTCGGCACCGGCCCCGGCGTTGTCGGCATGGGCCACCACCAGGATCGTGTTCAGCCGTGTCGCCCCCGCCTCCCGCAGGAAGGCCACCTCGTCCGAGCGCAGATGGCCGCCTTCGACCAGGAACAGCAGGATGTCCGGCGACGGCAGCCCGCCGCCGTCGATCAGGGCGCGGCGGGTGGCGTCCTCGGAACTCTGGGTGGTGGTGCTCAGACCGGGGGTGTCGATGATCCGGTAGCGGTCGCGCAGGTGCGCCTGGGACAGGTAGACGACCTCGTAGTCGACCTCCCCGGCGGCCCGCCCCAGATCGCGGGAACCGTCGCCGGCGGAGTCGTCGGTGGTCCCGTCCAGCCCGACCACCTCGCGGCGGGCCGGGGTGCCGAAGGCGTACATCGTTGCCACCAGGGTGCACTCGCTGCGGTCGGTCGGGGCGATCTCCTCGGCGACCAGCGCGTTGACCAAGGTGGACTTCCCTGAGCTGATACGCCCGGCCAGCGCGACCGTCGAGTGTCCGGACAATCCACCGGCCAGCTGCGCGACCGCGGCCTGCTCGTCGGGTCCGACGGCGGCGACCTCCTCGAGCATCGTGCGCACGGCGGTCCGCAACGCCTTTCCCTGGTAGACCACGAACCGCTCCTCCTCTTGCGCCGCGCCCTATCACGATAGTCTCCCGCACGGTGCCCGGACAGAATCCGAACGACCCGGGAACTTTCCGGCGCCGGCCCCCCTCTTACCTTCCGAACCCGAGAGAACGTCCCGGCACGCCGAAGAACAACGCCCCCGGGCGAGCGAATACCTGACACCATGACTGGTGAGTTGAATGGAGGCATCGCGATGAGCGAGGACGACCTGACCCAATGGTGGTCGGCCTACGACGAGCCGGCCGGCACCCCACCCCCCGACGGCGTCTGGGCCGCGGCGGTCGAGGTCGCGCTGGCCCCGGCCAGCGAGGTGGACGTCTCCCTGTACGAGCAGGCACCGGCGCAGGTGAGCGGACCGGTACCCGAAGACGCCGGATACGACGGTGCCGGCGTCGAGGTACCCGACGAGGATCAGGAACTGTTCGTGGTGATCGACGAGCCGTCCGGCGCCGACGGCCTGGATCTTGATCCGGCGACCGACACCCTGGCCAGTGACCCCTTCGGCGACGATCCGTTCGACATCGACGCTGCCGGCACCGACGACTGGCAGCTCGACGACCCCGGCGACTTCTGAGCGGCGCGGCTGTGACCGGCAACGTCACTTGCGGACCCACCCGTCTCGACGATTGGATGTGACCATGGATCTGGATCCCGTCGTCGCGGCGCTGATCGCTGTGGCGATCGCGCTCGTCGGCATGCTGACCGGGTATCTCCTCGGTGGCCGGACCGCACCGCGGTTCCCTGCCGGTTCACCGCACGCCGGTGTGCCGCAGCGGCCCGGCGCACCCGAGGCGTTCACCCCCGATCCGGCACCGCCTGGTCCCTCGCCCGCCGGCGGTGTGCTGGCGTCCCAGATCGCGGTCACCGAACCGGTACCGGTGTCTGCGCCGTCCGGCACCGGACCGCTGGGCGCTGGACCGCTCGGCGCTGGACCGGCCCCGGTTCCCGACGGGAAGATGGTCCACGCCCTGATCGGCGCCTATGACACCAGCACCGAGGCATCGGTGCGCGGCTACATCGCCGACCAGCTCGGCGGCGTGGGCATCCGGGCCGTCGAACCCGAACCGGGCACCCCGTTCGTGCCGGACAGTCAGCGATGCGTGGCCACCGAACACCTCGCCGACGCACCGGCGGGCACCATCATCCGTACCGAGCGTCCAGGCTGGCGGGGGCCGAACGGGCCGGTGCGCATGCCCGACGTCACCGTCGTGGCCGCACCGGATCGGAGCTGAGATGACCGACATCGAGGTCGTGGTCGACGAGCGGGACGAAGCCGAGCTCGTGCGGGCCGCTACCGCGGGCGATCAGCAGGCCTTCGCCGAGTTGGTGGGCCGGCACCGCAATCGGCTGTGGGCGGTCTGCCTGCGCATCGCCGGTAATCCGCACGACGCCGAGGATGCGCTGCAGGAGGCGCTGGTCGCCGCCTGGCGCGGCCTGCGCAACTTCCGCGGCGACGCCCAGTTCTCCACCTGGATGTACCGGATCGCCTCGAACGCGGCCATCGCCCAGTCCAAGAAGCGGCCGCTGGTGGTCGACCCGGCCGACCGGGAGGCACCGGCCCCGGGCGACTTCACCGCCGATGTGGTCTGGGCCGACCGCATCGAGCTGGCCCTGGCGGCGTTGCCGGAGGTCTTCCGGGTGACCTTCGTCCTGCGGGTCTACGGTGACCTGTCCTATCAGGAGATCGCCGACCACCTGGAGATTCCGGTGCAGACGGTACGCAGCCGGCTCAACCGGGCCAAGAAGGCACTGGCCGAGCAGCTCGGCGAACCCTGACGCCGGCGACCAGCCCCGGAGTCGTCGTCCGGGCCCGGCGTTTAGGATCGGTGCCCATGGGCATCCTCGTGGCGATCGAAGGTCTGGACGGCGCCGGTAAGAACACGATCGTCGGCCGCATCCGGGAGCAGGCGCAGCACCGCGGGATCACCCTGGAGACCGTCGCCTTCCCCAGCTACGGGCGGCACGTGACCGCCGACATCGCCGCCGAAGCCCTGCACGGCCGGCACGGTGACCTCAGCCAAAGCGCCTACGCCATGGCGATGCTGTTCGCGCTGGACCGACGCGAAGCTGCGGACGATCTGCGTGCGGCACTGGCCCGCAACGATCTGTTGCTGTGCGACCGCTACGTCGCCTCCAACGCCGCCTACAGCGCCGCCCGCCTGCACCAGGGCCCCGACGGCGAAGTGGTCGATTGGGTCGGCGACCTGGAGTTCGGCCGCTTCGGCCTGCCACTGCCCGCCCATCAACTGCTCCTCGGGGTCCCGCCGGAGATCGCGATCGACCGTGCGGCCGGTCGCGCCGCCGCCGATGCCACTCGCGCCAAGGATGCGTACGAGCGCGATGCCGACCTGCAGTCCCGCGTCTGGCGTGCCTACCTGGACCTGGCCCGGGTGCAGTGGATGTCGCCGTGGACCGTCGCCGACGGCGACGACGCCGTCGAACAGGTACTCGCGCTCGTCGCCTGAACCCTGGACCGCGTCGTTCTCGGGGAACCAGACACCCTGATCTCGTTCTGGCCCCCTCTGCTGGGGGCGCGAGAACGAAGTCAGGGTGCGAGGCACCCTTAGTAAGGGGGCGTGAGTTCCGGCAGGGGGTGGGTGTCGGGGGTGTCGGCGATGCAAAAGGCCCCCGAACCAGGCGAGGGCGCATGCGCCCGCCTGGGCCGAAGGCCTCAGCAGCAGGACAGGAAGATCAGTACCGGTAGTGCTCCGGCTTGTACGGGCCCTCTACATCGACACCGATGTACTCGGCCTGCTCCTTGGTCAGCTTGGTCAGCGCACCGCCGAGGGCTTCGACGTGAATCCGCGCGACCTTCTCGTCCAGGTGCTTGGGCAGACGGTAGACCTCGTTGTCGTACTCGTCGTTCTTGGTCCACAGCTCGATCTGAGCGATCACCTGGTTGGCGAAGCTGTTACTCATCACGAACGACGGGTGGCCGGTGGCGTTGCCCAGGTTCAGCAGGCGCCCCTCCGAGAGCACGATGATGCTGTGCCCGTCGGGGAAGACCCACTGGTCCACCTGCGGCTTGATGTTGATCCGGGTCATTCCCTCGGCCGACTCCAGGCCGGCCATGTCGATCTCGTTGTCGAAGTGGCCGATGTTGCCCAGCACGGCCAGGTTCTTCATCTGCTTCATATGCTCGAAGGTGATGATGCCCAGGTTGCCGGTGGAGGTGATCACGATGTCGGCGTTGCCGATGGCCTCTTCCACCGTCACCACGTCGTAGCCGTCCATCAGCGCCTGCAGCGCGTTGATCGGGTCGATCTCGGTGACCTGGACGCGGGCGCCCTGACCGGCCAAGCTCTCCGCGCAGCCCTTGCCGACGTCGCCGTAGCCGCAGACCAGCGCCTTCTTGCCGCCGATCAGCACATCGGTGCCGCGGTTGATGCCGTCGATCAGCGAGTGACGGGTGCCGTACTTGTTGTCGAACTTGCTCTTGGTGACCGAGTCGTTGACGTTGATCGCCGGGAAGTCCAGTTCCCCGGCGGCGGCGAACTGGTAGAGACGCAGCACGCCGGTGGTGGTCTCCTCGGTGACGCCCTGGACCGATTCGGCGATCGTGCGCCACTTGGTCGGGTCGGCCGCCAGCGTCTGGCGCAGCAGCTCCAGGAACACCTTGTACTCGGCCGGATGGTCGTCCTCGGTGGGCGGCACCACGCCGGCCTTCTCGAACTCGGCCCCGCGCAGCACCAGCATGGTGGCGTCGCCGCCGTCGTCGAGGATCATGTTGGCCGGCTCACCCGGCCAGGTCAGCATCTGGTCGGCGGCCCACCAGTACTCCTCCAGGGTCTCACCCTTCCAGGCGAACACCGGCACACCCTGCGGCTCCTCGGGGGTGCCGTACGGGCCGACGACGACGGCCGCGGCGGCGTGGTCCTGGGTGGAGAAGATGTTGCACGAGGCCCAGCGGACCTGCGCACCCAGGGCGACCAGGGTCTCGATCAGCACGGCGGTCTGCACCGTCATGTGCAGCGAACCGGAGATGCGGGCACCCTTGAGCGGGGCGACGTCGGCGTATTCGCGGCGCAGTTCCATCAGGCCGGGCATCTCGTGCTCGGCGAGGCGGATCTCCTTGCGTCCGTAGTCGGCGAGCGACAGGTCGGCGACCTTGAAATCGATTCCGTTGGCGACGTCGGCAGTCATGGTGGACGCGGTGGTCATCTAGTCCCTCTCGAAGTATTCCCCCGGGCGGTGCCGCGGAAGGCTTCCGCGGCACCGAGTGCAATGTTCGACCATCAGGCTAGCGCGTGAGTGGGCTGTGCAGCCGCGCACCCGCCGCGCATCGGCGTCGTAGCGGCGCACTCACTGCGGCGGCGGTGAGTCGATGATCACCCGGTCCTGCCCGGGAGCCACCTGTTCGACCGGCGTTCCGGCGGATGCGTCGGGCGCGAGGACCTGGGGTCCGGCCAGATCACCGGCATCCAGCAGCGGCGGCATCTCCCCGCGTTCACGCAGGCCGACCACCGAATGCCGCATGCCGTACGCCAGATAGACGACGAAGCCCAGCGCCATCCACGCCAGGAACCGGTACCAGGTCAGTGCGGTCAGGTTCAGCATCAGCCACAGGCACGCCAGCACCGACAGGATCGGCACCAGCGGCACCCACGGCACCCGGAATCCGCGTGTGAGGTCGGGGCGGGTCCGTCGCAGCACCACCACGCCCACCGAGACCAGCACGAAGGCGAACAGGGTGCCGATGTTGACCATCTCCTCCAGCTCGCCCATCGGCAGGAACGCGGCCAGGAAGCCCGAGACGACGCCGATCAGCACGGTGATCCGGACCGGGGTGCCGCGGCGGCCGGTCTTGGCCAGCCCGCGGGGGAACAGCCCGTCGCGGGCCATCGCGAAACCGACACGGGTCTGCCCGAGCAGCATCACCATCACCACGGTGGTCAGACCCGAGAGGGCGCCGATGACGATCAGCCATTGCGCCCAGGTGATGCCGTGCAGGCCGAAGGCGGTGGCCAGGGTCGTCGCCTCCCCGCGCAGCTCGGTGTACCTGACCATGCCGGTCAGCACCAGCGTCACCCCGACGTACAGCACGGTGACGATCGCCAGCGAACCGAGGATGCCGCGCGGCAGGTCCTTCTGCGGGTTACGCGCCTCCTCGGCGGTGGTGGCGACGATGTCGAAACCGATGAAGGCGAAGAAGACCAGTGAGGCCGCCGCCAGCAGCCCGTACCAGCCGTAGTTGGAGCCACCGGCGCCGGTCATCAGCGAGAACAGGGTCTGATGCAGGCCCGTCGCCGCATCCGCGCCGTCGGTGGCCTCGGCCGGCGGGATGTAGGGCGAATAGTTCTTCGGGGAGATGTAGAACGCGCCCACCACGATCACCAGCAGGACCACGGCCACCTTGATCGCGGTGATCACCAGCGACACCATCGAGGAGAGTTTGGTGCCGGCCACCAGCAGGGCGGTGAGTACCCCGATCAGCAGGACCGCACCCCAGTCGAAGCCGGCGAACGCGCCGCCGCCCTCGCGCAGCGAGATCGTGGTGAAGGTGGTCTCGGCCGGATCGCGACCGGCGATCAGGCACAGGAATTCGTTCAGGTAGTGCGACCAGCCCTTGGAGACCACCGAGGCGGCCAGCGCGAACTCCAGGATCAGGTCCCAGCCGATGATCCAGGCCACGAACTCACCGAAGGTGGCGTACGAGAAGGTGTAGGCGCTGCCGGCCACCGGCACGGTGGAGGCGAATTCGGCGTAGCAGAGGGCGGCCAGGGCGCAGGCCAGGGCGGCCAGCACAAAGGCCAGCGACACCGCCGGACCGGCGACGTTACCGGCGGTGCGGGCGGTCAGCGTGAAGATCCCGGCGCCGACCACCACCGCGACGCCGAAGACCGTCAGGTCCCAGGCGGTCAGATCCTTGCGCAGCCGTGTATCCGGCTCGTCGGTATCGCGGATGGACTGTTCGACGGACTTGACCCGCACGAACGGGTTACTCACTGATCGGCACCTTTCGCCGGACCTTCGGGGTGCGGGCTCAGGTATCGCGGGTGGGCTGGGGCTGGTCGGCCCGAGCCGCATCGGCGGCGGCCAGATCCTCCGGCAGCGGCGGCAACTGGCCGGGATCGACCTCCGGGCGTGCCCGGATGTAGGCGATGCTGGCCACCAGGCCACCCCACACCAGCATCACCGCCACGACGAGCAGTGTGATCGCAGGACCGGTCATCGTCGTTCTCCTTCCAAGAATTCCACCGACGGCCACGCCTCGAAATCGGCTTGGTCGCGCCCCTTCCAGCGGGTCGCGGTGCCGATGATCGCACCGGCCAGCGCGAAGCCGAGGGTGCCCCAGCCGAAGGTGTAGATGTACCAGTTCGGATAGTCCTCGTACCCGTTCTCGATCACGTCGATGATCTTCTGGATCATCATGACCAGCAGGAACGTCGGCGCGAAGACTCCGATCAGCGGCAGCCACCAGCTGCCGAGTTTGAAGGTCGAGATGGCGTTGAGGTGCAGGCGCAGCACCCGGCCCTCACGGGCCAGCCACACCACCGCGATACACATGGCGATCGCCGAGCTGACCACACCGATGTTGTTGGCGAACATGTCCACCGTGTCCAGGGTGAACAGCCCCGTGGTGGTGGCGAACAGCCCGAACGACAGTGCTGCCGAGACGACGCCGACGACGACAGCGGCCACCCGCTGACTCAGTCCGAACTTCTCCTGCACCGCCACCGACACACCGACCACCAGTGACACCAGCGAGGTGAAACCGGCGATCACCAGCGAGCCAAAGAACAGGGCACCGAACACGGTGCTGCCGGGCATCTCGGAGATCACCGCCGGGAAGGTCACGAACGACAGGATCGGCCCGGTGAGCCCTTCGAGCTCACCGACGGCGACACCCTCCTGGTGGGCCAGGAAACCCAGCGCGGAGAAGACACCGATCCCGGCGAGGATCTCGAACGAGGAGTTGGCGAAGCCCACGACCAGACCGGAACTGGTCATATTGGCCCGGCGCCGCTGGAAGGAGGCGTAGGCGATCATGATGCCGAAAGCGATCGACATGGAGAAGAAGATCTGGCTGTACGCGGCGATCCACACGTTCAGGTTCGTCAGCTCACTCCAGTCGGGAGTGAACAGGGCGTTGAGCCCGTCGGTCGCCCCGGGCAGGGTGACCGCACGGATGACCAGCGCCCCGAACCCGAGCACCAGCAGCGGGATACCGACGACGTTGACCTTCTCCACACCCCCGGCGATTCCGGCGGCCAGCACGATGATGATCAGGACCCAGACCAGCGCCAGGGGCCAGGCGACACCGGCGACCAGTTCGCTGGAGATCCCCGGTTCGGAGGCCTTGAGGTAGTCGTTGACGAAGAAACTGGCCGTATCGTTGCCCCACTTGTTGCCGAACGAGAAGTAGAAGTAGCTCAGCGCCCAGGCGATGACGGCGGCGTAGTAGACCGAGATGATGAACAGCAGCATGGTCTGGAACCAGCCGATCACCTCGGCTTTGCGCCACAGCCGCCGCAGCGCCAGCGGCGCCGAACCGCGGAACCGCTGCCCGATCGCATAGTCCAGGAACAGGATGGGCAGACCGGCGGTCACCAGCGCGATCAGATACGGAACCAGGAAGGCGCCGCCGCCGCTGTCGTAGGCCACGCCGGGGAAACGCCAGATGTTGCCGAGGCCGACGGCCGAGCCGATCGCCGCGAGGATGAACCCGCGGTTCGACGTCCACGTCTGGCGTTGACTGCCGGTGGGTCCGGTCGTCGTCATTGAACACCCCTCTTCTCACCCGTCGGTTGGGTGTTCTGACGGTAACGCACGGGGGCCCGCGCCGACTGCAAGCCCGCGATGCGGCCGGCGAAGTCCGGTGTCGATGGGCGACGACGCCGGCCTGCCGCACCCCGGCAGGGATGATCAGCGGTCGTCGCCGCGGTCGATATCCGGTTCCAGGTAGATGATCCGCGTCTGCGGCAGGGCCGCCCGCACCCGCGCCTCGGCCGCGTCGATGGCGGCGGCGATCTGCGCAGCGGTGGCCCCGGGAGAGATCGCGATCTTGGCGGCCAGCAGCAACTCGTCGGGCCCCAGGTACTGGGTCTTCATGTGGATGACGCGGTCGACGCCGTCGCCGGG
>NZ_BANT01000041.1 GCF_000333015.1 Gordonia hirsuta DSM 44140 = NBRC 16056 | reverse complement strand
TTTTGTCTGGTTTCTACTGGTCGTTGCTGATGAGGTCGCGTCGGGTTTTGGTGCGGTAGGAGTCTCCTGTGATGGTGATTACTTCGGCGTGGTGGACGAGTCGGTCGATGAGTGCTGCGGCGACGACGTCGTCGGCGAAGACTTCGCCCCAGCGGCCGAAGGGCATGTTCGAGGTGATCAGGATCGAGCCTTGTTCGTAGCGGGCGGCGATGAGTTGGAAGAACAGGTTCGCGGTGTCGCTGTCGAAGGGCAGGTAGCCGATCTCGTCGATGATCAGGAGCCGGTAGCGGCGTAGCCGTTTGAGTTCTTGGGGTAGCCGGCCGGCAGCATGGGCCTCGGTCAGGCGTGCGGCCCAGCCGGTGGCGGTGTCGAACAACACCGGATAGCTGTGGTGGGCGGCCTTGATGCCCAGGGCGATCCCCAGGTGGGTTTTGCCGACTCCGGGTGGTCCGAGCAGGATCACGTTCTCGCCTTTGGCGATCCAGGTGCTGGTGGCCAGATGCGCGATCACATCACGCGGCACCGACCGGGCGTGGTCGAAGTTGAAGTCCTCCAGCGTTTTGACTGCCGGGAACTTCGCGGCGTTGATCCGCAGCGTGGTGCCGTTGGCCTCGCGGTCGTTGACCTGCCGTTCCAGGAGCGCGGCGAGGTATTGCTCGTGGCTCCAGCCGTCGGTGCGGGCACGGTCGGCCAGCTCGGCCCAGCACCGCCGGATCGTCGGGGTCTTCAGTGCCCGGGTCAGGTACTCGATCTGCGAGCCGAGATCATCATTGCCGCTCACGAGACCGGCTCCAGGCCGCCGTTACCGCTGGTGAAGTCGACACCGTAGAGGCGGTCGTAGTCCGGTAGCGGCCGAATCGGCACGGTGTGCCCGTCGGAGTGTGCCCGTATTCGGGCGGCGTTGGCGGCCCGATTGTTCAGGTCCTGGAGCCGGTAGTTGACCCGCAGCTCCCTGGCAGCGGCCACATGCTGAGGATCGGCGATCGAGGCGTGTCGCCCCCAGAATCGGTCATGCTCGGCCACCAGGGTCTGCCCGTGACAGATCCGGACCGTGGTGGCGGTGGCGGTGATGTCGACGAACTTGCCGATCACCGCCGGATGGACCGAGTAGTCGTTGCCGTCCACGCGTACGTAGTAGTCCCGGGCCAGCCGGACCCGTTCGCGCAGCCCGCAGGCCGGGGCCACCGGCGGCAACGCGGTCATCGCGGTCACGTCCTCGCCGAGCACGTCGACCGGGCGGCGATCGCCGATCGCCCGCACGACCTTGGTGTTGGCGCACGTGTTGAGCCAGCTCTGCAGCTGGGCGTTGAAGTCGGCCGGCCCGGTGAACTCCCGGCCAGGCAGGAACGAGGTCTCCAGATACCGGTTGGTGCGTTCGACCATGCCCTTGTACTCCGGGTCCCGCGGCGGAGCCAGCTCCAGTCTGGTTCCCAGCGTCCCGACGAACGCGGTGGCCGCCTGCGTCGGCACCCCCTTGCCGCCGATCGCCGATTCACGGTCCCACACCAGCTTGCGCGTGACCGCCCCGACCTGAGACAGCAGCAGCCACATCCCGGCCAGGATGTCTCCGCCCTGCCGGGACGGGATCATCGTTGCCAGCCGGTACCGCGAATACGCCAGCGTCATCACCAGCACCGGCAACACCGCGAACTGGTTGCGGCCCAACGGGATTCGCCGATCGGGGAACCACAGATCCCACTGCGAACACCCACCGGGCTCGTACACCACCCGATCAGCCGGATCGACCCCGCGGTACTCCGGCCGGATCTGCCGGACACGATCCTTCAGGACCGTCATCGACCTGGTCCAGCCGATCCGCTCAGCGATCACCGTCGCCGGCATCGTCGGATACCCGGCCAGCAACGCCCGGATCTGCGGCTCAAACACATCGACCGCCGACCCACCGGGCTTGCGCTCATACTTCGGCGGCTCGGCCGAACGCACCGCCACCCGCACAGTGTTCCGCGAGACCCCCAAACGCCGCACGATCTCCTTGATCGGCACACCCTCGCTCAAATGTAACCGGCGGATCTCCGCCCACTGCTCCACTGAAATCACCCTCCAAGGATCTGACGGGGGTCAAGATTCACCCGTCGCCTGGGGGTCAGTTTTCACGCGTCGTCAACACGGCTATCAGCAGGTTCATTGATCGCGATCGGCCTTCCAGCAGGGGCCTTTCTAGCGGTGACTGTGGTGGGGTTTGTGAACCGCTGGGGGAGCTCAGCTTGGGGCGCGTACGGAACCTGGTTCACAGGTGTTGCGACATTCGCAGCCGTGATAGTCGCTCTTGTACAGACGCGCGTTGCTCGGCGAGAGGCCGATGAAGCCAGACAGGCGGCAGCCGCCGAACGTGACCGTGCGGAGGCCCAGTTCAGGCAGGAACTCAAAGCAGCCGATGAACGACTCGCTCGTGAGCTGGACTCCGCTCGACGGATAGAGCAGATAAAGACAATCCCTCCGATCTGGGATGTCATCGGGGAACTGAATCTCCTGTATCCCGGGTTGGTGGCTGCGCTGAAGGAAGCTCCGGGGCTGCCACGCACCCAGGAGTCCGCCGCCGAACTCATGCGTGTGTTCGGACCGTGGATGAACTGCTCTCACAGGGTGGAGATGGCGTTCTCACAAGCAATGATGATGGTGAGCGAGCCTCTCGTTCTGGAAGCTATCTCCGAATTGTACGAAGACACTCGGACACTTCACAGCCTGATGATCTCGGCTGCGAATGAGGCGGTGGCCGCCCAGATAGATCCGGACTTGACCGAGTTCGACAAGCTGATGGCCTCAATCCGGTCCAGGCGCAAATCAATCACGGCGCTCGTGCGCGAGCACCTGGCTGTCGTCGGACCGCTGGACTACGAGAAGTTCGGAAAGTCCGATCCGCTCGCGCCCAAGGAACGATAGGGAATCGGTACGTCGAGACAGCCATGCGTCTCACGATGGCCGCGCAGCTCGGTCGGAAACTGGCTATCTACAGTGAACACCAGCATCACGACTATTGTCGTGTGTCGTTAATTCCTAAACGCTTTGATGGGTGGGAGAATGGGGTATAGCGAATGCACCTGCTCCGGCTCTTGCGCTTCGTGATGGCGATGATGTTGAACCCGACAGGACCCTGCGGTCCACGACGGTCTCAGCTGGCCTAGTGAAACGAGCGCGGATCGTTTCCCTTGCCGCGCAGGGGGTGTCGAACGCGCGGATTCGGGAGTTGACCGGGGCGTCGAGTGCGACGGTAGTCAAGTGGCGGACCCGGTATCTGCATGACGGAATGGGCGGGCTGGCTGACACTGCCCGGCCGGGCCGGCCGCGGCTGGTTGACCATGCCGACATCGTCTCCGCGACGCTGGCGCCGCCGCCGAAGAAGTACGGGGTCACGCGCTGGTCCTCGCGTCTGCTTGGCCCGGCACTTGAAGATCGGCAATGCCACTGTTTCACGCGTGTGGCGCGAGTACGGGGTGCAGCCGTGGCGGGCGGGGACCTTCAAGTACTCCACCGATCCCGAGTTGGTCGCCAAGGTCACCGACGTGGTTGGTCTCTACCTCGCGCCGCCGGAGAACGCGATCGTGCTCCGTGCGGATGAGAAGTCCCAGATCCAGGCGCTGGACCGGACCGCTCCGATGCTGCCCATGCAGCCCGGGCAGATCGAGCGCCGGACCCACGACTACAAACGACACGGCACCTCAACGCTGTTCGCCGCCCTCGATATCGCGACCGGGCAAGTCACCGCTGCGGTCAAGCCCCGCCACCGCCACCAGGAGTTCCTCGCGTTCCTGCGTCAGCTCGACCGCACCTACCCCGGCGAGGAGCTGCATTTGGTGATGGACAACTACGCCACCCACAAGACTCCCGACGTGAAGGCCTGGCTCGCCGCGCACGAGAACTTCCACGTCCACTTCACCCCGATCTCGGCATCGTGGCTCAACCTCGTCGAAGTGTGGTTCGGCATCATCGACCACCAAGCCATCCGCCGCGGCGTGTTCACTTCAGTCAAAGACCTCAACGCCAAAATCCGCGCATTCATCAACGGCTGGAACAACCGCAAACATCCCTTCGTCTGGACCAAGACCGACGACGGGTCGGTGGAAGAAGCCGGGGCAACCGTCGTTCGCGAAGCAGCCGAGTTCGCGAGTAGTCGGGCGGCTGTCGAGGAGAGGTGAGTGCGCTCAGTGAGCCTCGTCAACGGCAGGCTGGCACGCATGGGGTAATGCAGAAGGACTACGGATCTACTCTTCTCACTCACCATCCCGGCTGATCTGGAGATGTGCGGGTCCTGACCGAATCTCGGCCGATTCCCGTTCTGCGTGACGCTGGCGTCGATGGAGCCGTCGGTGACTTAACGGGACATGATGATGACATCATGCGTTGCGGTAGCCACAGCTACTTCGTCCTTGACGATCCACGCCTGAACCCAATGCGCGCCGGGGAAGTTGCTTGTCTCCTCAATCTGCTTGCCGCGCTTGATGATCTCTCCGCGGAATGCCTTCCTCCTTGCTGCTTCAGGGCCGGCGTTCCGGACCTTCCAATACACATCGTAGGGTTCTTGCACCGTACAGCCGTCGATTTCGAATCGAAGTGAGCGCCCGATGGGGACCAGATTGCCATTCGCGCTGAGTGGGCGGTAACGCCCGTGGCCCTTCTTCGTTGGTGACATTCGGGCAACGATGCGGAAGGCGTCGGTGACTGACCGTTGTTCGGGGAAACCGAACTGCTCCGTGATGGTCATCTCTCCGGGGACCATTTGATGTTCGTAGGTCGGTGTAGCCGACGCGACGGATGCGGAGAGAACCTGTGCAGAGTTGACGTTGCTCGCGCCGAACGAGTCGCCGAGCAGCTTCCTCCATTTATCGATGCTCTCGGAGGCGTCGGCGTCGAGTGCTTTGCGAGCCAGCCGCGCCCAGCGTTTCAGCTGGCTCTTGAGGTTGTTGAATCCTGTCTGAGTGAGACGGTCTGCGAGGTTCTGACCGATGCGGTCGTCCACCCACGGCGGCGCCGAGTGGAGTTCGAGGTAGTCGCGGAGGTCCTCGAGTAATGCGGTGAAGGTTGTCGCGACGTTGCCGTAGCCGTCGAGGCTAGTGGAGCCCTCCACTTGCCCGGCGAGCAGCGCTGCCAGCACAACGGAAGGACAGTCGATGGAACTACGATCGCGTAGCCACTTGACGAGTCGGATAGTGCGGACGAGGTGGCCGTTGGTGGTGCTGTTCTGTTCGTTCAACCAGTCCGTTAGGGCGGTTGGATCCTGCCGAATGAACTCGTTGCGGGTGCGGTGCGTGATGTACGTGTTGCCGTCGGCGCGTTCGATGAACGGGACGACATCGATGTGGAAGTCGTTTGCGAACTGGATAGTCACGCATCGCTTTCCGAGCTCCGTCTTCTCCGCGTATCGGGGCACCGCGTCGAGCGCCTTCTTAAGTTCGACGGTGTACCTCTTCGGTTCCCACTCGTCCTGCTCGCTCATAGGTATCAGGACATCTGCATCGAAGTCGTTGCCATACAACGGCTTGATGATGGTCCTGTGCGCGAAGGATCCTTGTGGGATCAGGCTTCCATCGAGTTTGTCCTCAAGGATCACGCTCTCTTCGAGCGCTGTATCCAGCGCTGAGACTCGCGAATGCAGTGTGTCGATCCTCGACTGATTCAGGTTGACGTGATCGCGGAGAAAGAGATTGAACTCCCTGATGCGGGCGGTCATTCTGTGACCTCCATCGCGGCCTCGTAGCCTTCACCGGTGAGCTGATACACGATCATCTTCGGGTGGGCGGTACGCATGCGGTAACGCCCCAGGGCGATGGCGGCTGGGGCCGGTACGGACGCGACCAAGTGCACCGTATCGACATCCGGGAGGTCGTTCTCAATGCGTGCGAGTGCCTCGAGCCAGGCACTCGCGAACTCCTCCAGTGCTGCTCGGGTGTTGATGAGGTTGGAGTGAGGCATCTGTGTTGTCGGGGCGATGGTGATGCGTGGGAGGGGCCCCAGGCCCTCAGGAAGGCGGGATTCCTTTATCGGTGACGTCAGCGCGACGATAGCCGTTGCTTCGTTCGTGGGAGTGGGCGATGAGCGAACAGTGATTTCGAATGTCGGCGCCGGGGTTCCGTCATCCCATGTCCACGCGGTCACGTCGTCAGCACGTCTGCGTCTGAACAGGATGGTCTCTGTCTTGTCGTCGAGTTTCGACCCGAGGTAGACCAGCGAGGGGATCGGGGCGAGCGCAAAGACACTGATGGACTCGACGTCGCCAGCGGTGACAGCGTCTGCGACGCGAGCTGTGAGGCGGTCTATTTCTGTCCGGTGTGCTTCCCATGCCCATCCGTCGTTCGCGTTGCCAGGCAGATCGACGGTGAATGCGCCGTTGCGAGTGTCGTCGCCCATGCTGGTGTAGCCCTCGAGACGTAGTGCCTCGGCTACTTGTGGGAGCGAGACCGGCGCAGCGGTCCCGCGAATATCGGCGCTCACGGTCACAGTGGACGTGGGGCGCAGCACTGCAAAGTCGGTGACCTCGCGGACGCGGCGCTCATGCAGTTTCTTCTTCTGGGTCAGGAACTCCACCGTGTACTTGTCGCGGTACCTCTTGTCATCGATGCGCTTGTGGCAGCGGTAGCACAGCAGTAGGAGATTCCCTTCGAACGACCGCTCGGCTGCACTCAGGTCGGACTCGCCGCGTGGTGCGTTCTCTCCTGAGCCTGCACCGACTATGTGCGCGATCTGGCCGACGGGGATGGCATGCCAGAAATGGTCGGCTGCATCAAGAAGATAAGTAGCGCAGAGTACGCACCGCCCGGCAGCTTTCGCCCATATCCGGATCCGAGTAGTTTCTCCTATCTCCTTACGCCGGATCTGCGTGTCACGTGCCGTGGCTTCGCTGAACTCTGCTGTTTTCATAGTGCGCATCTCCTGGATACATCGAAGCGGCAATCTGGCTCTTCCGAATTGACGGTGTTTCGGTGAGTGGTGCGGGTGTCGGTGTAGACCACAACATGTAGCGGTCGCCGGCCCGGCGTGTGAGGGCGGGAAGTGGTCCTGGCCGGTGTAAGGGTGAAAGCTCCTACACCCACCCGATCACCGGAACCAGGACCGTGAACGAGCTTACCGCTGTTGCCGACACCATCTGCCGTACGACCGAGCTGGGCGTGACGATCTCCGGAGCCGGGATTGATGCCGCTGATCGGACCCATCTGTTCTGCGATCCGTTGGCTCCGGATGATCGGTGCCCGGACTGCGGGGAACCGGGTGTATTCCGTGACCGGGTCGACCGGGAACTGGTCGACGTCCCGACCTTCGCGTATCCGACGCGCCTGCATGTGCGGGTCCCGCGCTATCGGTGTGTGAACCCTGGCTGCGCGCGGGAGGTGTACCGGGCCCGGATCGACTCGATCGCTGCACCACGCTCGCAGGTCACCACCCGCACGACGAGGTGGATCCTGCAACGACTCATCGGCGACAAGATGAGCGTGGCCGCGGTTGCCAGAGCCCTGGGCTTGTCGTGGGACACGGTGAACACGATCGCCGCCGAGGCCGCCCGACGGCTGGCCTACGACGGCTCTCGCCTGGACACGGTGCGGGTGATCGGGCTCGATGAGCACAAGTGGAAACATGTTCGCGGGCACGGTGATTCGGGATGGGTCACCGTGATCGTCGACCTCACTGCGCTGGTGGACGGGACCGGTCCGGCCCGCCTGCTGGACATGGTGCCGGGGCGATCGAAGAAGGTCCTCGCCGATTGGCTCGCCGACCGTGACGACACGTTCCGGCACCGCGTCAAGACCGTCGCCCTCGACGGATTCGCCGGGTACCGCACCGCCGCTCACCAGGAACTACCGGGCGCGCGCACGGTGATGGATCCATTCCATGTGGTGCACCTGGCCGCCGCGAAACTCACCACCTGCCGCCAACGCATCCAGCAGGCCACCACCGGGCGCCGTGGCCACAAGGACGATCCGCTGTACAAGATCGGCCGGATCCTGCTCACCCGGGCCCACTTGCTCACCGAGAAACAGCAGGTCAGGTTGCAGGCGGGCCTGAGTGCGCACGACAGCCACGTCGCCGTCGAGGTGACCTGGCAGCTGTATCAGAAACTGATCGCCGCTTACGCGAACAAGAACCGGCGTCAGGGGAAGATCGCCATGTACAAGATCGTCAAGTCCATCCGCGCCGGCGTCCCCAAGGAACTGCCCGAACTGGCCCAACTCGGCCGGAGCCTGTGGAGCCTGCGGGCGCAGATCCTGGCCTACTTCGACACCGGCGTCTCCAACGGCCCGGTCGAAGCGATCAACGGACGCCTCGAACACCTGCGAGGCATCGCCCTGGGCTTCCGCAATCTCAACCACTACATCTTGCGATCACTCATGCACTCCGGCCAACTCGAAATCCCCACCCATGCACTCTGAATTCGGAAGAGCCGGCAATCTGCGGGTGACGCGTCGGGTTGACGCACTCTTGCGGGATGCTGGGGCGAGTCAGACTTGTCGGATCATGGTTCCTCCAACCCTGCCCAGTTCCCGGATGTCGCGGTGGCCGCTTTGGGTGACTTCACCATATATTTCGGCTCCGACACCCTCCTCTGACGTTGCAGCCGGAATCGGCGTGATGACGGCACTCGGTGTGCCATCGGCGTGTCGGTCCAAACTTTGAGCCCAGCAGTCCAGAGTTTCGTGCTCTCAGCCCAGACTCTCGGCGCCCGCGGCAGAGATGCCGCAGGCGTTGAAAGTCTGGACTGGTGACCTGGGGAGATGGTGAAAGTCTGGACTGGGTTATTCGGGAAAGTCTGGACTCGCGTGCAAAGTAGCATTGACTTGCGTATATGGACTGATGATGGAGCTGTGGTCCTGACGGGTCCCCGATAGGCCTACTTGGTGTCCGGGGAAGTGACAGGCTTCTTCACCGCAGAGTGGATGGAATATGCCGTGTACATGAAACCGACGATCCCGAGGTACATCATGCCCTCGTCCTCCAGATCATCGGGGAGACTCTTTATGCCGAACATGAGCGCCGCGCTGGCCGAGAACATGATGACCGCGACTATCAGATGCTTAGCCGCGGCCGACGATTTGAAGCGGGTCTCAACTCGGCTGAAGCTCTCCTTGCTGATCAGACCTCGCCGTACAAGAGTCTCTTCGAGTTCGGGATGCTCGTCCAGGAACTCTCCAAACGCTTCTTCGTCGATGTCGTCAAGTACCGAGAAGTCGAAGTCGTCCAGGAGCTAGGTGCCCTCGTAGGCGGCTCGGAGAGTCTCAGCCAGTAGCTCCGTGATGTGGGCGTACATCTCAGCGAAGTTGCCGACTTGTGTGTTGATCGAGGCGATGTTCTGAAGGGTATCGGCGAACCCGGGAGGAGCCTGGAAAAGCTTGCGTGTGAACTCCTCGGTCCCAACGCTGGTCGCGATTACCCCGCGCATCGCCTCCGTGAGCTGAGGGGAGACGATCGAATCAAACTGCTGGTAGGACCGCACTGAATCAGCGAGAGCCTTCATCCCCGGTGAAGCGGCGAAGTTCTGCGTGAAGGCGCTGAGGTCCACCAGTTTCTCCCCCACCGTAGAGTAGACGAACAAACTACGGAAAGGTCCGACATGAGCACGTCGGGCGCAGGCAACGGTAACGCCTACCGAAAAATGCAGGCCGACGCCGCGAGGATCGCCGCGCAAACGGCCCTCAAGATCCAGTTCGACCCCGCCACCGTCGGTGCTCTCAATCAGTTCGCGTCTATGTCCCCTGCGCTTGACGCCTACGGCGAAGGCATCGCGAAGCAGCTGGCCCCGGCCTTGGCCGCGTTCAACCAGGCCAACAGCTTTAAGATGGACGTCCTCACACCTGAGCTGGCACGTCCGCACTCGATCCCCGACCTGGTGAACCGTGACTTCGACCAGGGCGCACTGAAGGTGGTGTGGACTTCGGACATCACGTACCTGCGCACCGGACAGGGATGGCTGTACCTGTGCGCGGTCCGCGACGGCTGCTCACGGCGAGTCATCGGATACGCATTCGCCGATTCGCTACACACCGACCTGGTCGAGACCGCGTTACGCAACGCCCACACCTTCCGCGACCGGGCTACCGGTCCGACTGCTGGAGTGATCTTCCATGCCGACCGCGGCTGCCAGTACACCTGCGAACAACTCGCTGACGTCGCCGGCGAACTCAGCATCCGCCAGTCGGTCGGACGTACCGGGGTGTGCTGGGACAACGCCCAGCAAGAGAGCTTCTGGTCGACTCTGAAAACCGAGTTCAAAAACCGGCACGAGTTCGCCACCCGCGCCAGCGCGGTCACCGCCGTGTCCCGATGGATCGACCAGTTCTACAATCGACGAAGAAGACACAGCGCGCTCGGTAATATCGCCCCCCGCCGTCTTCGAAGACATCACAATTCACGAGGCGGCCAGCCAGGCCGCTTAACCGATGTCCACGAAACGGGGTCAACCCGAATGGAGACGATCCGAAGCTTGCTCGCACTCGTATCGTGAAGGCGGCAGCTGAGTGCCGAATCGAGCAGCCCAACGCTGAGGGGGATGTCGTGAACGCGAGTCGAGACGAGCGTCGCGATGGCGCCTCCCCCTGAGTACGCCGAAGACCTACCGGGACTGGACCTCTACCCGCCGCAAGTGCGGCGATGGTTGGCACGGCAGCGTGAGGCCCATCGAAGGGCGCGCGGCGACGCCGGCGTTACGGGGGAGCTCATTGAGTGAGTCTTAACGTCGCTGTCTTCGGGTACGGTCGGTCATGGCCATTGAAGGTATGCGCTTGCCGCCGATTCTCGACCCCGGGCAGGGCGAACTTGCTGTCGAGGTGCTCACCGCCTACTTCTACGCCGATCCTCTGCCCGTTTACAGTGGGTCCCGTTTCGAGAGGTTCGCCGGTGGCGGCGACCGCCCCGAAACAAGAGATGAGTTCGGCGCCGATGACCTCGTGGCGGTCACCCTTCTTGACGTCAGCTTCCCCGGTGACGCGGCCTTGCGGATTCTCGGCGACACCGATCCCGACTACCGCGACCAGTTGAGCGCACTACTGCGACGTCTCCCTACGTGGCTCGACCTCGTCGATGCAGACGAGGATGTCCTCGCTGATGCTGAGGAGTTGTGGTCATTGGTACGGGGCAACCGCGGCGTAGGTCGTGCTAAGACCAGCAAACTCCTGGCACGCAAACGGCCGAGACTGCTCCCGATCATGGACTCAGTGGTGGTCAAGACCGTCGGTCACAACCCGCGCCAGCACCTCTTCTATCAAAACCTCCAAGCCGCTCTTCGCGCCGACAACTGTCGGCTCGTCAGCCACCTCGATGAGATTCGGAAGGAAGCCGGGATCGAGAGTGACATCAGTACGATCCGAGTTTTCGACATCCTGGTGTGGATGTGGGGAAGTGGCCGGGTTGACCGCCTCGCCGTTCGCGGCTGATCAACGCAAACGTCGGACGAACCTCGGGGCACATGCCGTGGATCTACTGTGACGCCTGGTCGGCGACGACTCGGTAGAACCATTTGGCGATGTCGGCCAAGAGTCGGTCGCGGCCGGGGGTGTTGCTGAAGAAGTAGTCGCTCATTTTGGAGTGGGCGCCTTGGTTGTCGGCGACGGCGCCGGTGACGGCGAACTCGAAGTCCGGCGATTCGGTGAACTGTTTGGTGGTATTGACCCTGGCCTGCTGGACTAACTCGGCGTCGGCCAGCAGGGTGTCGAGCAGGGTTTCAATGAACGAGACCTTTTGTGCCTGGGAGAAGTCTTCGGACCCGAACAGGTCGTTGAGTCTGTCGAGGACCTCCTGGAAGGCGACCATGGTGGGGTCGCGCCGTTCACCAGTGCCGGCAGCGGTGAGTCCGGTTAGTCCGGTCTTGGTGGCGAGGCTGATGTCGGTCTTGCCCTGGTCGATCTGCTTGATCTGCTTCAGAACGACGTCGGATAGGTCGATGGGGGCGGTGTAGTTGTCGGGCTGGATGACGCGTTCGAGTAGGCGCAGGTAGATGTGCTTCTTCTCCAGTTCGGGGTCGCCGTAGTCGATGATCTGGGACATGAAGTCATACAGCCGCACGAACGAACCGACATCGCGGCGGAACATGTCCAGCACCGCCAACTCGGTTTTGTCACCTTCCCCACCGTTGTGCAGGAGAGCGGCGGTGTAGCGGTCGGCAAAGCGCTTCTTACCCGGATCGACCGCGGCCGATAGCGCGTTGTTGCCCTTGCCTTTGACGTAGGCGTCGGCGCACTGATCGATCTCAGCTTGGGTATAGATGCCGGTGGTGTCGAGTTTGGCGGTCAGGTCGTGGACCAGGTTGGGGTCGGTCTCGGTTTCCAGGAAGGCGTCGGTGAAGTACGGTTCGAATGCTTCGCGGATGGTGGCCGGTTCGTTGACGAAGTCCACGACCTGGGTCATCGCCGCGGTCTTCACGGTGCCCGACGGGGTGCGGTAGGTGCGGTTCAATCGTGACAAGGTCTGCACGGCGGTGACGCCGGAGAGTTTGCGGTCGACGTACATCGCACACAACAACGGTTGGTCAAAACCGGTCTGGAACTTGTTGGCCACGATCATCACCCGATACTGGTCGCCGGTGAACGCGGTGCGCAGGTCCCGGATACCGGGGTTCATGGAGGCTTCGGTGAAATCCTCCGGCCCAGACTCGGGGTCGTGAACCGTGCCGGAGAACGCGACTAGGGTGCCGTAACCGTAACCCTTGTCGGCGATATAGCGGTCGATGGCGAGTTTGTAGCGGACAGCGGCCTTACGGGAATCGGCCACGACCATTGCTTTGGCGTGCCCGTCGAGTAGGTCAGCGACGTTCTCGCGGAAGTGTTCGACGATGATCGCTGACTTCTGGGCGATGGTCTGCGGGTTGAGTTTGACCCACTTCATCACCGCCTTCGTCGCCTCGGACTGATCGACTTCCTCGTTCTCGGCCGCGGCGTTCTGGCCGATCTGGAAGGCGAGTTTGAAGTTGTGGTAGCCGGTCAGCACGTCGAGGATGTAGCCCTCCTCGACGGCCTGTTTCATCGTGTACACATGGAACGCCGCCGGTGGCTCATCGGGGGCGGGGCGGCGGCCGAACAACTCGAGGGTCTTGGCCTTCGGGGTCGCGGTGAACGCGAAGTAGGAAATGTTCGACGAGTCCGCTCGATCAGTGGCTTCAGCGGCCAGGATCGCCTCAACATCGATTTCCCCGCCGTCGTCGATGTCCTGGAGTTCCTCGGAGGTCAGGACGGCTTTGAGTTTCCCGGCGATCTGCCCGGACTGGGAGGAGTGAGCCTCGTCGGCGATCACCGCGAACGTCTTACCCGCTAGGCCCTTGTTCTCGCGGATCGCCGCCATCGCATACGGGAAGGTCTGGATCGTCACCACGATGATCAGCTTCCCGTCCAACAGGGCCTTGGCCAGAACCCCGGACTTGGAGGCCCCGGCTTTGGCGGCTTCCTCGCGGTCGATGGCGACCACGATCCCGGCGTCGTTGTCGATCTGGGTGATCGCATCCTGGAGCTGGGCGTCCAGGACGTTGCGGTCGGTGACCACGATGACCGAATCGAACACCTTGGCGTTATCGACCTGCAGGCGCGCCATCCGGTGCGCGGTCCAGGCGATCGAGTCGGTCTTACCCGAGCCGGCAGAGTGCTGGATGAGGTACCGCTGTCCCGGGCCTTCGGCAGAAACGGCTGCGGTCAGGTCGGTGACGGCCTCCCACTGATGGAACCGTGGGAACCGCATCGTCGATGACCGGCTGGTCTTGCCGCTGATCGGGTCGGTCGACTGTTCATGCTTGATGTACATCAGCCGGCCCAGAATGTTCAGCCACGCATCCCGCTGCAGCACCCGTTCCCACAGATAGGAGGTGCGTGATCCGTGCGGGTTCACCGGGTTCCCGGCCCCGCCGTCCTCGGTGCCGCGGTTGAACGGCAGAAAGTGCGTCTTGGCGCCGGCGAGGTTGGTGGTCATCCACACCTCGTCGTTGGAGACCGCGAAATGCACCAACGCCCGCGCCCCCGAGACGAACAGCGGCTCCACATGCCCAGACTTGGGGTCCTTCGGCAGACGCGTGGTCCGGTACTGGTCGATCGCATCGGTCACCGTCTGCGTGAAATCGGTCTTCAACTCCGCCGTGGCCACCGGCAGACCATTGACGAAGAACACCAGATCCACCGACCGGTTGTCTGCGGTCGAGAAATGCACCTGCCGCATCACCCGCAACCGCACCGCCGCATAATCAGTATTCCGCTTGACGTTCAAAGTTGTTTCGGGCCGAAACTGGCACATCGAGAACTTGCCCGACAGATGCGAAAACCCTTTCCGCAGCACATTCAGGGTGCCACCACCGTTAGCCAACGGCAGGTCCAGGACCTTCACGATCCGATCAAGCAGTTGCCCCTCCTGCTTCCCGACGTTCACACCCGGTTTGATGACCCTTTCGACCTGCTCGGGCTGGGTGTCGCGCAACCAGCCCAGCACGTCCTCGGGGAACAGGGCCCGTTCGCGGTCGTAGCCGGCGTCGATCGGCGAGTACAACCAGCCGTGGGCGGCCAGGTACTCGGCGAACTCCCGCTCGAACTCGACCTCATGGTGTTGCGCCACGACTCACGCCACCTCATCCCGCACATCGATCTGACCAGTCACAGCCGCGGTGATCAGAGCCGTCCGCCGCTCTGACGCTAACTCGACGAACCTCTCCGCTTCTGCAACCAGGAGATCTATCTTTGTCGTCTTCTCCTCGATGTGAGCTGCGATTCTGCGCTGTTCCACGAGTGGTGGCAGCGGCATCCGAAACTTTCGGACTTGCCACTCGCTCACATGGGGAACACTAACTCCAGTGAAGAGCGGCTCCAGGTACGCCCAGAACGCGCTGGACTCCAGGATGTAACGGAAGTATCCAGGATCCGCGACCGCACTCGGCCTGATTCTCATTACCCGCTGCACAAGTAAGGAGGGAACGTCATCGGTAGTCAGTACCGCGATGCGGACACCGCCGCCCACAAATGGCCGGTCCATGCCGAGAACCAAATCTCCAGGAATGAGCTGGTAAATATCGGGCACAGCATTATCGGATTGGTTCCATCGCATCATATCGGACCAATCCGTACCGCCGGGTTTTACATTGACTCCCCGAAGTAAGCGAACGTCCGATTCCACCTGCGTGAACCCGTCGCTCGGGAAAGCCCATCCAGCGGTGGTGTCTGAAACAAACCCCAGCTGCGTTGTCGTCCAATTCACGGGAAGTGTCGGGAGCCACGGCTCCGTAGGGTCCTTCGTCTCGCCTCCGTCGAGACCTGTGAATACTGTCGTCTCGATAATGGATTGTCTTCGGTCCAGCAGCAGGTCGATGAGTCGCTGCTGCTCCTCGATGAGCGTGTCAATCCGGGCCGTCTCCCGGTCCAGGAAGTTGGCGATGGCGCGCTGCTCGATGACTTCTGGGATAGGAATTGGTATCGCCGCTAGCTTCTCGGCGGTGAGGTGTGGCATCGACACCACGTTGCAGTACCGCTCGATGAAGCCGGACGCCCGAAGTGCAATCAAGTAGTAGGTCAGGAATCGCCCGTCGTTCTCGCCGACTGGGCGAAGCCGGTTGATCGAGTTTTGAAATCCCCAACCCTGGAGATCCGCTGGAACGTAGGCGGCCCGACCGTACCCGCCAACACCGCCCTCGACAACGACGACATCGCCCTGTCTCAAGCTGAGTGACTCAAGCTCGCCGGGTTTAAACCACATCAGTTTCGGGTCAAGCTGGAGCACTCCCTCTGGTTGGACATTTGCTGCTCGCATGTAGTTCGCTTCAATATCGTCACCGGAATTGGATGACTGCAGCATCTTTCCGAGTGTCACGTCGGCGATGTTTTTGATCTGCCCGTGACGCCACCTGGCGGATATCGGCGGCGGTTTCACCCTTCAACCTCCCTCAGTAGGTCCATGATCTTGGCGACTTGCTTGTTGAGGTCGGCGTCGATCTCGACGAGGGGACGGGGTGGGATGTACTTGTAGAAGTGTCGGGTGAAGGGGATTTCGTAGCCGACCTTGGTCTTCTTCTCGTCGATCCACGCGTCGGGGACGTGCGGGAGCACTTCGGTGTGGAAGTACTGGGCGATGGTGGCGTCGCGCCCGTGTTGGCCTTGGGTGTTGCCGCCGTAGGTGAAGGGGATGTTCTCGGTGTCGCGTTTTTTGGTGTCGGGTTTCGGGTTGCCCCTGCGGTCGGTGACCGGGTTGCCGTCGTCGTCGAGGAGGGGGCGTTCGACGGTGATGGTCCAGTAGCCGAAGTCGTCGGCGGTGAACACTTTGGAGTAGTCGGGGTCGGCGTCGTCTAAGGCGTCATAGAGGGCGAGGATGCGGTCGCGGGCGTCGGCGTCGAGTTCGCGGTTCTTGGCGCCCAGACTCTTGCGCATCTTGGTCCAGAAGCTGGTGGCGTCTATCAGCTGGATCTTGCCTTGGCGTTCGGGCTGTTTGGTGTTGTCCAGGATCCAGATGTAGGTGGCGATGCCGGTGTTGAAGAACATGTTGGTCGGCAGGGCGATGATCGCCTCGACCAGATCCGATTCCAGCAGCCACTTCCGGATCTGCGACGGCCCCGAGCCGGCGGCGCCGGTGAAAAGGGGCGAGCCGTTGAGGACGATACCGGCGCGGCCGCCGCCGTCGTGCGGGGCCCGCATCTTCGAGGCCAGGTGGCACAGGAACAGCATTTGGCCGTCGCCGATCGATGGGAGTCCGTGGGAGAAGCGGGAATTCGGGGCCAGGGCTTCTTTCTTCACTGCTTCGGCGGAGGCTTTCCAGTCCACGCCGTAGGGCGGGTTGGACATGCAGAAGTCGAAGGTGCGGTCGAAGAACTGGTCGTCGGACAGGGTGTCGCCCAGGCGGATGTTGTCTACGTCTTGGCCTTTGGCGATCATGTCGGACTTGCAGATCGCATACGACTGGTCGTTGATCTCCTGGCCGTACAGGCGCAGCCGTGCGTCGGGGTTGCGTTCGAGGAGGCGTTCTTCGGCGACCGAGAGCATGCCGCCTGTGCCGGCGGTGGGGTCGTAGATGGTGCGGACGGTGCCGGGTTCGAGCAAGGCGATGTTCTCTTCGGCGAAGAGCAGGTCGACCATGAGGCGGATCGCGTCGCGGGGGGTGTAGTGCTCGCCGGCCTCCTCGTTGGAGGCTTCGGCGAACTTGTAGATCAGGTGCTCGAACAGGTCGCCCATCTCGGCGTTGGGTACCCGGTCGGGATGCAGGTCGACTTCGGCGAACTGGGAGGTGACCAGATATAGGCGGTTCTTCTCGTCCAGGGTCGCCAGCTCGTTCTCGAACTTGAATCGCTCGAAGACGTCGATGTTGGCCGAGAAGCCGGTGATGTAGTCCATCAGGTTCGCCTGCACGCCCTCGGGATCTTCCAGGAGCGTGGTGAAGTCGAACGGGCTGGTGTTGTAGAACGACAGGCCCGTCTTGCGTCTGACCTGAACGTCCAGGGCGCCGCCGTCGTATTGTTCGGCCAGGCTGCGGATCTCGTCGCGGTGGGGTTCGAGGATGCAGTCCAGGCGGCGAAGGATCGTGAACGGCAGGATCACCCCGCCGTACTGGTGCGGCTTGTACACGCCACGCAGCTGGTCGGCGATGCCCCATACGAAATTGCCCAGCTTGCTCAACCCGTACATCTCCTTCGGTCAATCCCGGGGTACCAGCGCGTTACCGTCGACGTTCTGAGGAGTCGAGAAGGGACGGCTGGTACGCGTCTTCCTGGTAGATGCTCCACGTCACTCCGCTGAGTCTGCACCAGATCGACCGGACTGTCCGCGCTCCTGAAACCGTTGACGAACCTCCTGGATGTCCGATCGTGTCGTCGCGCTGATCCCGTGTCCTTCCCCCACACCGTTTGCGTTCGTCACTATCCACCAGTACTGATCATCGGGCGCTGCTGGTTCTTCGACAACTGGCAGTGTGACCACATCCTCTTTCTTGCCGAACCACAGCCGCGGTAGCTCTACCTGAGCGACATTCGGGACTCGCGCTCGGCGGCCGTCCGAGTGTTCAACGACCAGCGTCAGTTTCTGCTTCCTCGTGACCCCTTTGCCTGAGGTTCTGATTAGGTAATCTACGGTTGCGCAATCGGGTGCGGGAATCTCGTGGAAAACTCCGCCTACGACGGTGATACGTGGGTTGACCCATGACTGAAACGATCTGCGGAGGCGCGTCCTGCGGCTGAGTCGTACTTTCAAGTCGCCAGGCAGGTTGACTACCAGTTTTCTAGATCGGTACGTCTTTGAACCAACAGCCGCTTCTGCTCGCACCACGAGTGGCTTTTCGCGAACTGCGCCTTCTGCGTCGAGTGAGAGCTGACGTGCGTCGAAGTTCCACACGGCTCGACCGCCATGTGCGGCTAGGGTCAGCGGACACTGCGGGTTCTCGATTCCATTGAACGGTTTGCCGAAGACGTGGTTGTCGATTGAGCGGATCGAAACCTGGCTAACGACAGCTGGTGCACCACCGGTGTTCTCGACGACGACCTGGACAGTTCCACGCGCGATCGGAATCAGGAGTCCGCTGCTTGCAGATAATTTGAGGCGGGGTTGTCCTGCTCTATACGCCAGTATTGAAATCGCTATGGCCACGAACGAACTCGCGAGTGATAGCCATGCAATCATCCAGTCACCTCAGTGATTCAGCCGACGAGCATCCAAATGCAACCATCTAGCCCCTTGCTCAAGCCTTGCCGCACTCCTGCGCGTCTCGACGAGCGTACCCGGGCCGAATAGATTGTGGCGGGGTGTCAATTGGACAGCTGTACGGCTCGGATTTGGCCCTCAATCCAGACTTTGTGGCTGATGTTGCTGTAGTGGCACTACCGTCCAGTAATCCAGACTTTCGGTTCGCCAGTCCAGACCATGAGCGCCTGCGGCAGCAACGACGCTGTGTCGTAGATCACCGGCTCACCGCAAAGTTTAGTGGAACAGACTCAACTCTGGCGGTGTTGGAATCGATGTAAGGGCCGAACCCGGCTCTTAGACTTGGGCCCGAGGCGACGCTTCGGAAGCGCCCTATCGAACAGAGAACCTGAAAGAAAGGCGAACGCCAGTGGACAGCTTCACGCCAACCACCAAGACGCAGGCTGCACTGCAGGCTGCCGTTCAAGACGCGGCTGCGGCGGGTAACCCCGACGTGCGCCCCGCACACATCCTCGTCGCACTGCTCGAACAGTCCGACGGCATCGCGACGCCGCTGCTCAAGGCGGTCGGCGTCGATCCCGCGCACATGCTGGCCGAGGCCAAGGCCCTGGTCTCCCGTGCGCCCGTGGTCTCCAGCACCAGCGCCCAGCCGCAGCTGAGCCGCGAATCGATCGCGGCCATCAGCACGGCCCAGAATCTGGCGACCGAACTGAACGACGAGTACGTCTCCACCGAACACCTGATGGTCGGACTGGCCACCGGCGACTCCGATGCGGCCAAGCTGCTGCAGAACGCCGGAGCCGGCCCGCAGGCGCTGCGCGATGCCTTCCAGGCCGTCCGCGGCACCGCCCGGGTGACCAGCGAGAACCCCGAGGACACCTACCAGTCGCTGGAGAAGTACTCCACGGACCTGACCAAGCGTGCGCGCGCCGGCGAACTCGACCCGGTGATCGGCCGCGACAGCGAGATCCGCCGCGTGGTGCAGGTCCTGAGTCGTCGCACCAAGAACAACCCGGTCCTGATCGGTGAACCCGGTGTCGGTAAGACCGCGATCGTCGAGGGTCTGGCCCAGCGCGTCGTCGAAGGCGACGTGCCCGAATCGCTGCGCGATAAGACCGTCGTCTCGCTCGACCTGGGTGCGATGGTCGCCGGCGCCAAGTACCGGGGTGAATTCGAGGAACGCCTTAAGGCGGTCCTCGACGAGATCAAGGCCGCCGACGGCCAGATCATCACCTTCATCGACGAGCTGCACACCATCGTCGGGGCCGGCGCGACCGGCGACTCGGCGATGGACGCGGGCAACATGATCAAGCCGCTGCTGGCGAGGGGTGAGCTGCGGTTGGTCGGTGCCACCACGCTCGAGGAGTACCGCCAGTACATCGAGAAGGACGCCGCCCTGGAGCGACGTTTCCAGCAGGTGTACGTCGGTGAGCCCTCGGTCGAGGACACCATCGGCATCCTGCGCGGCCTCAAGGAGCGGTACGAGGTGCACCACGGCGTGCGCATCACCGACTCCGCACTGGTCGCCGCGGCAAGCCTGTCGGACCGGTACATCACCTCCCGGTTCCTGCCGGACAAGGCGATCGACCTGGTCGACGAGGCCGCCTCGCGCCTGCGCATGGAGATCGACTCCCGGCCCATCGAGGTCGACGAGATCGAGCGCATCGTGCGCCGGCTGGAGGTGGAGGAGCTCGCCCTGGAGAAGGAGAGCGACGACGCCTCCAAGGAGCGCCTGGACAAGCTGCGCGGCGAGCTGGCCGATCAGCGCGAGAAGCTCAACGAGCTGACCGCCCGCTGGCAGGCCGAGAAGAACGTGCTCGACAGCGTCCGCGACGTCAAGGAAGAACTCGAGCGTCTGCGCGGTGAGGCCGATCGGGCCGAACGCGACGGCGATCTGGGCCGGGCCGCCGAACTGCGGTACGGCACCATCCCCGGGCTGGAGAAGAAGCTCGAGGAGGCGGTCGAGAAGTCCGGTGCCGAGGCCGGCGCCGACGGCAGCATCATGCCCAAGGAAGAGGTCGGCCCCGACGATGTGGCCGATGTGGTCTCGGCGTGGACCGGCGTCCCCGCCGGCCGCATGCTCGAGGGCGAGACCGCCAAGCTGCTGCGCATGGAATCGCACATCGCGCAGCGTGTGATCGGTCAGGAAGAGGCCATCACGGCCGTCTCGGATGCGGTGCGCCGCGCCCGTGCCGGCGTGGCCGACCCCAACCGTCCGCTGGGCTCGTTCATGTTCCTCGGACCCACCGGCACCGGTAAGACCGAGCTGGCCAAGTCGCTGGCCGAGTTCTTGTTCGACGACGAGCACGCCATGGTGCGGATCGACATGAGCGAGTACGGCGAGAAGCACAGTGTCGCTCGTCTGGTCGGTGCGCCTCCGGGCTACGTCGGCTACGACCAGGGTGGTCAGCTGACCGAGGCGGTGCGTCGTCGCCCGTACTCAGTGGTGCTGTTCGACGAGGTCGAGAAGGCTCACCCGGACGTCTTCGACGTGATGTTGCAGGTCCTCGACGAGGGCCGGCTGACCGACGGCCAGGGCCGCACGGTGGACTTCCGCAACACCATCTTGATCCTGACGTCCAACCTGGGTGCCGGCGGCGACCGCGACCAGGTGATGGCGGCGGTGCGCGCCAGGTTCAAGCCGGAGTTCATCAACCGGCTCGACGACATCCTGATCTTCGAGGCGCTCAGCCCCGAGCAGCTGGTGTCCATCGTCGACATCCAGCTGCGGGGTCTGTCGGACCGCCTGGCGGCCCGCCGGTTGACCCTGGACGTCAGCGACGAGGCCAAGGAATGGCTCGGTGCCCGCGGATACGACCCGCTCTACGGTGCCCGCCCGCTGCGTCGCCTGATCCAGCAGGCCATCGGCGACCAGCTCGCCAAGGCGCTGCTGGCCGGTGACATCCGTGACGGCGACACCGTCCACGTGACGATCGACGAGGCGACCGACTCGCTGAAGGTCGGCTGACCCAGACGGTCGACGGACCCGCAGCCCCGCTCCCCGCGCAGGGAGCGGGGCTGCTCCCGTCTGTGGGGGAGACGGGCGGCGGTACGGTCGAGTTCATGAACGCCACCGTCGGCCAGATCGCCGAGGCCAAGTACGTCATGTTCACCACCTACAAGAAGGACGGCACCCCCGTGGCCTCCCCGCTGTGGGCCGCACGCGACGGCGCCGACCTGGTGCTGTGGACGGTCACCGACTCCTGGAAGGTCAAGCGGCTGCGCCGCAACAACAACGTGCTGGTGCAGGCCTGCGATGCGCGGGGCACCAAGACCTTCGGTCCGGTGGTGGCCGGTGTCGGCGAGCTGATCGACGTCGGGCCCGCCGTCGCCCTGATCGAGCGCAAGTACGGGATCATCGGCAGGCTCACCGTGCTCGGCTCACGGCTGCGGCGCGGTAGGGCCGGCACCATCGGAATCCGCGTGCACGACGTCGTCTGACCGGTGGTGTGCAGCGAAGCAACCAGGCCCCGCTCCGTTGGTTTCGGAGCAGGGCCCGGCCGATCGGGTGCTACCCGGTCACTTCTTCCAGACGATCGGGTCGCCCTTGTAATCGGGTGAGTAGGGCTCGGTGCCCTTGCTGAATCCGGCGCCGATGTAGTCCTCGCCGCCGCGCACGACGATGCACGAGGTGTACGACTGCCCCTTGCCGATACCGTCCGGAGTCGTCTTGACGCCGTCGCAGTTCTTGGTCCCCGGCACGACGTACTGCGGCGTGATGTTCTTCTTGTCCTGTCCGAGCAGATTCACGCCCGGCCTTCCGTCGCTGGGCAGCGGGGTATCCGAGGCGTTGGTCACGGTGAACTGGACGTAGACCAGCTCGCCGCGTGCCTCCACGTCGCCGGCCCCGGCGGCGTTCACATCGTCGGCGTTGCCGGGCACGATTCCGGTGACGGTGACGGTGGCCGGGACGGCGACTGAAGCGGTGGTCTGAGCCGCCGAATCCGACGCCGAGCCGCCGTTGTCGCTACTGGAGCAGCCGGCGACACCTGCGACGAGGGCGGCCGCGACGGCGCCTCCGAACAACACTTTCGTAACCCGCATGGGTGTGAATCTCTTTCTCGGATGGATGAATCGACCGAACGGTCGATAGCGCTCGTAGCGGAGGACATCGTCTTCGCGGCCGGATACGCGACCATGCAGCGGTCCGAGCAGGCCGACCGATCATCAGAGCGGTGCGGCGACAGCGTGCACACAGTCGTGGGTGGTCGCGGGCGGCACTCGGCGACGCGGCTGGTGCGCGGTAAGTGCGCTATGACTCAGCACACATTATTTGATACCCCGGGGGGTATAGTTTAGACTGGATCCAGAAAACGAAGTCCCACCGAGGAGGAACACCATGACTGACGACCAGAACAGCGCGCCGGCTCCGTTTCACATGCCCCGGATCGGTGACCCCGCACCGGAGTTCACCGCCGTGACTACTCAGGGCGACATCAACTTCCCGAGCGACTACAAGGGCAAGTGGGTCATCCTCTTCTCGCACCCGGCTGACTTCACCCCGGTGTGCACCACCGAGTTCGTCATGTTCGCCTCGATGATGGACGAATTCGCCAAGTACAACACCGAGCTGGTCGGGCTGTCGGTGGACGGCCTGTACAGCCACATCGCGTGGCTGCGGACCATCAAGGAGAAGATCGACTTCAACGGCCACAGCGACGTCGAGGTGACCTTCCCGCTGATCGAGGACATCAGCATGAACGTGGCGTCCAAGTACGGCATGATCATGCCGGGTGAGGACACCACCAAGGCGGTGCGCGCGGTCTTCGTGATCGACCCCGAGGGCATCGTCCGCACCATCCTCTACTACCCGCTGAGCCTGGGCCGTAACTTCGACGAACTGCTCCGTGTGGTCAAGGGCCTGCAGACCGCGGACGCGTTCAACATCGCCACCCCGGCCGACTGGCGTCCGGGCGACAAGGTGATCGTGCCGACCGCCGGCTCCTGCGGCACCGCCAAGGACCGCATGGGCGGTGAAGAGGGTGCGATGGAGTGCCAGGACTGGTTCTTCTGCACCAAGGATCTCCCGGCCGAAGAGGTCGAGGCAGCCATCCGGAAGGGCTGACCTCCGGACAGGCTGAGAAGTGTCGTACGTGTAAGGCGTACGACGGCAAGGGCGGCGACCTGTGGGGGGTCGCCGCCCTTTCGTCTGCCGTGGTCAGGCTTTCCGGCCCGCTCGTCCGGCCGGTTTGCCGGCCCTGCCGAAGCTACCGCGGGTCGTATTCCGTTTCCGACCGCGACCGGTCGGAAACGGAACACAAGGTTCACGCGGCCGCCGCGCCGGACCGCCGCCGCGCCGAACCCGCCGCAGCGCCGGTGCGGGTGCAGAACGGTCGGGCGCCTCAGGAACCGTCGGCGAGCAGGGCCACCGCGGTGCGCACATAGGCGCGCGCGGCGGTGACCAGCTCGGTCAATGACACCGACTCGTCAGGTTGATGCGCCTGGTTGTTGATGTCGCCGGGGCCCAGGACGATCGTCGGCACCCCCAGATCGCGGCTGATGAAACCGCCGTCGCAGGCGGCGCTCCAGCCGCCGATCGAGGTGGCGGCCCCGGACTGCTCGACGGCTGCGGCGGCCGCGAGCACCAGCGGCGCCTCGGCGTCGGTGGCGAAGCCGGGCATCTCCATCGTGGGAGTCACGGTGACCTCGATACCGTCACCGTCGATCCCGGCGGCGGTGATCTGGCCGGCGAGGCGATCGGCGACCGCGGTGACCGATTCACCGGGCATCAGCCGGCGATCGACACCCAGATAGCAGTTCGGCGGGACGATGTTGATGCCCTGACCGCCCTCGATCACGCCGATGTTCCACGTGCCGAAACCCAGTAGTGGCTCGGGATCGGCGGCCATCTCCGCCTGGTCGCGGCCGATCAGCCAAACCACGGCGGCCGCGGCCTCGATCGCACTGCGGCCGTCGGAGGGCCGGCCCGAATGCGCGGCCCGGCCGGTCACCTCGATCTGCAGGTACGACGCGCCCCGGCAGCCGCGCACCACCTGCAGGCTGGTCGGTTCGGCGACGATACAGCCGGCGTAGTCGTGCGGCGGTGGGTCGGCGACCACTGCCCGCACCCCCAGACCGTGCTCCTCCTCGTCGACGGTCGCCAGCAGCGAGACCAGCCCGGACAGGGTGATCCCGAACTCGCCAGCCCTCGACAGGGCCGCCATCGCCGCCACCACCGCGGCCAATCCGCCCTTCATGTCCGCCGCGCCCCGCCCGATGACCAGGTCTCCGTCGCGGCGCACCACGAACGGGTCGCCGGTCCAGTTCGGCCCGGTCGGCACCACATCGGTGTGCCCCAGAAAGAGCAGGCCGGGTGCGGGGGCGGATTCGCCCAGCGTGGCCAGCAGATTGGGCCGGTCGGGGGCCACCTCGGTGGTCGTCACCGCCAAACCGACCTCCCGGCAGGCGCGTGCCAGCACGGCCACCGCGGCACCCTCGGTGCCCCCGGGATTGACACTGGGCTGTTCGACCAATTCGCAGGTCAGGGTCTCGACCAGGGCGGCATCCACCGTCTCGGCGAGGGCGGTGATCGCGTCGGCGGACGGGGGTGGCATGCGGTGTTCCTCCTCTTCGGGCGGATGACGACCGTCGAGTCGCTATCCGTGAAATGGGCGTTCGATAGTAGGCTAAGCCCGATGACTACCGTCTACTTCGTGATTGCGGTCCTCGCGCTGATCGGCGCCGGGGTGCTTCTCTGGTTGGACCGTAACCGGTCCGAGCAGGTGCATCACCAGCGCGCTGTCTGGGGCGAGGAGCATTCCTTCAAGTTCCGTGAGTCCGACAGCAAACTGCGGACGGTGTTCCGCCGTGCCGCGATGGACGTGCCCGAAGGTGTTCCGGTGCGCGATGTCGCCTACGGACTCTACGAGGGAGTCGAGGCGGTGGTCTTCGACCTCGAGGAGACCGCGACGGTGGTGGCCGTGCGCCGCCCGACCGCCTCGTCGGTGACGGTGGACCTGCGCTACGAGGACGTGCTCGCCCCGGCCGAGACCGATGTGGAGCTGCTGGGTGCGATGGGTTCGCGGGTGATGTTCGCCAGCAATCTGGACGCCGCCCGCCGCACCTGCGACCGACGCATGGTCGCGCTGGCCACCGAGGCGCCGCCCTACATCGAGATCCTGTGGAACGAGGGCAACTGGGCGCTGGGCTCGATGCCGCTGACCGCCGATCCCGAACGCCTGGACGTGGCACTGGACACCGTGCGTCGCTTCGCCGATCTGCTGCTGGTGCTGCCGCCGGCGGTCGATCCGCAGGATGCGCCGGACCCGCGGGACCCGCACGGTCCGATCAGCGATGAGCTGGCCGATGAGAAGACCGAATCGCTGCGCGATAAGGCACGACGCCGTCGCGCCGAGCAGGACGCCGCGTCGGCTGAACCGGGCGCACCGGGCCCGCGTCCGGAAAACGGCCGTCCCGCCGCCGATCAGCCCGCCCCCGGGCGCCCGGTCTACGAGCGCCCCGCCGGCTACCGCCCGACCGGTCCCGGCCAGACTGTCCCCGGTCAGCCGGCCTACGAGCCCCCTCCGCGCTATGTGCCGCGCACCTCGCCGCTGGATGCCAGCCCCCGGCCGGCCCAGCCCCCGGCCGGCCCCGAGGGACCCCGGAGCGGTTACCAGCCGCGTCCCACCGAGGCTGCCGCCGACGAGATCGTCGTGGAAGAGGTCGACTACGACGAACTCCCCGAAGCCCGTTTCGGCGAGGAGCGGTTCACCCGCCCGCCGCGACCGACCCCCATGCGTCAGCGCCCGGCCGCTGAGCAGCCCGAGCTGCCTGACCTGCCGTCCATGCAGGTGCGCGACGACCGCGACCTCGACTAGACCCAGGAGCCCTCATGGCCGTCTCCGATTCGCCTGCCCTCGATCCGGGCGCCCGCCGACGCCTGGCCGCCCTCGTCGCCGAGCTGTCGGTGGTCCACGGCCGGGTCATCCTGTCCTCCGGTAAGGAGGCCGACTACTACGTCGACCTGCGCCGGGCGACCCTGCAACACGAGGCCAGCCGGCTGATCGGCCAGTTGATGCGGGAGCTGACCGCGGACTGGGATTACACGGCGGTCGGCGGTCTGACGCTGGGCGCCGATCCGGTGGCGACGTCGATCATGCACGCCGAGGGCCGGCCGATCGATGCCTTCGTCGTGCGCAAGGCGGCCAAAGCACACGGTATGCAGCGGCAGGTCGAGGGGCCGGACATCGCCGGCAAGCGCGTGCTCATCGTGGAGGACACCTCCACCACCGGTGCATCCCCGGCCAATGCGGTGATCGCCGCGCGGGCCGCTGGCGCCGAGGTGATCGGCGTGGCCACCGTGGTCGACCGCGACACCGGCGCCGACGAGGTGATCCGCGCTCAGGAGGTTCCGTACCGTTCCCTGCTGGGGCTGGCCGATCTGGGCCTCGCCTGACCTTGGCCGACCCCGCATCCGGTCCCGTCGAATCCAGTCCTGTCGAATCCAGTCCCGGCGACTCCGGATCCAGCGACTCCCGGCAGGCCGACCCGCGGCAGGATGCCCTTCGACAGGATTCGGTGGCCGGACCGACCGAATGGCACAGCGGTGTCGGCGGCCCGGTCGGAGTCGGTCCCTGGCTGCAGGAGTACGGCCGGCCGCTGCCCGACGATCCCCGCTACGACCTAGAACTCCTCGCCGACGGTGACCGGCGCAATGTGGTCGATGCGTACCGCTACTGGACCCGCGAGGCGATCGTGGACGATCTGGACACGCGCCGGCATCGCTTCCACGTCGCTATCGAGAACTGGGGCCACGACGCCAACATCGGCACGGTGGTGCGCACCGCCAACGCCTTCCTGGCCCAGAGCGTGCACATCGTCGGGCGCCGCCGCTGGAACCGTCGCGGCGCGATGGTGACCGATCGCTACCAGCACGTGCATCACCATCCCGAGATCGCCGACCTGATGCGCTGGGCGGGCGAGCACGGTCTGACCGTGGTGGCCGTGGACAACACTCCCGGCTCGGTCCGGCTCGAGCGCACCCGGCTGCCGGAGAACTGCCTGTTCGTCTTCGGTCAGGAGGGGCCCGGGGTCACCGAAGCGGCGAGCGCGGCGGCCGATCTGACGGTGTCGATCGCTCAGTTCGGTTCCACCCGCAGCATCAACGCCGGTGTCGCCGCGGGGATCGTCATGCACACCTGGGTCACCCAGCACGCCGACCTTGACCAGGCCTGGTAGCAGCCGTCAGGCGGTGGGCAGCCGGCGCGCTCTCTCGAAGCGGCTCACAGGCTGGCTCAGAAGTCGCGCTCGGATTCGGTGACGGCGTCGTCGGCGGTCGCCGGGTCGGTGCCCCCAGGGCGCCGGAATCGCTGCAGGTGGATGTGGCGGGCCATCCGGATCGTCGGGCGGATGAGCATCTCGATACTGCCCAGCACGAACAGCACGGTGCCCGCCGTCATGGTCGCGGGGGAGAAGAAGAGGAAGCTGCCGATCAGGAACCAGATACCGATCAGAATGTCGTTGGCGATGCTCGCGGCCTCGTAGCGGCGGCGCACGACGAGCTCTTCCGGGCCGATCCGCAGCACCAGTGCCTGCTCGGTCTGGTTGCCGTCGATTCCCAACGGACTCACTCCTTCTCTGTTGTGCGGTGCACGGTCTACTCGCCTACTTGCTGATCCCGCCGGTGAGGATCGCCGCCAGTTCCCGGTAGGCTTCGGCGTCGTCGAGCCCGGTACTTGTGCGCACGCCGCGCTGCTGGATGCGGGTGATCATGGTGGCGGCCAGATCGGCGGCGAACGCCGCGTGCACGGCCCGGAACTCGCCGTCGGCAACTCCCTGGTCGACCAGCTCTTTAACGCGGTCAGCAGCTGCTGCGGTGTTCTGCTCGTAGACCTCGCGGGCCGGAGTGAACGCGTCCAGATCGGCCATGAAGCGGTCGGACGCCGGGGCGAGGGTGGCGCCGATCGCTTCGAGGAAGCCGATGATCTGGGCGCGGGCGCCGACGATGTCGCGGGTGCGTTCGTCGATCGCGGCGACTGCACCGCGGAAGAAGTGGATCGTGGCCGAGCGCACGAGCTCGTCCTTGCTGTCGGCCAGCGTGTACAGCGTGGACTTGGAGCAGCGCAGACGGGCCGCGATCTCGTCCAGCGTCAGATGCGCGAAGCCCTCGGTCAAGAACAGGTCGACCAGGCCGTCGAACAGTTCTCCGCGCCGGCGGGTGGCGAACTCGGGGGCAGGACCGGTCATGGCCCGAATGATACTGGCAAGCCCCTTGCAGTACTACCGAGTAAACAGTACTGTCCCGGTTAATCCAGTACTACTCAGGGATCCGGCGCTGCCGAACGAGCCACGGCGCCGCCTCACGAAGGAGAATCGATGCCGGTCGATCGACTGTTGCCCACCGATGAGGCTTACGAGCTGATCGAACTCACCCGCGCCATCGCGGACAAGACGCTGGACCCGATCGTCGACGCGCACGAGAAGGCCGAGACCTACCCCGAGGGCGTCTTCGCGACTCTCGGCGAGGCCGGACTGCTGAGCCTGCCGTACCCGGAGGAGTGGGGCGGCGGCGGTCAGCCCTACGAGGTGTACCTGCAGGTCCTCGAGGAGATCGCGATGCGCTGGGCAGCGATCGGGGTGGCGGTCAGCGTGCACGGTCTGGCCTGCCATCCGCTGGCGACCTTCGGCACACCGGAGCAGCAGCAGCGCTGGCTGCCGGAGATGCTCGGCGGAGCCACGATCGGCGCCTACTCGCTGTCCGAGCCGGACGCCGGTTCGGACGCGGCGGCCCTGACCTGCCGGGCGACCGCCACCGACGACGGCTACCGGATCCGCGGCACCAAGGCGTGGATCACCCACGGTGGAATCGCCGACTTCTACAACCTCTTCGCGCGCACGGGGGAGGGCAGCCGGGGCATCTCGTGCTTCCTGGTCCCCGGCGACCTGGACGGGCTGAGTTTCGGCCGGCCCGAAGAGAAGATGGGTCTGGCCGCGGTGCCGACCACCTCGGCCTCGTACGACGATGCCCTACTGCCGGCCGAGCGGCGCATCGGCGAGGAGGGCCAGGGGCTCTCGATCGCGTTCAGCGCGCTGGATTCGGGCCGGCTCGGCATCGCCGCGGTCGCCACCGGTATCGCCCAGGCCGCACTCGACGAGGCCGTCGCCTATGCCAAGGAGCGCCAGACCTTCGGCACCGCCATCATCGACCACCAGGGACTGGGTTTCCTGCTCGCCGATATGGCCGCGGCCGTCGATGCCGCGCGGGCCACCTATCTGGATGCGGCCCGCCGCCGCGATCGCGGGCTGCCCTACTCGCGGCAGGCATCGGTGGCCAAGCTGACCGCCACCGATACCGCCATGCGGGTGACCACCGATGCCGTGCAGGTCTTCGGCGGTAACGGCTACACCCGTGACTTCCGCGTCGAACGCTTCATGCGCGAAGCCAAGATCACCCAGATCTTCGAGGGCACCAACCAGATCCAGCGTCTGGTGATCGCCCGCGGCCTTGCGGCTCGCTGAGCCGTCCTTGGACACCTCAATCCCTCCTCTGGAAAAGGAACATCACCAATGAAACTGACCGATTCTGTCGCCCTGGTCACCGGAGCCGCCTCCGGGCTCGGTAACGCCACCGCTCGCGCGCTGCACGCGGCCGGCGCCGCCGTCGTGCTGGTCGACCTGCCGTCCTCCGACGGTGCCGAGGCCGCCGCGGCGCTGGGTGAACGCGCCGTCTTCGTGCCGGCCGATGTCACCTCCGAGGACGATGTGGCCGCTGCGGTGGCCGCCGCCGCCGAACTCGGTGCGCTGCGCGTGGTGGTCAACTGCGCGGGCGTGGGCACCCCCGGCAAGGTTCTCGGCCGGGGTGGTCCACTGTCGCTGACCGATTTCGAACGGGTCGTGCGGATCAACCTGGTCGGCACCTTCAATGTGATCCGGCTGACCGCGGCCGCCATGGCCGGTAACGAGCCGGTCGACGGCGATCGCGGCGTGATCGTCAACACCGCGTCGGTGGCCGCCTTCGACGGCCAGATCGGCCAGCCGGCCTATGCGGCCTCCAAGGGCGGCGTGGCGGCGATGACCCTGCCGATCGCCCGCGAGCTCGCCTCCTCGGCGATCCGGGTCGTCACCATCGCCCCGGGCATCTTCGAGACCCCGATGCTGGCGGGTCTGCCCGAGGCCGCGCAGGCCTCCCTGGGTGCGCAGGTTCCGCACCCGTCGCGGTTGGGGCGGGCCGACGAGTACGCGGCGCTTGCGCTGCACATCGTCGAGAACGGAATGCTCAACGGCGAGACCATCCGGCTCGACGGTGCCATCCGGATGGCCCCCAAGTAGACCGCGCGCCGCAGCTCAAGCACTGATCGAGACATCACTGATCGAGAAGGACACTGAACCCATGACGACCACTCCTGACCGGCCGCTGGCCGGACGTACCCTGCTGATGTCCGGCGGCAGCCGGGGCATCGGCGAAGCCATCGCGCTGAGCGCCGCGCGCGCCGGCGCGAACATCGCGATGATCGCCAAGACCGCCGAGCCTCATCCCAAACTGCCCGGCACCGTCTTCACCGCCGCCGCGGCCGTCGAGGAGGCCGGCGGCCAGGCGCTGCCGATCGTCGGGGACATCCGCGACGACGAGCAGGTGGCCGCCGCGGTGGCCCAGACCGTCGAGCGTTTCGGCGGAATCGACATCGTCGTCAACAACGCCAGCGCGCTGGACATCACCGGCACCGAAGACCTCAGCATGAAGAAGTACGACCTCATGCAGAGCATCAACACCCGCGGTGCCTTCCTGCTGTCCAAGCTGGCGATCCCGTACCTGCGCGAGTCGACGAATGCGGACATCGTGACGCTGTCGCCGCCGCTGAACCTGGACCCGGCATGGTTCGACAAGATCGGCACCGGCTACACCATCTCCAAGTTCGCCATGTCGCTGGTGACCCTGGGGTTGGCCCGTGAACTGCAGGCCGACGGCATCGCCGTGAACTCGCTGTGGCCGCGCACCACCATCGACACCGCCGCGGTACGCAACATTCTGGGCGAAGACCTGGTCTCGGCCAGCCGGACGCCGCAGATCATGGCCGATGCGGCGATGGCGATCATCACCCGCCCGGCTGGCGGACCGACCGGCCAGTTCTACATCGACGACGAGGTCCTCACCGTCGCGGGCGTCTCCGACCTCGCGCAGTACCAGGTGAGCCCGGGGCCGATCGACGGGCTGGAGCTGGACTTCTGGATGGACCCCGCCTGAGTCGGCACATACCGCAACCCTCCCAAGCGAACGCGTCGGGAGATCACGCCATCCCATCGCAACGGTGATCTACCCCACATGGAGCCGAGAACATACTGCGCTGATAAGTCATGTGACTCAGAATGGCATCCGTGAAAGTGGAGGAGACGCCGCGGGAACGCTGTCCGCGATTCAGATGGTCAGGTAGCCGGTGCGAGCCAGAGGCCGATGAGCCCGTCGACCACTGCGGCCGAGAACGCTCGCCATGATTCGTGGTCCAGCGCTTCGGAGGCATTGCGTGAGTTCTCGAAGCTGGCGAACATCGAGATCAGTAGGTGCTGGGTCATCAGATTCCGCACGGTGACCGCGGTCTCCGGAAGGGGCGGCAGGCTGGCGTAGAGCCCGTCGAGGATGCGGCGCAATGACGATGATTCGGCTGCGGCCCGATGGATCAGCGACGTGTTTTCTGGATCCACGGCCAACTGTGCGCACAGGGCGGCGAAGTGCGTTCGGCGGGGCGCCGTTCCGAGGTACTCGAGCTGCGGCTGGACCAGGCAGCGAAGCCAGTCACGCACCTCGGTGATGTAGCTCAAGTCATCGACCATCCGTGCGCGGATCTGTTCGATCGGCTCGTTGTGGACCTCGAGGAGCGCTGAGAGGAGGCCGTCGCGGTTGCCGAAGTGGTAGCCGACGGCGTAGTTGTTCCCCTGGCCGGCCGCCTCGCAGATCTGACGGTTGGATACAGCGGCGATTCCCCGTGCGGCGAACAGCTCTTCGGCCGCAGCGAGCAGGAGTCGACGAGTCTGTAACGCCTGGGTGGTCGGCTCATCGCTCATGAGGCCATGATCGCCTATGGCGCTGTCGGCCATGGCGTAGGCCCACCGCCGGGAATTCGTGTCGCCAAACGAATAAGTCAATTGACTTAGGATATTCAAGGAGGAAGTATGCAGAAGAGGGAATCGACGATGATCGATCGTCGCAGCCTTCTGGTGGGAGCAGCAGCGGTCGGGGCTGCTGCTTTCGCCAGTCCACTGGGCAAGACGCAGGCCGCACCGGCCAGGGTCCGACTCACCCGAGAAGAACGCCGGGTGGTGGTGATCGGGTCGGGCTTCGGTGGCGGTGTCACGGCCCTGCGGCTGACACAGGCCGGTGTCCCTGTGCTACTCCTCGAGCGTGGGAGGGAGTGGCGGACCGGGCCGAACGCGAAGACGTTCCCCAGCGCTGCTGATCCAGACGAGCGAGCCCTGTGGCATCGCAGTGACCCCACGCTGTTCGGACGCCGGATGCCCGTCGGTCCCTATGTCGGTCTGATCGATGCGGTGGCCGGGGAGAACATGACGGCGCTGGCACCGGCCGGCCTCGGCGGCGGATCATTGATCTATCAGGGCATATCTCTGCAGCCTTCGCAAGCGGTCTTCGAAGAACACCTGCCCAATCGGCTGGACTGGCCGCGCCTGAATCAAGAGCACTATCCGCGAGTGGCGCGGATGCTGAAACTGGCGGTGGCTCCGGACCGGCTGGTGCGGCACGACGCGTACCGCGCCGCCCGGGCTTTTGCTTCCCGGGCACGACGGGCCGGGCGGCCCGTCTCGAAAATACCGATGCCGATCGACTGGAACTACGCACTGGCCGAACTACGGGGCGAAATGCGGCCTGCCTACACCGACGGCTCGGGTGCGCTCGGGGTGAACAACGGTGGAAAACACAGTGTCGACGTGACCTATCTGAAGCAGGCGAGGGCGACGGGCCTGCTCGAGGTCGCGACTCTGCACGAGGTCACCGACGTCGCCCGCGCGCAAGATGGACGCTGGAAGGTGCGGGTGAACCGCACTGACCTGCGGGGGCGGGTGCTGGAAAACAAGATCATCACCACCGGAACCCTGGTCATGGCGGCAGGTAGTGTGCACACGACGCGGCTGCTGGTGCGCGCCCGGGCAACCGGCGCGATCGCCGACCTCCCCGACGCAGTGGGTGCGGGCTGGGGCACCAACGCCGACAGGATTTACACGTGGACTTCGCCCACGGAAGACTTCGGTGCGCGGCAAGGGGGGCCGGTGGTCTTCGGCAGTCGCAACTGGTCCGATCCGTCCCGGGCCCACACCGTCATTCAGGCTTCGATTCCACCGCTCGGCGCCGATCTGCACACCACCATGATGGTGGGATTCGGCGTGAGCAAGGGGCGTGGCCGGTTCGTCTACGACTCCGGGCGCGGGGATGCGATTCTGCGTTGGCCTGCCGACGGGGACAGTGCCGTGCAGTGGCGCGACATCCATCCGACCGCGACCGCGATCGCCGGACCCGGTGCGATCCTCGGGGACTCGAACAAGGTGGTCAACACTACCTGGCACCCACTCGGTGGTGCGTGCATGGGGGACGGTTTGCGCCTTGTCCGGGCGGGTGCAGGACCAGCGTGGCCTCTATGTGATCGACGGAGCGCTGATCCCCGGGACGTCGGCCGCCTGCAATCCGTCGATGACGATCGCTGCCGTCGCCGAACGAGCGTTGGACGATATCGTCGCCAACGATGTGGGAAGGCTGATCTGATCCGCTCGGCGTGGCCGGGACGGTCGGGCTCGTCGTGCGCGGGACTCAGCGGATAGGGCGTTCCTCGCGCGGTATCAGGAGGCTTCGGGGCCGTCGTCCAGGTGCAGTTCGACGGGGATCTCTTTCCCGCGGTTGCGCCGGCGGCGGTACCACTCGAAGACCATCGGCAGAATCGAGACCAGCACGATCGCGATGAAGATCGGCTCGATCAGTTTCTGCACGATCTCGAACTGGCCCAGCCAGTAGCCCAGCAGCACGATGCCTGCGCCCCAGATGATCGCGCCGACCACGTTGTAGATCGCGAACACCGAGTACCGCATCTTGGCGGCGCCGGCCACGATCGGTGCGATGGTGCGCACGATCGGCACGAAGCGGGCCAGCATGATGGTGATCGGGCCGCGCTCTTCGAAGAAGGCGTGCGCCTCGTCCAGGTACCGCTGCTTGAGGAAGCGGGCGTTCGGTTTGAACATCGACGTGCCCAGATAGCGCCCGATCCAGTAGCCGATCTGGCCGCCGATGATGGCGGCGATCGGAATGAATATGCACAACTGCCACAGCTGGAAGTTGGCGTTGGCCACGGCTTCCCGGTGGGCGTCGGTGGCGCTGCCGGCGGCGATCAGACCTGCCACGAACAGCAGGGAATCACCCGGCAGAATCGGGAACAGCACACCCGATTCGACGAGGATCACCAGGAGCAGTCCCCAGAAAGCCCAGGCCCCGAACCACCCGATCAGGGTGTAGGGGTCCATGAAGCCCGGCATCAGGGCAACGTTCATCGTGGTGGTGGCGCTGGCCAACGAAGCGTCGATCACGGGGGTTCAGAGTACCCGGCGAACCTGGGAGTTTCCCTAATCCGTCGCCCCTAGCAGTGTGATCTGGGCCGTTGCAGCGGCCATCAGTGGCGGGTCCGGCCCATCGTGCACGCGTTACCGGCATACTGGGGAGGACAAGAAAACGCCTGAGTGCGACCCCATCGTTGGAGGACTCTAGATGCCCATCGCAACCCCCGAGAAGTACGTCGAGATGCTCGCCAAGGCCAAGGCGGGCGGTTACGCCTTCCCGGCGATCAACTGCACCTCGTCGGAGACGATCAACGCCGCGATCAAGGGTTTCGCCGACGCCGGCAGTGACGGCATCATCCAGTTCTCCACCGGTGGTGCCGAGTTCGGCTCGGGCCTGGGTGTCAAGGACATGGTCACCGGTGCGGTCGCACTCGCCGAATTCGCGCACGTGATCGCCGATAAGTACGACGTCACCGTCGCCCTGCACACCGACCACTGCCCCAAGGACAAGCTGGACACCTTTGTCCGCCCGCTGATCGCGATCTCGCAGGAGCGCGTCGACGCCGGCCAGAACCCGCTGTTCCAGTCGCACATGTGGGACGGCTCGGCCATCCCGATCGACGAGAACCTGGAGATCGCCAAGGAGCTGCTGGCCCTGACCTCGGCGGCCAACATCATCCTCGAGGTCGAGATCGGCGTGGTCGGCGGCGAAGAGGACGGTGTCGAAGCCGAGATCAACGACAAGCTGTACACCTCGATCGAAGACTTCGAGAAGACCGTGCACGCCCTCGGCCTGGGCGAGAACGGCCAGTACCTGCTGGCCGCCACCTTCGGCAACGTGCACGGCGTCTACAAGCCGGGCAACGTCAAGCTCAAGCCCGCCGTGCTGCTCGAGGGCCAGGAGGCCGCCGGCAAGCTGGTCGGCAAGACCGCCGCCGACAAGGTCTTCGACTTCGTCTTCCACGGTGGTTCGGGTTCGGCCAAGAGCGAGATCGACGAGGCGCTCAGCTACGGCGTGATCAAGATGAACGTCGACACCGACACCCAGTACGCCTTCACCCGCCCGGTCGCCGATCACATGTTCACCAACTACGACGGTGTGCTGAAGATCGACGGCGAGGTCGGTAACAAGAAGGCCTACGATCCGCGCAGCTACCTGAAGAAGGCCGAAGCCAGCATGACCGAGCGCGTGGTGGAGGCCTGCAACGACCTGAAGTCGTCGGGCAAGTCGATCTCCGCCTGATTCACGCTCCAGCGACGACGAAGCCCCCTGCCGCCCACGGGCGGCAGGGGGCTTCGTGCTGCCGGGCAGCGCCGATCCCGGGTCAGGGCTTGTCGCAGACCTTCCAGTCGCCGTCGATCCGGTGCAGGGTGATCTGGGCTGAGGTGGTCACATCGGGATCGCCGATGCTGTAGACGTCGACGCCCACGCGGGCGGTGTTCCCGTCGACGGCCACGCCGGTGACGTTCTTGAACGCCATCATCTGATTGCGGGCCTGCTGGGATTCGAAGGCCTTGCGGAACTCCTCGGGGGACACCGACTGGTAGTACTTCTGCTCTTCGCCGCAGGTGATCGACTGCAGTTTCGACAGATCACCGTCGTTCATCGCCGTCTGGTAGGTGCGGGCCGCGTCGGCCGCCCGGTTCTGCGGTGAGGTGTGGAAGACGAACCACCAGATCAGGACGCCGGCGACGATGAGCGCGATCAGTGCGGCCAGCAGTGCCCCCAGCTTGGCGCGGCTCTTGGTTTCGGCGGGCGGAGTGGTCGGAGCGATCACCTCGGGCTGATGTGGGGTCGACGACCATTCACCGGCGCGCTCGTCGGCCGGAGCTGCAGTGGCACCGGCCCCAGCGGTCGCGGCGGCAGCAGCGGCTCCGGCGGCAGCGGCTCCGGGTGCCGGCGCAGTGCCGCCGGCCACCGCGATTGTGTCGGTCTTCGCCTGCTCCGGCAGCGCGATCTGCGCGGTGTCGGTCGCGTCGTCGCCGGGTGTCAGATCCAGGGGCTGTTCGACGATGCCGGGGCGCTCGAGCTCGTCGGGGTGCACGCTCTCCACCGCTGTGCGGGGTGCGACCTCGGCCCGATCGCCGGCGCCGTCGACCGCGACGACGGTCTCGTGCGAGATTCCGCCGGCAGTCACCTCGACCTCGCGCTGGGCATCGGCGGCGTCGCCGGTGTCGGCGGCGTCCTCATCGGCGTCGTCGCCGGTCTTCGGAGTGGACCCGCTGCCCCCACCGGCCTCGTTAGCGGCCTCGGCTTCGGGGGTCTCGTCGGCGGTCGTCTGGTCGGTCGGCGTCTGGTCCACCAGGGCCTCGTCCACGGGTGCCTCGTCGGCGGGGATGTCGGCTTCAGACTCAGACTCGGCGGCCTCAGATTCAGCATCCTCGGTCTCGGCGTCCGTCTGCGGAACGGCCACCTCGTCGGTCACGATCTCTTCGGTCACCTCGCCGGCAGACCCGGTGAGCTCGGCGGGAACGGCGAACGCCTGGGTCGGCGCCTCCGCGCCCCCGCCGCCGAGCGCCTGGCCCGGCTCGATCTTCACCACAGGCGTGCGGGGTGCGGTGCTCTTCGCGGCCTGATCATCGGGAACCTGCTCACCGGCACGGCGTGCGCGGAAGGCGTCGACCACCTTCTTGACTGCACTGGTCTTGTCGTTGTCCGAAGTCGGCATGCTGCGCGGTTCCTAGAGTTCTGGGGGAGAGGCGGGTGCCGACGGTGACGGCACACCGTACGAGGATATCGAATTTCGACATCGCCAGCCCAGTCCGGTCGCCGCGCCGGGGGTGATTGAATGGCGGGGTGACCTCATTCGGAGATTTGCTGGGACCGCCGCCGACACTGCTGACCGGAGACGACGACGCAGAGTCCGACCTCCTCAACGGGGTGGACCCGTCGGCCGTGGCCGCCGCGCACCCGTCGGCCTCCATCGCCTGGGCGTATCTGGCCGAGGCCGCACTGACCGACGCCGAGGACGACGTCGCCAAGCAGATGGCCGGCTACGCCTTCGCCCGTACCGGCTATCACCGCGGCCTCGATCAGCTTCGCCGGCACGGCTGGAAGGGCTACGGACCGGTGCCGTGGAGCCATCAGCAGAACCAGGGCTTCCTGCGGTGCGTGGGTGCGCTGGCGCGCGCCGCCCGCCTGATCGGCGAGGAAGACGAGTACACGCGCTGCCTGGATCTGCTCAACGACTCCGATCCGCAGGCCGCCGCCGAACTCGGCCTGGCCTGACCCGCTGCCGGTCGAAACCGCCGGCTCGACCCAGAGGACGCCGATGACGACCGATCGGATCCGGGCGACGCGCTCGCGTCTGATCAGCCGGCTGCCGGCGGTCCTCGCCGTACGCGTGCGGCGCCTGGGGTTGTCGCTGGTGCCGATCCTGCAGTGCGCGATCGCCGCCGGACTGGCCTGGTTCATCGCCTTCGACGTCCTGCACCACACCGCACCGTTCTTCGCGCCGATCTCGGCGGTCGTCTCGCTCGGCCTGGTCCTGGCCAAGCGGTGGCGCCGGGCGATCGAGCTGATCGGCGGGGTGCTGATCGGCATCATCATCGGCGATCTGATCATCACCGCGATCGGCTCGGGCCCGTGGCAGATCGGCGTCGTCGTCTTTCTGGCGATGATGGTGGCAGTGGTGGTCGACGGTGCGCCGATGGTCACCACTCAGGCCGGCACCTCGGCGGTGCTGGTCGCCACGCTGCTCCTGCCGGACCAGTCCGCGGGCTGGGATCGCGTCCTCGACGCGATGATCGGTGGCGGTATCGCCCTGCTGATCGGCGCCCTGGTGCCCTTTAATCCAGCGCATCGGCCGCGCCGGGATGCGGCACTGGTGCTCGAGACGCTGCGAGAGCTGTCGGGGGATCTGGAACTGGCGCTGCGCCAGATGTCCACCGACGAGGTGGCCGCGGTCCTGCGCCGGGCTCGCGGGACCCAGGGCGCGATCGAGGCGATGCATTCGGATATGCGGGCCGGCCAGGAGGTCGGGCAGTTCTCGCCACTGTTCTGGCTGGAACGACCGCGGCTGGAACGCATCGCGGCCACCGCCGAACCCATCGACAACTGCATGCGCAACTTCCGGATCATCTCGCGGCGCGCACTCGGCCTGACCCAGCGCGGCGTCCAGGTGGAACCGGCGGTCCTGGACTTGATCGGCGCACTGCCCGAAGGCTTCGAGATCCTCCGGCAGATGATGCTCGCGCCGCCCAAGGGCTCGCCGGACGGGGCCGACGCCGCCCGGGTGCTGCGGTCGATCGTGCGCCGGGCCCGGCCGGCGATCAGCGAGACCCGCCGGCTGGTCGAGGAGGGCGGCGGCGACTTCTCCGAAATCGCCCTGCTGGTGGAGCTGCGCTCCCTCCTGGTCGACATGCTGATGGTTGCCGGCCTCAAGCGCGAGTCGGCCATCGCACAGCTGCGTCTGGACTGAGTCCGGCCCCACCTTGCAATACATGCGTGAAGCTGCATATATTCGGGTCATGGAACACTCGCATGGCGGTCATGAGGGGCACTCCCACGGTCCGAGCGCGGCGGAGTTGGCTGCCGACGCCGGATCGCGGCGACTGTGGCCGATGGTGCTGGCCGTCGTCCTGATCGGCAGCTACTTCTTTGTGGAACTGTTCGTCGGTATCGCGATCGGTTCGCTGGCGCTGATCGCCGATGCGGGGCACATGCTCACCGATGTGGTCGCGGTGTCGATGGGGCTGTCGGCACTGCTGCTGGCCCGGCACGGGCGGATCACCGATGCGCGTAGCTTCGGCTGGTTCCGCGCTGAGGTCTTCACCGCGGTCGTCAACGCGGTGCTGCTCATCGGCGTGGGGGTCTTCGTCCTCTACGAGGCGATCCGGCGGATCGGGGGCGAGTCTCCGGACATCCCCGGCGCGACGATGGTGATCGTCGCGGTGATCGGCCTGACGGTCAACGTCGTGGTCATGCTGCTGTTGCAGGCCGATTCGAAGAAGTCGATCGCGGTGCGCGGGGCCTATCTGGAGGTGCTCGCCGACGCGGTCAGCAGCGTCGGGGTCCTGGTGGCCGGTGTGGTGCTGATGACCACGGGCTGGCGCTATGTGGACGTGGTGGTCGCCATCGCCATCGCGATCTGGGTGGTCCCGCGCGCGATCCGGCTGGCCCGGGACGCCTTCCGGATCCTGAACCAGCAGACTCCCGATCACCTGGACATCGGTGCACTGCGGGCCGATCTGGAGGCCGTGCCGGGGGTCCTGGATGTGCACGATCTGCACGTCTGGTCGGTGACCACCGGCATGGACGTGGCCACGGTGCACGTCTCCAGCGACGGCGACTACGCGCGAGTGCTCGCCGACGCCCGGGCGGTGCTGACCGGCTACGGACTGCTGCACGCCACGGTGCAGGTGGATCCCGCCGGCGATCAGGCGGCCGGCTGCGAGAAGCTGAGCTGGTGAGTCCATCGTAGGAGAAGTGACATGCAGTCGTGCATGTTACTTCGGTGCGGTGGGCGGCGCGCTAGGGTGAACGCGTGGCAACCGGGGCGCAGGAGCGAGTAGGGCGGCGCACACAGGAACAGCGCAGCGCGCAGACGCGGCGCAAACTCCTGGATGCCACGGTCGCGTGCCTGGTCGACTACGGCTATGCCGGCACCACCACCTCGAAGGTGGCCGGACGTGCCGGAGTGACCCGCGGCGCGCAGCTGCACCACTTCGGATCCCGTCAGGATCTGGTGAGCGCCGCCGTGCAGCATCTGGCGGCGATGCGCACGGCCGAGGCGGTGGCCCAGCTCGGAGCGGTGCGCGATTCCGGCGACCCGGTCGGCGCCCTGTTGGAGCTGATCTGGGACCTGCACGACGGCCCGTTGTTCGTGGCCAGCGTCGAATTGTGGGTGGCAGCACGCACCGATCCGGTACTGCGCGAAGAGGTCGCCGCCTTCGAGCGCACCGTCGACGGGGCTGTCGCCGGGGCGGCGGCCGGACTGTTCGCCCCGGACGTCGAACGCGAGGTCCTCAACTTCGTCTACACCGCGATGGATGCGCTCCGCGGCATCCTGATCTCCGGTTTCATCGACCCGGGCTCCGGCCGTCCGCGCCGGCGCTGGGATCGTGCCTGCGCCGTTCTGCGTAAGGCCATCGATCCGGCCGCGCTGGTCTACCGGTCGGCGCCCGCCGGCGACTGACCGCCCCGAACGTCCTCTGCTGCGGCTACTGGCCGCGAAAGCATCGAGCTGTACAGTGATCCGCCTCACATCTCTTGTACATACATGCGTGCATGTTTGTATCTCTTCGTGGAGGTGCAGACATGACTCAGAAGGTGTTCGTCGTCGGTGTCGGGATGACGAAGTTCGAGAAGCCGGGCCGTCGCAAGAACGAGGACGGCTCGGATTGGGATTACCCCGATATGGCGCGCGAGGCCGGGACCAAGGCCCTGGCCGACGCCGGGATCTCGTACGAGAAGGTGCAGCAGGCTTACGTCGGCTACGTCTACGGCGAATCCACGTCCGGCCAGCGTGCGGTCTACGAGCTGGGGATGACCGGCATTCCGGTGATCAACGTCAACAACAACTGTTCGACCGGGTCGACGGCGCTGTTTCTGGCTGCTCAGGCGATCCGCGGCGGGCTGGCTGATTGCACGCTGGCGCTGGGTTTCGAGAAGATGCAGCCGGGTTCGCTCGGTTCGACCTACGACGATCGCGCGCAGCCGATGGACAAGCACATCCTGGCGCTGGCGGAGATCAGCGAGGTGCTCTTCCCGCCTGCCCCGTGGATGTTCGGGGCCGCCGGCCGTGAGCACATGGCCAAGTACGGATCGACTCCCGAGCACTTCGCCAAGATCGGCGAGAAGAACCACCGTCATTCGGTGAACAATCCGTACGCGCAGTTCCAGGACGAGTACACCCTGGCCGAGATCCTCGAATCGCGGATGATCTACGACCCGCTGACCAAACTGCAGTGCTCGCCGACCTCGGACGGCTCGGGTGCGGCGATTCTGGACTCCGAGCGCTTCGTCGAACAGCACGATCTGGCCGGCCAGGCGGTGGAGATCGTCGGCCAGACCATGGTCACCGACTTCGCGAACACCTTCGACGGCACCTGCGCCGGCATCATCGGCGACCACATGAACCGGGCCGCGGCCCGGGAGGTCTATGAGCAGTCCGGACTGGGTCCCGACGACTTCCAGGTGATCGAGCTGCACGACTGCTTCTCGGCGAACGAACTGCTGCTGTACGAGGCGCTCGGGCTGGCAGAGGAGGGGCAGGCGCACACCCTGCTCGATGCCGGGGACACCACCTACGGCGGACGCTGGGTGGTCAACCCGTCGGGCGGACTGATCTCCAAGGGCCACCCGCTCGGCGCGACCGGTCTGGCCCAGTGCAGCGAATTGACCTGGCAGCTGCGCGGCGACGCCGATAAACGGCAGGTCGACGGGGTCATCGCTGCTGTGCAGCACAACATCGGCCTGGGCGGCGCCGCGGTGATGACCGCCTACCAGCGCGCCGACCGCTAGACCGCAGACCTGTCATCACCCGCAACCACACCCGATCACCGGTTCTGCCCGGTGACCCGAAACAGAAGGATTCATCATGGGACACATCGAAACCACCGAGAAGCTGTCGGCCTCCCCGGACGCGGTCTGGGCGGTCATCTCCGACCCGCAGACCTGGGGTGACTGGTTCACCATCCACGAGCGCTGGATGACCGAACCGCCGGCCACGCTGGGCGCCGGCAGCACGCTGACCGCCAAGATCATGATGCTCGGCATGGCGAACAAGATCGAGTGGACCGTCGAGGAGGTCGACGCACCGCCTTGGCTACCATCGGCGCGTGGAGAGACGGACATTTCTGGCATTCCTTGCGGTCGGCGGCGCCCAGCTGCTCACCGGATGTTCAGCCGACAGCCGTGGCGACCAGGCCGCCGGGACCGGAACTGCCGGGACCGGAACGATCGGAGCGGTGCCAGCCGGCGAATCGGCGACACCGGCGGCGGCCGCGCTCCCGACGCCGAAGGTGCCGCTGCCGGACCATCCGATCACCGCGCTGCCGGGACCGGGGCGCTATCTGGCGCTGACCGTGGACGACGGCGCCAGCTCCGAGGTGGTCGGCGCCTATGCGCAATGGGCGGCCGACTCCGGCGCCAGGTTCACCTTCTTCGTCACCGGCCAGTTCGATGCCTGGCGCGACAACAAGAAGGCCCTGGCTCCGCTGGTGGAGTCCGGACAGATCCAGCTGGGCAACCACAGCTGGACTCATGCGGACCTGACCTCGCTGACCGCGGCCGGAGTCGCCCAGGAACTGGGCCGCTGTGAAAAGTTCCTGAAGAACACCTACGGGGTCACCGGCACCCCGTACTACCGGCCGCCGTTCGGCTACCGCAATGCCGCCGTCGACAAGGTCGCCGCCGACCTGGGATACACGATGCCGACGCTGTGGGACGGTTCGCTCTCGGATTCGGGTCTGGTCACCGAGAAGTTCCTGATCGGGGCCGCCCGCCGCTACTTCCGAGCCCAGCGCATCGTGATCGGCCACGCCAACCACGAGCCGGTGACCCGGGTCTACGGCAGGTTCAACGAGATCATCGCGCACCGGCGGCTGCAGACGGTGACGCTGAACGACTACTTCGCCTGACGGCCCGGATCAGACGGCCCGGATCAGACGGGCCGGTTCGGGCGGGCCAGGTCAGGCGGGCAGGGCCTCCCAGAACAGGAACAGGTTGCGGGCCTCCCAGATCAGCGTCAGATCGACGCCGAAGACGCCCATGATCGCGTAGATCAGGGTGAAGAAGCCCCGCGCGATCGGCGGGACGAAGAAGATCAGCCCGAAGACCACCAGGAAACCGAACGGTGCGATCTTGGCGGCGCTGCGCCGGGTCTCGTTCGACAGATACGGCTCGATCGCGCCGTAGCCGTCGAAGCCGGGCATCGGGATCAGGTTCAGCACGGTCGCGGTGATCTGCAGGAACGCCAGGAACAGCAGACCGGCGGCCAGATTCCCGCTGCTCTGGTCCGCAGGCAGCAGCCGCACGATGATCAGCAGCGCGAAGCCGAAGATCAGGTTGGTCAGCGGCCCGGCCAGGCTGACCCGGCTGCGCTGGCCCGCGGTCATGCCCGCGGTGTTCAGGTACACCGCACCGCCGGGGAAGCCGATGCCGCCCAGCAGGATGATCAGCAGCGGAAGCATCAGCGACAGCCCCGGATGGGTGTACTTGAACGGGTCGAGCGTCAGGTAGCCGCGCAACTCCGTGGAGTGGTCTCCGTACCGGAAGGCGGTGAAGGCATGGGCGAACTCGTGCAGGCACAGCGACACCAGCCAGCCGGCCAGGATCAGCAGCCACATGCCGCCGATCGCGGTCCCCGAACGGTTGTCCCCGCTGACCCACAGCAGCGCCCCGCCGGCCACTGTCGCGGCGATCAGCCCGTAGAACGTCGCGCTCGGGCGCACCGACCGCAGCGCGGTCCGGCCGGCGGAGGCGCTCACGGGCGGACCAGCTTCCAGTCGAGATGATGACGGTAGAAGGTGGACCGCTTCAGCACGCGCGGGGTGAGGACCCCCTCGCGTTCGACGGCCAGGTTGGTGCCCCCGGTCTGCACGGCGCGGCCGGTCAGCCATCCGCCGAACCGGAAACGACGATCCAGGCGGGCCCGCACACCGGGCGCCTGGGGCAGCGGCTCGATCACCACCGCCCGGACATCGCCGTCGAACAGGCGCGCCGAGTCGACATAGGTCTCGCCGTGCAGCGCGGTGACCTGGACCGGGGAGGTGCCGGTCAGGCCCACGTGCCGGGCGCGGCCGACCAACACGGTGGCCGCGTCGTCCCGGATCAACGGAAGCTCTTGTGCCACCCCGGTTTCGGCCAGGACGGCGGCGCCCTCGCCGTGCGGCAGGCTGTACACCTTGGTGGCGGGCGTGGCCGTCGGGGCCACATAGGCGACCTCGATGTCGAGGCGCTCGTGCCGCATCAGCACTCCCACCACCTGGGACAGGAACAGGTCGGGGTCGGCATACCCGGCCGGCGGGCGCACGATGAGCCGGCGCACGGCAGGGTCGGCCAGCGCCGCGTTCACCGCGCGCGACAGGGCGGCGGCTTCGGCGCCCGGGGGCGGCGGGACGATCTCGGTCGATACCACGCCAATAGGGTATCTGCGGGCCTCACCCAGTAGGGTTGTCCCCGAAAGGGAGGCACCTAGAACATGGCTGCGATTGTGCTGATCGGCGCCCAGTGGGGCGACGAAGGCAAAGGCAAGGCGACCGATCTGCTGGGCGGAAAGCTGCAGTGGGTGGTCCGCTACCAGGGCGGAAACAACGCCGGCCACACCGTCGTCCTACCCGATGGCGAGACCTTTGCGCTGCACCTGATCCCGTCGGGCATCCTCACGCCGGGCGTCAACAACGTGATCGGCAACGGTGTGGTGATCGACCCGTCGGTGCTGCTGACCGAACTCAAGGGTCTGGAAGACCGCGACGTCGACACCAGCGGACTGATGATCTCCGCCGACGCGCACCTGCTGATGCCGTACCACGTGGCGATCGACAAGGTGACCGAGCGGTTCCTGGGCAACAGCAAGATCGGCACCACCGGCCGCGGAATCGGCCCCTGCTACCAGGACAAGATCGCCCGCGTGGGTGTGCGGGTGGCCGATGTTCTCGACGAGAAGATCCTCGCCGAGAAGGTGGAGGCGGCCCTCGAGGTGAAGAACCAGATCCTGACCAAGATCTACAACCGCAAGGGCCTGGACCCGCAGCAGGTGGTCGAGGAGACCCTGGAGCTGGCAGAGGGCGTCAAGCACCGGATCGCCGACACCCAGCTGCTGCTGAACCAGGCGCTCGAACGCGGGGAGACCGTGCTGCTCGAAGGCAGCCAGGGCACCCTGCTGGACGTCGACCACGGCACCTACCCCTATGTCACGTCGTCGAACCCCACGGCCGGCGGTGCGGCGGTCGGCTCGGGCATCGGCCCGAACAAGATCCAGACGGTGCTGGGCATCCTCAAGGCCTACACCACCCGCGTCGGTGAGGGCCCGTTCCCGACCGAACTGTTCGACGAATGGGGCGAATACCTGGCGGTCACCGGCGGCGAGGTGGGCGTGACCACCGGACGCTCCCGGCGGTGTGGCTGGTTCGACGCGGTGATCGCCCGCTATGCGACCCGCATCAACGGCATCACCGACTACTTCCTGACCAAGCTCGACGTCCTGTCGGGCATCGAGGAGATCCCGATCTGCGTGGCCTACGACGTCGACGGCGTCCGGCACGACGATATGCCGATGACCCAGACCGGCTTCCATCACGCCAAGCCGATCTACGAAACGATGCCCGGCTGGACCGAGGACATCTCGGGCTGTCGCACCTTCGACGAGCTGCCCGAGAACGCGCAGAAGTACGTTCTGCGTATTGAGGAGCTCTCCGGCGCCTACGTCTCGTCCATCGGGGTCGGCCCCGGTCGCGATGAGACGATCGTGCGCCGCGACCTGGTCTGACCGGAGCCACGGCCGTGCCGGGCAGGTTCAGCAGGGATTACGGTTCCATCCTGCTCGGCTCCGCCGATGCCAGCCCGCGTCGGCAACGGCTGCGCATCCAGATCCTGCTGACCCTGTCGATCGTCGCCGTCAACGTGATCGGTGTGGTGATCGCGGTGGCCCTGGGCGCGGTCGGAATCCCCAAACCCGATTTCCTGCGCCGTGACCTGCTGCTGATCAACGTGGTCGGGATTCCCGTCTACGCCGCGTGCGCGCTGGTGGTGGGCGTCTCGATCGGCACCGTCCTGATGCTGCGCGCCCTGAAGTGGTCGATCGACGACCAGATCCCCACCCGGCGCGATGCGCAACGGACGATCCGGGCGCGCCGGCAGCTGGTGGCGCTGCAGTTCATCCTGTGGCTCGGGGCGGCGATCCTGTTCGGTTTCCTGTACGGGGCCGTCGACGTGGAGCTGGTGGCCAAGGCGGTGCTGATCACCGTGATGAGCGGGCTCGTGGTGGTGGCGCTGTCGAATGTGATCGTCGAGATCTTGCTGCGGCCGGTGGCGGCCAAGATCCTGCAGGCCGGGATGGGCTGGCGGGGCAGCTCGATGCGTTCGCGCGCCGTGCACGCCTGGATGGTGGGCACCGGTATCCCGCTGGTGGGCATCTTCATGGTGGTGTTCTTCGCCGCCTTCTCCCCGGACACCTCCAAGATGAACGTCTTCGTCTCGGTGACGGTGCTGTCGGGGATCGCCGTGGTGGTGGGCCTGACCACCCTGGTGATCGTCGCGCTGAGCGTTTCGGCGCCGATCCAGGGCGTGCGCTCGGGGATGGCGCGGGTCCGGCGCGGCGAGGTCGACGAGGACATCGATCTGGTGGTCTACGACGCCTCCGAGTTGGGGGAACTGCAGCTGGGGTTCAACAACATGGTGTCCGGGCTGCGGGAGCAGGAGCGGATGCGCGACATCTTCTCCCGGCACGTCGGCCGCGATGTGGCCGCCGCGGCCATGCTCGGCGACCCCGAACTCGGCGGTGCCGAACGGCTGGCCGCGGTGGTCTTCGTCGACGTGATCGGCTCCACCGAACTGGCCACCCGGCGCTCGCCCGCCGAGGTGGTGGACCTGCTCAACCAGTTCTTCGCGGTGATCGTGGAGGCCACCGAGAAGAACCAGGGCCTGGTCAACAAATTCCAGGGCGATGCGGTGCTGTCGATCTTCGGCGCACCCCTGGGCATCGACGATCCGGCCGGTGCGGCGCTGCGGACCGGCCGGGAGATCGCACATCGGCTGCTGACGGAGGTGCCGGATCTGCGTGCCGGGATCGGTGTGAGCTACGGGCCGGTGGTGGCCGGCAATGTCGGAGCCATCCAGCGTTTCGAGTACACGGTGATCGGTGACCCGGTGAACGAGGGGGCCCGCATCTCCGAGATCGCCAAACGGGATCCGCGGGTGCCGTGGGCCAGCCGCCGCGCCGTCGAAGCGGCCGAGCAGTCCGAGCGGACCCGCTGGAAACCGGTCGAGTCGATGGTGCTGCGCGGCCGCAGCGAGGAGACCGAACTGTACGTCCCGCGGGTGATCCCGAACGTTCCCCTCGCGCGTGGGAGATCGCCGCAGACGCCGGGCGAGCCTGCGCCGTAGACTGCGGGACATGACGTCGTCTCCCGATTCTGACGCCCCCGGAACCCCGGACCCCGGAACCCCCGCCCCGCCTGCCGAGGACGCTGCGGATCAGACCCCTGATCTGCAGACCACCGATCCACAGACCTCCGATCCACAGACCTCCGATCCGCAGGTCCCCGAGTCGAACGAGGAGCCGGCCGCGGTGGCCGGTCCGGTGCAGGTGCTGGGCACCCCGTTGTCGCCGAATGCGGTCACGGTGATGCTGCTGGGCTCGGGTGAGCTGGGCAAAGAGGTGACCATCGCGTTGCAGCGTCTGGGGGTCGAGGTGATCGCGGTGGACCGGTACGCCGATGCGCCCGCGCACCAGGTGGCCCATGCCGCCGAGGTGATCGACATGATGGATCCGGCGGCGGTGCGCGCGGTGATCGATAAGCATCGCCCGCGCTATGTGCTCCCGGAGATCGAGGCGATCGCCACCGATGCGCTGGTGGAGGTGGAGGCCGAGGGGATCGCCGAGGTGATCCCGAGTGCCAAGGGCGTGTCGCTGACCCTGGACCGCGAGGGCATCCGGCGCATGGCCGATCAGGAACTGGGGCTGCCGACGTCGTCGTACCTGTTCGCCGACAGCGAGGAGGAACTGCGGGCGGCCGCCTACCGCGTGGGCTATCCGTGCGTGGTCAAGCCGGTGATGTCGTCCTCGGGCAAGGGCCAGACGGTGATGTACAGCGACGCCGATGTGGCCGCGTCCTGGGAGGTCGCCATGACCGGCGGCCGGGTCAGCTCCACCCGGGTGATCGTGGAGAAGTTCATCGACTTCGACTACGAGGTGACGCTGCTGACCGTGCGCGCGGTGGATCCGGCCACCGGGAAGCTGGCGACCTACTTCTGCGAGCCGATCGGCCACCGTCAGTCCGCCGGCGACTACGTCGAAAGCTGGCAGCCGCAGCCGATGAGCGAGATCGCCTACGGCGCGGCGTGTTCGATCGCGGCGCGCATCGCCGCGGCGATGGGGGACCGGGAGTCGGCGGCCGGAGAGTTCAGCGGCCGCGGGATCTTCGGTGTCGAGCTGTTCATCAAGGGCGACGACGTCTACTTCTCCGAGGTGAGCCCGCGTCCGCACGACACCGGGCTGGTCACCCTGGCCACGCAGCGCCTCAGCGAATTCGAACTGCATGCGCGCGCGGTGCTGGGCCTGCCGGTCAGCACCGCGTTGCGTTCTCCCGGTGCCTCGGCGGTGATCTACGGCCGGCACGAGGAGCCGGCGATCCGGTTCGCCGGCGTCGCCCAGGCACTGGAGGATCCCCAGGTGGATCTGCGGCTGTTCGGCAAGCCGGAGAGCTTCGCCAAACGGCGCATGGGTGTGGCGGTGGCGACCGGCGCCGATATCGCCGAGGCGCGCCTTCGGGCCGAGGCCGCTGCGGCGCAGGTGGTGCCGCTGGCCGCCGGGGAGCCGGTGCCGGAGCGCCCGGCCGGGCAGCCCCCGGCCACCGACGA